>NZ_CP129137.1:5797500-6397500 GCF_030406905.1 Streptomyces sp. HUAS CB01
TGGCGGGACCACCCGCTAAGCCTAAATATTCCCTGGTGACCGATAGCGGATAGTACCGTGAGGGAATGGTGAAAAGTACCGCGGGAGCGGAGTGAAATAGTACCTGAAACCGTGTGCCTACAAGCCGTGGGAGCGTCGGACGTGCTTTGCGCGTCTCGTGACTGCGTGCCTTTTGAAGAATGAGCCTGCGAGTTAGCGGTGTGTAGCGAGGTTAACCCGTGTGGGGAAGCCGTAGCGAAAGCGAGTCCGAACAGGGCGTTTGAGTTGCACGCTCTAGACCCGAAGCGGAGTGATCTAGCCATGGGCAGGTTGAAGCGGAGGTAAGACTTCGTGGAGGACCGAACCCACCAGGGTTGAAAACCTGGGGGATGACCTGTGGTTAGGGGTGAAAGGCCAATCAAACTCCGTGATAGCTGGTTCTCCCCGAAATGCATTTAGGTGCAGCGTCGTGTGTTTCTTGCCGGAGGTAGAGCACTGGATAGGCGATGGGCCCTACCGGGTTACTGACCTTAGCCAAACTCCGAATGCCGGTAAGTGAGAGCGCGGCAGTGAGACTGTGGGGGATAAGCTCCATGGTCGAGAGGGAAACAGCCCAGAGCATCGACTAAGGCCCCTAAGCGTACGCTAAGTGGGAAAGGATGTGGAGTCGCAGAGACAACCAGGAGGTTGGCTTAGAAGCAGCCACCCTTGAAAGAGTGCGTAATAGCTCACTGGTCAAGTGATTCCGCGCCGACAATGTAGCGGGGCTCAAGCGTACCGCCGAAGTCGTGTCATTGCGATATGTACCCCCAACGGGGATCGTGATGGGTAGGGGAGCGTCGTGTGCCGGGTGAAGCAGCCGCGGAAGCGAGTTGTGGACGGTTCACGAGTGAGAATGCAGGCATGAGTAGCGATACACACGTGAGAAACGTGTGCGCCGATTGACTAAGGGTTCCTGGGTCAAGCTGATCTGCCCAGGGTAAGTCGGGACCTAAGGCGAGGCCGACAGGCGTAGTCGATGGACAACCGGTTGATATTCCGGTACCCGCTTTGAAACGCCCAATATCGAGCCCATTAATGCTAAGGCCGTGAAGCCGCCGGCTGAGTCTTCGGACGAGGTCGGAGTGGTGGAGCCGCTGACCCAAGGTGGTAGTAGGTAAGCGATGGGGTGACGCAGGAAGGTAGTCCAGCCCGGGCGGTGGTTGTCCCGGGGTAAGGGTGTAGCCCGAGAGATAGGCAAATCCGTCTCTCATGGAGGGTGAGACCTGATGCCGAGCCGATTGTGGTGAAGTGGATGATCCTATGCTGTCGAGAAAAGCCTCTAGCGAGTTTCATGGCGGCCCGTACCCTAAACCGACTCAGGTGGTCAGGTAGAGAATACCGAGGCGTTCGGGTGAACTATGGTTAAGGAACTCGGCAAAATGCCCCCGTAACTTCGGGAGAAGGGGGGCCACGTCTGGTGATGAGTCTTGCACTCTGAGCTGGGGGTGGCCGCAGAGACCAGCGAGAAGCGACTGTTTACTAAAAACACAGGTCCGTGCGAAGCCGTAAGGCGATGTATACGGACTGACGCCTGCCCGGTGCTGGAACGTTAAGGGGACCGGTTAGCTTGGATTCGTCCGGGCGAAGCTGAGAACTTAAGCGCCAGTAAACGGCGGTGGTAACTATAACCATCCTAAGGTAGCGAAATTCCTTGTCGGGTAAGTTCCGACCTGCACGAATGGCGTAACGACTTCTCGACTGTCTCAACCATAGGCCCGGTGAAATTGCACTACGAGTAAAGATGCTCGTTTCGCGCAGCAGGACGGAAAGACCCCGGGACCTTTACTACAGTTTGATATTGGTGTTCGGTTCGGCTTGTGTAGGATAGGTGGGAGACTGTGAAGCTTGGACGCCAGTTCAGGTGGAGTCGTCGTTGAAATACCACTCTGGTCGTGCTGGATGTCTAACCTGGGTCCGTGATCCGGATCAGGGACAGTGTCTGATGGGTAGTTTAACTGGGGCGGTTGCCTCCTAAAGGGTAACGGAGGCGCCCAAAGGTTCCCTCAGCCTGGTTGGCAATCAGGTGTTGAGTGTAAGTGCACAAGGGAGCTTGACTGTGAGACCGACGGGTCGAGCAGGGACGAAAGTCGGGACTAGTGATCCGGCGGTGGCTTGTGGAAGCGCCGTCGCTCAACGGATAAAAGGTACCCCGGGGATAACAGGCTGATCTTCCCCAAGAGTCCATATCGACGGGATGGTTTGGCACCTCGATGTCGGCTCGTCGCATCCTGGGGCTGGAGTCGGTCCCAAGGGTTGGGCTGTTCGCCCATTAAAGCGGTACGCGAGCTGGGTTTAGAACGTCGTGAGACAGTTCGGTCCCTATCCGCTGTGCGCGTAGGAGTCTTGAGAAGGGCTGTCCCTAGTACGAGAGGACCGGGACGGACGAACCTCTGGTGTGCCAGTTGTCCTGCCAAGGGCATGGCTGGTTGGCTACGTTCGGGAGGGATAACCGCTGAAAGCATCTAAGCGGGAAGCCTGCTTCGAGATGAGGACTCCCACCCACTTGATGGGGTAAGGCTCCCAGTAGACGACTGGGTTGATAGGCCGGATATGGAAGCCAGGTGACTGGTGGAGTTGACCGGTACTAATAGGCCGAGGGCTTGTCCTCAGTTGCTCGCGTCCACTGTGTTAGTTCTGAAGTAACGAACATGCCGAGACCACGTGGTGGTCGGCCGGTTCGACATCTTCATAGTGTTTCGGTGGTCATAGCGTTAGGGAAACGCCCGGTTACATTCCGAACCCGGAAGCTAAGCCTTTCAGCGCCGATGGTACTGCAGGGGGGACCCTGTGGGAGAGTAGGACACCGCCGAACAATTTTTAGCCTCAACCCCCGGGTTTCACCCGGGGGTTGAGGCTTTTTTGCGTTACCGGGACCGCTGCCCCGAACCGGCCCCGGCGCCTCACCCGGAGCCGGCCAGGGAGCGGGAATTCTCACCGCTGACGCAGACTCAGGAAGTCGTCCGAGGCCGCCGTCTGACGGATTAGGAGCACACGTCAGTTCGGGGTATGCTTCATTCCGTTGCCGGGCGGGAGACCGCACAGAGGCAACAGGCCTCTATAGCTCAGTCGGTAGAGCGTCTCCATGGTAAGGAGAAGGTCAACGGTTCGATTCCGTTTGGGGGCTCCGTACGGAAGAAGGCCCTCGCCTCACGGCGGGGGCCTTCTTCGTGTCCGCGTTTCCGTCAGTTGGCGTGCGGTTCCGGGACGCGCATCGCGAGGATCGCCATGTCGTCCGAGGCGGGCTCGGCCGCGAAACGCTCGACCGCGCGCAGAACACGTGCCGCGACCGCGCCGGCCGTCAGGCCCGTACACGTCGTCAGGACGTCGGTCAGACCGTCGTCCCCGAGCATGCGCGTGCCCTCACGGCGCTCCGTGACACCGTCGGTGACACAGAGCAGGACGTCACCCGGGTCGAGGGTGACCGTCTGCTCGTACAGCTCCAGGTCCTCCATCACGCCCAGCAGCGGCTGGGGTTCGGCCGCGGGCTCCACCGAGCCGTCCTGGCGCAGTCGCAGCGGCAGCGGGTGTCCGGCACAGACGACCTTCAGCAACGCCGAGCCGTCCTCCTGGGGCCACAGCTCGCCGTACAGCAGGGTGAGGAAGCGGCTGCGGGCACCCTCGTCGAGGATCGCCGCGTTGAGCCGCTCCAGCACCGCCGGGCCGCCGAAGCCCTCCCGCGCGAGCAGACGCAGGGCGTGCCGGGCCAGGCCGGTGACCGCGGCGGCCTCCGGGCCCGTTCCGCAGACGTCGCCGATGGCGAAGCCGTACGCCCCGTCGCGGATGGGGAAGAGGTCGTAGAAATCTCCGCCGACCTCGTTGCCCTCACCGGCCGCGCGGTAGATGACCTCCACCTCGACGCCCGGCACCTGGGGCAGGCCCGGCGGCAGCAGACTGCGCTGCAGCGACTGGCTGATGGCCGTGCGCTCGGAGTAGAGCCTGGCGTTGTCCAGGGCGAGGGCGGCCCGGCGGGACAGGTCCTCGGCGAGCTCCAGGATCTCCTGGCGGAAGTGGTCGTCGGACGGCTTGCCGAGGGTCAGCATGCCGATGACGCGGTTCCGGGCGACGAGAGGGAGGACCACGGTCTCGCCGCCGACCGCGGAAGCAGTGGCCAGGGTCGTGCCGATGCCGGACGAGACATGGGCGGCGCCGAGGCCGAGTTCACGCATCGACGTGCGCAGGGCGGCCTGGTGAGCGGCCTCGGCCGGGGCGGTCCACACACGCGCGCCGGGCGTCGGGACCGGGTCCGGCGGCTCGATCTTGGCGAGCAGGGCCTTGAGCCCGTCGATGCGCTCCTCGTCCTCGTGGAGGACGTACGAGAGGTACGGCTCGGAGGACTGGTCGGAGATCGTGTACACGGCGCACCAGGTGGCGAGCGTCGGCACCGTCATCTGGGCCATGAGCGCCAGCGTCTGGTCGCGGTCGAGCGTGCCCGCCAGCAGGTCCGAGGCCTCGACGAGGAAGCTGAGGGAACCCCGGCGCAGCCGCTCCAACTCGCCCAGGCGCGCGGACTCGACCGCGAGCGCGATGCGGTCGGCGGCGAACTGCAGGCGCAGCGCCTCCTCGTTGGAGTAGCGGCCCGAGGACTCGGCGGCGACGCCCAGGGAGCCGGTGAGCCGGCCCTCGACCTTGAGCGGGACGGTGACCACGGACCGCATCCCGGTGCCGCTGAGGAGGGGGACGGCTCCGGGGACCGCGGTGAGGTCCTCGTGGACGGCCGGCATCCGGGCCGAGCCGTAGCGTCCCGTGCCCGCCTCGACCGGGACCCGGGCGAAGCGCTGGCGGGCCGAGGGGAGTCCGGTGGTGGCCCGAACCTCGAGTTCGGTCTCGTCGTCGGTGGCCAGCAGCAGGAACGCCGCGTCGCCGTCGAGCATGTCGCGGGCGCGTTCGACCGTGCGCTGGAGCAGGCCGTCGAGGTCGTCGGGGGCCGGGGAGCCGATGAAGACCTCGAAGGGATCGGCGTTGCGGTTGTCGTGGCCGGCGCCGTCCGCCGCGGCAGCGCGCGTCGGCGTCTGGAGCACGGCGCGCTCGTAGTCGCGCACCAGCAGGCAGACGGTCGAGGCCTCGCCCCGGGTGCCGCGCACGCGGAGGTGCGAGGCGTAGACGGGGACGACGCGGCCGTCCGTGCCGCGGACGCCGTAGCTCCCCTCCCAGCGGGAGAGTTGGAGCGCCTCGGCGAGACCGGTGCCGATGCCGGGCGTGTGCGGCCAGGCGGCGAGGTCGCCGAGGGGCTTGCCGAGCACCTGGTCGGCCGCGTACCCGAAGAGGAGTTCGGCGTCGTCGTTCCAGGAGCCGATGGCGCCGTTGCGGTCGATCTGGACGACGGCGACGCGGACGCGCTCGTCGGCGACGGGGAGGAGGTCGACGGGGAGGACGGGGCCGGCGGAGCGGGTGCCCACGGCGCGCTGCGGCAGGTCGAGTTGGAACCAGACGTGCTTGTGCGTCGGCGTGTACTCGACGCCCCAGCGCGAGGCGAGCGCGGCGCAGAGCAGTAGTCCGCGTCCGTTCTCCCGGTCGGGGTGGACGGCTCTGCTGCCGCCCTGCATGGGGATCTCGCGCTCCGGATAGCGGTCGGCGACCTCGACCCGTACGCCTTCGCCCGTGCGCAGACAGAGCACCTCGGCGGCGGTGCCGGCGTGGATCACCGCATTGGTCACGAGCTCACTGGTGAGGACGACGGCGTCGTCGACGACGTCGGAGTGCCCCCAGCCCTGGAGGGTGTCGCGGACGAACGCGCGCGCCGTGGCCACCGACCGCCCGACCGGTTCGAAGCTGGCAGCCGCCCGTGCGGTGATCTCGGAATTCCTCGTACGCGTCTCGACGCCCGGCTCGGCCATGGTCGATGTCCGCCCCTCCCGGTGCCCGGTCTGGTAGTCCTTGCGCCATGCCGCCCCCCGCCGGGCGACCGGGGCGGTTGGACAGCCGGATGCCAGGTTACTTACCTTCGCTGTCCGAGCGGATGCCGGTCACCGCCGTTTCCGCCTTCTAGGGGTGGGGACGCTATGCGAAGCTGCCGAACTGTTATGGCCTGGTTCGGCCGTGGTGAAACACTGGGAAAGCTTCCTCAGACAGCCTGAGCAATATGGTCAACCCCCGCGGGAGGGACACTGTGGAGTCTGGTGCAACGGCGCGTGGCGCCGGCACGCGCGCACAAGGCGGACAGTCCCGGAGGAATCAGTCACGCGGGGGAGCGACCCCGGTGGACACCGCGGCTCTGAACCGGCTTCTCGCGGCCCTGTCGGCCATGCGGGACGGGAACTTCCGCAAGCGGCTGACGGTCTCGGGCGACGGTGTCATGGCCGAGATCG
Source organism: Streptomyces sp. HUAS CB01 (assembly GCF_030406905.1). NCBI lineage: Bacteria > Bacillati > Actinomycetota > Actinomycetes > Kitasatosporales > Streptomycetaceae > Streptomyces > Streptomyces chengbuensis. Next base: position 5,803,827 of record NZ_CP129137.1, read on the forward strand.
CGGCCGTCTTCAACGAGGTCGCGGACCGCAATCTGCACCTGACCGGAGAGCTCGCGCGCGTCCGGCGTGTCGTCGGCCGTGAGGGAAAACTCACGGAGCGGCTGGACCCCGGTGCCTGCGAGGGCTCCTGGGCCGCGGCGATCGAGGCGTCCAACGAGCTGGTGGACGACCTGGCGCGCCCGGTGTCCGAGGTGGGCCGCGTGCTGTCGGCGGTCGCGGAGGGCGATCTGGAGCAGCGCATGGAGCTGCGGTCGCACGCCGAGAACGGCTCGGACGGTGCGGTGCGGCCACTGCGCGGTGAGTTCCTGAAGGTCGCGCGCACGGTGAACAACCTCGTGGACCAGCTGTCCGCGTTCACCGACGAAGTGACGCGGGTCGCACTGGAGGTCGGTACCGAGGGCAAGCTCGGCGGACAGGCCCAAGTGCGTGGTATGTCCGGTTCGTGGAAAGACCTCACGGATTCCGTGAACACGATGGCGTACCGGCTGACGGCTCAGGTGCGTGACATCGCCCTCGTCACGACGGCGGTCGCCAAGGGCGATCTGTCGCGCAAGGTCACCGTGCATGTCGCCGGTGAGATGCTCCAGCTGAAGAACACCGTCAACACGATGGTGGACCAGCTGTCCTCGTTCTCCTCCGAGGTGACCCGGGTCGCCCGTGAGGTGGGTACGGAGGGCGAGCTCGGCGGCCAGGCGATGGTGCCGGGTGTCGCGGGTGTGTGGAAGGACCTCACCGACTCCGTCAACACGATGGCGGGCAATCTCACCTCGCAGGTGCGGGGTATCGCCGAGGTCACCACCGCCGTCGCCAACGGCGACCTGTCGCAGAAGGTCACGGTGAGTGCGCGGGGCGAGGTCGCCCAGCTGGCCGAGACCATCAATCAGATGACCGAGACCCTTCGGACGTTCGCGGACGAAGTGACCCGTGTGGCGAGCGAGGTCGGTGCCGAGGGCCTGCTCGGGGGTCAGGCGCAGGTGCCGGGTGCGGCGGGTACCTGGAAGGACCTGACCGACTCGGTCAACACCGTCTTCCGCAACCTCACGACCCAGGTGCGGGACATCGCGCAGGTGACGACGGCGGTCGCCAACGGTGATCTGTCGCAGAAGGTCACGGTCGACGTCGCGGGCGAGATGCTCGAGCTGAAGAACACCGTCAACACGATGGTCGACCAGCTCCAGTCGTTCGGTTCCGAGGTGACCCGTGTGGCGCGGGAGGTCGGTGTCGAGGGCCGGCTGGGCGGTCAGGCCGAGGTGCCGGGTGCGGCGGGCACCTGGAAGGACCTGACCGACTCGGTGAACACGGCGTTCCGCAACCTGACCGGCCAGGTGCGGGACATCGCGCAGGTGACGACGGCGGTCGCCAACGGTGATCTGTCGCAGAAGGTCACGGTCGACGTCGCGGGCGAGATGCTGGAGCTGAAGAACACCGTCAACACGATGGTGGCGCAGCTGTCCTCGTTCGCCGACCAGGTGACGCGCATGGCCCGGGACGTGGGTACGGAGGGCCGGCTCGGTGGCCAGGCACGGGTCGACGGAGTGTCCGGCACCTGGAAGGAACTCACCGACTCCGTCAACTTCATGGCCGGCAATCTGACCTCGCAGGTGCGTCAGATCGCCCAGGTGACGACCGCCGTGGCGCGCGGTGATCTGTCGCAGAAGATCGACGTGGACGCGCGCGGCGAGATCCTGGAGCTGAAGAACACCATCAACACGATGGTCGACCAGCTGTCGGCGTTCGCCGAGCAGGTGACCCGGGTCGCCCGCGAGGTGGGCACGGACGGGCGGCTCGGCGGCCAGGCGCAGGTACCCGGTGTGGCCGGTGTGTGGCGTGATCTGACGGATTCCGTGAACGGCATGGCCGGGAACCTCACGGCCCAGGTCCGAAACATCGCCCAGGTCGCCACGGCCGTGGCGCGCGGTGATCTGTCGCAGAAGATCGACGTGGACGCGCGCGGCGAGATCCTGGAGCTGAAGAACACCCTCAACACGATGGTGGACCAGCTCTCCAACTTCGCGGAGCAGGTGACCCGGGTGGCCCGCGAGGTGGGCACCGAGGGCATCCTGGGCGGCCAGGCCGAGGTGCAGGGAGTCTCCGGCACCTGGAAGGACCTCACCCAGTCCGTCAACTTCATGGCGAACAACCTGACCAGCCAGGTGCGCAACATCGCCGAGGTGACGACGGCGGTCGCCAAGGGCGATCTGTCGAAGAAGATCACCGTCGACGCCAAGGGCGAGATCCTCGAGCTGGTCACGACCGTCAACACGATGGTGGACCAGCTCTCCAACTTCGCCGACGAGGTCACGCGGGTCGCCCGTGAGGTGGGTACGGAGGGCATCCTGGGCGGCCAGGCCCGGGTGCGCGGTGTCACCGGCATCTGGAAGGACCTCAGCGACAACGTCAACCTGATGGCGAACAACCTGACCAGCCAGGTGCGGAACATCTCCCGGGTGTCCTCCGCGGTCGCCAACGGCGATCTGACGAAGAAGGTGACGGTCGAGGCGCGGGGCGAGGTCGCGGAGCTCGCCGACACCGTGAACACGATGGTGACGACCCTCTCGTCGTTCGCGGCGGAGGTCACGCGGGTGGCCCGTGAGGTGGGTACGGAGGGCATCCTCGGCGGCCAGGCCCGGGTGCCGGGCGTCGCGGGCACCTGGAAGGACCTCACCGAGTCCGTGAACTCGATGGCGTCCAACCTGACCGGTCAGGTGCGCCAGATCGCGACGGTCACCACGGCCATCGCCAAGGGCGATCTCACCAAGAAGATCGACATCGACGCCCGCGGCGAGATCCAGGACCTCAAGGACACCATCAACACGATGGTCGACCAGCTGTCGTCGTTCGCCGAGGAGGTCACGCGGGTGGCCCGTGAGGTGGGTACGGACGGCATGCTCGGCGGCCAGGCGCGTGTCCGGGACGTGGACGGCACCTGGCGGGACCTGACGGAGTCCGTGAACGAGATGGCCGGGAACCTGACCCGGCAGGTGCGCGCGATCGCCGCCGTCGCCACCGCGGTGACCCGCGGCGACCTCAACCTGAAGATCGACGTGGACGCGGCCGGCGAGATCCAGGTCCTGCAGGACAACATCAACACGATGATCGCCAACCTGCGCGACACCACCCTCGCCAACGAGGAGCAGGACTGGCTGAAGGGCAACCTGGCCCGTATCTCCGGTCTGATGCAGGGCCGGCGGGACCTGAACGACGTCGCCTCGCTGATCATGAGCGAGCTGACTCCGGTGGTCTCGGCGCAGCACGGCGCGTTCTTCCTGGCCATGCCCACGGGCGGCGGGGACGAGCTGGGCCCGGGCGGCGAGAGCTCGTACGAGCTGGTGATGCGCGCCAGCTACGGCTACTCGGCCGGGCTGATGCCCACGTCGTTCCGGCCGGGGGAGACCCTGATCGGCACGGCGGCCGAGGAGAAGCGGACGATCCAGGTCAACGTCCCGCCGGGGTACCTGAAGATCTCGTCGGGGCTCGGTGAGGCGTCGCCGGCGCATGTGATCGTGCTGCCGGTGCTGTTCGAGGGGAAGGTGCTCGGTGTGATCGAGCTGGCGTCGTTCCAGCCGTTCACCCAGATCCAGCGCGACTTCCTGAACCAGATCGCCGAGATGATCGCGACCAGTGTCAACACCATCAGCGTCAACACCAAGACCGAGGTGCTGCTCAAGCAGTCGCAGGAGCTGACCGAGCAGCTGCGGGAACGCTCGGAGGAGCTGGAGAACCGGCAGAAGGCGCTGCAGTCCTCCAACGCCGAGCTGGAGGAGAAGGCCGAGCTGCTGGCCCAGCAGAACCGCGACATCGAGGTGAAGAACACCGAGATCGAGGAGGCGCGGCAGGTGCTGGAGGAGCGTGCCGAGCAGCTGGCGGTCTCCATGCGCTACAAGTCCGAGTTCCTGGCGAACATGTCGCACGAGCTGCGGACACCGCTCAACTCCCTGCTGATCCTGGCCAAGTTGCTGGCGGACAACGCGGACACCAACCTCACCCCGAAGCAGGTCGAGTTCGCGGAGACGATCCACGGGGCGGGTTCGGATCTGCTGCAGCTCATCAACGACATCCTCGATCTGTCGAAGGTCGAGGCGGGCAAGATGGACGTCAGTCCGACCCGTATCGCCCTGGTGCAGCTGGTGGACTACGTGGAGGCGACGTTCAGGCCGCTCACGGCGGAGAAGGGGCTCGACTTCTCGGTCCGCGTCTCACCGGAGCTGCCCGCGACGCTCCACACGGACGAGCAGCGGCTGCTGCAGGTGCTGCGCAATCTGCTGTCGAACGCGGTGAAGTTCACCGACACGGGCGCGGTGGAACTGGTGATCCGGCCGGCGAACGCCGATGTGCCGCAGTCGATCCGCGAGCAGCTGCTGGAGGCGGGTTCGCTGCGCGACGCGGACGGTGATCTGATCGCCTTCTCGGTCACCGACACCGGAATCGGGATCGCCGCGAGCAAGATGCGGGTGATCTTCGAGGCGTTCAAGCAGGCCGACGGCACGACCAGCCGCAAGTACGGCGGCACGGGCCTGGGGCTGTCGATCAGCCGGGAGATCGCGCGCCTGCTCGGCGGGGAGATCCACGCGGCGAGCGAGCCGGGCCGCGGCTCGACGTTCACGCTGTACCTGCCGCTGCACCCCAGCGAGCTGCCGCCGCAGGGCTACCCGCAGCTCGTGCCCGGCTCCGAGACGCCGGCGCCCGCGATGGACGACGTGTCGGCGGACGAGCTGCCGCAGGAGTCGTCGGCGGGGGAGGCGAACAACGCGCCCGGGACGCTCTTCCGGCGCCGCCGCAAGGCGCTGGGGGCCACGGACCTGCGGCACGCGCTGCCGGGGCAGCCCACGGCCGCGTCGGGCTCCCCGCAGGAGTCCTGGACGGGGCAGTCCCCGCAGGAGCCGGGTCCGGAGCCGCGCCGCACCTACGAGTTCCACAGCGAGAAGGTGCTGATCGTCGACGACGACATCCGCAACGTGTTCGCGCTCACGAGTGTGCTGGAGCAGCACGGACTGTCCGTGCTGTACGCGGAGAACGGGCGGGAGGGGATCGAAGTCCTGGAGCAGCACGACGATGTGACGGTCGTACTGATGGACATCATGATGCCCGAGATGGACGGCTACGCCACGACGACGGCGATCCGGAGGATGCCGCAGTTCGCCGGACTGCCGATCATCGCGCTCACGGCGAAGGCGATGAAGGGCGACCGGGAGAAGGCGATCGAATCGGGCGCCTCCGACTACGTCACCAAGCCGGTCGACCCCGATCACCTTCTGTCGGTCATGGAGCAGTGGATGCGCGGAAAGTGACGATGGTTGCCCGCCCGCACATCACAGTCTGATTGCGGACCGTACGGATTTTCATGAATTGCTGACTGGCTGTGCCCGAAGGCGTGTGAGGAGGCGGGATCCGGGGAACCTTCCCGTCTCCCGGCGCGTTTCTGCTATGTGCACAGTGACATCGCGGTGACAGGGTGTGGCGACGGGCGGGGTGCGGCTACCATGACCGGCACAAGGACGGGCGGCGCAAGGGAGTCGTCCCTCGGGGCGGCGCCCGGTGTTTCCCCCGGCTCATCGAGCTGGGGAGACCCCAAGCCGGGGCGAGGAGGGCGAGGCATGGTGCAGAAGGCCAAGATCCTCCTGGTCGATGACCGGCCGGAGAATCTGCTGGCGCTGGAGGCCATCCTCTCTGCGCTCGATCAGACGCTGGTACGGGCATCGTCAGGGGAGGAAGCGCTCAAAGCGCTGCTGACGGACGATTTCGCGGTCATTCTGCTGGACGTCCAGATGCCGGGAATGGACGGATTCGAGACCGCTGCGCACATCAAGCGCCGCGAACGCACCAGAGACATCCCGATCATCTTCCTGACCGCGATCAACCACGGCCCGCACCACACCTTCCGCGGGTACGCCGCAGGCGCGGTGGACTACATCTCCAAGCCGTTCGACCCCTGGGTGCTCCGGGCGAAGGTCTCCGTCTTCGTCGAGCTCTACATGAAGAACTGCCAGCTGCGCGAGCAGGCGGCCCTGCTCCGGCTGCAGCTGGAGGGCGGCGGTCACGGTGCGGGCGAGTCCAAGGAGCCGGCCGGCCTCCTCGCCGAACTGTCCGCGCGGCTCGCGGCAGTTGAGGAGCAGGCCGAGGCGCTCTCCAAGCAGCTCGACGACGAGTCCGCGGACGCCGCGGCCGTCGCCACCGCGGCCCACCTCGAGCGCAAACTCACCGGACTGCGCAGGGCGCTGGACGCTCTGGAGCCCGGCGCGAGTGCCGGTTCGCCCACGCTTCCCTCCCAGAGCTGACGTCCGCGCGGGCGACGTGCTCGCTGAGCGGGCGTCAGTTTCCGGGTGTGGCAAGGGCGACACGAACGGGTGAACCGGTGGGCACGCGTGTGCCCCGCCTGTCGCACCGGTAACCTCACCACCATGGCCTCACGTACGTCCGGCAAGGGTTCCCAGGGCACGGCGGGCACCGCGAAGCCGCGCGCCGGCCGTACGACCGGCGCCGCGAAGAAGGCGGCGCCCGCCAAGAGGACCGCGGCGAAGCCCGCGGCCGGGAAGCGCGTACCCGCGAAGAAGGCTCCCGCCCGCAAGGCGGCCGCGAAGAAGGCCGCGCCCAGGCCCGCGCCGAATCCCACCGGCGGCGTGCTGTGGCTCCTCCGTGCCGTGTGGCTCGGCATCGCCCACGCCCTCGGCGCGATGCTCCGCGGCATAGGACGCGGTGCCAAGGGGCTCGATCCTGTGCACCGCAAGGACGGACTCGCGCTCCTGCTGCTCGCCCTCTCGCTGATCGTCGCCGCGGGCACCTGGTCGAACCTGCGCGGTCCGGTCGGCGACCTCGTCGAGATGCTCGTCACCGGCGCGTTCGGCAGGCTCGACCTGCTCGTGCCGATACTGCTCGTCGCCGTCGCCGTACGGCTGATCCTCTATCCCGAGCGGCCCGAGGCCAACGGCCGGATCGTCATCGGGCTCACGGCACTCGTCATCGGCGTGCTCGGCCAGGTCCACATCGCCTGCGGCTCCCCGGGGCGCGAGGACGGCGCCGAGGCGATGCAGGACGCGGGCGGTCTGATCGGCTGGGCCGCCTCCAAACCGCTGATCTTCATGATGACCGAGGTCCTCGCCGTACCGCTCCTGGTGCTGCTCACGGTCTTCGGGCTCCTTGTCGTCACCGCCACGCCCGTCAACGCCATCCCGCAGCGGCTGCGCAGGCTCGGGGTCCGCCTCGGGATCGTGGAAGCGCCGTACGAGCCCGGGCAGGGCGACGCGGGAGAGCCGGGGGAGTACGACGACGAGTGGCGCGAGGCGCGGCCCGCGCGCCGCCGCGCCCCCGCGCGCCGCGACGCCGAGGTGTACGACGCCGACAAGGCGGAGGAGGAGGCGCTGTCCCGGCGCCGGCGCCGCGGGGCCTCCGCACAGCCCGACCCCGGCCGGCCCATGGACGCGGTCGACGTGGCCGCCGCCGCCGCGGCGGCCCTGGACGGTGCCGTCCTCAACGGCATGCCGCCGTCACCCGTCGTCGCCGGTCTGACCCGCGACCTCACCGCCGAGCGGGAGCGCGCCGCCGGTCCGCTGCCCGGCGCGCGGACCGAGCGGCCCGCGGCCACCGCGCCCGCCGCCGAGGAGAAGCCGGCGCCGTCGGGCTCCGTACCGGACCTCACCAAGCCCGCCCCCGACGCGTCGCAGCCCCTGCCTCCGCGGGCCGAGCAACTGCAGCTCTCCGGGGACATCACCTACGGACTGCCGTCCCTGGACCTGCTGGTACGCGGCGGACCGGGCAAGAGCCGCAGCGCCGCCAACGACGCGATCGTCGCCTCCCTCACGAACGTCTTCACCGAGTTCAAGGTCGACGCCGCCGTCACCGGCTTCACCCGCGGTCCTACCGTCACCCGGTACGAGGTCGAGCTCGGCCCCGCCGTGAAGGTCGAGCGGATCACCGCGCTGACCAAGAACATCGCCTACGCCGTGGCCAGCCCCGATGTGCGGATCATCTCGCCGATCCCCGGCAAGTCCGCCGTCGGCATCGAGATCCCGAACACCGACCGGGAGATGGTCAACCTCGGCGACGTGCTGCGACTGGCGGACGCGGCCGAGGACGACCACCCCATGCTGGTCGCGCTCGGCAAGGACGTCGAGGGCGGCTACGTCATGGCCAACCTGGCGAAGATGCCGCACATCCTGGTCGCCGGCGCCACCGGCTCCGGCAAGTCCTCCTGCATCAACTGCCTGATCACCTCCGTGATGGTGCGGGCCACCCCGGAGGACGTCCGGATGGTCCTCGTCGACCCCAAGCGGGTCGAGCTCACGGCCTACGAGGGCATCCCTCACCTGATCACGCCGATCATCACCAACCCCAAGCGGGCCGCCGAGGCCCTGCAGTGGGTAGTGCGCGAGATGGACCTGCGCTACGACGACCTCGCCGCGTTCGGCTTCCGGCACATCGACGACTTCAACCGGGCCGTGCGCGAGGGCCGCGTCAAGGCGCCCGAGGGCAGTGAGCGCGAGCTGCAGCCCTACCCGTACCTGCTGGTGATCGTCGACGAGCTCGCGGACCTGATGATGGTCGCCCCGCGCGACGTCGAGGACGCCATCGTCCGGATCACCCAGCTGGCCCGCGCCGCCGGCATCCATCTGGTCCTGGCCACCCAGCGGCCCTCGGTCGACGTGGTCACCGGTCTGATCAAGGCGAACGTGCCCTCGCGGCTCGCCTTCGCCACCTCCTCCCTCGCCGACAGCCGGGTCATCCTGGACCAGCCGGGCGCGGAGAAGCTCATCGGCAAGGGCGACGGCCTGTTCCTGCCCATGGGGGCCGGCAAGCCCACCCGTATGCAGGGCGCCTTCGTGACCGAGGAGGAGGTCGCGGCCGTCGTCCGGCACTGCAAGGAGCAGATGGCCCCCGTCTTCCGGGACGACGTGGTCGTCGGGACGAAGCAGAAGAAGGAGATCGACGAGGACATCGGTGACGACCTCGACCTGCTCTGCCAGGCCGCGGAGCTGGTGGTCTCCACCCAGTTCGGGTCGACGTCCATGCTCCAGCGCAAGCTCCGGGTCGGCTTCGCCAAGGCCGGCCGCCTCATGGACCTCATGGAGTCCAGGAACATCGTGGGCCCCAGCGAGGGCTCCAAGGCGCGTGACGTTCTCGTGAAACCCGATGAGCTGGATGGAGTGCTCGCGGTGATCCGTGGGGAGTCTGATTCGTAAGGGAGGGCGGGGCAACCGTTTCCCTTGGTCGTACGTCAAGTTGGATGGAGGGCAGGACGTGCTCCGTCCTCCCGCCGTCCGACCATTCTGATGGCGTACAAACTGCATCCGCCCGGTTGCCCCACCCTTTCGTACCACCCATAGACTGAACCTCCAGCAGGTGGCTACACGCTCGAAAGGCGCCCCCGTGTCCATCGGCAACTCCCCCGAAGACGACCGTCCTTCTCTCGAAGACGACGGGCCTTCGATCGGTCACGCGCTCCAGCAGGCGCGCACCGACGCAGGTCTCACCGTCGACGAGGTCAGCACTTCCACCCGTGTGCGCGTTCCCATCGTGCAGGCGATCGAGCAGGACGACTTCTCGCGCTGCGGTGGCGATGTCTACGCGCGCGGGCACATCAGGACACTCGCGCGTGTCGTGGGGCTGGATCCGGAACCTCTCGTCGCGCGGTACGACGCCGAGCACGGCGGACGTCCCTCGCCGACCCCGGCGGCCCCGCTCTTCGAGGCGGAACGCATCCGCCCCGAGCGCAGGCGCCCCAACTGGACCGCCGCGATGGTCGCGGCGATCGTCGCCGTCATCGGTTTCGTCGGCTTCACCCTCTTCAACGGTTCCGACGGCGCCAACGGCACCAAGCAGGTCGCCGAGGGCTCGACGCCCGAGAAGACCAGCCCCAAGCCGCCCCCGGCCAAGCCGGTGGCGCCCAAGCCCGACGCCTCCGAGAGCGCCATCGCCGCCGTCCCGCAGGACAAGGTGACGGTGAAGCTGACGGCGGTCGACGACAAGAGCTGGATCTCCGCCAAGTCCGCCAACGGCAAGCTGCTCTTCGACGGACTGCTCCTCGCGGGCGAGTCCAAGACCTTCCAGGACGACGAACGGCTGGACCTCATCCTCGGCAACGCCGGCGCGATCGAGCTGTTCGTGAACGGCAAGAAGATCGAGGACAAGTTCGAGAACGGTCAGGTGGAACGGCTGTCCTACGCCAAGGGCGACCCCGAGGCCGGCTGACCCCGCCGGGCCGGCGACCGGCCGGAAATCGATCATCCTCGCCCGTTCCGCGGGCGGGAACCCTCGCGGACCGGGCGTGGGCCAGGACAAAGTAGTCTTGAGCCCATGCCCGAACGCCGTACCGTCGCCCTTGTCACTCTTGGCTGCGCCCGTAACGAGGTGGACTCGGAGGAGCTCGCAGGCCGCCTGGCAGCGGACGGCTGGGAGCTCGTCGAGGAAGCCGCCGACGCGGATGTCGCGGTCGTCAACACCTGCGGATTCGTCGAGGCCGCCAAAAAGGACTCCGTCGACGCCCTGCTCGAGGCCAACGACCTCAAGGACCACGGGAGGACCCAGGCCGTCGTCGCGGTCGGCTGCATGGCCGAGCGGTACGGCAAGGACCTCGCCGAGGCCCTGCCCGAGGCCGACGGCGTGCTGGGCTTCGACGACTACGCCGACATCTCCGACCGCCTCCAGACCATCCTGAGCGGCGGCATCCACGCCTCCCACACCCCCCGCGACCGCCGGAAGCTGCTGCCGATCAGCCCGGCGGACCGGCAGGGCGCCGACGTGGCCCTCCCCGGGCACGCCCAGGCGCCCGCCCCCGAGGACGTGCCGGCCGACCTCCCCGAGGGTCTGGCGCCCGCCTCCGGGCCGCGTGCCCCCCTCCGCCGACGGCTCGACACCAGCCCGGTCGCCTCGGTGAAGCTCGCCTCCGGCTGCGACCGGCGCTGCTCGTTCTGCGCCATCCCGTCCTTCCGCGGCTCCTTCGTCTCCCGGCGGCCGAGCGACGTGCTGGGAGAGACCCGCTGGCTCGCCGAGCAGGGCGTGAAGGAGATCATGCTGGTCTCCGAGAACAACACCTCGTACGGCAAGGACCTGGGCGACATCCGGCTGCTGGAGACGCTGCTGCCCGAGCTCGCGGCCGTCGACGGCATCGAGCGGGTCAGGGTGAGCTATCTGCAGCCCGCCGAGATGCGCCCCGGACTGATCGACGTCCTGACGTCCACCGAGAAGGTCGCGCCCTACTTCGACCTCTCGTTCCAGCACAGCGCCCCCGGTGTGCTGCGCGCCATGCGGCGCTTCGGCGACACCGAGCGGTTCCTGGACCTGCTGGAGACCATCCGCGGCAAGGCCCCGGAAGCCGGTGTGCGGTCCAATTTCATCGTCGGCTTCCCGGGTGAGGAGGAGACGGACTTCGCCGAGCTGGAGCGCTTCCTCACGGAGGCGCGCCTGGACGCCGTCGGCGTCTTCGGCTACTCAGACGAGGAGGGCACCGAGGCCGCCGGGTACGAGCGCAAGCTCGACCAGGACGTCGTCGACGCCCGCCTCGCGCATCTGTCCCGGCTCGCCGAGGAGCTGACCGCCCAGCGGGCCGAGGAGCGCATCGGGGAGACCCTGCACGTCCTCGTGGAGTCCGTGGACGACGAGGACGGTGCCGTGGGCCGTGCCGCGCACCAGGCGCCCGAGACCGACGGACAGGTGGTCTTCACGAGTGCCGTCGGCCTGGCACCCGGACGTATGGTCGAAGCGAAGGTCGTCGGTACGGAGGGCGTCGATCTCATGGCCGACGTGGTTTCGGAGCGTCGTGAGGAGGCGGGCAGATGACCGGAGCGCCGGCATCCGCAGCGGGTGGGACCGGAAGGCCGGCGCCCGGCGGGAAGCTGGGCGCTGCGGCCGTCAACCAGGCCAGCCTGTGGAACATCGCCAACATCCTCACCATGGTGCGGCTCCTGCTCGTGCCCGGGTTCGTGGTGCTGATGCTCATGGACGGCGGACACGATCCGGTCTGGCGCGCCTGGGCCTGGGCGGCCTTCGCCGTCGCCATGATCACGGACGTCTTCGACGGGCATCTGGCGCGTACGTACAACCTGGTCACGGACTTCGGGAAGATCGCGGACCCGATCGCCGACAAGGCGATCATGGCCGCCGGTCTGATCTGTCTGTCGGGGCTCGGGGACCTGCCCTGGTGGGTGACCGGAGTGATCCTCTTCCGCGAGCTGGGGATCACGCTGATGCGCTTCTGGGTGATCCGGCACGGAGTGATCCCCGCGAGCCGCGGCGGCAAGCTGAAGACCCTCGCGCAGGGCACCGCCGTCGGCATGTACGTGCTCGTGCTCACCGGTCCGCTGGCCACCCTGCGCTGGTGGGTGATGGCCGTGGCGGTCGCCCTGACCGTGGTCACCGGGCTGGACTACGTGCGCCAGGCGGTGATGCTGCGGCGCAAGGGTCTCGCGGCCGAACGGTCCGCGGCACGGGACCGCGCGGAGTCCTCACGATGAGCAGTGCCGCCGCGGTGCTCCGCCTCCTCGCGGAGCGCGGCGAGAGCCTGGCCGTGGCGGAGTCCCTCACGGGCGGTCTCGTGGCCGCGGAGCTGACCTCCGTTCCGGGAGCCTCGAAGAGCTTCCTCGGATCCGTGACGGCTTACGCGACCGCCCTCAAGCGGGATCTCCTGGGGGTCGACGGGACCCTGCTGGCCGAGCACGGAGCGGTGCACGCGGGGGTCGCGGCACAGATGGCCGCCGGAGTACGGGCCCGCATGGGGGCCGGCTGGGGCATCGCGACCACCGGTGTCGCGGGGCCGGACCCCCAGGACGGACAGCCCGTGGGCACGGTCTTCGTCGCGGTCGCGGGCCCCGGCGGCAGCCGGAAAGTGGCCCGGCTGAGATTGAACGGCGACCGCTCGGAAATCCGTAGAGAGAGTGTCCGGAGCGTGCTGGAACTGCTCGCCGGCGAACTCTCGGGTAAGGGGCGGGCACAGGATACGGAACAGAACGGGGGGAATGGATGTTTGCAGCCCTGAGTGAACACGACATCGCTCCCCGCACGGCCGCAGCGCGAGGCGGTACGGTGGGGCGTGAAGGATGCGGCTACGCGGTCCGAGGAGGGAGCCACCGATGATTCTGCTCCGTCGCCTGCTGGGTGACGTGCTGCGTCGGCAGCGCCAGCGCCAGGGCCGTACTCTGCGCGAAGTCTCCTCGTCCGCCCGAGTCTCTCTCGGCTATCTCTCCGAGGTGGAGCGGGGGCAGAAGGAGGCTTCCTCCGAGCTGCTCTCCGCGATCTGCGACGCGCTTGACGTACGGATGTCCGAGCTCATGCGGGAAGTGAGCGACGAGCTTTCGCTTGCCGAGCTGGCCGAGTCGGCAGCGGCGAGCGAGCCGGTGTCGGCGCCGGTGCGACCGCTCAATTCCGTGTCCGTGACCTCGGTCGCGGGCGTGCCGACGGAACGGGTGACGATCAAGGCACCGGCGGAAGCGGTGGACGTCGTCGCCGCTTGATCTCCACGTGTGAGCCCCGGTCGGGTGGGTACCCGACCGGGGCTTGTCTATTTCCCCGAATAACCGTTTTGTTCCATTTGTGCCATGGTGGAGAACGGTGTCACTGAACGGAGGTCACTATGTCTGCGGTGAAGAGCTCGCTGCCCGAGGACGCGCGCAAGATCACCGGTGAGGCCCTCCAGGGCGCGCTGGTGGACCTGATCGATCTGGGGCTCGTGGCCAAGCAGGTCCACTGGAACGTGGTCGGGCCCCGCTTCCGCTCCGTGCACCTCCAGCTGGACGACGTCGTGGCCACGGCGCGGCAGCACTCCGACGTCGTGGCGGAGCGCGCTTCCGCCATCGGTGTCGCACCCGACGGCCGCGCCTCGACCGTCGCCTCCGCGAGCGCCATCGGGAAGGTGCCGGACGGCTGGATCCAGGACACCGACGTGGTCAGCACCATGGTGAAGTCGCTGATCGCGGTGATCGAACGCATGCGTGAGCGCATCCAGGCCACGGACGAGCCCGACCCGGTGAGCCAGGACATCCTCATCGCGCTCACGGCCGACCTCGAGAAGCACGCGTGGATGTTCCAGGCGGAGAGCGTCTAGCCGTGGGCATATCCGGAGCCTCCTCCGGGGCGGCCGCGTACGCGGCCGGACGGGACGTCCCGACGGGACGGGTGCGCGGGCGCACAGCCCGGGGCACGAACCCCTGGGGCGCCTGGCACATACGCTGCGGGCGCGCCGGGTGTGCAACCGGTGCGCCCTCCCGCCGCGTGATCGGTCCGGTCTAGCGTCGACCGGAGGAGGCGGCCATGGTGAGGCGATGGGTCCTGCTGCCGGCGCTCGCACTGGGCGCTCTGTGGTGGTGGGCCGTGTTGCGGCTGGCGCTGGTGCCGGAGCATGCGGGGCTCGTCGAGGGGGCAGTGGCGGCAGGCGGGTGGGGGCTCAGCCTGTTGCCGGTGCACGTTGCGTCGCGGGCCGGGGACGCCGGTAGGGCCGGGGGAACGACCACGGCTACCACGGCATCGCGACGCCCCCGTTCGGCCGGAGGATCTGGCCCGTCGTGAACGACGACGCGTCGGAGGCCAGGTGCAGTACCGCGTGGGCGATGTCCGCGGGCTCACCGACCCGGCCGAGCGGTGAGATCCTGGCCATGGCCGCCTCCACTCGCCGCTGCGACTCCGCGTCGTGGCGGTCCGTCATGGGTGTCCGCACCCAGCCCGGCGCCACTGCGTTGACCCGGATCGCATGCCTTCCGAGTTCCACGGCAAGGGTCTTGGTGAGCTGGACGACGGCCGCCTTGGCGGCGCTGTAGCAGAGCAGACCAGGATTCGCGGCGTCGACCGCCCCGGACGCCATGGTGACGATCGACCCCGGCACCCCGGCGTCGATCATCGAGCGGGCGGCGGCCCGGCAGGCGTACAGAACGCCCTTGAAGTTGACCGCGAGGACCCGGTCGAGGTCCTCGTCCGTGGTCTCCAGGGCCGGGCTGGAGTGCATGATGCCGGCGACGGCGGCCAGAACGTGCGGTGGGCCGGAGGTGGACACGGCCGCCGCCATCGCCGCGTCGAGTGCCATGCGCTCGCTCACGTCGACGAGATGGGTGTACGCCGTGCCGCCCGCGTTCTCGACTATCGCGCGGGTCTCGGCGAGTTCCTTCTCGGCCACGTCGGCGCAGTGCACGGTGGCGCCCGCCTCGGCGAGCAGGACGGCGGTGGCGCGGCCTATGCCGCTCGCCGCACCGGTGACGAACGCGGTGCGGCCGGTGAGGTCGTACGCGGAGACGGCCATGACCGGACCGTACGACCGTTTCTGACGGATCGTCAACTACGATGGGCCGTCGACCGTGGGGCTGTGCGCGTACGGAGGCCGGGCGGGTCGGAGTGGGCCCGGACGGGGTGGCGGGGCGTCACGTCGTGGGCCCGGACTGGCAACCCGGGCACCAGTAGGAGACCCGGTCGTCCTGGCCCGCCCGGCGGATCGCGGTGCCGCAGCGCAGACAAGGGTGGCCCCGGCGCCCGTACACGAAGAGGCGCTGCTCGCCCGGACGCAGCGGACTCCGGCGCTCGTCGCCGCCACGGCTCCCGGCGCTCCCGCTGGGGGTGGTGCGCCGTTCGAAGGTCTCCTTGTTGAGCTCCAGCAACCGCTGGGCCGTGGCGACGAGGCGCTCGGGAACACCCGGGGGCAACTCACCGATCGGGAGCCAGGGAGTGACCCGGGCGAGGAAGGCCAGCTCCGACTTGTAGACATTGCCGATGCCCGCGAGATTGCGCTGGTCGAGCAGGGCCTCGCCGACGGGGCGGCTGGGGTCGGCGAGCAGGTTGCGCACGGCGGCGTCCGGGTCCCAGTCCGGCCCCAGCAGATCCGGGCCGAGATGCCCCACGGCCTTGTCCTCGTCGCGTGTCCGCAGCAGCTCCAGAACGGGAAGGCGGTAGCCCACGGCAGTGCGTTCGGCGTTGCCGAGGACGGCCCGGATCTGGTGGTTCGGCCCACCGCGCCAGCGCTCGCCGGTGGCGAAGACCCGCCAGGAGCCGTCCATTCGGAGGTGGGAGTGGAGCGTGAGCCCGCCCTCGATGCGCGTGAGCAGATGCTTGCCGCGCGCGGTGACGTCCAGCACCTCCCGGCCGGTGAGATCGGCGGTGGCGAACCGGGGCACCCTGAGGTCGGAGTGCGTCAGTGTCCGTCCTGCCAGGGCGGTGTGCAGCTTCCGGGCGGTCAGCCAGACGGTGTCTCCTTCGGGCATGCCTCCATGATGCGCGACCGCCGTCCCGGCGGGTGGACAAGCGAGTGCGGAAGGGCCGTGAGCGCGGGCCGGTCCTCGGTCCCGCGGCTGTGCCCGGACGCGACGGGCCGCGCGCGGGCCGCGGCGGTGCAGGGTCGGCGCCCTCGTCGAGGGTCCGGCCGGTGAGTGGAGGCGAGGGGCCCGGTCGTGCGCCCGTGCGCCCGCGTTCTGCCCTCCGGGGCGGGCAGGTGCCTGTGGTGGGAGGCCCCGCTCCGGTGCCTGCGGTGGGACAGGGGCCGCTCCGGTGGTGTGACCGGGGTCAGGCCCGTATGCGCAGGCCTCGGGGAGTGGCGTGGAAGCCGGTCTCCTCCAGCGGGCGGGCGAGCGGTGACGTCAGTGCCGCCGAACCGTTGATCCGCTCGACCGTGATCGTGCCGAGCATTCCCGCGCTGCCCGCCCCGGCGAGCGCCTCCGCCGCCGCACGGAGCGCCGGGTCGTCCGGCTCCGCGGGCCAGGACAGCAGGCTCTTCCCGCCGCGCTCCATGTAGAGCGTGAGCTCCCCGTCGACCAGCACGACCAGCGAGCCCGCCTTCCGGCCCGGCTTGTGGCTCGCGCCGTCGGGCGGTTCGGGCCAGGACAGCGCCGCCCCGTACGCGTTCGCCGGGTCGGCGGCCGCCAGGACCACCGCACGCGGGGCGCTGTACCCCTCGGCACGCTCGCGGGCGCCGGCCGCGGCCCTGAGCCGGTCCACCGCACCGTCCATCGCGAACTGGGCGGCTCCGAGGCCCTCGACGACGTAGCCGCGCCGGGCCTGCCCGCTGTCCTCGAAGGCGGACAGGATCCGGTACGTCGCCGAGAAGCCGCCCTCGACGCCCTCGGCGGCGACCGCGCCCCGCGTGACGACGCCATGGCGGTCCAGCAGCGTGCGGGCCAGGGCGTGGGCGCGGTGCGTGGGGTCGGCCTCCGCCGCGGGAAGCAGGGACCAGCGTCCGGAGACGGTGGGCGGACCGTTGCGGGACGCGGTCCGCGCGGCCGCCGTCAACGAGCCGTACCGCCCGCGCGGCACCGTGCGCCGGGCGCGGTGCGCCGTGGAACCCGCCGTGCGGCCCGATCCGAGCAGCGAGCGCAGAGGCGCCAGGGTGTCGTTGGTGAGCCGGCCGGACCAGGCCAGGTCCCACACGGCGTCGGCCAGTTGGGGGTCGGTGGCCTCGGGGTGGGTCGTCGCCCGCACCTGGTCCGCGATCTGGCGGAAGAACAGGCCGTAGCCCCCGGAGAGGGAGGAGAGCACCGACTCGTGGAGTGCCGTCAGCTCCAGCGGGTGGGGCTGCGGCAGCAGCAGCGGGGCGGCGTCCGCGAGATAGAGGGAAACCCAGCCGTCCTTGCCGGGCAGCGCGCCCGCCCCGGCCCACACCACCTCACCCGTCGTCGTCAGCTCGTCGAGCATGCCCGGCGCGTACCCGGCCACCCGGGACGGGAGGATCAGCTTCTCCAGCGCGGAGGCCGGCACGGGCGCGCCCTGGAGCTGCTCGATGGCACGGGCGAGCCCGTCGATGCCGCGCAGACTGTTGTTCCCCAGGTGCTGCCACTGGGGCAGGAAGGTGGCCAGCGCGGCGGGCGGTACCGGTTCCAGCTCCTCGCGGAGCGCGGCGAGGGAGCGACGCCGCAGCCGGCGCAGCACGGCGGCGTCACACCACTCCTGGCCGATGCCCGAGGGATGGAACTCGCCCTGGACGACCCGTCCCGCGGCGGCGAGCCGCTGCAGTGCCCCGTCCGTGACGGCCGCGCCCAGCCCGAACCGCGCGGCGGCCTGCGACGAGGTGAACGGTCCGTGTGTGCGGGCGAAACGGGCCAGCAGATCGCCGAGCGGGTCCTTCACGGGCTCGGTGAACGCCTCAGGGACGCCCACCGGGAGCGCCGTGCCCAGCGCGTCCCTGAGGCGTCCCGCGTCCTCGACCGCCGCCCAGTGGTCGGCGCCGGCGATCCGGACCCGGATGGCCCGGCGGCTCCGGGCGAGTTCCTCGGGCCAGCCGGGGTCGGCGCCGCGCTGGGTCAGCTCCTCGGTCGTGAGCGGCCCGAGGACCCGCAGCAGATCGGCGACGCCCTCGACGTCCTTGATCCTCCGGTCGTCCGTGAGCCACTGGAGCTCCTGCTCCAGCTCGGTCAGGACGTCCGCGTCGAGCAGCTCGCGCAACTCCGCCTGACCCAGCAGCTCGGCGAGCAGCCGGGAGTCCAGGGAGAGCGCGGCGGCGCGGCGCTCGGCGAGCGGTGAGTCGCCCTCGTAGAGGAACTGGGCCACATAGCCGAAGAGGAGCGAGCGGGCGAAGGGGGACGGCTCGGGGGTGGTGACCTCGACCAGCCGCACCTTGCGGGACTCGATGTCACCCATCAGCTCCTCGAGCCCGGGGACGTCGAACACGTCCTGGAGGCATTCCCGCACGGCCTCGAGGACGATCGGGAACGAGCCGAACTCGCTGGCGACCTGGAGGAGCTGGGCCGCGCGCTGGCGCTGCTGCCACAGCGGTGTGCGCTTGCCGGGGTTGCGGCGCGGCAGCAGCAGGGCGCGTGCCGCGCACTCCCGGAACCGGGACGCGAACAGCGCCGATCCGCCCACCTGGTCGGTGACGATCTGACTGACCTCGCCCCTGTCGAAGAGCGTGTCGGCGGCGCCGACCGGGGCCTGGTCGCCGTCGTAGGAGGTGTCGAGGTGCACCGGGTCCTGGTCCAGCAGGTCCAGACCCATCAGGTCGGCGTCGGGGAGCCGCAGCACGATCCCGTCGTCCGCGTGCATGACCTGGGCGTCCATGCCGTACCGCTCGGAGAGCCGCGCGCCCAGAGCCAGGGCCCAGGGCGCGTGGACCTGGGCGCCGAACGGCGAGTGCACCACGACCCGCCAGTCGCCCAGCTCGTCACGGAACCGCTCGACGACGATCGTGCGGTCGTCGGGCACATGGCCGCAGGCCCGGCGTTGTTCGTCGAGGTAGGACAGGATGTTCCCGGCGGCCCAGTCGTCGAGACCTGCGGTCATCAGCCGAAGCCGGGCGTCCTCCTCGGGCAGTGACCCGACCTCGCGGAGGAAGGCGCCCACCGCGCGGCCCAGTTCGAGCGGGCGGCCCAGCTGGTCGCCCTTCCAGAACGGCAGCCGGCCGGGAACCCCGGGCGCGGGGGAGACCAGCACCCGGTCGCGGGTGATGTCCTCGATCCGCCAGGAGGTCGTGCCCAGGGTGAAGACGTCGCCGACGCGGGACTCGTACACCATCTCCTCGTCGAGCTCGCCGACGCGGCCGCCGCCCTTCTTCGGGTCCGCACCGGCGAGGAAGACGCCGAACAGCCCGCGGTCCGGGATCGTGCCGCCGGAGGTGACCGCGAGCCGCTGGGCGCCGGGACGCCCCGTGACCGTCCCGGCGACCCGGTCCCACACCACGCGCGGGCGCAGCTCAGCGAAGGCGTCGGACGGATACCGCCCGGCGAGCATGTCCAGCACCGCCGTGAACGCCGACTCGGGGAGCGAGGCGAAGGGTGCGGCGCGCCGCACGACGGCGAGCAGGTCGTCGAACGGCCAGCTGTCGAGGGCGACCATGGCGACCAGCTGCTGGGCCAGCACGTCCAGTGGATTGGCGGGGATGCGGAGCGACTCGATGGAACCCGTGCGCATCCGCTCGGTGACGACGGCGGCCTGGACCAGGTCGCCCCGGTACTTGGGGAAGACGACGCCCGTCGAGACCGCGCCCACCTGGTGGCCTGCGCGGCCGACGCGCTGGAGGCCGGAGGCGACGGACGGCGGGGACTCGACCTGGACGACGAGATCCACCGCGCCCATGTCGATGCCCAGCTCCAGGCTGGACGTCGCGACGACGGCGGGCAGCCTGCCCGCCTTGAGGTCCTCCTCGACGAGAGCGCGCTGCTCCTTGGAGACCGAGCCGTGGTGCGCGCGGGCGAGCAGCGGGGGCGCGCCCTGCGCCGCCCCGGACTGCGCCATGATCTCGGCCGGCGGGGCGCCCTCGGGAAGCGGCTCTCCCACCGTCCGTTCGTAGGCGATCTCGTTGAGCCGGTTGCACAGCCGCTCCGCGAGGCGGCGGGAGTTCGCGAAGACGATCGTCGAGCGGTGGGCCTGCACCAGGTCGGCGATCCGCTCCTCCACCTGCGGCCAGATGGACGGCTTCTCGCCCGGGCTGTCCGGCTCGGAGGCGGGGGAGCCGCCGAGCTCGCCCATGTCCTCGACCGGGACGACGACGGAGAGGTCGAACTCCTTGCCGGACGGCGGCTGCACGATCTCCGCCTTGCGCCGCGGAGACAGATAGCGCGCCACCTCGTCCACCGGCCGGACGGTCGCCGAGAGGCCGATCCGGCGGGCGGGACGCGGCAGCAGCTCGTCCAGCCGCTCCAGGGACAGCGCCAGGTGCGCGCCCCGTTTGGTGCCGGCGACCGCGTGCACCTCGTCCACGATCACCGTCTCGATGCCGCTCAGCGCCTCACGGGTGGACGAGGTGAGCATCAGGAACAGCGACTCGGGGGTGGTGATCAGGATGTCCGGCGGACGCGTCGCGAGCGCCCGCCGCTCGGCCGCGGGGGTGTCACCGGACCGGATGCCGACGCGCACCTCGGGCTCGGGAAGACCGAGCCGCACGGCCTCCTGCCGGATCCCGGTCAGCGGGCTGCGGAGATTGCGCTCGACGTCGACCGCGAGGGCCTTCAGCGGCGACACGTACAGCACGCGGCAGCGCTTCTTGACGTCCGCCGGCGGCGGGGTGGAGGTCAGAGCGTCGAGGGCGGCCAGGAACGCGGCGAGGGTCTTCCCGGAACCGGTCGGGGCGACGACCAGCACGTCCGCGTCGCGGCCGATCGCCCGCCACGCGCCCTCCTGGGCCGCGGTGGGCGCACTGAAGGCCCCCGTGAACCAGCCGCGGGTCGCGGGGGCGAAGCTGTCGAGCGCACTGCCGGTCATGACACCCATCGTGCACCGCCCCACTGACAAGCACCCGGACCTGCGAGAATGTCGACATGGCCGAGGGTGAGTGGGCGCGGTACTGGCAGCACGAACGGCTGCCGGGGATCGATCTGCTCCGGGCCCGGTACGTGCGGCACACCTTTCCCCGCCACAGCCACGAGGGCTACGTCTTCGGGACCATCACGCGCGGGGTCGAGGACGTCGGGCTCCCGGGCGGTGTGGTGCACGCCGGGCCGGGCATGGTCGTGATGATCAATCCGGAGGTTCCGCACACCGCCCGGGCCGGGGTGGCGGAGGGCTGGGTGTACTCGACGCTCTACCCGTCGTCCCAGGTGGTGGCAGAGATAGCGGCGGAGACCACGACGATCAGGGGTACCGCCGGCTTCGCGGCGACCGATGTGGTCGACCAGCAGGCGGCCCGGCTGATCCGCGAGGTCCACCGCGCGGCCGAGGAGGGCAACGCGCTCGCCGCCGACAGCGTGCTGCGGATCATGGTGGCGCGGCTGCTGCGCAACCACGGGAGCAGCCTCCCGGCGCGCGAACCGCTCACGGCGGGCGCGCGCCACGCGGCACGCGCCCGGGCGGTGCTGGAGGAGCGGATGGAGGACCCGCCCACGCTCCAGGCCCTCGCCGCCGAGCTGGGCACCAGCCCGTTCGCCCTGCTGCGGGCCTTCCGCGACCGCTACGGGATGCCACCGCACACCTGGCTCACCGACGCGCGCGTCCGGCGGGCCCGGGGGCTGCTGGACGCGGGCGAGGCTCCGGCCCTGGCGGCCGCCGCGGTCGGCTTCGCCGACCAGCCGCACCTCAACCGCCACTTCACACGGATCGTCGGGGTGCCCCCGGGTGCCTATCAGCGGGGGCGAGGGGTCGGCCGGCCGGGGTGAGGCCCGTACCCCTGGGGTGAGCGGTCGCACACCGCGATGCGGCCTGGGCCGATGTGCCGGTCGAGCGGGAGCGGAGGGAGGGCGCGGGGCCGGGAGGGGAGGGGGTGGCGTGCGCAAGAACGTACAAGACCGCTCGCCGTCCGGTCCCGTACCGTCCCTGACGTGCCAGAACAGACAGCATCAGCAGAAATACCCATCGACGGCGAAGGGCGCGCCGCGGCCGGTGGGTCCGGGCCGCGGACGACCGCCGACGCACCGGTGAAGGCCGACTCCGCCGTCGTGCGGGACGCCCTCGGCGTGGGCGTCGCCGTCGGCCTGTCCGGCTTCGCCTTCGGCGTGACCGCCGCGGGCGCCGGACTCGACGTCCTGCAGATCTGCGCCCTGAGCCTGCTCGTTTTCACCGGCGCCTCGCAGTTCGCCCTGGTCGGCGCGCTCGCCGCGGGCGGCAACCCGTTCACGGCCGCCGCCGGGGCCTTCTTCCTCGGTACCCGCAACGCCTTCTACGGCCTGCGGCTCTCCCAGCTCCTCGCCGTGCGCCGCGCCGTACGTCCCTTCGCCGCCCACTGGGTCATCGACGAGACCACCGCGGTGGCCCTGGCCCAGCCCACCCGCCGGGCCGCGCGGATCGGCTTCACCGTCACCGGGCTCACCCTCTACGTGCTGTGGAACCTCACCACACTGCTCGGTGCGCTCGGCGCCGAGGCCATCGGCGACACGAACGCCTGGGGACTGGACGCGGCCGGGCCCGCGGTCTTCCTGGCCCTGCTGGCCCCCATGCTGCGCACGACGACCGAGCGGGTGGTCGCGGGCATCGCCGTCGCCCTCGGGCTCGGACTGCTGCCGGTGCTCCCCGCCGGAGTGCCGGTGCTCGTCGCGGCGCTCGCCGCGCCCGCCGTCCTCTGGTGGCAGGGCCGGACGACCACCACCCAGCGGAAGGGAACGGAGCGTTGAACGTCTGGATCGCGATCGGAGTGACCGCCGCCGCCTGCTACCTCGTCAAACTCGCGGGCCTGCTGGTGCCGGCCGGTGTGCTGGAGCGCCCGCTCGTCCAGCGGCTCGCCGCCCTGCTCCCGGTCGCCCTGCTGGCGGCGCTCACCGCCCAGCAGACCTTCGGTGCGGGCGACGCGGTGGTGCTGGACGCGCGTGCGGCCGGACTGGCCGCTGCGGCCGTCGCGCTGGTCCTCAGGGCGCCGTTCCTCGTCGTGGTCGCCGCCGCCGTGGCGGTGACCGCGGGGGTGCGTGCCCTCGGGGGCTGAATCCGGGCGCCCCTCGCGCGGCCCCGGTGAGCGGGGCCGACGCGGGGAGCGTGTGATGCGTCCGGCGGGACGGGCGTCGGCAAGGGGCGCGTGAAAGGGGCGGGTAACCGGCTCAGCGCAGCACGCGTCCGTGCGCGCGCAGTGTGCGCAGTGCCTCGACCGTCACGACCGGACGCCACTCCAGGGCGGTGCTCGGCGCCCACTGGCGCCACCGAACGGGCCAGCCGCCGTCCTCCTGCTGCTCACGGGCGAGGTGGTCCAGCGACCGGTCCATCTCCTCGTCCGTGAACCAGCGCCGTGCCAGTGAACCCGGCACGCGTGCGTAGTCGTGGGGGTAGTGGTACTCGCCCGGCGCATAGCCCGCGGCGACGGGGTACTCGTCGGACCGGTCCGGGTCGAGCACCACCAGCCGCTGTTCGCGGACGAGCCTGCCGAGCCGGTCCGCGGCCTCCTCGGCCCGCGACCGGTCCGGGACACCGTCCAGGAACGCGACAGCCGCCTGGATCTCGTACGGGTGCGACTTCTGCAGCCCCTCCACCGCCGCCCAGCAGAAGTCGGTCGCCCGGAACAGCCACGCGTGCCACACCTGGTTCCGGTGCAGCAGGCCCACCACGGGCCCCGTGGCCAGCAGCTCACTGGGCGGATCGGACACGATGGGGATGAACGGCGCCGTCGGGTAGCCGCGCTGCGAGGGATGGATCACGGGCAGGGCGCCGTCCCGGGTGGCCACGTTCGTCAGGTAGCGGCAGATGCGCTCCGCGCGCAGTCCGCCGCAGCGCCCGATGGAGTCCAGCACGCGCAGGGCGTGCGCCGTGTGCAGCGGCTGGCTCGCGGGGCCGCGGAGATCGGGTTCCAGGGCGTGGCCGTAGCCGCCGTCCTCATTGAGGTACGCGGTCAGCGCCGCCTCGACCGGCTCCGCCGCCGCACCCAGGAAGTGGTACGCGAACCGCCGCTGTTCGAGAACGCGGGCCGTGAGCCAGATGAACCGCTCAGCCCGTGCCAGAGGTGTTCCAGCCATGCTCCGACGGTAGGGGCGAACGGGCTTCGCACAAGGCCGACGGACCGGTCTGCACTCTCAGGGGGCGGATACTGGTGTCATGCGGTTGACGATTTTCTGGGAGCGGATGGAAGAGCACTTCGGTGCGGTGTACGCCGACTCCTTCGCACGCGACCATGTGATGACCGAGCTCGGGGGCCGTACGGTGCACGAGGCACTGGCCGCCGGCTGGGAGACGAAGGACGTCTGGCGCGGGGTCTGCGCCGCGGTCGGCATCCCCGCGGACAAGCGCTGAGCCCCGGATCCGGCTGTCGTCCCGCCACCGGCGCGCTCGGCCGGGCCCGCGCCGGTGGGACGGGCACCGGGCCGGCGGGCCCGTGGTCCGGGCGTTGTCCACAGGGCCGTGCCGGTTGTTCCCGCGGTAGGCGAGACTTGCTCCGTGGCAGCGAATGACGAGACCGCCCAGGACGAGAACCGCCCGACCACGCAGTACGCGGAGGCCGGGCGGCCCGACGACGACATCGGGGGCGGCACGGCAGGGGCCGGCGCCCCGGTGAAGGTCCCCTCGCCCGCCACCGCGCCCGACGGTGGCGCCGGTACCGGCGGGACCGCCGTCACGGCGGCCGCACCGGGACGGATGCCCCGCTGGCTGCCCCGGGCCATGGTGCTGGCGCTGGCGCTCTACGGCTGTTTCCAGCTCGGCAGCTGGGCCTTCCACCAGCTGATCGGCCTGCTGATCAACGTGCTGATCGCGTTCTTCCTGGCGCTCGCGATCGAGCCGGCCGTGGGCCGGATGGCGGCCCGCGGGGTGCGTCGCGGCATCGCCACGTTCCTCGTCTTCATCGTGGTGCTGGCCGCGAGCGTGGGCTTCGTCGTGGCGCTCGGCTCGATGCTGGCCGGTCAGATCGTCGAGATGGTCGAGGACTTCCCCCAGTACCTGGACCAGGTGATCAACTGGATCAACAAGACCTTCCACAGCGAACTGTCGAGAGTCGCGATCCAGGACAGCCTGCTGCGTTCCGACTGGCTGCAGAAGTACGTGCAGAACAGCGCGACCGGCGTGCTCGACGTCTCGGCGACGGTGCTCGGCGGGCTGTTCAAGCTGCTGACGATCTTCCTCTTCTCCTTCTACTTCGCGGCGGACGGGCCGAGGCTGCGGCGCGCGCTGTGCTCGGTGCTGCCGCCGTCGAAGCAGGCCGAGGTGCTGCGGGCCTGGGAGATCGCCGTCGACAAGACCGGCGGCTATCTGTACTCGCGCGGGCTGATGGCGCTGATCTCGGGCGTCGCCCACTACGTGCTGCTGGCGATGCTGGATGTGCCGTACGCCCCTGCGCTGGCCATGTGGGTGGGGCTGGTGTCGCAGTTCATCCCCACCATCGGCACGTATCTCGCGGGCGCGCTGCCGATGCTGATCGCCTTCACGATCAACCCCTGGTACGCGCTGTGGGTGCTGGGCTTCGTGCTGATCTACCAGCAGTTCGAGAACTACGTGCTGCAGCCGAAGCTGACCGCCAAGACGGTGGACATCCATCCGGCGGTGGCGTTCGGATCAGTCATCGCCGGTACCGCGCTGCTGGGAGCCGTCGGCGCGCTGATCGCGATCCCGGCCGTCGCCACGCTGCAGGCGTTCCTCGGCGCGTATGTGAAGCGCTACACCGTGACGGAGGACCCGCGGGTCCACGGGCACCGGAGACACGGTGAGGCGGTGCTCGCCCGGGTCCAGCGGGCGCTGCGCAGCAAGAAGGACGGGACGGCGGCCGAGGGGGAGAGCGGCGCCTGAGGGGACGGGCGGAGCGGCGCTGAAGGAACCCTCCGCGACCCTGGCGCCCTCCGCGACGGCTGTCCGTGCCGCCCCGGCGGCCTGTCCGTGCCCTCCCGGCTGCCCCGCGGGGCCGGGGCGCGCGGTGCGTGTGGCGCGCTTGACACCAAAATCGAACATCCATTCTTATGTGAGTCCGGCCTTGGAATCCCGGGGATTTCACCGGGTTGTCCACAGGTTGGAGGGACGTCGGGGCGCATTGTCAGTGGCAGGGGTTAGCGTCTTTGACGTGAAGCGATCGACTCAAGCAAACCGGGTGGAACCCATGGCAGGAACCGACCGCGAGAAGGCGCTCGACGCCGCGCTCGCGCAGATTGAACGACAGTTCGGCAAGGGCGCCGTGATGCGCATGGGCGAGCGGTCGAGGGAGCCCATCGAGGTCATCCCGACCGGCTCGACGGCGCTCGACGTCGCGCTCGGCGTCGGTGGCCTGCCGCGCGGCCGTGTGGTGGAGATCTACGGCCCGGAGTCCTCCGGCAAGACGACTCTGACCCTGCACGCCGTCGCCAACGCGCAGAAGGCGGGCGGCCAGGTCGCCTTCGTCGACGCGGAGCACGCCCTCGACCCCGAGTACGCGAAGAAGCTCGGCGTCGACATCGACAACCTCATCCTGTCCCAGCCGGACAACGGTGAGCAGGCGCTCGAGATCGTCGACATGCTGGTCCGCTCCGGTGCGCTCGACCTCATCGTCATCGACTCCGTCGCCGCGCTCGTGCCGCGTGCGGAGATCGAGGGCGAGATGGGCGACTCCCATGTCGGTCTCCAGGCCCGGCTGATGAGCCAGGCCCTGCGGAAGATCACCAGCGCGCTCAACCAGTCCAAGACCACGGCGATCTTCATCAACCAGCTGCGCGAGAAGATCGGCGTGATGTTCGGCTCGCCCGAGACCACGACCGGTGGCCGCGCGCTGAAGTTCTACGCCTCGGTGCGCATCGACATCCGCCGCATCGAGACCCTGAAGGACGGCACCGAGGCCGTCGGCAACCGCACCCGCTGCAAGGTCGTGAAGAACAAGGTCGCGCCGCCGTTCAAGCAGGCCGAGTTCGACATCCTCTACGGCCAGGGCATCAGCCGTGAGGGCGGGCTGATCGACATGGGCGTGGAGCACGGCTTCGTCCGCAAGGCCGGCGCCTGGTACACGTACGAGGGCGACCAGCTCGGCCAGGGCAAGGAGAACGCGCGGAACTTCCTGAAGGACAACCCCGACCTCGCCGACGAGATCGAGAAGAAGATCAAGGAGAAGCTGGGCGTCGGAGTGAGCAGCACCGAGGCCCCGGCTGCCGAGCCCGGCGCGGACGCGACGAGCGCAGGCGCTCCGGCCGATGCTCCCGCCAAGTCGGTGCCCGCGCCCGCCACCAAGGCGGCGAAGGCCACCAAGACGGCTGCGGCGGCCAAGGGCTGACCGGCATCGTGCCCGATCCGAGCACGCGGCGTACCGCGGATTGGCCGGGCGGCAGCTCCGCATCGTCGAGGGCCGATGAGGAGCTGCCGCCCCAGGACCCGGCGGAGAGGGCGCGGGCGATCTGTCTGCGCCTGCTCACCGGCACCCCGCGGACCCGGAAACAACTCGCCGAGGCGCTCCGCAAGCGCGAGATCCCGGACGAGGTCGCCGATGAGGTGCTGTCCCGCTTCGAGGACGTCGGTCTCATCGACGACGCGGCGTTCGCGGGGGCCTGGGTGGAGTCACGCCACCACGGCCGCGGACTGGCCCGCCGGGCCCTCGCCCGTGAGCTGCGTACGAAGGGCATCGACCCGGCGCTGATCGACGAGGCGCTCGGCCGGCTCGACTCCGACCAGGAGGAGGAGACGGCACGTGAACTGGTCGCCAGGAAACTCCGCTCCACCCGGGGTCTCGACCGGGACCGCCGACTCCGCCGCCTCGCGGGCATGCTCGCGCGCAAGGGATACCCGGAGGGCATGGCCCTGCGGGTGGTCCGCAGGGCCCTGGAGGAGGAGGGCGAGGACACCGAGGGTCTGGACGGTCTGTCCTAGCCGGCCGCCGGTGAGTGCACGTCAGGTCAGATCAGTGCGGGGCTGAACTGCCCGGCCCTACGGGCCGACGACAGAGGTGGGCTTCACCCGGTGCACCGATCGCCGGGACCTCCGAGCCCGATTCGTTCATGAGTTTCACCCCGTCACGGCACAGAGCCCTCCCCTTGCCACCCGGAACCGCCCGGGTGTTCGGCAGGGCGACCGCCGTGCTTTCGCCGCCGGCCACGAGGGGCCGGCGGCCACCACGGCCACAGGAGCGGACCGGTGTCCCCGGAGGGGAAGGGGCGAGGGAGACCACGTCCCGGGATGCCGGTCCGCTTCAGTGCCGTCTGCGCCAGGGGGGCAGTGTCGACCGACGCGCACGGGCAATGTCGTTCGCGGCGGCATGTCGTGTCCCACGGGCCGTCAGGCGTACGCCCGCGCGCACATCGGCAGGGCCGGCCTGGGACGTGTGGCGAAAGTCCCTCCCGGCCCGCGACGCCTGGCCCGCACGCTCGCTGCGTTGCCGGAGTCATCCACGTGCGTCCAGTACGAGGACGATCCTCCGTCCTGCGATCGCACGCACCGGACGCCGCAGGCCCCGCCCTGCGGCGGACGGAGCTACTTTCGCAACCCGCCCCGGGCCGCCACCCCCGGCTCGCTCACCGGCAGGCCCTCCGCACGCCACGCCTGGAAACCGCCGATCAGATCGGTCGCGCGGTGCAGCCCGAGCTGCCGGAGCGAGACCGCCGCGAGGGACGAGGCGTACCCCTCGTTGCAGACGACCACGACACGCAGGTCATGGCTGGTGGCCTGCGGCGCGCGATGGCTGCCCAGTGGGTCCAGCCGCCACTCGAGCTCATTGCGTTCGACGACGAGCGCGCCGGGGATCAGGCCGTCCCGGTCGCGCAGTGCCGCGTAGCGGATGTCGACAAGCAGGGCACCGTCAGCGGCCGCGTCGAACGCCTCACGCGGTTCGACCCGGTCCAGCCCCTCTCGTACCCGTTCGAGCAACTCGTCGATACCCACCGGCCGTTCACTCACTGCCAGTCCTCCGGACGCTCGACCTGCTCGAGACGGAGCATCGCGCCGGTCCTGCTGAACCGCCGGAGCAGCGGCAGCGGCGGATGGTACGCGTGGACCGAGATCGCATGCTCCGTCGTGGACTCGTTGAGCACCTCGTGGACATGGTGCCTGCCGAACGCCCGCCCCACGCCGGGGCCGAGGCGCCGTTCCCGGTCGACGTCCTCCGCCAGCTCCAGGGTCTTCCATCCGCTCGCGGGGAGCCGGACCGCGAGGGAGTTCTCCTTCAGCTCGCCCGACGCGGTGGCGAAGGCGCCGACCGACTCCGCGTGGTCGTGCCAACCGGTGCCGGTGCCAGGAGGCCAGGCGATCAGCCACGCCTCACTGCCGCCGGGCCCTTCCAGTCGCACCCAGGTGCGGCCCTCGGGGTCCAGTGGCAGCGAGGCGATCAGTTCGGTGTCGGCAGCGGCGCGCCGCACGAAGTCGAGGAGGGCGGCCGCGGTCGGCGCGGCCGCTTGCGTGGGTACGGGGACAGACTGGGTCACGGGAACCGCCCTGGGACTCGCTGAGACGCCCACGGCCGAGGCGTTTCGCCCACGGGGGGACCCGTGCGCGAACGCGGCCGTGGAAGCGGGGGAAGAAAGAAGAAGGCGAAGTCAGCAGGACGGTCGACACACGCAGCCCGCGTAGCGGAGCAGGTCCATGTGGACCCTCCGCCACAGGCGCACATCGGTGTCGGTCACGTTCCGGAGTACACCATGGGCGCCCGCACCGGTCAATTGATGTCCGCAGTGCGGGCGGATGGTCAGTCCGAACGGGCGGCGGCGTGCTCGGAGCGTGCCTCCGAGGCTCCGGGCGCACCCCCGCGCACCGCGTCGGCCGCCGCGTGCAGCTCGGCCGGACGCACGCCGCCGAAGGCCGCCACGAGGTGTCCGTCCGGCCTGACCAGCAGCACCGTGTGCGCCGAAGCCCCCGGATAGGACTCGGCGACGAGCAGCTCCGCCCGAGCGGGCAGCTCCGACACCGTCGAGGCGAGCCGGGGCATGACGCCCGCCGTCACCCAGTGGCGCCGGTCCCACACCCCCGTGCCGGGAGCGATCAGCACGACCAGCAGCCGGGCCCTGCCCAGCCGGTCCCGCAGCCGGGAGGTCGTGCCGTCGGGGGTCGTCACGGCGACGTCCGAGACCGGTGCGCCGACCGGCGTACCGACCGCGGTGTGCGCCTCGGTGTACGGGGCCGCGAGGGGGGAGTACGGATATGCGGGGGGCGCGCCGAGCGCGCCGAGCCCCAGATGCCCGTCCGTCAGCAGGGTGTCGTGCCCACGGGCGGCGCCCGGCAGATAGGTGCGCAGGCCGCCGGTGCCGCGCAGTATCGGCAGGGACTGGTCGGCGGCCCGCAGCCGTGCCGCCACCGCGGTGCGCCGTTCCGCCTGGTAGCTGTCGAGCAGGGTGTCGGAGGCGCCGTGGTGCCAGGCCTGGGCCAGCTTCCACGCCAGGTTGTCGGCGTCGCGCACCCCCTCGTCGACGCCCTGGGTGCCGACCGCGCCGAGGAGATGGGCCGCGTCCCCGGCGAGAAAGGCCCGGTCCACCCGCCACCGCCGGGCCAGCCGGTGGTGCAGGGTGTGGACCCCGGTGTCGAGCAGGTCGTACTGCGGCGGCCCGTCGCACCAGCCCGCCAGGGTGTCCCGGACCCGTGACACCAGCGCGTCGGGCGTGACCAGTTCGCCGCGTGCGGGCAGCAGCCAGTCCAGCCGCCAGACGCCGTCGGGCAGCGGCCGTGCGGTCACCTCGTCGCCGACCGCGCGCCACGGCGGCAGTCGGTGCAGCACGCCTTCGCCGGGCCAGGGGAGTTCGGTGCGCAGGGCCGCGACGGCGTGGCGTTCCACGGCGGTCCGGCCGGGGAAGCGGATCCCGAGCAGCTTCCTGACCGTCGACCTGGCCCCGTCGCAGCCGACCAGGAAACTCCCGCGCCACCAGGTCGCCTCGGGCCCGCGAGTGTGTGCGGTGACGCCGCTTCCGTCCTGCTCCAGGGCGTCGAGCCGGCTGTGCGTGGCGACCTGCACCAGGCCGTTGGTGTCCACGGCGTCCCGCAGCCCCCGCATCAGCGCGTGCTGCGGGAGGTGCACGGGCGCGGGCAGATCCTCCCCCTGGAACTCCACCCGGCGCAGCTCCTGCTTGCGGCGCAGTGAACGCCAGCCGACCCAGCGGGCCCCTTCGTCACGGATCGTCGCGCAGCCCAGCCGTTCGGCGAGGGCCGCGGTGTCGGCGCGCAGGACGACGGTGCGCGCGGGGCGCGGCCCGTCCTTGCCCTCACCCTCGTCGATGACCACGGAGGGCACGCCCTGAGCGGCGAGGGCGAGGGAGAGCACGAGCCCGACCGGACCCGCGCCGACGACGATCACCGGGTCCACGGCGCTGCTCCTGAGACCTGCCGGGACGGAGGGAACAGGGGGAATGGGCCGGCTGGCGCCCGGTGTGCGATCACAGAACGTATGCAACCCACTGCCGGTGTCCCCGTCAAGCGACGAAGGGCGGCGGCGCTCTCGCGCCGCCGCCCTTCGGTCCGGTCCTGGCCGTCGTGGGGTCAGCCCCCGCCTCAGGCGTCAGACTTGAAATCACCCTGTGTGGAGATACCGTCGGCGGGTCCCACGGTCTCCAGTCCGCCGCCGGGGCCGGCGTGGACGACGGCGCCCGTGGTCTTCTTGCCGCGCCGCAGTCTGCGCTCCAGCCACCCCGCGGCGGAGGTGAGGGCGAAGTTCAGGGCGACGAAGATGACGGCGACGACGGTGAAGCTGGCGATCGTGTTGGCGCCGTAGTTGGCGCTCATCGGCCGCACCGAGGCCAGGAGCTCGGAGAAGGAGAGCATCGCGCCGCCCAGAGCGGTGTCCTTCACGATGACGACCATCTGGCTGACGATCGCCGGAAGCATGGCCGTCACCGACTGCGGCAGCAGCACGTGCCGCATCGTCTGGCCCTTGCGCATGCCGATCGCCTTGGCGGCGTCCGTCTGGCCGCGCGGCAGGGACTGGATACCGGCCCGGACGATCTCGGCGAGGACCGAGGCGTTGTACAGCACCAGACCAGTGACCACCGCGTACAGCGGGCGCACATCGCTGCTGATGTCGGTGAAGTCGGAGTAGGCCGCGTTGGCGAACAGCATCAGGATCAGCACGGGGATGGCGCGGAAGAACTCCACGACCGTCCCCGCGACGCCGCGGACCGAACGGTGGTCGGAGAGCCGGGCGATGCCGAAGACCGCACCGAGCGGCAGTGCGATGGCCAGCGCGAAGGTCGCGGCGATCAGCGTGTTCTGCAGTCCCGGCCAGAGGTAGGTCGTGTATGGCTGGGAGCTCGTGAAGAACGGCTCCCACTTGACCCAGTCGAGCTGGCCCTTGGAGCTCAGACCGTCGTAGACCCACCACACGACCAGGGCGAGCACGGCCAGGAACAGGGCGGTGTAGCCGATGTTGCGCCGCTTGGCACGCGTGCCCGGCGCGTCGTAGAGAACGGAAGTCATCGCTTCACCGCCACCTTCTTGCTCACCCAGCCGAGGACCAGTCCGGTCGGCAGCGTCAGGCAGATGAAGCCGAACGCGAAGACCGCGACGATCGGGATCAGGGCGGCGTACGTCTCGATCCACTCCTTCATCAGGAGCGAGGCCTCGGCGACACCGATCACCGAGGCGACGGTGGTGTTCTTGGTCAGGGCGATCAGCACGTTCGCCAGCGGGTTGACGACCGACCGGAAGGCCTGGGGGAGGACGATGAGCGTGAGTACCTGCGAGAAGCTCAGTCCCAGGGCGCGGGCCGCCTCCGCCTGGCCGACGGGCACGGTGTTGATGCCGGACCGCAGCGCCTCGCACACGAAGGCCGCGGTGTACGCGATCAGGCCGAGCACCGCCAGCCGGAAGTTGATCACCGTGAAGTCGTCCCCGCCCAGGGTGACGCCCAGCGTCTGGAAGAGCCCCAGCGATGTGAAGAGGATGACGACGGTGAGCGGGATGTTACGCACGACGTTCACGTACGCGGTGCCGACGGCCCGCATCAGCGGCACCGGGCTGACCCGCATGCCGGCCAGCAGCGTTCCCCATATGAGGGAGCCGATGGCCGAGTAGACGGTGAGCTTCACCGTCACCCAGAAGGCGCCCAGCAGGGCGTCCATATCAAGAAAGTCGAACACGATCTCCCGCGCTTCCGCGTCTGCGAGTGGGAAGGACTCGGCGCGCCGCCGCCGTCAGCGGCGGCGCGCCCGGTCGGCCAGGGGTTACTTGACGATGTTGCCGATCTTCGGGGCGGGCTCGTTCTTGTAGCCGGCCGGGCCGAAGTGGGCCTCCACGGCCTTGTCCCAGGACTTGTCCTGGACCATCTTCTCCAGCGCCTTGTTGATCTTGTCCTTGAGCTCGGTGTCGCCCTTCTTCAGGCCGATGCCGTAGTTCTCGTTGCTCATCTTGAAGCCGGCGAGCTTGAACTTGCCCTTGAAGGACTCCTGCGCGGCGTAGCCGGCGAGGATGGAGTCGTCGGTGGTGAGCGCGTCGACGACCTTGTTCTCCAGGCCGGTCAGGCACTCGGAGTAGCCGCCGAACTCCTGGAGCTGCGCCTTCGGGGCGAGCTTGTCCTTGACGTTCTGCGCCGAGGTCGAACCGGTGACCGAGCAGAGCTTCTTGTTGTTCAGGTCGGCCGGGGACTTGATGGAGTCGTCGTCGGCGCGGACGAGGATGTCCTGGTGGGCCAGCAGGTACGGGCCGGCGAAGTCCACCTTGGCCAGGCGCTTGTCGTTGATCGAGTACGAGGCGACGATGAACTTGACGTCGCCGCGCTCGATCGCGGTCTCGCGGTCGGCGCTCTTGGTCTCCTTGAAGACGATGTCGCCCTCTTCGTAACCGAGCTCCTTGGCCACGTACTTGGCCACGTCCACGTCGAAGCCCTGGTACTTGCCGTCCGGGGTCTTCAGGCCGATGCCCGGCTGGTCGATCTTGATACCGATCGTGATCTTGTCGCCGCCGCCGGCGGAACCGCCGCCGGCCGCGTCGTCCTTCTTGCCGGAGCCACAGGCGGTGACGGTCAGAGCGAGCGCGACTGCGGCGGCCGCGGCGGCGGAGGCCTTACGGAGCTTCATGTGAACTTCCCTTGGTTAGACGTGATGTGTGCGATCAGCAGAACCCTGCCCGGGGCCAACGATGCCCAGGAACGGCTGGGTTCAGTGGTGCAGGATCTTCGAAAGGAAGTCCTTGGCCCGGTCGCTGCGCGGGTTGCTGAAGAACTCCTCCGGCGTGGCCTCTTCGACGATCTTGCCGTCGGCCATGAAGACGACGCGGTTGGCGGCGCTGCGCGCGAAGCCCATCTCGTGGGTGACGACGACCATCGTCATGCCGTCCCGCGCCAGCTGCTGCATGACCTCGAGGACCTCGTTGATCATCTCGGGGTCGAGCGCGGACGTGGGCTCGTCGAACAGCATGACCTTGGGGTTCATCGCCAGGGCCCGGGCGATCGCGACGCGCTGCTGCTGGCCGCCGGAGAGCTGCGCCGGGTACTTGTCGGCCTGCGAGCCGACGCCCACCCGGTCGAGCAGGCTGCGCGCCTTCTCCTCGGCGGCCTTCTTGTCCGTCCTGCGGACCTTCAGCTGGCCCAGCATGACGTTCTCCAGCACCGTCTTGTGTGCGAAGAGGTTGAACGACTGGAAGACCATGCCGACGTCGGCGCGCAGCCGGGCCAGCTCCCTGCCCTCGTCGGGCAGCGGCTTTCCGTCGATCGTGATCGAGCCGGAGTCGATCGTCTCCAGCCGGTTGATGGTGCGGCACAGCGTGGACTTGCCGGACCCGGAGGGCCCGATGACGACAACGACCTCGCCGCGCGCGATCGTCAGGTCGATGTCCTGGAGTACATGCAGCGCGCCGAAGTGCTTGTTGACGTTGCTCAGTACGACCAGGTCCGTCGTGGCCGGCACGGCGTCCTCGGCGCCCTTGGTCACTGATACTCCGCTCATCGGCTTCTTGCTCCGTCCTCCTCGGTTGGGAGGACCTTAATGACGTGCTCCGACCACCGTCATTACATCTGAGCGGAAATTGAGCATAACGATCCGGCTGCAACCGGACACACTGGGTGAACAGGGCGGTGCCCCCAGTACCGGGTGGATAACGAAAAACCCCAGGTCGCCGGTAACCCCCTTGACGCATGGTGCGCCTATCGGTCTTTATGCCCTGGTAACAACGCGAGAGCTACGCCCGGGAGGGGGGCCACTGTGAGACTTCTGCTTGTCGAGGACGACGACCACGTCGCCGCGGCCCTGTCCGCGGTGCTCGCACGGCACGGTTTCCAGGTCACCCACGCCCGCAACGGCGAAGAGGCGCTGCAGGCCGTGCTCCCGGCCGCCGCGGAGGGCAAGGCTCCCTTCGGCGTCGTCCTGCTCGACCTCGGACTGCCCGACCAGGACGGCTACCAGGTGTGCGGGAAGATCCGGAAGCTCACCACCACGCCGGTGATCATGGTCACCGCGCGGGGCGACGTGCGCTCCCGCATCCACGGGCTGAACCTCGGGGCCGACGACTACGTCGTGAAGCCGTACGACACGGGGGAGTTGCTCGCCCGCATCCACGCCGTCAGCCGGCGCACCGCGCCCGGCGAGGAGCCCGCGTCGGCCTCCGACAGCGCGCTCAGGCTCGGCACGGTCACCATAGAGCTGCCCACGCGCCGCGTCAGTGTCGACGGGACGGACGTCCAGCTCACCCGCAAGGAGTTCGACCTGCTGGCACTGCTCGCGCAGCGGCCCGGGGTCGTCTTCCGCCGGGAGCAGATCATCAGCGAGGTGTGGCGCACCAGCTGGGAGGGGACCGGCCGGACACTCGAGGTGCACGTGGCGTCGCTGCGTTCCAAGCTCGCCATGCCCGCCCTCATCGAGACCGTGCGCGGCGTCGGCTACCGCCTCGTCACCCCCGTCGCGTAAAGGCCCGCGCTCCCCTTGCGTACACGCCTCCTTCCGCTCCTCATCGTCCTCATGGCCGGCGTCCTGCTGGCCCTGGGCTTCCCGCTCGCCGTGAGCCTGGCGGCGGCCGAGCAGCAGCAGGTGGTGGTCGACCGGCTGGACGACACGGCGCGCTTCGCCGCCCAGGCCCAGTTCGTCACCGAGGGCGTCACGGGGCAGGACGAGCGCCGTACGACCCTCGAAGAGGAACTGACCCGCTACAACGACGTGTACGGCATCCACGCCGGCGTCTTCCATCGCAGCGACGCCGCCATGGCCCGGGCCCCCTGGCACTGGGAGGTGCCGGAGACCGGGGTGGGGCGCCAGGCGTTCGCCGAGGCCCTGCTCGGCCGCCGCAGCCACGATCCGCCGCAGGTCTGGCCCTGGCAGCAGGACGGCCGGATCGTCGTGGCCTCGCCGGTGGTGCGGGACGGCGACGTCGTCGCGGTCGTCGTCACCGACTCTCCCACGGGGCAGTTGCGCTCCCGCATCCTGCGCGGATGGCTGCTGATCGCGGCCGGCGAGTCCGCGGCGATGCTCGTCGCCGTGGGTGCGGCGTTCCGGCTCACCGGCTGGGTGCTCAGGCCGGTGCGCGTCCTCGACGCCGCCACCCACGACATCGCGACCGGCCGGATGAACTCCCGCGTCGCGGCTGCGGGTGGCCCGCCGGAACTCCGCCGGCTGGCCCGGTCGTTCAACGAGATGGCCGACAACGTCGAGTTGGTGCTGGAGCAGCAGCGCGCCTTCGTCGCCGATGCCTCCCACCAGCTCCGCAACCCCCTCGCCGCCCTGCTGCTGAGGATCGAGCTCCTCGCCCTCGAACTGCCCGAGGGCAACGAGGAGATCGCCTCCGTGCGCACGGAGGGCAAGCGGCTCGCCCGCGTCCTGGACGATCTGCTGGATCTGGCCCTGGCCGAGCACGCCTCCGCCGACATCCGGCTCACCGACATCGGCGAGCTGACGGCCGAGCGGGTCGCCGCCTGGCGGCCGCTCGCGGAGGAGAAGGGCGTCCGGCTCCACGGGCACGGACCGGCCGTCACCGCGTGGGCCGACCCGATCGCGCTCTCCAGCGCCCTGGACGCCGTGATCGACAACGCGCTGAAGTTCACGCCCGAGGGGGAGGAGGTCACGGTCACGGTGTCCGCCGACGGCACGACCTCCACGGTCGTGGTCGCCGACGGCGGACCGGGGCTCACCGAGGAGGAGCTCACCCGGATCGGCGACCGCTTCTGGCGCAGCGGCCGCCACCAGAACGTGAAGGGCTCCGGCCTCGGCCTCTCCATCACCCGCGCACTGCTCTCCGCGGGCGGCGGCTCGATCGCGTACGCGCACAACGAACCCCGCGGACTGCGGGTGACGGTCACGCTGCCGCGCCATCCGCCGGCGTCCTGAGCGCGGGGCCGCCCGACGGCCACGGGGGTACGGGGGACCGGCCGCCGGGACGTGGACGGCCGCTTCCGGCTTGTGGACCGGCCGCCTGACCGGGGAACGAGCGCTTCCGGGCGGAGAGCGACCGACGGCGCACACGCATCGCGGCCTCTCCGCGCGGGTACGGGCTTCGCGAACGCATGACCTGAACGGGGACCGACCGCGCGAAATCACGCTCGGCCCTCCCCGGCGGCACCGGCCCGCGTTCGATCCGGCCGGTCGCGCGGCCCCCTCCGTCCGAAGCCGCGGTCCGGGCCCGATGACTCGACCCGTCCGGCCTTCCGGTGACACCGCTCGGGACACCGTTCCGCCCCCGCTTCAGCCGCCCCCGGAGCGACCCGCCCCGGGCGGGCTCGCGCTACGGCTTCTCCGAGCTGTAGTAGCGCCGGGCGCCCTCGTGCAGCGGCAGCGGGTCCGTGTAGATCGCCGTCCGCAGATCGACGAGCTGGGCCGGGTGGACCTCACGGCCGATCCGGTCCCGGCTCCTGATCACGGTCCGGGTGAACCGCTCGGTCAGCTCCGGGTCCGCCCTGTCCGTCGTGACGAGCAGATTGGCCACGGCGACGGTCTGCACCGGGGACCTCGCGCCCATCCTGGGGTAGGCGTCGGAGGGGATCACCGCCGAGTGGTAGTAGCGCGTCGCGTCGCCCGTCGCGTGGACGCGGCTGATGAGCTTGTCGCCGACCGGGACGAGCCGCACGGGGAAACGTTCCGACAGGTTCTGGACAGCGGCGGTCGGCAGTCCCCCGGACCAGAAGAAGGCGTCCAGCTCGCCACGCTCCAGCCGTCCCGGCATGGTGTCGATGCCGGCGGACACCGGGTCGATGTCCTGGCGGGCGTCCAGGCCGGCGGCGGTGAGCACCCGGTCCGCTATGAGCCGGACACCGGAGCCCTCCTGCCCGACCCCCACGCGCTTGCCGCGCAGATCGGCCGGGGTCTCCACGGACGAGCCCTGGGGCACGACCAGCTGCACGTAGTCGTCGTACAGCCGGGCGCAGCCGCGCAGACGGTCGGCACCGGGCCTGCCGTCCCGCCGGTACTTCGCCACCGCGTCG
Source organism: Streptomyces sp. HUAS CB01 (assembly GCF_030406905.1). Taxonomy (NCBI): domain Bacteria; kingdom Bacillati; phylum Actinomycetota; class Actinomycetes; order Kitasatosporales; family Streptomycetaceae; genus Streptomyces; species Streptomyces chengbuensis. The sequence goes on from NZ_CP129137.1 coordinate 5,842,309, forward strand.
GCGGTCGCGACCGTGAAGTCGGCCTCGCCGCTCGCCACCCGGGCGAGGTTCTGCTGGGAACCCTCGCTCGTTCGGAGATCTATCGAGACCTTCGGCAGATCATGGGCCAGGGCGTCCTTGAGGAGGTCGCCGTACCGCTGGTACACACCGCTCTTCACACCCGTGCTGAACGTGAGCCGGCCGCTCGGGCTGCTGTCGCCCATCGGCAGGAGCCACCACAGCAGCAGCCCGCACACGACGGCCAGCGCCACGGAGCCCTGGAGGGCACGGCGCCGGCTGATTCGGGACAGAGCGGGGAGCATGGCGCGATCCTGCCAGTTCACTCGCGGTGCTGGCCAGGCCCTCCCGCTCCGCCGGCGCCGGCCCTCGCCCTCGGCCGTGGCCGGGTTCCGCCTCCCGCCCGGGGAACACGGGGGCGGCGGGCGGCCGCCACCCCGTACCCTGGTGTGCGAGATGAGCGCGAAGACTTACGAGGTGCGCACCTACGGGTGCCAGATGAACGTCCACGACTCCGAGCGGCTGTCCGGCCTGCTGGAGGACGCGGGCTATGTCCGGGCGCCCGAGGGCACGGGTGAGGGCGAGGCGGATGTCGTCGTCTTCAACACCTGCGCGGTCCGGGAGAACGCCGACAACAGGCTGTACGGCAATCTCGGGCGGCTCGCCCCGATGAAGGCCAGGCGGCCGGGGATGCAGATCGCCGTCGGCGGCTGCCTCGCCCAGAAGGACCGCGACACCATCGTCAAGAAGGCGCCCTGGGTCGACGTCGTCTTCGGCACGCACAACATCGGCAAGCTGCCCGTGCTGCTGGAGCGCGCCCGCGTCCAGGAAGAGGCGCAGGTCGAGATCGCGGAGTCGCTGGAGGCCTTCCCCTCCACGCTGCCGACGCGCCGCGAGAGCGCGTACGCGGCCTGGGTGTCCATCTCCGTCGGGTGCAACAACACCTGCACCTTCTGCATCGTGCCCGCGCTGCGCGGCAAGGAGAAGGACCGCCGCCCCGGCGACATCCTCGCCGAGGTCGAGGCGCTGGTCGGCGAGGGCGTCTCGGAGATCACGCTGCTCGGCCAGAACGTCAACGCGTACGGCTCCGACATCGGTGACCGCGAGGCCTTCTCCAAGCTCCTCCGAGCCTGCGGGAACGTCGAGGGCCTGGAGCGGGTCCGCTTCACGTCCCCGCACCCGCGCGACTTCACGGACGACGTGATCGCCGCGATGGCCGAGACCCCGAACGTGATGCCGCAGCTCCACATGCCGCTGCAGTCCGGCTCGGACACGGTGCTCAAGGCGATGCGCCGCTCCTACCGGCAGGAGCGCTACCTCGGCATCATCGAGAAGGTCCGCGCCGCGATCCCGCACGCCGCCATCTCCACGGACATCATCGTGGGCTTCCCCGGCGAGACCGAGGAGGACTTCGAGCAGACGCTGCACGTCGTGCGCGAGGCCCGCTTCGCCCAGGCCTTCACCTTCCAGTACTCGAAGCGGCCCGGTACCCCGGCCGCGGAGATGGACGGGCAGATCCCGAAGGAGGTCGTCCAGGCGCGCTACGAGCGGCTGGTGGCCCTTCAGGAGGAGATCTCCTGGGAGGAGAACAAGAAGCAGGTCGGCCGCGTCCTCGAGGTCATGGTCGCCGAGGGCGAGGGCCGCAAGGACGGCGCCACGCACCGGCTCTCCGGCCGCGCCCCGGACAACCGCCTGGTCCACTTCACCAAGCCCGCCGACGAGGTACGCCCGGGCGACGTGGTGACCGTCGCGATCACGTACGCGGCCCCGCACCACCTCCTGGCCGAGGGCGAGACGATCTCCGTACGCCGTACGCGCGCCGGCGACGCCTGGGAGAAGCGGAACGCCGCACCCCAGCAGCCCGCCGGCGTGATGCTCGGCCTGCCGACCATCGGCGTCCCGGCCCCGCTGCCCGCCCCGACGGGCGGCTGCTCGGCTGTGGGCTGATCCGGTACGGCGAGGCCGCCGTGTCAGGGCATGGCGAAGGCAACCGCCCGAGCCCGGCGGGGGCGTGGTCGAGGCGGGGTGTTCGGCGAGGTCCGGCACCGCTGTGAGGTTCCGTGAGGCCCGGTGTGCGTCACCGCCGGGCGTCGCGGCCCGCCCAGGGGCCACGCACTAGGCTGCGATCATGCTTGTCGCCGCCGCCGTCTGCCCCAGCCCTCCGCTCCTCGTGCCCGATGTGGCCGCCGGCGCCGCGCCCGAACTCGACGCGGCCCGGACCGCGTGTGCCGACGCGCTGGGCGTGCTGGCCGCGTCCCGTCCCGAGGTGCTGTTCGTGGTGGGCCCCGCCGGCCCCGGCGAGGAGCCCGGCGTTCATGGCCAGGGAACCCGGGGTTCCTTCGAGGGCTTCGGCGTGGCCACCCGCGTGACGCTGGGCACCTCCGGCGGATCCGCGCCGGAGGGAAGGCTGCCCGTGGCGCTCGCGGTCGGCGCCTGGCTGCTGGACCGTGCACGCTGGTCCTTCGCCCCGGTGGAGGGGCTCGCCGTCGACACCGGTCTGGCCGCCGCACGCTGCGCGGAGGCCGGACGCGAGCTCGCCGGGCGGGCCCGGCGGGTCGCGCTGCTCGTCATGGGCGACGGCAGCGCCTGCCGCAGCCCGAAGGCACCGGGATATCTGGACGAACGGGCGGCGCCCTTCGACGCGGAGGCCGCCCGGGCGCTCGGCGCGGCGGACACCGCGGGGCTCGCCGCGCTCGACGAGGCACTGGCCCATGAGCTGCAGGCGGCCGGCCGCGCGCCGTGGCAGATCCTCGCGGGCGCTGCCGAAGGCGCCGGCCTGACCGGACAACTCCTCTACGAGGACGCCCCGTACGGCGTCGGGTACGTCGTCGCCGCCTGGTCCTGACACCGCGCCCCGTGTGCGGGGCCCCGATCGCGGCGGGCGGCGGTCACGTGCGGCGGCCGCAACCGCGTTCGCGCGCGAACACCGCGCGGCGGCGACCGGCCGGCGGTGCCCGTGCACGGCGAACGGTCGCGGAGCCCTAGCCCCACGGCCGTCCGCCGTCGCACTGTCAGGAGGCCGGCGGCGGGGTGCCCTCGCCGCCCTTCTGCGTGCCGTCGTCCTTGTGGGCGAGGCGGTCCAGGGCCTCCTTGGCCTTGCCGGTACCCGACTCGATCTTGTCCCTGTACTTGCCCTTGGTCCGATGGTCGACCGACCGTGCGGCCTTGTCCAAGCCGTGCTCGATCTTGTGCCCGTGCTGGTGGGCGAGGTCGGAGACCTTCTCCCTGGCGGGGGCGAGCTTGGCTTTCAGCGTGTCCATGATGCCCATGGGTCACCTTCGCTCATCCGGAACTACTGACGGGCGCCTTCGCCGGCTTCGTTGTCCGCGGCCTCCTCGACGGACTGCTGCTTCGGGATCTCGAGCTGCTCCGCCCCGGAGGAGCCCGCAGGGCCCGACGGTCCGGACGCATCAGCCGCGGCGGAAGCCGGGGGAGCCTTCTCGGAGCCGGAGCCGGAGCCGGAGCCGGAGCCGGAGCCGGAGCCGGAGCCGGCCTCGTCGCCGTCCGCGCTGTCCTTGCTCTCGTCGGAGTCCACGGAGCCGGTGGCCTCGTCCCCGGACGCCTCCACTGGCTCCTTCACCTTCACAGCGTCCTTCGCAGGTTCCCCGGACGCGCCGTCCTCGGTGCCGACCGTCACACAGCCCGCCGTGCATTCCTCGGTCGACGCCTCCACAGTCCCCTTGGCTTTCCGGCGAAACCTTGCAAAAACGCCCATATCTACTCCATAGCCTAACTCGTGTGGGCGAAATTCCGCGCCGCCCGGAACGTCCCATCGCGCCGCCCCGGAGGCGCCGGTTCAGTGACCGGTCGCCGGAACCTCGCAACAGGCAACGACCCCCATGGGGGCGCCGTCACGTAGCTCGTTCGGGGACGGCCCGGGTCGTTTGCGAGACTGGGTCGGTGAGAAGCGCAGCCCCCGCACCGCGGGTCATCGCCGTCGTCGGCCCCACCGCGGCCGGCAAGTCCGATCTGGGCGTCCATCTGGCCCGGCAGCTCGGCGGCGAGGTCGTCAACGCCGACTCGATGCAGCTGTACCGCGGGATGGACATCGGCACCGCCAAGCTGACGGAGGAGGAGCGCGGCGGCGTCCCCCACCATCTCCTCGACATCTGGGACGTCACGGAGGCGGCCAGCGTCGCCGAGTACCAGAAGCTGGCCCGTGCGGAGATCGACCGGCTGCTCGCCGAGGGCCGCACGCCCGTCCTCGTCGGCGGGTCCGGGCTGTACGTGCGCGGTGCGATCGACGCACTGGAGTTCCCCGGTACCGATCCCGAGATCCGCGCCCGGCTCGAGACCGAGCTGGAGGAGCGCGGCTCCGGGGTTCTGCACGAGCGCCTGGCCGTCGCCGACCCGGATGCCGCCCGCGTGATCCTGCCGAGCAACGGCCGCCGCATCGTCCGGGCCCTGGAGGTGATCGAGATCACCGGCAGGCCCTTCACCGCCAATCTCCCCGGCCACGACGCCGTGTACGACACCGTCCAGATCGGCGTCGACGTCGCCCGCCCCGAACTGGACGAGCGCATCGCGCTCCGCGTGGACCGGATGTGGGACGCGGGTCTCGTGGACGAGGTGCGGGCCCTGGAGGCGCAGGGACTGCGGGCCGGGCGCACCGCCTCGCGCGCGCTCGGCTACCAGCAGGTCCTCTCGGCGCTCGCGGGGGAGTGCACCGAGGAGGAGGCGCGCGCCGAGACCGTGCGCGCCACCAAGCGGTTCGCACGCCGTCAGGACTCCTGGTTCCGCCGCGATCCGCGCGTGCACTGGCTGAGCGGTGCCGTCGCGGACCGCGAGGAACTTCCGGGTCGTGCTCTGGCGTTGGTCGAACGACCGGTTACAGCCTGATCACGTGATGGCATCGGGACGCCACGGCCGTCATTCCCGCGCCCCGGGCCGTGCCATCATCGAGCATCGATCGACTAGTGGTCCGAGTTGGGAGGGCGCGTGGCGATGGAGGCCGGCCCTCGCGACAGAGAACAGCAGGCACAGGACGACCTGCCCCGTCTGAGCCCCGACGGCCCGGACGAGACCGTGGACCTGCTCGCGGACGGAGCGGGCGCCGAAGGCGCCGTCGAGGTCGAGGTGGAGCTGCGTCCGCCGCGGCGGCTCAGGATCTGGCAGCTGGCGCCCATCGTGGGTCTCGCCGCCGTCGGCTCGCTGATGTTCGCGTTCCCGCTCGCCTTCGGGTCCGGGGACGGCGGAGCGGTGGTCGCCATGCTCGGCCTCCTGATCAGCTGCTGTGCGGCGGGCTGGGGCATGATGGCCGCCCGCCGTGTCGGCCACACCTGGCCGGGCCTGCCCGAGCGGAGCTCCGGCGAGCGCCCCGACTGGCGTGTGATCGCCCTGTACGTCGCGGTCGCCGCGGCCCTCGTCGCCCTCGCGGTATGGCGCGTGGCCCGGCTCCGCTGAGTGTCCGGACCGACCCGTACGATGGTCGGGTGACCAGCGCCGCCACCCCGTCCCCCCCGCCGCTCTCGCCGATCGCCTTCCTCAAGGGCCACGGGACCGAGAACGACTTCGTGATCGTCCCGGACCCGGGCAACGAGATCGACCTGCCCGCCTCCGTGGTCGCCACGCTCTGCGACCGGCGCGCCGGCGTCGGCGGCGACGGGCTGCTGCACGTCGTGCGCTCCGCCGCGCACCCCGAGGCGCGTGCCCTGGCCGACGAGGCCGAGTGGTTCATGGACTACCGCAACGCGGACGGCTCGATCGCCGAGATGTGCGGCAACGGGGTGCGGGTGTTCGCGCACTACCTGCAGCGCGCCGGGCTCGTCGACGCGGGTGATCTCGCGGTCGCCACGCGTGGCGGCGTCAAGCGGGTGCACATCGACAAGGACGGCGACATCACCGTCGCCATGGGCCGCGCACTGCTGCCCGAGGAGGGTGTCACCGTCACCGTCGACGGCCGCAGCTGGCCCACCCGGAACGTGAACATGGGCAATCCGCACGCGGTCGCCTTCGTCGAGGACCTCGACCACGCGGGCGATCTGTTCACCTCCCCGCCGTTCACCCCGGCCGCGGTGTATCCGGACGGCGTGAACATCGAGTTCGTCGTCGACCGCGGCCCCCACCACGTGGCCATGCGGGTGCACGAGCGGGGCTCCGGCGAGACCCGTTCGTGCGGCACCGGCGCCTGCGCCGTCGCCGTCGCGGCGGCGCGGCGCGACGGTGCCGACCCGGCCGTGACCGGCGCCCCCGTGACGTACACGGTGGATCTCCCGGGCGGCCGGCTGGTGATCACCGAGCACCCGGACGGCGAGATCGAGATGACCGGCCCCGCCGTGATCGTCGCCGAGGGCCACATCGACCCCGCGCTGCTCGCGGTCCCGGCCTGACCCGGTGCCCCGCTCGCGTCCCGTGACGTGGGCGCACGCAGTGCCGTCCCGACCGCCTGCGGCACACGTCGCGCAGCCGAGGGGAACGGACAACGCCTGAACCATCGCTCGAATGGGTGATCCGATTCACGCTGAGCGAGAGGTGAACTCGGCTACGTGGTGGGCTCGGTAGCATCAAGCACCGGCAGGGAGGGCATGCCTGCTCCCCCCACCGCCGGTCGACGCTGCCGGAGGTGCCCCATGAGTGCAGAGGCCACCAACCCTGGTGCTCCCAGCCGCCGACGCGCCCGCCCCAGGCTCGACCTCCGTCGGCTGGGCAGAGCCGCGCTGCTCGGCCCCACCGCGCGGGACCGGGTCCCGGACGCCATCGGCCATGTCGCCGAGGCTCATCGCGCCCACCACCCCGACGCCGATCTGGCGATCCTGCGCAGGGCGTACGTCCTCGCCGAGTCCTCGCACCGCGGGCAGTTCCGCAAGAGCGGCGAGCCGTACATCACGCACCCGCTCGCCGTGACCCTCATCCTCGCCGAACTCGGCGCGGAGACCACGACCTTGACCGCCTCCCTGCTCCACGACACCGTCGAGGACACGGATGTGACACTCGACCAGGTGCGGGCCGAGTTCGGCGAGGAGGTCTGCTATCTCGTCGACGGCGTGACCAAACTGGAGAAGGTCGACTACGGTGCCGCCGCCGAGCCCGAGACCTTCCGCAAGATGCTCGTCGCCACGGGCAACGACGTCCGTGTCATGTCCATCAAACTCGCCGACCGGCTGCACAACATGCGCACCCTCGGCGTGATGCGCCCGGAGAAGCAGGCGCGCATCGCCAAGGTCACCCGCGACGTGCTGATCCCGCTCGCCGAGCGGCTCGGTGTCCAGGCGCTCAAGACCGAGCTGGAGGACCTGGTCTTCGCGATCCTCCACCCCGAGGAGTACGAACGCACCCGCGCGCTCATCGCCGAGAACGCCGACGCCGGCGACGCCCTGGCCGCCGTCGCCGAGAGCGTCAGAGCCGTCCTGCGGGAAGCGGGCATCCAGGCCGAAGTCCTGGTCCGGCCCCGGCACTTCGTCTCCGTGCACCGGGTGCGTCTCAAGCGCGGCGACCTGTCCGGCACGGACTTCGGGCGCCTCCTCGTCCTCGTCGCCGAGGACGCCGACTGCTACGCCGTCCTCGGCGAACTGCACACCTGCTTCACGCCGTTGATCTCCGAGTTCAAGGACTTCATCGCCGCCCCCAAGTTCAACCTGTACCAGTCACTGCACACGGCGGTCGCGGGCTCCGACGGCGCCGTGGCCGAAGTCCTCATCCGCACGCACCAGATGCACCACGTCGCCGAGGCCGGCGTCGTCGCCCTGGGGAACCCGTACACGGCCGTGGACACCGCGGACGGGACGGGTTCCGCGGGCGCGGCCCATGCCGCCGGCGGGGCGGACGGCGAACGGGCCGACCCGACCCGGCCGGGCTGGCTCTCCCGGCTGCTGGAGTGGCAGGAGTCGGCCCCCGACCCCGACACCTTCTGGACCTCGCTGCAGGCGGACCTCGCCGAGGACCGTGAGATCACCGTCTTCCGCGCGGACGGCGGCACCCTCGGCCTCCCCGCCGGGGCGAGCTGCGTCGACGCCGCCTACGCACAGTACGGAGAAGCGGCGCACGCCTGCGTCGGGGCCCGCGTCAACGGCCGGCTCGCCGCGCTCGCCACCCGGCTGGGCGACGGCGACACGGTCCAGCCGCTGCTCGCCCAGGACGCCGCCTCCGGGCCCTCACCGGACTGGCTCGACCACGCCCGCACGCCCGCGGCCCGGATCGCGATCACCAGCTGGCTCGCCGAGCACCCAGAGGCCGCCAAGCCGCAGGCCGCCGCGCCCCGCGCGCCCGCGTCGCCCCTCGGGGGCCGGCGTGCCGCCGCCAACGCCGTGGCCGAGGCGCCCGGCCTGCCCGATGCCACGGTCCGGCTCGCCGGATGCTGCACCCCGGTGCCGCCCGACGTGGTCACCGGATTCGCGGTCCGGGGCGGCGCCGTCACCGTGCATCGCGGCGAGTGTCCGGGCGTGTCCCGCATGCGCGCCATGGGACGCGAACCCGTCGAGGTGCGCTGGGGCCGGGCGGCGGAGTGCCGGGTCACCCTGGTCGCCGAGGCGTTCGGCAGGCCCCGCCTCCTCGCCGACCTCACCGAGGCCATCGCGACGGCGGGAGCGGCGGTCGTCTCCGCCACCGTCGAACCGCCGAGCGAGCAGCGCGTACGCCACACGTACACGCTCCAGCTCCAGGACGCCGCCGGACTTCCCGCGCTGATGCGGGCGATGCGCGACGTGGGAGGGGTGTACGACGTGAGCCGCGCCCAGCACCCGGCCTCCGCCTGAGCGCCGCCCGCCGTCGGCCCGGGCGCTCTGCGCCGGTCGCCTGACGCCGTTCGGGTGTGCGCGGAGCGAGCCGTCGCGGTCCGTGTTCCTCGCGCTGGTAGCGGTGAAGGCATGCTGCTCACCTCACGACGCCTGCGGGCGGCGTTGCTCGTCGCCGCCTCGGCCACGCTGGTCGCCGCCGTACTGCCCGCTCCCGAACCGCTGGGTATCGGGGATCCGCTGTTCCCGCACCTGGGCAACCCCGGGTACGACGTCCTCACCTACGACATCGCCTTCACCTACCGGGGCACCAACAGCAAGCCGCTGGACGCCGTGACGAAGATCGACGCACGGGCCACGGCGCACCTGGAGCGGATCAACCTCGACTTCACCAGCGGCACCGTACGGGCGGTCGAGGTGAACGGCAGCAGTGCCGAGTTCACGACCGCCGGCGAGGACCTGGTGATCACCCCGCGGCGGTCCGTGGACGCCGGCACCCCGCTCGCCATCACCGTCACCCACACCAGCGTCCCGAAGAGCGGTGGGGCCGGCGGCTGGGTCCGCACGACCGACGGCCTGGCGATGGCCAACCAGGCCGACGCCGCCCACCGCGTCTTCCCCTGCAACGACCACCCCGCCGACAAGGCGCACTTCGTCTTCCGCATCACGGCTCCGACGGGGCTGACCGCCGTGGCCAACGGCCTCCCGGTCACCGCAGCCCGCGGCGGCGCCAAGCCCGCGACCAGGACCTGGGTCTACCGCACCCGGCACCCCATGGCGACCGAGCTGGCCCAGGTCAGCATCGGCAGGTCCGCCGTGGTCCGCCGCGAGGGCCCGCACGGCCTGCCCCTCCGCGATGTCGTCCCCGCCGCCCAGCGCGCACGGCTCGAGCCCTGGCTGAAGAAGACCCCCGCGCACATCACCTGGATGGAGAACAAGGTCGGGCGCTACCCCTTCGAGACGTACGGCGTCCTCCTGGCACAGGCCGAGACCGGGTTCGCCCTGGAGACTCAGACGCTGTCGCTCTTCGAGATGTCGATGTTCACCGACGACCGGTACCCGAAGTGGTACGTCGAGTCGGTCATGGTGCACGAACTCGCCCACCAGTGGTTCGGGAACAGCGTCTCGCCACGGACCTGGTCGGACCTCTGGCTCAACGAGGGCCACGCCACCTGGTACGGCTCGCTGTACGCGGAGGAGCACGCCAAGCAGCCGCTCGAGCAGCAGATGCGCGAGGCGTACGCGCAGTCCGACGGCTGGCGCGCCGCCGGAGGACCCCCGGCCGCCCCGAAGCCCGCGGAACCCGGCCGGCAGCTCGGGCTGTTCCGGCCGATCATGTACGACGGCAGCGCGCTGGTCCTGTACGCACTGCGACAGGAGATCGGCAAGGACGCGTTCGAGACGCTGGAGCGGGCCTGGGTCGCCGAGCACCGGGACGGCACGGCGACGACGGCGGACTTCACCGCCCTCGCCGAGCGGGTCGCCGGCCGCGACCTGACGGGATTCTTCCAGGGCTGGCTCCACGGAGCGAAGACCCCGAGGATGCCCGGGCACCCGGACTGGCGCAGCGAGGCCCCCTCGGCCCGGCGGAACGCCGCACCGGCCGCGAAACACTGAGCCGCTCCGGCCGCGCGAGCCCCGCCCGGGCGGGAAAACCGGGGTGACGGCCGCGGCGGCGCCGTGGGACCATCGACAGGTCGGCGGCGCCGCCGGGCGCGGTCCCTCCGGGAGGAGGACGGTCCCGCACCGGCCCGTCCACCACGGCACGGCACACCGGGAATGTTCCGGGGCTGTGACGCGTTGTGACCATCGCGGGTGTGTACCGCGTGTGCACGGTCCGCATCAGCTTTCCATCGACGTAAGGATCCAATGACCTCCTCTTCATCCACTTCCCAGGACGCGCAGAGCTTCGCGGAGACCACCCGCACCGAGAGCCTTCGGGCCGATGCCCTGATGGAAGAGGACGTCGCCTGGAGCCACGAGATCGACGGAGAGCGGGACGGCGAGCAGTTCGACCGTTCCGACCGTGCCGCGCTGCGGCGTGTGGCGGGCCTCTCCACCGAGCTCGAGGACGTCACGGAGGTCGAGTACCGGCAGCTGCGCCTGGAGCGCGTCGTGCTCGTCGGCGTGTGGACCTCCGGGACCGTCCAGGACGCGGAGAACTCCCTCGCGGAGCTGGCCGCACTGGCCGAGACCGCGGGTGCCGTCGTGCTCGACGGCGTGATCCAGCGCCGCGACAAGCCGGACCCGGCCACCTACATCGGTTCCGGCAAGGCGAACGAACTGCGCGACATCGTGCTCGAGAGCGGGGCCGACACCGTCATCTGCGACGGTGAGCTCAGCCCGGGCCAGCTCATCCACCTCGAGGACGTCGTCAAGGTCAAGGTGGTCGACCGGACCGCCCTGATCCTCGACATCTTCGCCCAGCACGCCAAGTCCCGCGAGGGCAAGGCGCAGGTGGCGCTGGCACAGATGCAGTACATGCTTCCCCGGCTGCGCGGCTGGGGTCAGTCGCTGTCGCGCCAGATGGGCGGCGGCAGCGGCGGCATGGCCACCCGAGGTCCCGGTGAGACCAAGATCGAGACCGACCGGCGCCGGATCCGCGAGAAGATGGCGAAGATGCGCCGTGAGATCGCGGAGATGAAGACCGGCCGCGAGATCAAGCGGCAGGAGCGCAAGCGCCACAAGGTCCCCTCCGTGGCGATCGCCGGCTACACCAACGCGGGCAAGTCCTCGCTGCTCAACCGCCTCACCGGCGCGGGCGTCCTGGTGGAGAACGCGCTGTTCGCCACCCTGGACCCGACCGTGCGCCGGGCCGAGACCCCGAGCGGCAGGCTCTACACGCTCGCCGACACCGTCGGGTTCGTCCGGCACCTTCCGCACCACCTCGTCGAGGCGTTTCGCTCCACCATGGAGGAGGTCGGCGAGTCCGATCTCATCCTGCACGTGGTGGACGGGTCCCATCCCGCACCGGAGGAGCAGCTGGCCGCCGTGCGTGAGGTGATCCGGGATGTCGGCGCGGTGGACGTGCCCGAGATCGTCGTGATCAACAAGGCGGACGCTGCCGACCCGCTGGTGCTGCAGCGACTGCTGCGTATCGAGCGGCGCGCGATCGCCGTCTCGGCCCGTACGGGCGTGGGGATCGACGAACTCCTCGGGATCATCGACGCCGAACTGCCGCGCCCGAAGGTCGAGATCGAGGCCCTGCTTCCGTACACCCAGGGTGCGCTCGTCTCGCGCGTCCACGCCGACGGCGAGGTGCTGTCCGAGGAGCACACCTCCGAGGGCACGCTGCTGAAGGCACGGGTGCACGAGGAACTCGCGGCCGCGCTGGGGCCGTACGTCCCGGCGACGCACTGAGTCAGGCGCGCACCGCGCGACCTCGACGCGAAGGCCCGCCCCCTCCTTGGTGAGGGGGCGGGCCTTCGTGGCTCGGGGCCGAGGGCTTCAGGGTCCGGGTGCGGACCCACGGGCCCCGCGGGTCACCTCCCCGCGAACTTCCCGCTCATCGTCGTGTAGATCTCCCTCGCCCCTTCGCCGAGGCGCGGTCCGGCGAGCCAGCCCGCCGTCACCGGCCCGATCGAGGTGTTGGAGACCAGCGCGGGCCTGCCGTTCGGCCGGGTGACGACCCAGCCGCCGCCGGACGAACCGCCGGTCATGGTGCAACCGATGCGCCACATGGTCGGCGTTCCCGGCCCGATGGACAGCCGGCCCGGCCGGTCGATGCACTTGTGCATGACCAGGCCGTCGTAGGGAGGTGCCGCGGGGTAGCCCCAGGCGCCCATCGCGGCGATGTCCTTGGCCTCGGGTGCGTCGAACTCGACGTCGAGGGCCGCCCCGACCGTCTCCTCGAGGGACTTGGTGCCCCGCTCCGGCTTCACGTGCATGACCGCGTAGTCGTACGGGGCTCCGCCGCCGCCCGTCGGACCGCCCTCGGAGATCCACTCGCCCGAGGTCGAGACCCAGTCCGCCCAGTAGACGCCGTACGGGGCGATCTCCTGCGGCTGGGCGTTCCGCAGCTCGGCGGGGGACTTGCCCAGGTCGTTGTACGCCGGGACGAACGTGATGTTGCGGTACCAGCCGCCCTCCTGGCCGGCGTGCACACAGTGCCCCGCGGTCCACACGAGGTTGGACCTGCCCGGGTTCGCCGGGTCCCTGACGACCGTGGCGGAGCACTCCATGGAGCCCTGGGGCGCGTCGAAGAACACCTTGCCGACCGGTGCGGCGTTGCGGTGGTACGGCTTCGACTCCGGCTTGGCCTGCACCGGCCGCGGCTCCGGGTCGGTGACGCCCTGGTCGCCCGAGATCTCACCGGCGGCCATCGTCCTCTGCGGGGACTCGGCCTCCTTCATCCGCTCCGGCTTCCAGAGCCCCTTGATCATCGGGTTGACGAAGTCCTTGGCCTCGCGGAGCCAGGTGTCCTTGTCCCAGTTCTTCCACTCACCGTTCTTCCACGCGTCCAGGTCGACCCCGTGCTCCTTGAGCCGGTCGGCCAGGTCGGCCGGAATCGCGGCGCCGCCGTCGGCCGTCGCGGTCGCGGATGCGGCGGGCTTGTCCGCGGCGACGTCCTCGCCCGGGCCGCACGCCGCGGCCGTGAGCGAGAGCGCCGCGACCAGGCCGATGGCGGCCGGCAGCGGGCGTATGGATCGCATGAGAACGCTTCCCCCTGAACAGGATTTGCCATGAACGTGTCACGCGTATGGGTATGCGAAAGGGCGGTCATCCGAGGGACCGCCCGTGGTGCGACCTACTCTATGCGGTCCGTGCGCCCGGGCCGTGTCCGTCGCCTGGACGGAGTCTCCACGCGCGGGGCGCCCGGGGTCTCCGCGCCCCGGTCTCCGCATGAGAGCGGCGCCGGGGCGCCGGAAGGGCCCCGGAGGGGTCCGGGGCCCGCGGCGGGACGCGCCTACCGGGCCGCGAACTTCCTGCTGACCGCGTCGTAAATGCCCTTGGCCTCATCGCCGAGGCGCGGTCCGGCGAGCCAGCCCGCCGTCACCGGGCCGATCGAGGTGTTCGAGACCAGCGCGGGCTTGCCGTCCTTGCCGGCCGCAACCCAGCCGCCACCGGACGAACCGCCGGTCATGGTGCAGCCGATGCGGTACATCGTCGGCTCCTCGGCCTTCAGCGACAGACGGCCCGGCTTGTCCTCGCACTGGAACATCCGCTCGCCGTCGAACGGCGGCGCCGCCGGGAAGCCGGTCGCCTTCATGCTGCCGATCTTCGGCACGGCCGGTGCGTTGAAGTCGACGGGAAGCGCCGAACCGACCGTCTCCTCCAGCGACTTGCCGTTGCCGCCCTTCTCGGGCGTCACATGGATCACGGCGAAGTCGTACGCCGCGCCCTGGCCGCCCGTCGCCGCGCCCTGCGAGATCCACTGCTCGGAGGTCTGCGCCCAGTCGCCCCACCACACGCCGTAGGGCGCCACCTGCTCCTTCGAGTCCCCCTTGGTGGAGGTCTTCGCGCTGTTGTTGTACGACGGGACGAAGGCGATGTTGCGGTACCAGCCGCCCTCCTTGCCCGCGTGGACACAGTGGCCCGCGGTCCACACCATGTTGGACTTGCCGGGGTTGGCAGGGTCCTTCACGACGGTCGCGGAGCAGACCATCGAGCCCTTGGGGCCGTCGAAGAAGACCTTCCCGGCCTCGGGGGCGTTGCCGTGGTAGGGCGCGGCCACCGCCGCCGCCTCGACCGGCTGCGGCGTGGGGTCGGTGACACCCTCGTCACCGGAGATGTCCTCCTCCTCGACCGGCTTGGCGGGCTCCTCGGCCTCGCGCATCCGGTCCGGGTTCCAGAGGTCCTCGATGATCGGGTTGACGAAGTCCTTGGCCTCGCGGAGCCAGGTGTCCTTGTCCCAGTTCTTCCACTCGCCGTTGCGCCACTTGTCCAGATCGATCCCGTGCTCCCTGAGCCGGTCCTTGAGATCGTCCGGGATCGTTATCTTCCCGTCGTTGGCACCGTCGGCCGCCGCCGTGGCGCTCGGCTTGGCCGCCGCCTCGTCCCCACCGGGGCCGCAGGCCGTTGCCGTCAGCGCGAGCGCGGCCGCGAGCGCGCCCGCCGCGAACACGGGCCTGCGAGCGGCGTTCCCCCCACGGCGTGCGGCGAAGATCGGGCGATTGGGTCGCATGTGGTGATCCCCCTGGGACTTCATCAGTTACGTGCGTACGGAACGAGATTGCCTGCGCACATCCCGGCGACGCTGCCGGTGCCGCAATACGGCCCCCCACTATGCCGGTGCCGTTGGGGACGGTGAGCGGCAGGGCCGTGGTTCCCGGCCCCAAGGATCTTCCGGAATGACCGTGATCCCCCGCTCGCGGCGTCGTTGGTACGGACGGGGGACGCAGGCTTCAGCGTTCACCGTCGTGCCGCGGCGGTCGACCGCCGTACCGAGGCGCGACACAACCGTGACAGTCGGAGGACGAACCACCGTGGCCGTGACCGAACCCGCTCCGCCGGCACAGCCCGTCGCGCACGAAGGCATCCTGCGCCGCCAGTCGCTCCGCGAGTCGGCGGCACGGACCTACGCCCGCTCGCTGCCCATCGTCCCGGTGCGGGCCCGAGGGCTGACGATCGAGGGGGCGGACGGGCGGCGGTACCTGGACTGCCTCTCCGGCGCCGGGACCCTCGCCCTCGGCCACAACCATCCCGTGGTCCTGGAGGCGATCAAGAAGGTGCTCGCCTCCGGAGCGCCGCTCCACGTCCTCGATCTCGCCACTCCGGTCAAGGACGCCTTCACCACCGAACTGTTCGCCACGCTGCCGCGGCCGCTCGCCGACGACGCCCGCATCCAGTTCTGCGGGCCCGCCGGCACGGATGCCGTCGAGGCAGCCCTCAAACTGGTCCGCACGGCGACGGGGCGCACGGGGCTCCTCGCGTTCACGGGTGCCTACCACGGCATGACGGCCGGGGCGCTGGACGCCTCCGGGGGTGCGGCCGACGTCCGCGTGACGCGGCTGCCCTTTCCGCAGAACTACCGCTGTCCGTTCGGGGTCGGCGGTGACCGCGGGGCCGAACTCGCCGCCCGCTGGACCGAGAACCTGCTGGACGACCCCAAGGGCGGTGTCCCCGCCCCCGCCGGCATGATCCTCGAACCGGTCCAGGGGGAGGGCGGCGTCATCCCCGCCCCCGACGGCTGGCTGCGCCGGATGCGCGAGCTCACCGCGTCCCGTTCCATCCCGCTGATCGCCGACGAGGTGCAGACCGGGGTGGGGCGCACCGGAGCCTTCTGGGCGGTCGAGCACAGCGGGATCGTCCCCGACGTGATGGTGCTGTCCAAGGCCATCGGCGGTTCCCTCCCTCTCGCCGTGATCGTCTACCGTGCCGATCTGGACGTCTGGCAGCCCGGCGCCCACGCCGGGACGTTCCGGGGCAACCAGCTCGCCATGGCGGCGGGCGCGGCCACCCTGGCCTTCGTGCGGGAGAACCGGCTCGCTGAACGGGCCGCCACCCTCGGCACGCGCATGCTGGGGCAGCTCCAGGGGCTCGCCGCCACCCACCGCTGCATCGGCGACGTACGCGGCCGCGGTCTGATGATCGGCGTCGAACTGGTGGATCCCGGCACCGACGACCCGCAGGCCGACGTACCCCCGGCCGACCCCGTGCTCGCCGCAGCCGTGCAGCGGGAATGCCTGCGCCGCGGGCTCATCGTCGAACTCGGCGGACGCCACTCCGGGGTGGTCCGGCTGCTGCCTCCTCTCACGCTCACCGACGAACAGGCCCAGGCGGTCCTCGACCGCTTCGCCGACTCCCTGGAAGCGGCCGTGCGCGCACCGCACCGCCGCAACGACACCGGACCGTCTCTGTGATCCCGGACGACACCACAAGGAAGTCCCCGTGAACCCCACCCCCGCTGCCGACACCCCAGAACCCGACGTCCGCTCCACCGCGGACCACCACTCGGGGCAGAACGGGACGACGGCCGTCCCCCTCACGGTCGAGCCGGCGACGGTGCCGCGGCAGGCGTCGGGATCCTCCGAGGAGCAGGGTGCCGCCGCGCCACCGGTGACGGCCACTGACGCGGCGGAAGGCCCCGCGGGGACTCCGCCGGGCAGGTCCGCCGACCCGCTCGACCACCCCGACCCACTGGTGGCCGCCGACGCGGGCGCCGTCGAGAACCTCCTGCGCTGCTGGGTCCGGGAGAACAACCTCCCCGCACCCGGCGGGAACACCCTGCGCATTCCGCTCGGCGCCAGCGGCACCGCCCTGATCGTGCCCGTCCTCCACTGGTCACTCGCCGGCTGGCACCGGTTCGGACCACCCGTTCTGGAGGGCGCGCCGGCGGACGCGCCTCCCGCCGACGCCGTCACCGTCGCGGCCCTCCTCACCCGTGAACCGGGCGGCGACGGCAGCGCGACCGGCCCCGAGGCCCCCCTGCGGCGCGAGGGTGAAAGGCACCGGTCCGACGCGGTCGACCTGGCCGGACGCGTGGCGGACTCCGTCCGCCGTACGGCCGACTTCATCGAAGACCGGCGGCGGCGCCCCGCCCCTCGGCACGGTGCCGACCTCTTCCTGACCGCCGAGCAGTCACTGATCCTGGGTCATCCGCTGCACCCCACTCCCAAGAGCCGCGAAGGGCTCTCCGACGCCGAGGCCCGGCTCTACTCGCCGGAGCTGTACGGCTCCTTCCCGCTCCACTGGCTGGCCGTCGACCGGTCCGTGCTGGCAGGCGAGTCGGCCTGGACGGAAGAAGGCCGTACGGTACCCGCGGAGCAGCTCACCTCCCGGCTGGCGGGAGACCTCCCCCTCCCTCCCGGTACCGTCGCCCTGCCGCTGCACCCCTGGCAGGCCCGCGAGGTGGCCCACCGCCCCGAAGCCGCCGCGCTGTTCGACGCGGGCCTGCTCCACGACCTGGGCCCCGCGGGTGAACCCTGGCACCCGACCTCCTCCGTCCGCACCGTGCACCGGCCCGGCGCACCGGCCATGCTCAAGCTCTCGCTCGGCGTTCGCATCACCAACTCCCGTCGTGAGAACCTCCGCAAGGAACTCCACCGCGGCGTGGAGGTCCACCGTCTTCTCCGCAGCGGCCTCGGCACCCAATGGCGGTCCGCGCACCCCCGCTTCGACATCGTCCGCGATCCCGCGTGGCTCGCCGTGGACACCCCGGACGGAGCGCCGCTGCCCGGAGTCGACGTCATGATCCGGCACAACCCGTTCGGTCCCGGCGACGACGCCGTCTGCCTCGCGGGGCTCACCGCCCCACGGCCCTGGCCGGGCCGTGCGGGCACGCACTCGCGTCTCGCCGAGGTCGTCGGCGGGCTCGCCGCCCGCACGGGCCGTCCCACCGGCGCCGTCGCCGCCGAGTGGTTCCTGCGCTACCTCGACCAGGTCGTGCGCCCGGTGCTGTGGCTGGACGCCACGGCCGGTGTCGCCCTGGAGGCGCACCAGCAGAACACGCTGGTGATCCTCGATCCGCAGGGGTGGCCCGCCGGCGGCCGCTACCGCGACAACCAGGGCTACTACTTCCGCGCGTCGCGCCGTGCCGAGCTCGAGCGCCGTCTTCCCGGCATCGGCACCGTCAGCGACACCTTCGTCGACGACGCCGTCACGGACGAACGCTTCGCGTACTACCTCGGCATCAACAACGTCCTCGGTCTCATCGGCGCCTTCGGATCCCAGAGGCTCGCCGACGAGCGCGTCCTCGTCGCCGGCTTCCGCCGCTTCCTCGGCTCCGTCCGTGACCTCGGCTCACCGCTCCCGGCGCAGCTCCTGGAGAACCCGACCCTGCGCTGCAAGGCGAACCTCCTCACCCGGCTCCACGGCCTCGACGAACTCGTCGGCCCGGTCGACACCCAGTCCGTCTACGTCACCATCACCAACCCCCTCCGACCCTGAAGGAAATCCGCTCCGAAGGACCTCGGCGTCCCGAGGAACCGCCCGACCGGGACCGGCACCCCGAAGACCGACCTGTCCGAACTGCTGAGAGGAGAGCGCCACCCATGCCTCCCGCCGACGCGAGCGCCGACACGGACGGCGCCTCCACCCCCTCCACCGGAGGCGGCGTGGAGGACACCCTCGAACTGCGGCTGCCCGACGAACTGGCGGCGCTCTTCGGACAGGACCAGCAATCCGGTCTCCCGACGCCGGCGGACCAGGAAACCCCGAGTGCGACGCCACGCGCAGGCGCCGACGGCACGGACCTCGACCGTATGCCGCTCCCCGGCGAGGACCTGCTCGACGCCCTCGCCGACTGGGGCGCCGTGGCCACCCCGATCGGCTCCTTCCAGCTCGTGCCCGTCCGGATCGAGCGCGATCTGCCGTTGATCAGCCGCTGGATGAACGACCCCGCCGTCGCGGCCTTCTGGGAGCTGGCCGGACCGGAATCCGTCACCGAGGCCCACCTCGGCAGCCAGCTGACGGGGGACGGCCGCAGCGTCCCCTGCCTCGGCGTGCTCGACGGCGCGCCCATGGGCTACTTCGAGATCTACCGCGCCGACCTCGACCCCCTGGCCCGCCACTACCCGGCCCGGCCCCATGACACCGGCATCCACCTCCTCGTCGGGGGTGTCGCCGACCGCGGCCGCGGTGTCGGCACCACCCTGCTCAGAGCCACGGCCGATCACGTGCTCGACCACCGCCCCCGCTGCGGACGCGTCATCGCCGAGCCCGACCTGCGCAACACCCCCTCCGTCTCCGCGTTCCTCAGTGCCGGCTTCCGCTTCTCCGCGGAAGTCGACCTCCCCGACAAGCGAGCCGCCCTCATGGTCCGTGACAGAGCGCTGAGCAAAGTGCTGTGAACGACCCGCTGCCTTACATACACCGCTCGAACCGCATCGGTTCCCTACGAGGAGTCCCCGTGCCGAAGTCCCCTGCCACCCCAGACTCCGCCAAGCCGTCCGCCCTGCTCGCACCGGCCGAACTCAACCCGGAGGCCTGGCACCGGGCGGCAGACCGTCTGCTGGCCAAGATGCTCGGCGAATTCGCCTACGAAGAGATCATCGAGCCGCTGCCCCGGGGCCACGACGACGGCTACACGCTCCGCCTCGACGACGGGCAGGACCTCACCTTCCGGGCCCGGCGGGGCGCGTACGGCAGCTGGAGGATCGTCCCCGGTTCCGTCCGGTGCGACGGAGACCCGTTCACCGATCCCCTCCGGTTCCTGGCCACCGCCCGCCACCTCCTCGCGCTCGACGGCGCCACGCTCGGCCACCTGGTACGCGAGCTGAGCACGACCCTGGCCGCCGACTGCAGGCTCGACCACACCGCGCTCCCCGCCGCCCGGCTCGCCGACCTCGACTACGCCTCCCTGGAGGGCCACCAGACAGGTCATCCCTGGCTCGTCCTCAACAAGGGCCGACTCGGCTTCTCCGCCCGAGACACCGCACGGTGGGCCCCGGAAGCCCGCACTCCGTCCCGGCTGCCCTGGATCGCCGTCAGCACCCGCCTCGCCGCCTACCGGGGCGTGCCGGGACTCGACACGCCCGAGCGCCTCTACGCCGCGGAGCTCGACACCCCGGTACGCGACGCCTTCACCGCCACCCTGCGGGCCCGCGGCCTCGACCCCGACGAGCACCTGCTGCTGCCCGTGCACCCCTGGCAGTGGGACCAGGTGCTCCTGCCCCTCTACGCCCCCTCGATCGCCCGCGGCGAGATCGTCCCGCTCGGCGAGGACGGCGACCTCCGGCTGCCCCAGCAGTCCGTCCGCACCTTCCTCAACACCAGCCGCCCCGACCGGCACACCGTCAAGCTCCCGCTCTCCGTGCTCAACACCCTCGTCTGGCGCGGGCTGCCCACCGAGCGCACGCTCGCCGCACCCGCCGTCACCCGGTGGGTCCACGGACTCAGGGACGCCGATCCCTTCCTCCGCGACGAGTGCGGGGTGATCCTGCTGGGCGAGGTCGCCTCGGTCACCGTCGAGCACCCGCACTACGACCGGCTGCCGGAGGTGCCCTACCAGTACAAGGAACTGCTCGGCGCCATCTGGCGGGAGCCCTTGCGGCTGCCCGCCGGGGAACGGGCCCGCACCCTCGCCTCGCTCCTGCACACCGATCCCGCGGGGCGCGCCTTCACCGCCGAACTGGTCGAACGCTCCGGGCTGGCCCCCGGCACCTGGCTGCGCCACCTGTTCGCGGCCCTCCTCCCACCGCTGCTGCACTTCCTCTACCGCTACGGCACCGTCTTCTCCCCCCACGGGGAGAACGCGATCGTCGTCTTCGACGACCACGACGTGCCCGTACGCCTCGCGATCAAGGACTTCGTCGACGACGTGAACGTCAGCGCCCGACCGCTGCCGGAGCTCGGCACCATGCCCGACGACGTCCGCGCGGTCCTGCTCACCGAGGAGCCCGCGTTCCTGACCCAGTTCATCCACTCGGGTCTCTTCGTCGGGGTGTTCCGGTACCTCGCCCCGCTGTGCGAGGAGCAACTGGACGTGCCGGAGGGTGAGTTCTGGTCCCTCGTCAGGGATGAGATCCTGCGGCACCAGGCCCGGTTCCCCGAGCTCAAGGACCGCTACGAGCTGTTCGACCTGCTCACCCCGCGTATCGAGCGCCTCTGCCTGAACCGCAACCGGCTGCACCTCGACGGCTACCGCGACCGCTCCCAGCGCCCGCACGCCGCGGTGCACGGCACGGTCCGCAATCCCCTGAGCACGTTATGACGCCGCGCACCGGCCGGGACCGGATCGCGCTGTCAGCGGTGCCCCGTAGGGTGGGCGGTCTATGACGAAGCCATCCCTCCCCGAGCTCCTCCACGCCGCGGTCGCCTCCGTCGGCGGGGTCGAGCGGCCTGGCCAGGTCACCATGGCCGAGTCCGTCTCCGAGGCCATCGACGACGGGTCCCATCTGCTCATCCAGGCAGGCACCGGCACGGGCAAGTCGCTCGGGTACCTCGTGCCCGCCCTGGCCCACGGGGACCGCGTGGTGGTCGCCACGGCGACGCTCGCGCTGCAGCGCCAGCTCGTGGAGAGGGACCTTCCGCGGACGGTGGAGGCCCTGCACCCACTGCTTCGCCGCAGGCCGGAATTCGCCATGCTCAAGGGCCGGTCGAACTACCTGTGTCTGCACCGGCTCCACGAGGGCGTCCCCCAGGAAGAGGAGGACGGGCTCTTCGACCCGTTCGAGGCCGCCGCCCCCACCAGCAAGCTGGGCCAGGACCTGATGCGTTTGCGCGACTGGTCGGACGAGACGGAGACCGGGGACCGGGACGACCTCACCCCCGGCGTGTCCGACCGGGCGTGGTCGCAGGTCTCCGTGTCCTCCCGGGAGTGCCTCGGCGCGAGCAAGTGCGCCTACGGGGCGGAGTGCTTCGCGGAGATGGCCCGGGAGCGCGCCAAGCTCGCCGAGGTCGTCGTGACGAACCACGCGCTGCTCGCCATCGACGCGATCGAGGGCGCTCCGGTGCTGCCGCAGCACGAGGTGCTGATCGTCGACGAGGCCCATGAGCTGGTCTCGCGGGTCACCGGCGTCGCGACGGGCGAACTCACCCCGGGGCAGGTCAATCGTGCGGTGCGCCGCGCGGCCAGGCTGGTCAACGAGAAGGCGGCCGATCAGCTCCAGACAGCGGCCGAGGGCTTCGAGAGGCTGATGGAGCTCGCCCTGCCCGGCCGCCTGGAGGAGATCCCCGAGGACCTCGAGTACGCGCTGCTGGCGCTGCGCGACGCCGCCCGCACGGTGATCTCGGCGCTCGGTGCCACCCGCGACAAGTCCGTGCAGGACGAGGACGTCGTCCGCAAGCAGGCGCTCGCGTCGGTCGAGTCCGTCCACGAGGTGGCCGAGCGGATCAGCCACGGCTCCGAGTACGACGTGGTCTGGTACGAGCGCCACGACCGCTTCGGGGCGTCCCTGCGCGTGGCCCCGCTCTCGGTCTCGGGCCTGCTGCGGGAGAAGCTGTTCGCCGACCGCTCGGTGGTGCTCACATCCGCGACGCTCAAGCTGGGCGGCGACTTCAACGGCGTGGGCGCGTCCCTCGGGCTGGCCCCCGAGGGCACCCAGGGCGAGGATCTGCCCGTCTGGAAGGGCGTCGACGTCGGCTCGCCGTTCGACTACCCGAAGCAGGGCATCCTCTATGTGGCGAAGCATCTGTCCCGCCCGGTGCGGGACGGTGGCCGTGAGGACATGCTGGACGAGCTCACCGAGCTGATCAAGGCTGCCGGAGGCCGCACGCTCGGCCTGTTCTCCTCCATGCGGGCGGCCCAGCTCGCCGCCGAGGAGCTGCGATCCCGGATTCCCGAGGTCCCGATCCTGCTGCAGGGTGAGGAGACGCTCGGGGAACTGATCAAGAACTTCGCGGCCGACCCCGAGACCTGTCTGTTCGGCACGCTCTCCCTCTGGCAGGGGGTCGATGTCCCCGGGCCGAGCTGCCAGCTGGTGGTGATGGACAAGATCCCGTTCCCGCGCCCGGACGATCCCCTGATGAGCGCGCGCCAGAAGGCGGTGGAAGACGCGGGTGGGAACGGCTTCATGGCGGTGGCGGCGACCCATGCGGCGCTGCTGATGGCTCAGGGCGCCGGCCGGCTGGTACGGGCGACGGGAGATCGCGGCGTGGTCGCCGTGCTCGACCAGCGGCTCGCCACGGCGCGGTACGGCAGCTATCTGAAGGCGTCACTGCCCGATTTCTGGTACACCACGGACCGTCATCAGGTGCGCCGTTCCCTTGCCGCGATCGACGCTGCGGCGAAGGCCGAGGGGAAGTAGGCCTCCCCGAGCGCCGGGGCCGTCCTCGGGGTGGTTCCGCCGTGCCCTGCGAGAGGCGGGGCATCGGAGGGTGCGAACCATGGGGCCGCAGGACGGTGCGAGCCACCGCGGACACATCAGGGCCCCGGGACCGGCGCAGTGGGTCCCGGGGCCCGGTCAGAGCCGACGGAGTGTGCTCACACCCGCCGAAGCACCGCCACCACCTTGCCGAGGATCGTCGCCTCGTCGCCGGGGATCGGCTGATAGGCGGCGTTGTGCGGGAGGAGCCATACATGGCCGTCCTCGCGCTTGAAGCGCTTGACGGTGGCCTCGCCGTCCAGCATCGCCGCGACGATGTCGCCGTTCTCGGCGACCGGCTGACGGCGGACGGTGACCCAGTCGCCGTCACAGATCGCGGCCTCGATCATCGAGTCACCGACGACCTTCAGGACGAACAGCTCTCCGTCGCCGACCAGCTGCCGGGGGAGGGGGAAGACGTCCTCGACCGACTCCTCGGCGAGGATGGGGCCACCGGCGGCGATCCGGCCGACGAGCGGCACGTACGAGGCCGCGGGCTTGCCCGTCGTGTCCGTGGGCTGTGTGGTCGGCTGGTCGGAGCCGCGCACCTCGTACGCCCGGGGGCGGTGCGGGTCGCGGCGGAGGAAGCCCTTCCGCTCCAGGGCCATGAGCTGGTGGGCGACCGACGACGTGCTGGAGAGGCCCACCGCCTGGCCGATCTCGCGCATCGACGGCGGGTACCCACGGCGCTGCACCGAGTCGCGGATGACCTCGATGACCCTGCGCTGGCGGTCCGTGAGACCGGAGCTGTCCGCGCGGATCCCCGGAGGTCGACCGGGCAGCGAACGAGCGGGGCGCGCGGGCTCTGCGCCCTCCGGGGTCGTGGCTGCGTCATTCATGGCATGCACCGGCTCGAATCGGTTCTGGGAGCGGTCCTGGGCAGTGATGGTGGCACTGTCAGCGGTGGTGGTCACGTCGGCCCCTCTCGAGATGGTCTCCCTAGCTGGACAACGGTAGTTGCTTTCGAAAGGTTGCGCCAAACACACGTTCGAGTGAAAAAACGCAGATCACCTTACGCTCGCAGATGAGTGGGTGTATAGGGGGCTGCGATCACGCTGCCGGTTCAGGTCGTCACAGTAACCCTCGCGGCCGGGCGCACGGCCCCGGGGGTGTCCGTCCCCAGTCTGTCATCCGGGGCGCCGGAAAGGGGTGACCGCGGGCCCCGGAATCGGATGCGCCGGGCGTCTCCCGTACCCTCGTGGCCGGCGCCGGGGGCGTCGGCGGAACCCCGGGCGCGCACCCGCGCCGTGCGACACGCGCCGGGGCGGGATTGGCGCCGAAACCCCAGATCTAGTGGTTGGATTGTCCCGGCCACCCAGAAGTTGTGGTCCCGGGTCCATCAAGACCGCGGCGATCGCCTATGCTTGTGGCTGCTTCGAGGGGGCTGATGCGCCCCTGCGGGGCTGTTCAGTCGTGCTGCGAAGGAGGGTTGGGAACCATGCACTGCCCCTTCTGCAGGCACCCTGACAGTCGTGTCGTCGACAGTCGGACCACCGACGACGGCACGTCGATCCGACGCCGCCGCCAGTGCCCCGACTGCTCCCGTCGTTTCACGACGGTCGAGACGGCGTCGCTGATGGTGATCAAGCGCAGCGGGGTGACCGAGCCCTTCAGCCGCAACAAGGTCATCTCCGGCGTGCGCAAGGCGTGCCAGGGGCGGCCCGTCACCGAGGACGCCCTCGCCCAGCTCGGCCAGCGGGTCGAGGAGGCGGTGCGCGCCACCGGCAGCGCCGAGCTGACCACCCACGACGTGGGTCTGGCCATACTCGGCCCCTTGCAGGAGCTCGACCTCGTCGCGTACCTGCGCTTCGCATCCGTGTACCGAGCGTTCGACTCGCTCGAGGACTTCGAGGCCGCCATCGCGGAGCTCCGTGAGCAGCGGCCACCCGCAGAGGAGAGCGGGCCCGGGGGGACCCACGAGGTCCCCGAGCCCGCCAGAGCCGCCGACTGATCGACCGGCCCGCAGGTGCGGGCGGAGATCGGCCGCAGAGCGGCTGAGGAGACCCGTCACGGGCACGGCGCACGGCGCTGCGCCCGTGGCATCAGACAGAGACTGTGCCAAGGGAAGATCTGGGCACTTCAGGGCGTTTTCGCCCGTATATGGGAGGCGGCATGACAGAGACGACGAGCGGCCCGGCACGAGGCTCCCGAGCCAAGGGATCCAAGGCTGCCGCGGCCCGGCAGGGCCTGCGTGTCGAGCGCGTCCACACCACCCCCGGCGTGCACCCGTACGACGAGGTGGCCTGGGAGCGCCGTGACGTCGTCATGACCAACTGGCGCGACGGCTCGGTCAACTTCGAGCAGCGTGGCGTCGAGTTCCCCGACTTCTGGTCGGTGAACGCGGTCAACATCGTCACCAGCAAGTACTTCCGCGGGGCGGTCGGCACCCCGCAGCGCGAGGTGAGCCTGAAGCAGCTCATCGACCGCATCGTGAAGACGTACCGCAAGGCCGGCGAGGACCACGCGTACTTCGCCTCGCCCGCCGATGCGGAGATCTTCGAGCACGAGCTGGCGTACGCCCTCCTGCACCAGATCTTCAGCTTCAACTCGCCGGTGTGGTTCAACGTCGGCACGCCCCAGCCGCAGCAGGTCTCCGCCTGCTTCATCCTGTCCGTCGACGACTCCATGGAGTCGATCCTCGACTGGTACAAGGAAGAGGGCATGATCTTCAAGGGCGGTTCCGGCGCCGGCCTGAACCTCTCCCGGATCCGCTCCTCCAAGGAACTGCTGTCCTCGGGCGGCAACGCCTCCGGACCGGTCTCCTTCATGCGCGGTGCCGACGCCTCCGCCGGAACGATCAAGTCCGGTGGCGCCACCCGGCGGGCCGCCAAGATGGTCATCCTCGACGTCGACCACCCCGACGTCGAGGACTTCATCGAGACCAAGGTCAAGGAGGAGGAGAAGATCCGCGCGCTGCGCGACGCGGGCTTCGACATGGACCTGGGCGGCGACGACATCACGTCCGTCCAGTACCAGAACGCCAACAACTCCGTCCGCGTGAACGACGAGTTCATGAAGGCCGTCGAGGCCGGCGGGAAGTTCGGCCTGCGCGCCCGCATGACCGGCGAGGTCATCGAGGAGGTCGACGCGAAGTCGCTCTTCCGCAAGATGGCCCAGGCCGCGTGGGCCTGCGCCGACCCGGGCATCCAGTACGACGACACCATCAACCACTGGCACACCTGCCCCGAGTCCGGCCGGATCAACGGCTCGAACCCGTGCAGCGAGTACATGCACCTGGACAACACGTCCTGCAACCTGGCCTCGCTGAACCTGATGAAGTTCCTGAAGGACGACGGCAAGGGCCACCAGTCCTTCGACGTCGACCGCTTCCAGAAGGTCGTCGAGCTCGTCATCACGGCGATGGACATCTCCATCTGCTTCGCCGACTTCCCGACCCAGAAGATCGGCGAGAACACCCGGGCCTTCCGCCAGCTCGGCATCGGCTACGCCAACCTGGGCGCCCTGCTGATGGCGACCGGCCACGCGTACGACTCCGACGGCGGCCGCGCCCTGGCCGGTGCCATCACGTCGCTGATGACGGGCACCTCCTACCGGCGCTCCGCCGAGCTCGCCGCGGTCGTCGGCCCGTACGAGGGCTACGCCCGCAACGCCGAGCCGCACCAGCGGGTGATGAAGCAGCACGCCGACGCCAACGGCGCGGCCGTCCGCATGGACGACCTGGACACCCCCGTCTGGGCCGCGGCCACCGAGGCCTGGCAGGACGTGATCCGCCTCGGCGCGAAGAACGGTTTCCGCAACGCGCAGGCCTCCGTCATCGCCCCGACCGGCACCATCGGTCTCGCGATGTCCTGCGACACCACCGGCCTGGAGCCCGACCTCGCGCTGGTCAAGTTCAAGAAGCTGGTCGGCGGCGGCTCGATGCAGATCGTCAACGGCACCGTGCCGCAGGCCCTGCGCCGGCTCGGCTACCAGGAAGAGCAGATCGAGGCGATCGTCGCCCACATCTCCGAGCACGGCAACGTGATCGACGCCCCGGGCCTGAAGACCGAGCACTACGAGGTCTTCGACTGCGCGATGGGTGAGCGTGCCATCTCCCCGATGGGCCACGTCCGCATGATGGCCGCGATCCAGCCGTGGATCTCCGGCGCCCTGTCCAAGACGGTCAACATGCCGGAGTCGGCGACCGTCGAGGAGGTCGAGGAGATCTACTTCGAGGCCTGGAAGATGGGCGTCAAGGCCCTCGCGATCTACCGCGACAACTGCAAGGTCGGTCAGCCGCTCTCCGCCAAGAAGAAGGAGGAGAAGAAGGCCGAGATCACCGAGAAGGCCGAGGAGACCATCCGCAGCGCGGTCGAGAAGGTGGTCGAGTACCGTCCGGTCCGCAAGCGCCTCCCGAAGGGCCGGCCCGGCATCACGACCTCCTTCACGGTCGGCGGCGCCGAGGGCTACATGACCGCCAACTCCTACCCGGACGACGGTCTCGGCGAGGTCTTCCTGAAGATGTCGAAGCAGGGCTCCACCCTCGCGGGCATGATGGACGCCTTCTCGATCGCCGTCTCGGTCGGTCTGCAGTACGGCGTGCCGCTGGAGACCTACGTCTCCAAGTTCACGAACATGCGTTTCGAGCCGGCCGGTATGACGGACGACCCGGACGTGCGGATGGCGCAGTCGATCGTCGACTACATCTTCCGCCGCCTGGCACTGGACTTCCTGCCCTTCGAGACCCGCTCGGCGCTCGGCATCCACTCCGCCGAGGAGCGTCAGCGGCACCTGGAGACGGGTTCGTACGAGCCCGCCGACGACGAGGTGGACGTCGAGGGCCTGGCCCAGTCCGCCCCGCGTCAGCAGGAGAGCCTGAAGCCGGTCTCCGAGCCGAAGGCCGAGACCCCGGCGCCGAAGCAGGCGCACACCTCCGCGGAGCTCGTGGAGATGCAGCTCGGCATCAGCGCGGACGCGCCGCTGTGCTTCTCCTGCGGCACGAAGATGCAGCGCGCGGGCTCCTGCTACATCTGCGAGGGCTGCGGCTCGACGAGCGGCTGCAGCTGATACCGGGCGGCCGCGCCGGGTGTCACACCCGGCGCGGCCGCATCCGAGGCGTGGACTCCGGGGGAGGGGCGTCGGCGCGGAGCCGGTGTCCCTCCCCCGCGCACGGCCGTCGTGCGGAACGGAGAGTTCCGTCGGCTCGGCCGGCCGGGCCCGCCCGGGAGGAGCGAACCCGGCGGTCGCCCGGACGCGATCCCCGCGGCACGGGCCCGCACCGGGTGGCTCCGGTCAGGCCGGCGGCGTACCCATCAGAGTGGCGAACTCGGCCGGGTCCGCGCTGAAACCACGCAGGAACGGGCGCAGTTGCCACGCCCCGTCGTCGTCGCGGGTGAACTCCGCGATCGTCGCGGCCGAGGCGTCCGGGACGCCCGAGAAGTCGTCGCTCGCGAGCTCCACCGGGCCGTCGAGTATCCGGACTCCGGTGTTCGGGATGTCGGAGAAGGACTTCTCCGCGTTCCGCTGCTGGATGACGACGCCGACCACGACCCTCGCGTAGGCCGTCGCGAGCCGCTCGAGTTCGAGGGTCATGACCTCGTCCGCGCCGAAGCCCTGGCCGGTGCGGCTGTCCCTGTCGAGGGTGATCGTGCCGTCGGGTGAGCGGCTGGCGAAGTGCACGAGATAGGCGGGCGTGCCGTGCGGGGCGTCCGCCGTGTACGTGGCGGCCACGATGTCGAGGTCGTGGGCGGCGGCTCCGATGGGGCTGGGGTCCCACTTGAGCGTCACCTGGACCTTCCGGAGCCCTTTGCTGAGACTGCTCACCCGAATTCCCTTCCTCCTGGACGGCGGAGGCCCGCGCCGGACGGCGCCCTCGGCCGTCAACTCCCGGCACGACGTGCGAACTGTCATCGTGTCATGTGACCGGCGTGGTCCGGGGACGACCGCGAAGGGGCGGCTCGAACCGGCCGGGCGGTCGACCGGAGGTGCACCTTCACCCAGGAGAGTGACCAAGGCCACGTCCCTTGGCCGTACGATGGCGCGGTGCTGGTCAAGTGGATTCGCTGCACCGTCGTGGACCGACGGGGGTTCGAGCGCGGGCAGCGGAAGTGGGCGGGGCTGCTGGGGGAGCCGGGCTTCCGGGGGCAGGGCGGCGGCTGGAGCAGAGGCCGGCCGGATGTCGCCCACGTGTTCTCGTTCTGGGAGACCCGCGCGTTCTACGACTCCTTCATGGCGCGGTCGCACGACCGCCTCGCGTCCGCGCAGTCGGGCACGTACAGGAACCTCCAGGCGAAGCTGTTCGACCACCGGTTCGACGTGAAGACCGGGTTCGAGCCGCGCTTCGCGGACGCGGACGTGGTGCGTGTGGCGCACTGCAAGGTGCACGAGCACCGTGTGGAGCACTTCTCCCTGATGCAGGAGAAGGTGTGGAACCCGGCGATGGCGGGGTCCCCGGGCATGGTGCGGGGGCTCTTCGGCGAGGCCCCGGGGAACGAGTTCCTGGTGCTTTCCATGTGGCAGTCGGCCGCGGAGCACGGCAAGTACCGGGTCGAGCGGGTGGAGCGGCTGTCCCTCCGGGCACAGACCGAGGCGGACATCGCGGCGCTGGCCGGGGACGTCGTGGCCCTGGAGCCGTCCTGGACCGTGTGACCACGCCGGCTGCCGGTCGCCTCGGGACCTGACGGCCGCCGCGGTCGGACGGGTCGGACGGGTCGGACGAGTCCCGTTCCCGGGGCGGGGCCCGGCCCAGGCCGTGTGCGCGTCCTGTGAGGACACGCCGCACCCACCCCCGCGGCACTCCTCGTGCGGGCCGCTCCGATCTAGGGTTTGTCCTATGGCACGACCACGGCGCATCGTCCTCGTCCGGCACGGCGAGTCGGAGGGCAACGCCGACGACTCGGTGTACGAGCGCAAGCCCGATCACGCGCTGAGCCTCACCGAGCGGGGATGGCGCCAGGCCGAGGCGACCGGTGACCGGCTGCGCGGGCTGTTCGGGCATGAGCGTGTCAGCGTCTACGTGTCGCCATATCGACGTACCCACCAGACGCTCCACGCCTTCCGGCTCGACTCCCGGCTCGTCCGGGTCAGGGAGGAGCCCCGGCTGCGCGAGCAGGACTGGGGGAACTGGCAGGAACGCGACGCCGTGCGGTTGCAGAAGGCCTACCGCGACGCCTACGGCCACTTCTTCTACCGCTTTCCGCAGGGAGAGTCGGGAGCCGATGTGTACGACAGGGTGGGGGCGTTCCTGGAGAGCCTCTACCGGAGCTTCGAGTCGCCCGAGAGCCCGCCCAACGTCCTGCTCGTCACCCACGGCCTCACCATGCGCCTCTTCTGCATGCGCTGGTTCCACTGGACGGTGCCCGAATTCGAGTCGCTGTCGAATCCCGACAACGGCGAGACGAGGACGCTGCTGCTCGGCGAGGACGGCCGGTACACACTGGACAGGCCCTTCGAGCGCTGGTGCACACCCGAGTGGTACGGGATCACCGGATAGAGTGGCGGTGCGATGACCGCTGACTCCTCTCTCGACCGGCGCCTCGACCGCGCCCTGGCCAGCCTGCGCGGGCTGTCCGTGGGAGACGCCCTGGGCTCCCAGTTCTTCGTACCCTCCAACTATCCGCTGCTGAAACGGCGCGCCCTGCCGTCCGGCCCCTGGCAGTGGACCGACGACACCGAGATGGCCTGCTCGGTGGTGGCCGTGCTGGTCTCCCACAGCCGGATCGACCAGGACGCACTCGCCCTGTCCTTCGCCGACCACCACGACTTCGACCGGGGCTACGGGCCCGCGGTGAACCGGATGCTGCGGCTGATCCGCGAGGGCGGCGACTGGCGCGAGCTGGCCGCCGAGCTCTTCAACGGCCAGGGCTCGTGGGGCAACGGAGCGGCGATGCGCATCGCCCCGCTGGGCGCCTGGTACGCGGACGACCCCGAGCAGGCCACCCATCAGGCGGAGATCTCCGCGTACACGACGCACCAGCACCGCGAGGCCGTCGTCGGGAGCATGGCGGTCGCCGCCGCCGCGGCGCTCGCGGGCTCCCCCGACGGCCCTCCGTCGCCCGCCGACCTGCTCGACGGAGTGATCGCGCTCGTGCCGCGGAGCGCGGTGGGGCAGGGTCTGCGCCGGGCGCGCGACATGCTCGACTACGGCGATGTCGGCACGGTCGCGGCGGTGCTCGGACGGGGCCGGCGCACGAGCGCGCACGACACCGTTCCGTTCGCGCTCTGGTCCGCGGCACGGGCGCTGGGGGACTTCGAGAAGACCTTCTGGACCACCGCTCAGGTGGGCGGCGACGTCGACACGACCTGTGCGATCGCCGGGGGAGTGGTCGCGGCCGCCGCTGCCGGCGCTCCGCCCGCGGCCTGGCTGGAGCAGACCGAGGCCCTGCCCGACTGGCTTCTCGCCCGGGTGGCCTGACCTCCGGACGCCCGGATGCGGCGGGTGTGTCCCGGGCCGCCCCGCCGCACTGTCACGGTCCTGCCACAACCCCGCCCCGGCGGGGTGTCCCCCGGTGTCCGGGGCTAGCCTGTCGGCCACGCCGCAGCGTTGATCATGACGGGCGCGCGCCGATGAGACGCCGGGACGACGGGACGGCCATGCCGGCCCCACCGCAGGGCCCGGCCGGGAGGGGGTCCCGTGCCAGACAGACCGTCCACACCGCCAGCCCCGGACGCCGGGTCCGAACCGGGGGAGGGCTCCGGAGAGAAATCGTTCGTCCAGGACCGGTCCCCGGGACGGGACGCCGCTCCCGGCGAGGGCGCCGTTGCCGGGCAGCCGTCCGGACCGGTCCCGGCCGGGGAGCCGGCGGGGGCACGGGAAGGCGAACCGGACGCCGACGACGGCGTCGGACAGAGCACCGGCAGGGGCGGCGAGCCCCGGCCGCGCGAAGCCGCGGGAGCCTCGCCTGAGCCGAGCGGGCCCGCCGCCACCGTCGGGTCCGCGGGGGGCGGCCCGGCCGGCGGTGCCCGGCCGCACGGAGCCGTCGGCGGCGCCCCTGCCGGGTCCGACGGATCACCGGGCATATCCGGGGCCGTACCGGGCCAGGGCCCTTGGGCAGGCCCCGGCACCGCCCGCGCCCGAACGCAGACGCCTCCCGGACAGCCGTGGCCTCCCCCCGTCAAGCAGCCCGAGCCCTGGTTCGCCGCCATCCGCCCCACCCGGCGCGAGCCGGCCCGGGCGGTGACGCTCTGGTGCGCACTCGCCACCGCACTGCTCAGCGCGCTGCTGCTCGGTGACGGACTCGGGGTGAACCTGCTGATCGTCGCGGTGCCGGCCGCGCTCGCCGCGTTCTTCGCCGCCCGGGCCGCGGGCCGGCGGCTGCGACCCGTGACGGCCGCCTGGGCGGTCGGCGGTCTCGCCCTGCTCGTCGTCCCTGCGCTGCGCGACGCGGGCTGGCCGACGTTCCTGGCCGTCGTCTCCGCGCTGGCCGTCGGTTCGATCGCACTCCACGGGGGCCGCACGTGGCCGGGCGTCCTCCTGGGCTCGGTCGGCGTGCTGGACTCGCTGGTGACCGGCCCGGTCTGGGGGTGGCGCGGACTGCGCGAACGTGCCGACGGTTCCCGGGGCCGCTGGGGTCCCGTGCTGCGCGCTTCCGCGGTGGCAACCGTCCTGGTGCTCGTGTTCGGCGCGCTGTTCGCCGGCGCGGACGCGGCGTTCGCCGATCTGCTCGGCGAGCTGACACCGGACGTCTCGGGAATCGACGCCCCCTGGCGCTTCCTGCTGTTCCTCGTCGGACTGGCCGGCGCGCTCGCGGCGGCGCACACCGCCGCGGCCCCTCTCCGCTGGGACCGCCTCACCCTGCGACAGGGAAGAGCGAGGGGCAGGGCCGAGTGGGCCCTCCCCCTGATCGTCCTGGACCTGCTCTTCGCGGCCTTCATCGCCGTCCAGCTCGCCGTCCTCTTCGGCGGGTACGACAAGGTGCTGCGCGAGACGGGGCTCACCTACGCCGAGTACGCCCGGCAGGGCTTCTGGCAGCTGCTGTGGGCCACCCTGCTCACCCTCGTCGTCATCGGGCTGGCGCTGCGCTGGGCGCCCCGCGAAGGATCCCGCGACCGCGCCCTCGTGCGGGCGGTGCTGGGGACGCTGTGCGTGCTCACCCTGGTCGTCGTGGCCTCCGCGCTGCGCAGGATGGATCTCTACGTCGACGCGTACGGGCTCACGCGGCTGCGGATCTCGGTCGCGGCGATGGAGCTGTGGCTCGGGCTCGTCCTCGTGCTGATCATCGCCGCGGGGCTCCTCGGGAGCCGCTGGCTGCCGCGCGCCGTCGTCGGCAGTGCCGCCGCCGCGGTACTCGCCTTCGGCCTCGTCTCGCCCGACGCGCTGGTCGCAGAGCGCAACGTCGAGCGGTTCGAGAGCACGGGGAAGATCGACGTCGGGTATCTCCGCGATCTGTCGGCGGACGCCGTCCCGGCACTCGACGCACTTCCCGAACCGGTGCGCTCCTGCGCGCTGAGGCAGATCGAACGCGACCTGCGGGAGGCGGACCAGGCCTGGTACGACACGAGCTGGGGGCAGACGCGGGCGAGGGAGCTCCTGGGGAAGCGTCCGGCATCGGCGGGCGGATCGGCCTGCGCGGCGTACGGAGAGGACGAGTACGGCGAGTACGGCGGCACCCGTGACGGGTACGACGGGGATGCCGACCTCGACGGCATCGACGACCTCGAGGACTTCGACCCGGGTACCGGCATGGACTGACGCCCCGTCCGCACGGCCGCCCACTGGCAGGGCCCGTGCGTCCGCCGCCGTCCGCGCGGTCCGGCACACCGTGAGGTGCGGTCCGCTCCCCCGAGGACGGACCGCACCTCACCGAAGGCCCGCCGCCTCAGGCGACCGGGCCGCCCGCCCCGGCGTTCCCGCTGAGCGCGTCCAGGTCGCTCCTGCGCACGCGCACCACCAGGACCGCCGTGGCCAGTGCCAGGAGCACCATGCCCACTGCGGCGAGGAACGAGGTCGAGATCCCCTCGGTGAGGACCTCGTGGCCCCAGGGGGCCGGCAGTTCCCGCGTCCTGGCGAACTCCGCCTGCTGTTGGGGGGAGGCCTGGGCCATGAACGCCGGGACCTGCCGCTCCGCCTCGTCCCGGCTCGCCGTCCCGAACACCGTGACCAGGATGGACAGCCCCAGCGAACCACCCACCTGCTGCGTCGCGTTGAGCAGTCCCGAGGCCGCGCCCGCCTCGTGCGGTGCGACGCCGGAGACGGCGGTCAGCGTGAGCGTCACGAAGTTCAGTCCCATACCGAAGCCGAAGAGCACCATCGGCCCGAGGACGCCACCGAGGTAGGAGCTGTCCGGGCTGATCAGCGTCTGCCAGAACAGGCCCAGGCCGGTGACGGCGGACCCGGTGACCATGAACGGCTTCGGGCCGAGCACGGGCAGCAGCCGCTGCGAGAGCCCCGCGCCGGTGATGATCGCCACGGTCACCGGAAGGAAGGCCAGACCGGCCTCGATCGGGCTGTAGCCGAGCACGTTCTGCACGAACAGAACGATGAAGAAGAACATCCCGAACATCGCCGCGGCCAGGCTCAGCATGATCACGTACGTGCCCGAGCGGTTCCGGTCGGCGAACATCCTCAGCGGCGTGATCGGCTCCCTGGCCCGGGACTCCACGAGGGCGAACGCGCCGAGCAGCAGCACCGCCGCGCCGAACGACCCCAGGGTGAGCGCGTCCCGCCAGCCCTCCTCCGAGGCCCGGATGAACCCGTAGACCAGCGAGGCCATGCCCGCGGTGGAGGTCAGCGCGCCCGCCACGTCGAACCTGCCCGGGTGCCGCTCCGACTCGGCTATGTACAGCGGTGTCAGGAAGGCGATCAGCAGGCCGATGGGTACGTTGACGAACAGGACCCAGCGCCAGTCGAGCCACTGCGTGAGCATTCCACCGGCGAGGAGTCCGATGGCTCCACCGCCGGCGGAGACGGCCGCGAAGACGCCGAACGCCCGGTTGCGCTCGGGGCCTTCGGGGAACGTGGTGGTGATCAGCGCCAGTGACGTCGGTGAGGCGATCGCGCCCCCGACGCCCTGGAGCGCACGCGCGGCGAGCAACTGCCAGGGTTCCTGGGCGAATCCGCCCAGGAGCGAGGCGAGGGTGAAGACGAGGATGCCGGTCATGAACACCCTGCGCCGCCCGAGGATGTCCCCGGCCCGGCCGCCGAGGAGCAGCAGTCCGCCGAAGGTCAGTGTGTAGGCGCTGAGCACCCAGGAGAGGTCCGTGGTCGAGAAGGCGAGCGCGTCCTGGATGTGCGGGAGCGCGATGTTCACAATCGTCGCGTCGAGTACCACCATGAGTTGGCACGCCGCGATTACGGTGAGGGCTATGCCGGGACGGCCTTCCCGGCGGGCTGCGCCCTGCTTGCCCGGTTGTTCCAGCTGAGAGGTGGTCACCATGGTCCCCCCGTGCATGACTTAGTGAACGGAACCGTTCACTGCGCCGTCCACGGTAGTGACTCCCCAACAGGGAACGCAAGCGTTCACTGCACTACCGCACTGCTTCAACGGAGAGTTCTTGATGGGTACTTCGGGAACCGGGGCCGCCGCTCGGCCGCGGTCCGTGACGCTGCGCCGCCGCGGCCCGGTGCTGGAGCGGGCGATCCTCGACGCCGCGCTCGAGCAGCTGAGCACGGTCGGCTGGGGCGGGCTCACGATGGAAGGGGTCGCCGCCGGGGCAAGGACCGGCAAGGCCGCGGTCTACCGCCGCTGGCCCTCGAAGGAGGATCTGGTCGCCGACGCCCTGGAGGCCGGGCTGCCCTCGCTGGGAGACGCACCGGATCACGGAAGTGTCCGTGAGGACCTCTACCACCTCGCCCGCCGGATGCGGGCGGCGATGTACTCGAAGCCCGGATGCGCCCTGCGTGCGGTCCTTCACGAATGCGACCCGTCGACGGCCGAACGTTTCCACGGGCTGATCGTCAGGGGTGTCATCAAGCCGTCGGTGCACCTCTTCCGGCAAGTGCTGAACCGGGGTGTGGCCCGCGGAGAGGTGCGTTCGGACGCCATGGACGACATGGTCTTCGACGTGATCCCCGCGATGATGATGTACCGGTCCAAGGTGTGCGGAAGCGAATGGAAGGACAAGGACATCGCCGACATGATCGATCGGGTCATGGTGCCGCTGCTGTGCCCGCGCCGGGGCTGATTCGAGGGCTCGTACGGGAGAGGGGGAGCCGGGGTGTTGCGGCCGCGCCGCGCGGCGTAATCTGTCTGGCGCCATGCCGTACGAACCACCCACGCACACCGTTGAGCGCTCACTCCGCGCCACCACCGGCGCCAAGATCATCGCCGGTGTCGACGAGGTCGGGCGGGGGGCCTGGGCCGGTCCTGTCACGGTGTGCGCCGCCATCACGGGTCTGCGCCGGCCGCCCGAGGGGCTGACCGACTCCAAGCTGATCACTCCCAAGCGCCGTGCCGCCCTGGCGGTGGAGCTGGAGAGATGGGTCACCTGCCACGCGCTCGGGCACGCCTCCCCCGAGGAGATCGACGAGCTGGGCATGACCGCGGCTCTGCGCCTGGCGGCCGTGCGGGCCCTGGACGGGCTTCCGGTCCGGCCCGACGCCGTGATCCTGGACGGCAAGCACGACTACCTCGGCGCGCCCTGGCGCGTCCGGACGGTCGTCAAGGGCGACCAGTCGTGCATCGCCGTCGCGGCCGCCTCGGTGCTGGCCAAGGTGCGGCGGGATGCGCTGATGGCCGAGCTCGGGCTGGAATCGGCGTCGTTCGAGCCGTACGCGTTCGGCGAGAACGCCGGCTACCCGTCGCCCGTGCACAAGGCGGCGCTGCAGGAGCTCGGCCCCACACCCTTCCACCGGCTTTCCTGGGCCTATCTCGACGCGATGCCGCGCTGGCGGCATCTGAAGAAGGTCCGGATCTCCGTGGAGGCGGCCGCTCTGGAGAGCGGGGGCCAACTCGGCTTCGACTTCTGAACCGGCCGTACCAGGAGTACTGTGCCGACCGGCCTGACGACCGGTCGCACTTATGTGCCACCCGCCGATGCTCGTCGCACCGGCGTTTGATAAATATCCACCCATGCCTCTCATCCCCGAGGAGCCTCAGATTCACGAGAGCGCCCAGGGTCCCCGCGCTGCATCGGCCGCAGGCCGCACCGCGCCGACCCCCCGTCCCGTACCCGGTCCGCGCGGCGTGTCCGCTCCCCGTCCCGGGCGCCCCGGCCCCGGGCCGGCCAGGCCCGCTCCGCCCGCGCAGCGTGTCCACGGCTCCGCCGCTGTGGCGTCGCCGCGGCAGGAGAATCGTTCCGCGCCGCAGATCCAGCTCATCCCCGCTCCCGCCGAGGGCGCGCTCGACGCCGCCGGCGAGGCCGTCGACCTGCTGCTCGACTCGGGCCGTGCCCCGGGCGAGATCCTCGTGCTGACCACTGGCGAGCAGCACCCCTGGGCGGCCCACGAGCTGTCCTTCGGTGAGACCGCCTACTGGGCCCAGCACGACGCCGCCGACGACGTCTTCTACGCGGATGCCGCCTCGGCGGACCGAGCGGCGTCCCGGCCCGTGGTCGTCGTCGCCGTGAACGGCGGCAACGAGGGCGAAGCGGCGCGTGCGCTGCCCGTCGCCCTGGGGCGTGCCCGGGCGCTGCTGATCGTGTGCGGGGAGCCGCAGCAGATCAACGCGGCGCTCGGCGCGGGCGTCTGAGCCGACCGGCGCGGACCTCGAGACCGGGCGCGGCGCAGGGCTCGTCCGGTGCCACGCCCTGCCCTGACCACGTCGCCCTGCGCGGTGCGTGTGCGCCGTGCGGTGCGGCGGTCGTGGCCGGGTGGGGGACACGGTGCGGTGCCACCGAAGGGTGCGCGCGTACGTGTCCTCGTCCGCAGGGTTGCCGCCCCGTACGCCGATGAGCCGTGCCCTTCGGCGGCGCGGCCCAGAGGGCCGGGGGACGGCCACGCGGTCCGGAGCGGAGTCGCGAGCCGGGGCCCGGAGGCCCCGGAGCCCCGCACTCCGGGCCTTTCAGCGGGCCGCCGTCCGGCGCATCGCTTCGGCGGCGCCGCTCGCCGTGCGCAAGGGGGCCGCTCCCGGACCGGGCACCAGATCCGCGAAACCGTTCGACCGCGAGTCCGAACCGGGGCGGCGGCCGCCGCGGCCTTCGCCGACCACCTGCCACCCGCCGCGCGTCAGCGTGATGTACGCCCCGCAGCGCAGTCCGTGCAAGGTGCAGGCGTCCCGCAGCCCCCACATCCAGGCGCCGTCCTCCTCAGTCCAACGCTCGTCGCCCTCACGGCAGTAGAGCAGCACGGCGGTGCGCACCGGTGAGCGACGGCGCAGGTCGTGCGGGATGACCCGGCGCAGCTGGGCCAGCAGCGCGTTGCGGAACTCCCAGCCGTCGGCCGGTACCGCACGCCGGGCGAACGAGGCGCTGGCGATGAGCCGTTCCTCGGGATCGAGCACGGCGACGACGGCCGTCGAGGGGGCGGGCTCATGGCGGACGTGCAGGCCGGTCACGACCTCGCGGGGGTTGCGAAGGAGGGGTATCCCCGCTTCCGCCCACTCCGCGGGTTCCAGCAGCCTGGCGAGGCGACTGGCGGAGCCGGCCGATCCATTGAACGTAGTGGCTGCGGACGAGGCGAATCCGAAGGTCACGGTCCTCCCTTCGCATACGCGCCCACAGTGCGGGCAGGGTCGGGTGAGGGCGCACCGCGGCAAAGCCCTTGCGGACCGCGACCGGACCGGGCGGGGGGCGGTGGTTCCAATTCTTGCGGGCTCAAGGGCAGGCGGCAACGAGCAATTGAGGCCGCTGACTGGAATGGGTAGAAATGGTGCTCATATCCCTGCCCGTCACTGCGCCCTGTCACGCTCCCCTTACGCCTGAACTGCGAGGACCAGCGGAAACACTTCCTCAGCTTCCGCTCGGCGCAGGAGTCGTGACGCGACGGCGAGGGGCCGGTCGCTGTCCGAAAGATCGTCCACGAGCAGCACCTGGTCGCCGGCTCCTGCCACCGCCCGCGCCAGAGCCGGTGGGACGCGCGGCCTTCATGCAGTCCGCGCACCCGCTGGGCGCTGTTCGTGCGCGAGATGCGCCGGGGCGGGGACCGTCGATCCGGGTGCGGCGGTCGTGGTTCATGGCGCGGTCCGGCTCCGGCGGAGGATCGCGTTCACGATCTCCCGCATCGCGTGGGTACGGGGTGGCCGCTGACCGAGCGATTCGGGTCCTTCCGGGCCGTGATGACCGGCCTGCTCAATGACGACTGCTCAGCGGACAGTTCCCGGATTCGACGCGTGCGTTCCCTCGCCCTGGCACCCGGCCGGCGACCGGCTGCGGACCACCGAGTCCGCTCGCACCCCACCATCAGGCTGCGACGGAACACCCTCGATGAATCAGGAAGCGCCCTCCGAGAAGTCCTCCGTGGTTCCCACCTGATCCTCGTGAATCCTCATTTGCCGCCGGGATGCCGCCGAGTTGTCCCGGTGGGAATTGAAGTGGAGCTCTGCACGTGACCGTTTCCGGCGCCCTGCGGTGTCGGACATACGGTGCGACGCGAAGTGGTGATCACCGGCAGCGGGGGTTCGGCGCACCGTGGGCTTTGACGAGGAGTGGGTCGAGTTGCGGGCCCAGGCGGCCGAACGGCACTCCACAGCCCAGCGGTTGAACCGGCTCCCGACCGGGGACGGACCGGGCCCGCGCTTCCCGGCACGCCGAAGCTCACGTCGACGTCGGCAGAGAAGTACGCCGCCGGCACCGTCCGGCCGACTACATCAAGGCCTGCGTCAAGGCGGTCGACGACCCCGACAAGGAATTCCAGAAGGACCTACCCCGAAGCCGTCGTCAAGGACAGCGGCGGCGGCAGGAGCGACGAAACCGCGGGCGGCTTCAACGGCAATGCCGACAAGGTCGCGAAGGCGGACGTCCAGCGGAAGCGGCAGCGGCCTCGGAAGCGACCGGAGAGTGACGTGCAGGCGGCAGGCCGCGCCCTGCCCGGAGCGGATCACCTCGACGAGCCCTTTCAGGCTCGTGCGGGTGCACGCCGGGACGATCTGGACGCGGATCACCGGCCTCCTGTCCGACGAGGGCGAGATCCTGCACGCCGGCCGCGCAAAGGCGCACCTCACGCTTTCATGAACGGACTGTCCACGGCGGGCTGCGGGATCCCGCCTGTTCGGCACTCTTGCCGTGGCCGGGCCGACCTCCCTTCACGCGATGAGTGCTCCATCCAGCCGCAGAACCCGCTGAACGACGGACTCAGCGCGTGCCGAGGAAATCAGTCCTTCGGGGCCGCAGAACTGGGCGGGCTTCGCATGTCCGATGGCATCGAGGCCCTTGACTGCGTAGACGCGGAGATCGGGATCGGGAGTGGTTCTGGCCGAGCGCAGTGCCCGGCCGTCTCGATCAGCGCGCGGCAGGCGCACCTTTCGTGAGCCCTGTGTCACGTTGGGTGGATTCGCTGATTGTCAGTGCCATCGGGTTGCATGGGGGCATGGACACCCTGGAGCTCCGTGCCGAAGCCGATGCCATCCTCGCTGAGCTGGTCGGTGACCCGGGCGGCTCGGCGCGGCTTCGGGAGGATCAGTGGCAGGCGGTGGCGGCCCTGGTGGAGCAGCGCAGGCGGGCACTGGTGGTGCAGCGCACCGGCTGGGGCAAGTCGGCGGTGTACTTCGTGGCCACCGCTCTGCTGCGTCGTCGGGGCTTCGGACCCACTGTGATCATCTCGCCGCTGCTGGCGCTGATGCGCAACCAGGTCGAGTCGGCGTCGCGGGCGGGCATCCGGGCGCGCACGATCAACTCGGCCAATCCGGAGGACTGGGACACGATCCACGGCGAGGTCGAGCGCGGTGAGACCGACGTTCTCCTCGTGAGTCCGGAACGCCTCAATTCCGTTGATTTCC
The DNA here is from genome assembly GCF_030406905.1 of Streptomyces sp. HUAS CB01. Taxonomy (NCBI): domain Bacteria; kingdom Bacillati; phylum Actinomycetota; class Actinomycetes; order Kitasatosporales; family Streptomycetaceae; genus Streptomyces; species Streptomyces chengbuensis. The sequence continues at coordinate 5,883,409 of NZ_CP129137.1, forward strand.
GAGAGCAGGTACTTCCCAAGCTCGCGACCACGACGGGCCTGCTCGTGGTCGACGAGGCGCACTGCATCTCCGACTGGGGCCATGACTTCCGCCCCGACTACCGCAGGCTGCGGGCCATGCTCGCCGAGCTTGCCCCCGGAGTGCCGGTGCTGGCCACCACCGCAACCGCCAACGCGCGGGTGACGGCAGATGTGGCTGAGCAGCTGGGCACCGGTGCAGGCGAGGCCCTGGTGCTGCGTGGCCCGCTGGAGAGGGAGAGCCTCCGGCTCGGCGTGGTTCGGTTGCCGGACGCGGCGCACCGCTTGGCCTGGCTCGCCGAGCACCTGGACGAGCTGCCGGGCTCGGGGATCATCTATGCGCTGACGGTCGCTGCGGCTGAGGAGGCCACCGCTTTCCTGCGGCAGCGCGGGTTCAAGGTGGACTCGTACACGGGCCGGACGGAGAACGCCGACCGGCTCCAGGCCGAGGCGGACCTTCAGCAGAACCGGGTGAAGGCGCTGGTGGCGACGTCCGCGCTGGGCATGGGGTTCGACAAGCCGGACCTGGGCTTCGTGGTCCACCTCGGAGCGCCGTCTTCTCCGATCGCGTACTACCAGCAGGTGGGGCGCGCCGGTCGTGGGGTGGAGCACGCCGATGTGCTGATGCTGCCGGGTAAGGAGGACGAGGCGATCTGGCGCTACTTCGCCGATGCCGCTTTCCCTCCGGAGGCCCAGGTTCGCCAGACCCTGGCGGCTCTCGCCGATGCGGGACGACCGCTGTCTGTGCCGGCTCTGGAGGCGGTGGTGGATCTCCGGCGGACCCGGCTGGAGACCATGCTCAAGGTGCTGGACGTGGACGGCGCGGTGCGCCGCGTGAAGGGCGGCTGGACCAGCACGGGACAGCCCTGGGTGTACGACACGGAGCGATACGCGTGGGTGGCTCGGCAGCGGGCGGCCGAGCAGCAGGCCATGCGCGAGTACGTGAGCACCTCCCGGTGTCGGATGGAGTTCCTGCGCCGGCAGTTGGACGACGAGGGAGCGGTCCCGTGCGGCCGGTGCGACAACTGCACCGGAGCCTGGATCGACTCCGCCGTCTCGACCGAGGCGCTGACGGGGGCCGCGAAGGAACTGGACCGCCCCGGTGTGGAAGTTGAGCCGCGCCGCATGTGGCCGACGGGGATGCCCGCACTGGGTGTCGACCTCAAGGGGCGCATCCCGGCCGGCGAGCAGTGCTCCACCGGCCGTGCCCTCGGACGGCTCTCCGACATCGGCTGGGGCAACCGACTGCGCCCGCTGCTGGCTGAGAACGCCCCCGACGGACCGGTCCCCGAGGACGTGCTGAAGGCCGCGGTGGCCGTCCTCGCCGACTGGGCGCGCTCGCCGGGGGGCTGGGCGCCGAATGTCCCGGACGCCTCCGCCCGGCCGGTGGGGATCGTCGCTGTGCCGTCCCTGTCCCGCCCGCAACTCGTCGACTCCCTCGCTCAGGGAATCGCGTCCATCGGTCGCCTCCCCTACCTCGGCACCCTGACACACGCCCGGCCGGACAGCGCTCACCCGGCCCGCCGCAGCAACTCGGCCCAGCGCCTCAAGGCGCTGTCCGGAACCTTCGCCGTCTCCGAGGACCTGGCCGTCTCCCTGGCCGGCTCCTCCGGCCCCGTCCTGCTCGTCGACGACTACACGGATTCCGGCTGGACCCTCGCGGTCGCCGCCCGCCTCCTCCGCCAGGCAGGCAGCGGACAGGTCCTTCCGATGGTCCTCGCTGCGGCGGGCTGAACTTCCCCACTCTGCGCGTGCGACGCCGGCACCGGCATGGTCGAGTGCTGCGGCGGCCGTCGTCTTGCGCTCGAACCACCTCCGCGACCACGCGGGCGTCCGCCGGCCGGTCCTCCGGTCGGCCTGTGGACAACGTTATCCACAGGGGTCGCGGTCAGGTGGTGGTCCGCGGGACCGTCGTGCCATGAACAAGCACCACGAACCCACCGGGCCGGCCGACGGCGAGCAGCAGCAGATCACTCTGCGTGGGGCGGCCGAACTCGCCGACGCCCTGCCGTACATGCTGGGCTTCCACCCGACCGACTCCATCGTGCTCGTCGCGCTCCACGGAACGCGGGGCCGTTTCGGCGGGCGGCTCCGTCTCGGCATCCCCGCGTCGCCGCACGAGTGGCTGCCCGTCGCCCAGCACCTCGCCGAGTGCCTGATCGAGGGCAGCGAGCGCCGGGGCTCCCGGCCCGACGGCATCGTCGTCTTCCTGTGCCAGGACCCCGCGGAAGGGGAGACCGGCCGGGCGGTGATGGAGCGGCTGCGCCCGCTGGCACAGTGGCTCCGCACCTCCTGCGGCGCACTCGACGTGCCGGTCCCCGAGGCGCTGTGCATCTCCGGCGGCCGGTTCTGGAGCTACTGCTGCCCGGACTCCCGCTGCTGTCCGGCGGAGGGGACCGCCATGGCGATTCCCGGCACCTCGGTCATGGCCGCCGCCGCGGCCTACGCAGGCATCCGGGTCCGGGGCTCGCTGCGGGAGATGGAGTCGCGTCTCGAACCGCTGAGGACGCCGTCCATGGCCGACCAGGAGCAGGCCCTGGACTCCGCGGGAGCCGCCCTGCTGCCACGGATCCTGCACGGAGGCAGCAGGGAGCAGGTCGGGGCCGAGACCCTGCGGCTCGCCCGCCGGCTGATGAAGCGCCTGGGGGAGCGGGCGACGCTGGACATGGGACGGCCCTCGGCGGACGCGCGCGACGACCGGCTGATCTCCCATGCCGAAGCGGCGGCGCTGATCCTCGGGCTCCAGGACCGCGACACCAGGGACCGGGCCGCCGCGTGGATGGAGGGCCCGGAGGCCCACCGAGCGCTCCGGCTGTGGCGGGCGCTGGCCCGTCGCTGCGTCGGACCCTACGCGGAGCATGCGGCCGCTCCGCTCTCGCTGGCCGGCTGGGTGTCCTGGTCCACGGGTGACGAGCCGAGCGCGCGAGTCGCCCTGAGCCTCGCCCTCCGGGTGGATCCGGAGTACGTCTTCGCGCGCCTTCTCCACCAGGCGTGCAACGACGGGCTGGACCCCGAGGACCTGCGCCGCTGCCTGCGTACAGATGGGACGTCCCCGCGGTCACAACCGGCAGGGGCATCCGGACCCGCCGCGGTCGCCGCCGGTTCGGTGGCCCGCTCGGTGGGTTTCGAACCGGCCGTTGCCGAGCTCACCGCCGGCTCCGCGGGGCACGGGCCTGCTGTTCCGGAGCTCACGACCGGCTCCGCCGGGGACGAGCAGACCGGTCCGGGGCCCGTCGCGGGCTCGGCTGCACCCCAGGAGGTCGCTTCGGGTTCCTCGTCACCGGCGCCGGTGACGACATCGGCGGTGCGGGGAGCTGCGGCACTCGCATCCTCCGAGCCGGACCCTGACCCGCCGGCCGAGGCGGCCCCGGGCGCGGCGGCGGAGACCGCACAAGAAGCGGCTGCGGAGAACGCAGAGGGGACCGTGTCGCGGACGCCCGGCCCGAAGGCGTCCTCGTGTCACGGGGCCGAGGGGGCACGTCGGCCCCGGACGCGCCCCGGCCACGAGCGCCCGGTGTCCTTGGTGCGCCCGGCGGTACGGAAGAAGGGCAAGAGGCCTGGCCCCACCGTTCCAGGGGAGGCCCCGGCAAGCAGGCGCCGTGCCGCGAACGCCAACGGTGATGCCGCGACGGGGAGCCGGGCCCGCCCTGCCGGGCGGCTCGGCGACCGCGCAGCAGGAACGGGAACGGGCGCAGGCGCCGGAACAGGTGGCGGAGCATGACCGGTCGATAGGGGACGGGGAGGGACCGTGCAGCCCGATCGGCCCGCCGCAGCAGCGGGCGTCTCCGCCAGGCTGAGCAGCGGTCTCTGTCGTAGGGCGCGGGGCCGGACGCGACGGTCGGCGAAACGGCAACGGGCTCGTCACCCGGCACCGTTTCCCCAGGCCCAGCCCCAGGCCCAGCCTCAGGCCCAGGCCCCGCCCCGGTCCCCGTCCTGGCCTCCTGCGAGGTTGAGCCAGAGCCTCGTCCCCGTCCGGGGCTCGGCCGGTCCGGCCCGTACGGCCCGCCCAGTCCTGCCGCGGGCCGAGCCTGGTCCCGGGCCGAACAGTCCGGGGGCCGCGGCCGGATCCGTCCCCGATCCCGTCCCGTCCCCCGTCCCTGCCGGGTCGGGGACCGTGCCGGGCGCCGCCCGACGTAGGGGTCTGCGGACCTGGCCCCGAGAGGAGGAGAGAGCAGCGGAGGGGGCGTAGTTGGGCGTGCGAGGACGGCGGGCCGGCGCGTGGCGAGGGCGTCGATCCGGATCACCAAGAAGTCGTCGTTCCTGATCAGGAAGGGAGTGTTTATCGTCAGGAAGACGACTATGATCGCGGCATGCCCTACGACCCGTCGGCCTTTCCGCCCTTCGCTGTCACCGTCGACCTGGTCGTGCTCACCGTGCGGCGCGATGCGCTGTGCGCTCTGGTCGTACGTCGCGGCGAGCAGCCGTACCAGGGTCGGTGGGCGCTGCCCGGAGGATTCGTCAGGGCGGACGAGGACCTCACGGCCGCGGCGGCGCGCGAACTCGTCGAGGAGACGGGGCTCTGCGTGCACGACCCCCACTCGCCCGCGCCCGACAACGGCGCTCACCTCGAACAGCTCGCGACCTACGGTGACCCGAAACGGGACCCGCGTATGCGCGTGGTGAGCGTGGCGCACCTGGCACTGGCCCCGGATCTCCCGGCGCCGCGTGCCGGTGGTGATGCGAACAGTGCGCGCTGGGCGCCCGTCGAGACGCTGCTGAGCCATGAGGGCGGAGCACGCGACGAGGACCAGTCCGGTCAGCTCGCCTTCGACCACACGCAGATCCTGACGGACGGCGTGGAACGGGCCCGCTCCAAGATCGAATACTCGTCGCTGGCCACGGCGTTCTGCCCGCCGGAGTTCACGGTCGGCGAGCTTCGGCGGGTGTACGAGGCGGTCTGGGGCGTCGCCCTGGACCCGCGCAACTTCCATCGCAAGGTGACCGGGACCCCCGGCTTCCTGGTGCCCGCGGGCGGCACCACGACCCGCCAGGGCGGCCGTCCGGCACAGCTCTTCCGGGCCGGCGGTGCGACCCTGCTCAATCCGCCGATGCTGCGTCCCGAGGTCTGACGTCAGTGCGGTGTGCGCGAGAGTGCGGCGTGCGCGAGGAAGCCGCGCCGCCGCACTGACACCCGGCCCACGAGGCTGCCGAGAAAGTCCGAAATGTCGCGTTATCGTGCTGCGGTATCCGCACCTGCCGTATACCCGCCCAGCCGCCGAGCGGTCTTACCTCCGCAAGGGAAGCGATGCTCCAGGCCATCGGACTCACCAGCACCTCCCGCCGGTATCTCGCGCCCGCCGTGGACGATCTGACCTTCGAGGCGAGACCTGGCGACGTCACCGCCCTTCTCGGAGCCAAGGGTTCAGGGAAGAGCACGGCCCTTCGGCTCATGCTCGAACTCGAGGACGGCCGGGGCGTCACGTACTTCCGCGGACGCCCCCTGCACTCCCTCGCCAACCCGGCCCGGGAGGTGGGGGTGCTGCTGGGCGACGTCCCGGGGCATCCCGCCCGTACCGCGCGCGGTCAGCTCCGGATGCTCTGTGCCGCGGCCGGAGTGCCGGTGTCGCGTGCGGACGACATGCTCGACCTCGTGGGCATCGGAGCGCTGCGGGACGCACGACTCGGTTCCCTCTCGCTCGGTATGGACCGCAGACTGGGTCTGGCCTCCGCGCTGTTGGGGGATCCGCACACGCTGCTGCTCGACTCTCCCTCCCGGGGGCTTTCGCCGCGTGAGCACAGCTGGCTCTTCGGTCTGCTGCGTGCTCATGCCGCGCACGGCGGGACCGTCCTCTACACGACCGCCGATCCCAAGGAGGCGGCCAGGACCGCGGATCGCGTGGTCACCATCGACAGGGGGCGGCTCGTCGCAGACCAGGACACGGCCGATTTCGCCCGCACCCGTCTCCGTCCCCGCGTCGCGGTCCGGACCCCGCATGCCGTCCGGCTCGCCGCGGCGCTGAACCGTGAGTCACGGGCCGCGCGTCGATCCGTCGAGGTCGTCGCCGAAGGCGGCAACCGGCTCTCCGTGTACGGGAGCAGCTGTGCCGAGATCGGTGACGCCGCCTTCCGCCACGGCGTGCTCGTCCATCAACTCGCCGACGAGATCGGGGACGCGGGCCCCCGCCCGGCATCCCTCCGCGAGCAGGACGCCCATCGCTTGACCGCCACCGCCCTCCGCGGGTCCGAATTCGGTGCCGCAACCGCACCGGGAGGCCCTGCCCACAGGGCGCTCACCTCGCAGAACGCCGCCGAGGTGCTCCGGTACGGCGGTCCCGCGCACGAGGCGGCGGACGATCCACGCCCGTCCCCCGCTGCGGCGAACACTTCCGATGGCTCCTGCCCCGGGGCCGGTGGCCCCCCTCCCGAGGCCTCCGGCAGCCGCGCCTCCGACGGCCACGCCCCTGGCGGCGCGGCGTGCGCCGATCCCCTCCGGAACGGCCGGGGCGGCACCGAGGCCGCGCAGCACCTTCCCACCCGCCGCGGGACGCCCCGAACCCGAGGGGGTTCTCCGCAGCCGCTGCAGCCGCTGCGGTACGAACTGCGCCGCTTCCTCGGGGTCCGGACGCCGTATCTGATCGTCGCGGCCGTTCTCGTCTCCTCCGCCGCGCTCTCCGCCCTGCTCGCGTACGGTGGGCGCACGCCACTGCCGGGCCTCCTCGCGGCCTGGCCCGATGCGCTGCCGCTGCCGCCCGCCGCGTTCGGGGCCGGTGTCCTCGGTGCCCTCTCCTTCGGGGAGGAGTTCCGCTACCCCGCGCTGGCGGCCGCGCGGGGAACCGTCCCCCGCCGGCTCGGGCTGCTCCTCGCCAAGCTCACGGTGACGGGGGCGGCGGCCCTCGTGATCGGCTGTGCCGTCGTCGCGCTCGACGCCCAGGTGCTGTGGCTGCTGTACGGGGCAGACCCCGTGCCCGTGGTCCCGAACGGGCCGGTGCTCTTCCTGAATTGGGCCGGGCTGCTGGTCGGCTGCGCATGGTCGGGCCTGCTCGCAGCGGGCACCTTCCGCCTCACGGCCGCGGGTGTGGCCGCCGTACTGGCCGTGCCGATGGCGATCGTCCCTCTCGTGCAGAACGTGTTCGGGAGTCCGTCGGGACGTGCGATCGCCGGATTCCCCGGTCGTCTGAGGGAGCTGGCCTGGCTGCAGTGGCCCTCTGAGGTGGACCGCTGGTTGCTCGCGGCGCTGCGGGCGCTCGTCCAACCCGTCGGGACGGCAATGACGTTGTCGTTCTCCGTTCTGCTCTGCTCGTACCTGCTCATCGGCCTTCGCGACAAAGCTCGTTGGTGAGCGATTCTGATCACAGTGCGATGAGCTGCCCGTAACTCCCCGAAGAATGACCGTTTCTTCCCGATAAGGCGTCAATTGCAGGGCGGGCGCCGATCACCCTTTCGTGTGCTTTTCACCAAAGACCTCAAGGGTGGCTGAGGGCACGCCGACAAAGGATGCGTGAGTACCCTTGCGCACACCATGATGACCGCCGCCCGCCCCGTCGAGTCCGGCCTCGCCGGCCCGGGCGATCTCGACCGATACCCCTACCCGGAGGTGCCCGGCGTCGACCGGGTCGGCCCTCCGGCCTGGGACACCACGGAAAGCGAGTTGGGCCGGGCCGGCCGCCGTGCCGCAGGCAGTCGGGGCCGCGGGCTCCACGGTCAACTCGTCCAGCAGCTGGGGCAGATGATCGTCTCCGGAGACCTCGGGGCCGACCGTCCGCTCGTGCCGGAGGAGATCGGCCAGCGCTTCGAGGTGTCCCGCACCGTGGTCCGCGAGTCGCTGCGCGTCCTCGAGGCCAAGGGCCTCGTCAGCGCCCGCCCGAACGTCGGCACCAGGGTCCGTCCGGTCAGCGACTGGAACCTGCTGGACCCCGACATCATCGAGTGGCGCGCCTTCGGTCCCCAGCGCGACGACCAGCGGCGTGAGCTGACCGAGCTCCGCTGGACGATCGAGCCGCTCGCCGCCCGGCTGGCGGCGGGGCACGGCCGGGAGGACGTCCAGCAGCGCCTCGCCGACATGGTCGAGATCATGAGCCACTCGTTCACGCAGGGTGACGGGATCACCTTCACCCGCGCCGACGCCGAGTTCCACTCGCTCCTGATCCAGGTCGCCGGCAACCGCATGCTGGAGCACCTGTCGGGCATCGTCGGCGCCGCCCTCCAGGTCTCCGGGGGACCGACCGCCGGCTGCGACCGCCCTTCCGAGGCCTCCCTCGCGCACCACGCGCGGATCGTCGACGCCCTCGCCGCGGGCGACGCCAACGGCGCCGAGACGGCCATGCGGCAACTTCTCACCGTCCACCCCGAGGTGGAGCGCGTGGTCCCGGCTCCGCGCGAGCACTGACTCGCCGGCTGCGGCCGGGGCGTTCGAGGCGTACCCATCCTGTGTCGCCGGACCGGGGGGTCCGGCGACACGATTGTGGGGTCGAATGCTGAATGGACCCCCATTTGGTCGTTTCGTCGCAAATGAGGTGTGACTCGGGCCACGCGGATTGGGCGTAACACTCCTCGAGACAGTGCGATGACCTAAGAGGTGACAGCCGAGGAGGGAATACGGGCGCCGATCACGGCGCTGTTCACTCTCCGAGGTTCAGCCCGCGCCGTCGGTACATCCCCAGCCGGCGGTCGTCGGCTCCGGCCCGATCATGGGCGGGGCCGGAAGCCGTTTCCATCGTTCCGAGAGGTTGTTCGTGTCGGCCAGCACATCCCGTACGCTCCCGCCGGAGATCGCCGAGTCCGAGTCTGTGATGGCGCTCATCGAGCGGGGAAAGGCTGATGGGCAGATCGCCGGCGATGACGTGCGTCGGGCCTTCGAGGCTGACCAGATTCCGCCAACCCAGTGGAAGAATGTTCTGCGCAGCCTCAACCAGATCCTCGAGGAAGAGGGTGTGACGCTGATGGTCAGTGCCGCGGAGTCGCCCAAGCGCACCCGCAAGAGCGTCGCAGCTAAGAGCCCGGCAAAGCGCACCGCCACCAAGACCGTCGCGGCCAAGACGGCCACGGCCAAGACCGTCGCCGCCTCCGCCGCCGCGTCGTCGGCCGCGGCCGACGACGACGAGATCACCACGGCCGCCGCCGGCGAGACCGCCGCGCCCGCGAAGAAGGCGGCGGCGAAGAAGACCGCGGCCAGGAAGACGACGGCCGCGAAGAAGACCGCCGCGAAGAAGACCGCGGCCAAGAAGACGACGGCGGCCAAGAAGGACGCCGAGGAGCTGCTCGAGGGCGAGGAGGTGCTCGAGGAGCCGCAGGCCGGCAAGGCGGGCGGCGACGAGCCCGAGGGCGCCGAGAGCGCCGGCTTCGTGCTGTCCGACGAGGACGAGGACGACGCCCCCGCGCAGCAGGTCGCCGCGGCCGGCGCCACCGCCGACCCGGTGAAGGACTACCTGAAGCAGATCGGCAAGGTCCCCCTGCTCAACGCGGAGCAGGAGGTCGAACTGGCCAAGCGCATCGAGGCGGGCCTGTTCGCCGAGGACAAGCTGGCGAACTCCGACAAGCTCGCCCCCAAGCTCAAGCGCGAGCTGGAGATCATCGCCGAGGACGGCCGCCGCGCCAAGAACCACCTGCTGGAGGCCAACCTCCGACTGGTCGTCTCGCTGGCCAAGCGCTACACCGGCCGCGGCATGCTCTTCCTGGACCTGATCCAGGAGGGCAACCTCGGTCTGATCCGCGCCGTCGAGAAGTTCGACTACACCAAGGGCTACAAGTTCTCCACGTACGCCACCTGGTGGATCCGTCAGGCGATCACCCGCGCCATGGCCGACCAGGCCCGCACCATCCGTATCCCGGTGCACATGGTCGAGGTCATCAACAAGCTCGCGCGCGTGCAGCGCCAGATGCTCCAGGACCTGGGCCGTGAGCCCACCCCGGAGGAGCTGGCCAAGGAGCTCGACATGACCCCGGAGAAGGTCATCGAGGTCCAGAAGTACGGCCGTGAGCCGATCTCGCTCCACACCCCCCTGGGTGAGGACGGCGACAGCGAGTTCGGCGACCTGATCGAGGACTCCGAGGCCGTCGTCCCGGCCGACGCCGTCAGCTTCACGCTCCTCCAGGAGCAGCTGCACTCGGTGCTCGACACGCTCTCGGAGCGTGAGGCGGGCGTCGTCTCCATGCGCTTCGGTCTCACGGACGGTCAGCCGAAGACGCTCGACGAGATCGGCAAGGTCTACGGCGTGACGCGTGAGCGGATCCGCCAGATCGAGTCCAAGACGATGTCCAAGCTGCGCCACCCGTCCCGGTCCCAGGTCCTGCGGGACTACCTGGACTAGGACGAGGCGGCAGCCGCACGACGGAGGGCCCGGCATCCCGAGGGAGCCGGGCCCTTTCCGTGTCCCGCCCGCTCGGCCGTCGTCCGCGGCCGGCCTCGGTGGTCCGCCCGCCGCCCGGCGGCGCTCGCTCACCGCTCTCGCGCGGGTGCGGACCGTGCCCGGCTGGCCGACGCTGAGTGGACGGAGAGCACCGGAGAGTCAGGAGAGCGCATGCGACGTCCCATCACCCGATCCCTGACGACGGCCCTGGCCATGGCCTCCGCGGCCGCTCTGTCACCCCTCCTCGTCCAGGCTCCGGCGGCCGCCGACAGCGTGATCATCGGAGGGGCCGCGGTGCGGTCCTCGGAGATTCCCTGGGTGGTCGCCCTGTCCAGCCGTGACCGGTTCGGAGGTACCCGGGCCGGTCAGTTCTGCGGTGGCGTCCTGGTGGCGCCGACGAAGGTGCTCACCGCGGCCCACTGCCTCAGCCGCGAGGTGCTGGGGACACCGGTGAGCGAGGTGCGGGACCTGCGGGTGATCGCGGGCCGCGAGGACCTGCGCGGCCCCGGCGGCCGGGAGATCCCCGTGAAGAAGGTGCAGCTCGCCCCGGGGTACGACCCGGTGACCAGCTCGGCGGATCTCGCCGTGCTCACCCTCGGCGACGCGCTGCCCGCTCAGCACGCGATCGCCACGGCCCGTCGCGGTGACGAGGCGTACCGGCCGGGGACGGCAGCGACGGTCTACGGCTGGGGCGACACGACGGGGGCGGGCACGTACGCCCGCACACTGCACGCCGCGCCGGTGCGGGTGCAGCCGGACTCCGTGTGCGGGCAGGCCTACCCCGGGAGCGTGATGGGGGGCCGCTACATGCCGGCGACGATGATGTGCGCCGGTGACGCGAGCGGGGGACACGACGCCTGCCAGGGCGACAGCGGCGGCCCTCTGGTGGCCCAGGGCCGGCTGATCGGGATCGTCTCCTGGGGCAGCGGATGCGGCCGGGCCGACGCCCCGGGGGTCTACACCCGGGTCGGTGAGGTGCTGCCGACGGTGGCCGACCACCGGTGAGGCCTGCGCCAGTTGGTGAGAGGACGAGCACTTTCGGCCATGGACGGGTAGGAATTCCCGCCCTGTTGACCGCCCCCGGTGCGAGGTCTGTCACGGAATGCGGTCACATCGGCGCGGTGCGTCACGAAATGGGGCGCGGGCATACGAGAACGGGCGGCCACCCCCTGGAGAGGGTGGCCGCCCGTCGGCCGGCCCTGGACCGGCCCCTGGCTCGTCGTGGATGCGACGTCAGTGCTCGTCTTCTCCGGCACCGGCCGGTACGGCCGTAAGACGGTCCGTCTCATCCTGTATCTCAGCGGCGATCTTCTTGAGTTCCGGCTCGAACTTGCGCCCGTGGTGGGCACAGAAGAGCAGCTCACCGCCGCTTGTCAGGACGACGCGCAGGTACGCCTGGGCGCCGCAGCGGTCGCAGCGGTCAGCGGCCGTCAGCGGGCTCGCGGGGGTCAGAACAGTAGTCACGTCGCCTCTTCTCTAGCTCGACGAGCTGTCGTACCAGGGTCAACATCCAACCAGGCCGAAAACGTTCCCGCTCGTGCCTTTTCCCTGAAACTTCTTCGTCAAGGTGGCTGTCTGCTGCCGGTTGGCGGCGAATGTGCCGTATTGCTTAGCTTTACGGTTTCGCTTGCTTCTCGGGTCTTGAGTCCTCCCGGCTGGGTTGCCGGTTGTTCATGAGGACGTGCCCGGAGCCTAAATGGTTCATGCCTGGAAGGGAACGTGATGTGCACGTCACCCCATCGAGGGATCGAACGTGTATGCGACTCTGCACTAGCATGTTGAATCATGAGGGTGGCGTTACATCGGCTCTACCAGGCCTCGGTACCCTCTGACCGGCGACCGACGCCGGGCCACTTCCCCCACACGGCCACATTCAAATTCAGCGAGGAGCGAACCGCGTGACCGCCGAAACGTCCGTGCCGTCGAGTGCGCTGCTGACCGCAGACCGTGACGGTTCCAACTACACCGCGCGGCACCTGCTCGTCCTCGAAGGGCTCGAAGCCGTTCGCAAGCGGCCGGGTATGTACATCGGCTCGACCGACAGCCGCGGCCTGATGCACTGCCTGTGGGAAATCATCGACAACTCGGTGGACGAGGCCCTCGGTGGTTACTGCGACCACATCGAGGTCATCCTCCACGACGACGGCTCGGTGGAGGTCCGCGACAACGGCCGCGGCATTCCGGTCGACGTCGAGCCCAAGACCGGGCTGTCCGGCGTCGAGGTCGTCATGACGAAGCTGCACGCCGGCGGAAAGTTCGGCGGCGGCTCCTACGCGGCCTCCGGCGGTCTGCACGGCGTCGGCGCCTCCGTCGTCAACGCGCTCTCCGCCCGCCTGGACGTCGAGGTCGACCGGGGCGGCGCGACCCACTCGATCAGCTTCCGGCGGGGTGTCCCCGGCATCTTCACCGAGTCCGGCCCGGACGCGCCCTTCGACCCGGCGAACGGGCTGATCAAGGGCAAGCGGGTCCCCAAGAACCGCACCGGTACCCGTGTCCGCTACTGGGCGGACCGGCAGATCTTCCTCAAGGACGCGAAGCTCGCGCTGGAGACGCTCCACCAGCGCGCCCGCCAGACGGCGTTCCTCGTGCCCGGCCTCACCCTCGTGGTCCGCGACGAGCGCGACCTGGAGGGCGAGGGCAAGTCGCAGGAGATCTTCCGCTTCGACGGCGGCATCAGCGAGTTCTGCGAGTACCTCGCCCAGGACAAGGCCGTCTGCGACGTTCTGCGACTGACCGGTCACGGCACGTTCAAGGAGACCGTCCCGGTCCTCGACGACCGCGGCCACATGACGCCGACCGAGGTCACCCGTGAACTCGGCGTCGACATCGCGCTGCGCTGGGGCACCGGTTACGACACGTCGGTCAAGTCGTTCGTGAACATCATCGCCACCCCCAAGGGCGGCACCCACGTCACCGGCTTCGAGCGCTCCGTCACCAAGACCATGAACGAGGTGCTCCGCTCCGCCAAGCTCCTTCGCGTCGCCGAGGACGACATCGTCAAGGACGACGCCCTCGAAGGGCTGACCGCCGTCGTGACCGTGCGGCTCGCCGAGCCCCAGTTCGAGGGCCAGACCAAGGAGGTCCTCGGCACGTCCGCCGCCAACCGCATCGTGGCCAATGTGGTCGCCAAGGAACTCAAGGCGTTTCTGACCTCGACCAAGCGCGACGCCAAGGCGCAGGCGCGGGCCGTCCTGGAGAAGGCCGTCGCCGCCGCGCGCACCCGGATCGCCGCCCGCCAGCACAAGGAGGCGCAGCGCCGGAAGACGGCCCTTGAGTCGTCCTCGCTGCCCGCGAAGCTCGCGGACTGCCGCAGCGACGACGTCGAGCGCAGCGAACTCTTCATCGTCGAGGGAGACTCCGCGCTCGGCACGGCCAAGCTCGCCCGGAATTCGGAGTTCCAGGCGCTGCTGCCGATCCGCGGCAAGATCCTCAACGTGCAGAAGTCGTCGGTCTCCGACATGCTCAAGAACGCCGAGTGCGGCTCGATCATCCAGGTCATAGGGGCGGGGTCCGGCCGGACCTTCGACATCGACGCCGCCCGCTACGGCAAGATCGTCCTGCTCGTGGACGCCGACGTCGACGGCGCGCACATCCGCTGTCTGCTGCTCACGCTCTTCCAGCGCTACATGCGGCCGATGGTCGAGGCCGGCCGGGTCTTCGCCGCCGTGCCGCCGCTGCACCGGATCGAGCTGGTCCAGCCCAAGAAGGGCCAGGACAAGTACGTGTACACGTACTCGGACAACGAACTCCGCTCCACGCTGCTGGAGTTCCAGCGCAAGGGGATCCGCTTCAAGGACTCGATCCAGCGCTACAAGGGCCTGGGCGAGATGGACGCCGACCAGCTCGCGGAGACCACCATGGACCCGAGGCACCGCACGCTGCGCCGGATCAACATCGGCGACCTGGAGGCGGCGGAGCAGGTCTTCGACCTGCTGATGGGCAACGAGGTCGCGCCGCGCAAGGAGTTCATCACCAGTTCCGCGGCGACCCTGGACCGCTCGCGCATCGACGCCTGACCCCTGCCCCGGGCGGAGCGCCGGCCTCCGTCACCTAATGGGGTGAAGAGCAGAAGAGAAGAGTCCGGGATCCCCCCGTTCTGTCCATCCTTGGGCACGCGGCCGTAACGGTGCGCTGACAAGGAGAACTGAGCGTGGAGAAGCAGCAAGGCCGGGACGGCGATGCGGTCCGCATCGACGACCCGTGGTACGACGCGCTGGCCTCCGGCTGGGGCGAACCGGGCGGTGCGGACGAGTCCGTACTCCCGGCGCCCCCGGCCGCGGGAGCCGGCGGACACCGCCACCGGGCGAGCGACATCTATCTGGAAGTGCACCGCAGCGCGGCCTTCCAGGAGGTCCGCAGCCGCTACCGGCGGTTCGTCGTGCCGGCGACCACTGCGTTCTTCATCTGGTACGTGGCGTACGTGATCACGGCCACCGCGGCACCCGCGCTGATGGCGCGGCCGGTGGCCGGCGCGGTCAACGTGGCGATGGTGGCCGGGCTCGGCCAGTTCCTCAGCACCTTCCTGCTGACCTGGGCGTACGCGCGTCATGCCCGGTTGCGCAGGGACCGTGCCGCGCTCGATCTCCGCTGGGCGGTCTTCGACCGGACGCGGGACACCGAAGCGGCGGGCGGCGACCCCGCCGACGGCATCCGGCTGCCCCGGCAGACCGACGCGGCGCGGGAGAACGAGCGTTGACGGGCGATCACCAGACCCTGGCCCTCGTGCTGTTCAGCGCGTTCATCGCGGTGACCCTGGCCATCACCACCTGGGTCAGTCGCAACCGGCGGGGCTCGGCGGAGGAGTTCTACGCCGGCGGACGGCTCTTCTCACCGATGGAGAACGGCTTCGCGATCGCGGGCGACTACATGTCGGCGGCCTCCTTCCTCGGCATCTCGGGTCTCATCGCGCTCTACGGCTACGACGGAATGCTGTACTCGGTGGGGTTCCTCGTCGCCTGGCTCGTGGTGCTGTTCCTGGTGGCCGAACTGGTCCGCAACTGCGGACGGTTCACGCTCGCCGACGTCGTCGCCAGCCGGATGAGCGAGCGTCCCGTCCGTATCGCCGCGGGAACCTCCTCGGTCGCCGTGTCCGTGCTCTACCTGGTGGCACAGATGGTGGGAGCGGGCAGTCTGGTCGCCCTGCTCCTCGGCGGGACGAGCGAGGCCGCCCGTTCGTGGACGGTCATCGGCGTGGGCGCGCTGATGGTCGTCTACGTGTCGATGGGAGGGATGCGGGCCACCACCTGGATCCAGATCGTCAAGGCCGTACTGCTGATGGCCGGCGCCACCGCGCTCACCGTGCTGGTCCTGACCCGCTTCCACGGGGACGTCAACGAACTGCTCGACTCCGCCGCCGCGCAGAGCGGGCACGGCAAGGACTTCCTCTCGCCCGGACTGCGGTACGGCACGGACTGGACCGCGCGCCTGGACTTCATCAGTCTCGGGCTCGCCCTGGTGCTCGGGACCGCCGGTCTGCCGCACATCCTGTCCCGCTTCTACACCGTGCCCACGGCGCGGGCGGCCCGTCGCTCGGTCGTCTGGTCCATCGGACTCATCGGCAGCTTCTACCTGATGACGATCGTTCTCGGGTTCGGCGCGGCGGCCGTCCTCGGCACCGACGAGGTGCGCTCGTCGAACGCCGCGGGGAACACGGCGGTCCCCCTGCTCGCCCTCGACCTCGGCGGTGGGGCGGGCTCCACCGGAGGCACGGTGCTGTTCGCCGTCGTCGCCGCGGTGGCCTTCGCGACGATCCTGGCCGTCGTCGCCGGTATCACCCTCGCCTCGTCGGCGTCGGTCGCCCACGACCTGTACGCGTCGCTGAGGAGGCGGCACGGCAAGGGACACAGCGAGGTGGCGGTGGCACGGGTCGCCGCCGCGGCGATCGGCGCCGCCGCGATCGCGCTCGGTCTGCTCGCACGTGACCTCAACGTGGCGTTCCTGGTGGGGCTCGCCTTCGCCGTCGCCGCCTCGGCGAACCTGCCGGTGCTGCTCTACTCGCTGTTCTGGCGGAACTTCACCACCCGCGGCGCGGTCTGGTCGGTGTACGGCGGCCTGTTCCCCGCGGTCCTGCTCGTGCTGCTCTCACCGGTGGTGTCGGGCAGCCCCGAGGCGCTCTTCCCCGAACTGGACTTCCAGTTCTTCCCGCTGCAGAACCCGGGCCTCGTCTCCGTCCCGCTCGGCTTCCTCGCCGGCTGGCTCGGCACGGTGACGTCCTCCGAGGTGCCGGACGAGGCGAAGCACGCCGAGACGGAGGTCCGGGCGCTGACGGGCGCGGGCGCGGTCTGAGGGGGGCCGCCGACGGCGTCGCCGGCCGGGGGTTCCGATCAGGCGCGGCCGTCCCCGCTCGCCGTCCACGTGTAGCGGTGCTCGGGGCGCCCCGTTTCCCCGTAGCGGAGGCTGAGCCGGACGCGGGCCGAGCGTTCCAGGAGCTTCAGATAGCGCTGTGCGGTCTGGCGGCTCACGCCCGCGCGTTCGGCGATCTCCTGTGCGGAGAGCGGGGTGTCGGCGGCCATCAGGACCCTGCGCACCAGCCCGGCGGTGGTGGGGGAGTGGCCCTTGGGAAGGGCAGGGGACGGAGTGGCGGAGAGGGCGCCGAAGATGCGGTCGACCTCGGCCTGTTCGGCCTCACCGCCGCCGTCCAGGGTGCGGCGCAGGCCCGCGTAGGCCTCCAGCCTGGCGCGCAGCCCCGCGAAGTTGAAGGGCTTGACCAGGTACTGGAGCGCGCCGTGCCGCATCGCTGCCTGGACGGTGGCGACGTCGCGCGCCGCCGTCACCATGATCACATCGGTGTGGTGGCCGAGCCGGCGCAGCTCCCGGACGACGGCCAGTCCGTTCTCGTCCGGGAGGTAGTGGTCCAGCAGGATCAGGTCGACCGGCCTCTCGGCGATGAGGTCGAGCGCCTCGGCGGCGGAGTGCGCCAGGGCCGCGACCCGGAAGCCGGGCACCTTGGCCACGTACGCGGCGTTGATCTCGGCGACGCGGATGTCGTCGTCCACGACCAGGACCTCGATCAGTGCGTCCGCCCCGGCCGTCATCGCGTGCCCTCCGTCGTCGTGAGTCCCGGGTCGAGGCCGGGGTCGGCCAGCGCCTCGGGCAGGACGACGGTGAACTCCGCGCCCCCACCCGTCGCCGGCCCGGCCTCCGCCACCCGTACGCTGCCACCCTGCCGTTCCGCGAAGCGCCGGACCAGGGCCAGCCCCAGCCCGCGCTTGCCGTGTGCCGGCAGTTCCTTCGTGGACCAGCCCTCGGTGAAGATCAGTTCGCGCTGCCCGGCGGGAACCCCCGGTCCGCTGTCCGAGACCCGCAGGAGGACGGTGCGGTCCTCGACGAGCACCTCGATCTCCACGCGCGGGTCCTCGGACGCGCCTGCCGCGTCCAGCGCGTTGTCGACGAGGTTGCCGGCGACGGTGACCAGGCCGCGTGGGTCGACGAGCCGGTCGGGCAGCAGCGTGCCGGACGCGATCCGCAGCGAGACGCCCCGCTCGGCCGCCACCGTCGCCTTGCCGACCAGAAGCGACGCCAGCAGGGGGTCGTGGATCTTCTCGGTGACCTGCTCCGCCGTGGCCCGGTGCACGCCCACGGCCTCGGTCACGAACTCGACCGCTTCCTCGTGCATCTCCAGCTCCAGCAGCCCCAGCAGCGTGTGCATCCGGTTCGCGTGCTCGTGGTCCTGGGCGCGCAGTGCGTCGATCAGTCCCCGGGTGGAGTCCAGCTCCCTGCCCAGCTGCTCCAGTTCGGTCCGGTCGCGCAGCGTGGCGACGGCGCCGCCGTCGTCCGTCGGCATCCGGTTGGCGATCAGGACGCGATGGCCCCGTACCGTCACCAGGTCCTCGCCCGTGACCCGCCCGGCGAGCACGTCCGCGGTGCGGCCCGGCCCGAGCGCGTCCTCGAGCAGGCTGCCGCCGGCCTCGGGGCCGAGCCCGAGCAACCGCTGGGCCTCGTCGTTCATGAGCCGGATCCGGCCGGCCCCGTCGAGGGCGACCACCCCTTCACGGATGCCGTGGAGCATCGCCTCGCGCTCGGCGAGGAGCGCGGAGATGTCGGAGAAGGCGAGGTCGTGGGTCTTGCGCTGGAGCCGGCGGGAGATCATGTAGGCGGCCAGGGCGCCGACGGCGAGGGCCCCGCCCGCGTAGGCGAGGAGGCCGGGGATCGCGCCGAGCAGCCGGTCCCGGACGCTGTCGTACTCGATACCGACGGAGACCGCGCCGATGATCCGGCCGTCGGCGTCGTGCAGCGGGACCTTGCCCCGGGCGGAGCGGCCGAGCGTCCCGCTCTCGATTCCCATCACGTGCCGGCCGGCCAGCGGCAGACTCGGGTCGGTGGAGACGACCTCGCCGATCTCGCTGGGGTCGGTGTGGGACCAGCGCACTCCGCGCCGGTCCATGACCACGACGTACTCGGCCCCGGTGCTCCGCCGGATCCGTTCCGCCTCGGTCTGGACGGGGCCGTTCCCGGAGGGTTCCGAGGTGAGAAGGCCCTCGGCGACCCGCGGTGACGCGGTCGTCTCGGCTATGGCCAGCGCGCGGCGCATCGCCTGGTCGTCCAGCTGGGCGCTGAGCGGTGCCAGGAAGAGGCCGGTGGCCAGCACGGTGACACCGGTGGCGATGGCCAGCTGCATCAGCAGGACCTGTGCGAAGACCCGCCGCGGCCAGCCGAACCGCCGCCGTCTCGGGGGCACGCCTGCGGGGCCGGTCGATGCGGGGCTCATACACATGCACGGTAGGCGTCCGGGACGGCCTTCGGGAAATCCCGTGCTGCGGTGGCCCGCGGGACGCGACGGCCGAAAATTCTCAGGCGTGGCGCGGCACACTGCCGTTCACGGGACCGGCGCTGGTCCTCGGCTTCGCCGTGCCCTTCGTCGTCGCGCTCGTGACCAATGAGTTCCGGCACGCCCAGGCGTATCTGCGGCTGCTGATGTACCTGCCCGTGTTGGTGCCGCCGGTCGCCTCCGTGCTGCTCTTCAAGTACCTCTACGACCCCGGCGACGGTCTGTTCGACGGCGCCCTCGGCGCTCTCGGGCTGCCCGGGCAGCCGTGGCTCCAGGACCCCGACACCGCCGTGCTCTCCGCGGTCGTCGCCGCCACCCGGATGAACACACCCGGATGAACAGGGGGGGCCAGGAGGTCGTGCAGTCGCCGCCGACGCCCGTCCCCTCGTTGTTCCACCGGGAGACGTACGCCAGGGCCTGGGAGGTGGTGGAGCTGGCCCGGCTGCTGTTCGACACCGTGTACTACGCCGACCAGGGTCGTGGCGGCGCCGGGGATACCGTCCGGCCGCGCGCGCGGCCGCGGAGCCGGTCCCCGTGCGCGGAGCGGACCGGGCCGCGTACGACGTCCGGCCCATGGCCGGTCAGGGCATGGGCCGGGGCGGCCGGGGACCGTGGTACTGGCCGCTCGGCCGCATGCGCAGCGGGCGTTCCTCGTACTCCTCCAGGGCATGGGCGATCCAGCCCGCCGTGCGGGCCACCGCGAAGACCGTCTCGCCGGCCTCGGCCGGCATCCCCGCCGAGACCGACAGCGCCGCGAGCGCCAGGTCGACGTTGGCGTGCAGATCCGTCTGGCGGGCCGCGGTCGCCTCGACCTCGCGGGCGGCCTCCATTGCGGGCCGGGCGTCCGGGATCTCCGCCAGGACACCGAACAGCGCCTCCGCGCGCGGATCCTGCGCCGGATAGAGGCGGTGGCCGAGCCCCGGCACCCGCCGTCCCGCCCGCAGGTGGTCGGCGACGACCGGCGCCGCGCTGCCGCGCTCCAGCACCTCGGCCAGCATCCGGTGGGCGAGACCGCTGGCCGCGCCGTGCAGGGGTCCGTCCAGCGCGCCGAGTCCGGCCGAGACGACGGCGTAGGGATGCGCCCGGGCGGAGGCCGCGACCCGCACCGCCAGGGTCGAGGCCGCGAGATCGTGGTCGATCAGCAGGGAGAGCGCCCTGTCCAGGGCACCCAGGAACGCGTCGTCCGGCTGTCGCGCGGTCAGCCGTGACCACAGACGCCGCGCGAGCGGGTCGTCGCCGCGGGGGGCGGTGCCGAGGACCGGCAGTGCGTCGACCAGTGTCGGGACGAGCATGCGCCCGACGCCGGTCACGGCGGCGGGGGAGAGGTCGAACCGGAGCGGGTCGGCCGCCGCCGCGGCGACGGCGGCCACTCGCAGCCGGTCCGTCGAACCGCTGTGCGCGGGCAGGGCCTCGACAGCCCGGCGCGCGGCGGCGAGGGGCTCGGCCGGGGCGGTGAACCGGACGCCCCGCTCCAGGGTGCCGGTCCAGAGCCAGTCGGCGATCTCCTCGTAGCGGTACCGGCGGGCGAGCTCGGTCGCGTCGACCCCGCGGAAGTAGTAGCGGTCCCTGTCGATCAGCGTGATGCCGGTGCGGACCACGGGTGTGCCGTCGCCCCCGGCCGCGGCCTGCCGGCGGCCGCGGCGGACCAGCGCCTCGACCTCCTGCGCGTCGAAGGTGCTCCCGCGCCCGCCCGGGTCGCGGCGGCTGCCGAGCTGACCGCGGCTGACGTACGCGTACACCGTTTCGGGCTTCACGCCGAGCCGTTCGGCCGCCTCGCGCGTGGTGAGCCGGTCGCCGTCCGCGCCCTGGTCCTGATCCGTCATGAGGACACCGTACACAGTCAGCCATATATTGATTCAATCAATATTGACAATGATCGAGTCAAGGAAGGACAGTCGAGTCAATCGAGGGAGGACCCACATGCTCAGCACCAACGGCGCGACCGCGCCCCTTGACGTACCGCGCGGCCTCGCGGGCGTCGTCGTCACCGACACCGAACTCGGCGACGTCCGGGGCCGGGAGGGCTTCTACCACTACCGCCAGTACTCGGCCGTGGAGCTCGCCGAGAGCCGCGGGTTCGAGGACGTCTGGCATCTGATGTTCCACGGCCGGCTGCCGGACGCCGCCGAGCGCGAGGCGTTCCTCGCGCGGACGGCCGCACTGCGCCGGCTGCCCGACGAGGTGCGGGACGCCCTGCCGGTCGTCGCCCGGACCTGCGCCCCCTCCGGGCCGCTGGCAGGGCTGCGCACCGCGCTGTCCCTGCTGGGGGCGTCGGCAGGCTTCCGGCCGGTGTACGACCTCGGCCCCGAGAGGCGCCGCGACGACGCGCTCGCGGCCTGCTCCGCCGTGCCCACCCTGCTGACCGCCCTGCACCGGCTGGGCCGGGGCCTGGAGCCGGTGGAGCCGCGCGAGGACCTGCCGTACGCCGCCAACTACCTTTACATGCTGACCGGTTCGGAGCCCGACCCGGCCCGGGCGCGGGCAGTGGAACGCTATCTCGTCTCCACCGTCGACCACGGATTCAACGCCTCCACCTTCACCGCGCGGGTGATCACCTCGACCGGGGCCGACGTCGCCGCCTCCCTGGTCGGGGCGATCGGCGCCCTGTCCGGCCCGCTGCACGGCGGCGCCCCGAGCCGCGCCCTGGACACGCTCGACGCGATCGGAACCCCCGACCGCGTCGACTCCTGGATCAGGCAGCGCGTCCTCGCCGGGGAGCGGATCATGGGCTTCGGGCACCCCGTCTACCGGACCGAGGACCCCCGCTCGCGCATGCTGCGCTCCGTCGCGGAGAGCTTCGGCGGGCCGCTGGTGGAGCTCGCGGTCGAGGTCGAGGCGCGGGTCGAGGCGATCCTGGCGGAGCTGAAGCCGGGCCGCGAGCTGCACACCAACGTCGAGTTCTACGCGGGCGTGGTCATGGAGCTGTGCGGACTGCCCCGGGAGATGTTCACCCCCACCTTCTGCGCGGCACGGGTGGTCGGGTGGAGCGCCAACATCCTGGAGCAGGCCCGGGACTCGAAGATCATCCGACCTGCCGCGCGCTATGTGGGACCGCAGCCGCCCCAGCCGCTGCCGAAGGCCTCCTGAACCGCCCATATGCTGGGACCGCCGCACGAAAGCCCCCAGGAGGTCCCGTCGTGAGCAGTCCGCAGATCCCCGTCGTCGTCCTCGCGGGGTTCCTGGGATCGGGCAAGACGACCCTGCTCAACCATCTGCTCCGGGCGAGCCGCGGCACCCGGATCGGCGCGATCGTCAACGACTTCGGGGCGATCGAGATCGACGCCATGACCGTGGCCGGCCAACTCGGCGACTCCACCGTGTCCCTCGGCAACGGCTGTCTGTGCTGTGCCGTCGACGCGAGCGAGCTGGACGTCTTCCTGGACAAGCTCACCCGGCCCGCCGCCCGCCTCGATGTGATCGTCATCGAGGCGAGCGGACTCGCCGAGCCCCAGGAGCTGGTCAGGATGCTCCTCGCCAGCGAGAACGAGCGGATCGTGTACGGCGGCCTCGTCGAGGTCGTCGACGCCGCCGAGTTCGAGTCGACCCGGGAGCGGCACCCGGAGATCGAACGGCATCTCGGCATCGCCGATCTCGTCGTGGTCAACAAGACGGACCGGGTCGCTCCCGCGGCGCGTCAGCGCCTGGTGGAGCGGATCACCGGGCTGGCGGGCGGGGCCGCCGTCATCGAGGCGAGGTACGGGCGGATCGACCCCGAGCTGCTCTTCGAATGCCGCCCGCCCGGTGAGCGGGTGGGCCAGCTGTCCTTCGACGACCTCCACGAGGACGGCGAGGGCGAGGGCCACCACGACCATCTGCACGCGGCCTACGAGACCGTGTCCTTCGAGGCGGACGAACCCCTCCACCCGCGCAGGCTGCTGGACTTCCTGGACTCACGGCCCGAAGGGCTGTACCGGATCAAGGGGTTCGTGGACTTCGGCGAGGCCGATCCCCTCAACCGCTACGCGGTCCACGCGGTCGGCCGCTTCCTGCGTTTCCATCCGGAGCGCCGGCCCGCCGACGGCACCGGGAAGGGCACCCGGCTCGTGCTCATCGGCTCGGGCACCGACACCGGCGCGATGCTCGGCCGGCTCGACGCCGCGAGAGTCACCGGCCCCGACGACCGCCCGGAGGAGCACAGCATGTGGGGCGTGCTGCGCTATGTGCCCGAACAGCGGGACGCCTCGGAGGACATGCCCCTGGACTGAACCGGCCCCGGCCGGCCGGGGGAGAGCACGACGGAGCGGGCCCGCCTCGTCCGCGACTACGGGTCATCCATCGGCGACGCGCTCCGCCCCCTTCCGCGCTCGGGTGGAAGGGGGCGGACCGTCACCGGGGGCGACCGGGGACCGGGCCCCGGAAGTCCCGCCTACGACACCGGACTCGCCACCGCCGCGACCGGCCTGGCCAGCGGCGTACCCGAACCGTCCCGGCGCGGGTCGATCTCCGGAAGCTCCGCCGGGGAGCCGTTCTTCTGCGCGGCGCGCGCCACTCCCGCACCCGCCCAGGCGAAGACCAGCCTGTCCTCGCCCTTGAGGAAGCGCTGGCAGCGCACACCACCGGTCGCCCGTCCCTTGCGCGGGTACTGGTCGAACGGCGTCAGCTTCGCGGTCGTCACCGAGTCGTCCAGCGTCCCGGCGGATGCCGCGGCCGTGAACACCACCGCGTCCGCGGCCGGGTCCACCGCGGTGAACGAGATCACCTCGGCTCCCTCCGCGAGCTTGATGCCCGCCATGCCGCCCGCCGCCCTGCCCTGCGGCCGGACCTGCGAGGCCTGGAAGCGCAGCAGCTGGGCGTCGGAGGTGATGAAGACCAGGTCCTCCTCGCCCGTGCGCAGCTCGACGCCGCCGACGATCCGGTCGCCCTCCCTCAGCGCGATGACCTCGAGCTCGTCCTTGTTGGCCGGGTAGTCCGGCACCACCCGCTTGACCACGCCCTGGAGCGTGCCCAGCGCCAGGCCCGGCGACGACTCGTCCAGACCGGTCAGACAGACGACCGTCTCGTCCGCCTCCAGCGACAGGAACTCGGAGATCTGGGCGCCGCCCGACAGGTTCGGCGCCTGGGCCGTGTCCGGGAGCTGGGGGAGGTCGATCACCGACAGCCGGAGCAGCCGGCCCGCCGAGGTCACCGCCCCCACCTCGCCGCGCGCGGTCGCCCCCACGGAGGAGACGATCACGTCGTGCTTGGCGCGCCTGCCCTCGTGCGGCAGCGACTCGCCGGTGACCGTGCGCGCCAGCAGGCCCGTCGAGGACAGCAGCACCCGGCACGGGTCGTCCGCGACCTGCAGCGAGGCGGCCGGGGCCGGGGTGCCCGCGGACTCCAGCAGGACCGTGCGCCGGGGGGTGCCGAACTTCTTGGCGACCGCGGCCAGTTCGGACGAGACGAGCTTGCGCAGCTCGGCGTCCGACTCCAGGATCGTCGTCAGCTCCGCGATCTCGGCCTTCAGCCTGTCGCGCTCGGCCTCCAGCTCGATCCGGTCGAACTTGGTGAGCCGGCGCAGCGGGGTGTCCAGGATGTACTGCGTCTGCACGTCACTGAGGGAGAAGCGCTCCATCAGCCGCTGCTTGGCCTGCGCCGCGTTCTCGCTGGAGCGGATCAGGCGGATGACCTCGTCGATGTCGACCAGCGCGACGAGCAGGCCCTCGACGAGGTGGAGACGGTCCCTCCTCTTGCCCCGGCGGAACTCGCTGCGGCGGCGCACCACGTCGAAGCGGTGGTCGAGGTAGACCTCCAGCAGCTCCTTGAGGCCCAGCGTCAGCGGCTGGCCGTCGACCAGCGCGACGTTGTTGATGCCGAAGGACTCCTCCATCGGCGTCAGCTTGTACAGCTGCTCCAGCACGGCCTCGGGGATGAAGCCGTTCTTGATCTCGATGACCAGGCGCAGCCCGTGCTCGCGGTCCGTGAGGTCCTTGACGTCGGCGATGCCCTGCAGCTTCTTCTGGCCGACCAGGTCCTTGATCTTGGAGATCACCTTCTCGGGGCCCACGGTGAAAGGCAGTTCGGTCACCACGAGGCCCTTGCGGCGCGCCGTCACGTCCTCCACCGTCACCGTGGCGCGGATCTTGAACGTGCCGCGGCCGGACTCGTAGGCGTCCTTGATCCCGGACAGGCCGACGATCCGGCCGCCGGTCGGCAGGTCCGGACCCGGCACATGGCGCATCAGCGTCTCCAGGTCCGCGCCCGGGTGCCTGATCAGGTGCCGCGCTGCCGCGATGACCTCGCCGAGGTTGTGGGGCGGCATGTTCGTCGCCATGCCGACCGCGATCCCGGACGCGCCGTTCACGAGCAGGTTCGGGTACGCCGCGGGCAGCGCCAGGGGCTCCTGCTCCTGCCCGTCGTAGTTCGGCGCGAAGTCGACCGTGTCCTCGTCGATGGACTCGGTCATCAGGCTCGTCGCGTCGGCCATCCGGCACTCGGTGTAACGCATCGCGGCCGGAGGGTCGTCGTTGCCCAGGGAGCCGAAGTTCCCGTGGCCGTCGACCAGCGGCAGCCGCATCGAGAAGGGCTGGGCCATGCGCACCAGGGCGTCGTAGATCGACGCGTCGCCGTGCGGGTGGAGCTTTCCCATCACCTCGCCGACGACACGGGCGCACTTCACATAGCCCCGGTCGGGGCGCAGCCCCATCTCGTTCATCTGGTAGACGATCCGGCGGTGCACCGGCTTCATGCCGTCCCGGGCGTCGGGCAGGGCACGGGAGTAGATCACCGAGTACGCGTACTCGAGGAAGGAGCCCTGCATCTCGTCGACGACGTCGATGTCGAGGATCCTCTCCTCGAAGTCGTCGGGCGGCGGCGTCTTCGTGCTGCGGCGGGCCATCGCTGCTGCGGCTCCTTCACCAACATGAACCATGAACGGGATCTGACGCCGACCATTGTGGACCGTCGCACCGACAACGCGGACCGCGACCCGGAACAGGAGGCGGAAGCCGCGGGAACTTCGCCGGTTACCTGCACGGTTTGCATACAGTGGCAGGACATCCTGCAACGCGATCGAAGGGACCACATGCCCATGGGTCACACGGCCACAGCCCAGGCCGGCTCCGGAGGCCTGACAGCGACCGAGCACCGGCTGGCCAACGGCCTGCGCGTGGTGCTCTCCGAGGACCACCTGACCCCGGTCGCCGCGGTGTGCCTCTGGTACGACGTCGGCTCCCGCCACGAGGTCGAGGGCCGCACCGGCCTGGCCCACCTGTTCGAGCACCTGATGTTCCAGGGCTCCGCCCAGGTGCCGGGCAACGGCCACTTCGAACTGGTGCAGGGGGCCGGCGGCTCGCTCAACGGCACCACGAGCTTCGAGCGCACCAACTACTTCGAGACCATGCCCGCCCACCAGCTGGAGCTCGCGCTCTGGCTGGAGGCCGACCGCATGGGCTCCCTGCTGACCGCCCTCGACGACGAGTCCATGGAGAACCAGCGGGACGTCGTGAAGAACGAGCGCCGTCAGCGCTACGACAACGTCCCGTACGGCACCGCCTTCGAGCGGCTGACCGCGCTGGCCTACCCAGAGGGCCACCCGTACCACCACACCCCGATCGGCTCGATGGCCGACCTGGACGCGGCGACGCTGGAGGACGCGCGGAACTTCTTCCGCACCTACTACGCGCCGAACAACGCGGTGCTGTCGGTCGTCGGCGACATCGACCCGGAGCGGACGCTCGCCTGGATCGAGAAGTACTTCGGTTCCATCCCCCTGCACGACGGCAAGCAGCCGCCGCGCGACGGCTCCCTCCCGGAGATCATCGGCGAGCAGCTGCGCGAGGTCGTGGAGGAGGAGGTTCCGGCGCGGGCCCTGATGGCCGCGTACCGCCTCCCGCACGACGGCACCCGCGAGGCCGACGCCGCCGACCTGGCCCTGACCGTCCTCGGCGGCGGCGAGTCCTCCCGGCTGCACAACCGGCTGGTCCGCCGTGACCGCACGGCCGTCGCGGCCGGATTCGGCCTGCTGCGTCTCGCCGGCGCCCCCTCGCTCGGCTGGCTGGACGTGAAGACGTCCGCGGGCGTCGAGGTGCCCGACATCGAGGCCGCGGTCGACGAGGAACTCGCCCGGTTCGCCGCCGATGGCCCGACGGCCGAGGAGATGGAGCGCGCCCAGGCCCAGCTCGAGCGCGAGTGGCTGGACCGTCTCGGCACCGTCGCCGGCCGCGCCGACGAGCTGTGCCGGTACGCCGTGCTGTTCGGCGACCCGCAGTTGGCGCTCACCGCCGTCCAGCGGGTGCTCGACGTCACCGCGGAGGAGGTGCAGGCCGTCGCCAAGGCCCGGCTGCGCCCGGACAACAGGGCGGTGCTCGTGTACGAGCCCGTCGCGGCCGACGCCGGGGACGCCGAGGACAACGACGACGCAGAGGGGACGGACCAGTGACCGACGCTGCCGTGACCATGGACCTCCACCCGCAGCCGCAGCCCGGCGAGGCCAGGCCCTGGGCCTTCCCCGCCCCCGGGCGCGGCACGCTCGGCAACGGGCTGACCGTGCTGCGCTGCCACCGTCCCGGCCAGCAGGTCGTGGCCGTGGAGATCTTCCTCGACGCCCCGCTGGACGCCGAGCCCGAGGGCCTCGACGGCGTCGCCACGATCATGGCCAGGGCGCTGTCCGAGGGCACCGACAAGCACTCGGCGGAGGAGTTCGCGGCCGAGCTGGAGCGCTGCGGCGCCACGCTCGACTCGCACGCCGACCACCCGGGGGTCCGGATCTCCCTGGAGGTACCGGTCTCCCGGCTGCCGAAGGCCCTCGGCCTGCTCGCCGAGGCGCTGCGCGCCCCGCTGTTCGCCGACAGCGAGGTCGAGCGGCTCGTCCGCAACCGGCTGGACGAGATCCCGCACGAGACGGCGAACCCCGCCCGCCGGGCCGCCAAGGAGCTCTCCCGGCAGCTCTTCCCGGCCTCCTCCCGGATGTCCCGTCCGCGTCAGGGCACGGAGGAGACCGTCGAGCGCATCGACTCCGCCGCTGTCCGGGCCTTCTACGAGGCGCACGTCCGCCCGGCCACGGCCACTGCCGTGGTCGTCGGCGATCTCGAGGGCGTGGACCTGGACGCCGTGCTGGCCGACACGCTCGGCGCCTGGACGGGCGACTCGGCCCGGAGCCGCCCGATGCCGCCGATCACCGCCGACGACACGGGCCGTGTCGTCATCGTCGACCGTCCCGGTGCCGTGCAGACCCAGCTGCTGATCGGGCGGATCGGCCCCGACCGTCACGACCGGGTCTGGCCCGCACAGGTCCTCGGCACCTACTGCCTGGGCGGCACGCTCACCTCCCGCCTGGACCGCGTCCTGCGCGAGGAGAAGGGCTACACCTACGGCGTGCGGGCCTTCGGCCAGGTGCTGCGTTCGGACACCCCGGCGGCCCCGGGCGGACCCGGCGGAGCCTCGATGCTCGCCATCAGCGGCTCGGTCGACACCCCGAACACCGGGCCCGCGCTCGACGACCTCTTCACGGTGCTGCGCACCCTCGCCGCGGAGGGTCTCACCGACGCGGAGCGCGACGTCGCCGTGCAGAACCTGGTGGGCGTCGCCCCGCTGAAGTACGAGACGGCCGCCTCCGTCGCCGGCACGCTGGCCGACCAGGTGGAGCAGGGTCTCCCGGACGACTACCAGGCCCAGTTGTACGCGCGGCTGGCCGAAACCGGCACGGTCGAGGCGACCGCCGCGGTCGTCAACGCCTTCCCCGTGGACCGGCTCGTCACGGTCCTCGTGGGGGACGCTTCCGAGATCGAGGAGCCCGTACGGGCGCTCGGCATCGGTGAAGTGACCGTGGTCACCGGCTGATTGGCCCTCGCCCTCGGGCGCACGGGACAAAGGCTCCGTCGGCTTCGCGCCAACGGGGCCTTTTCTCGTGCCCGGAACGGCCTTCCCGTATGTCCGGTTTGATGGGGAGGGGAAGTGTCTGCCCTGTGGCGTGCACTACAAATATCCGTGTCTGTTTGGTGATTGGACGAAGATCGGCCTAGCGTCTTCTGCGCTGTCCGCCACTTGCACGCGCCGCACCCGCGGCATCGGGCAGCCATCGCCGAGTCCCCGTCCGGCGCGAGCCTGGGGAGCCGGGGACCCACATGTCCCTGGGGTGAATCGGGTGCCTTCGCCACCGCGCGGAGGGGCCCGTAGGAGACCTTCCTGCTCCGAACCCGTCAGCTAACCCGGTAGGCGAGAAGGAAGGAAAGGATCAGCCACTACATGGCGTTCACCCGTGCCACCGGGAAGCACCGTGGTCCGAGCCGCCTGTCGCGCAAGAGCGCGGGCGTCGCCTCCGCCGCGGCCATCGCCACCACCGGCGTCATCGGTACCCTCGCCTCCCCGGCCTTCGCCGCCGAGCCCGAGGTGTCCGCTCCCGTCGAGGACACCGGACTGACCCAGGCCGTCGCCCTCGACTCGCTCGCCGAGCAGATCGACGCCCAGGCGGATGCCCAGCAGCAGGAGGCCGCCCTGTCCGCGGCCCAGGAGAGGGCCGAGGCCGAGGCCAAGCGCAAGGCCGAGCTCCGGGTGGAGGCGGCCCGTGACGCCGCGGAGCGCGCCGCCCGCGAGGCCGAGCGCAAGCGGCTGATGACCTACACGCTGCCGGTCGCCGGCTCCTACGTGAGCACCGACTACCACGCCGGGGGCGGCCAGTGGTCCTCCGGCAGCCACACCGGCGTCGACTTCCACGCCGCCTCCGGCACCGAGGTCGTCGCCGTCGGCATGGGCACCGTCGTGGAGGCCGGCTGGGGCGGCGCCTACGGCAACAACGTCGTCCTGCGCATGCACGACGGCACGTACACGCAGTACGGCCACCTGTCCTCGATCAGCGTCTCGGTCGGACAGCAGGTCACCCCGGGGCAGCAGATCGGCCTCTCCGGGTCGACCGGCAACTCGTCCGGACCCCACCTCCACTTCGAGGCCCGCACCGGCGAGGACTACGGCTCGGACATCGACCCGGTCTCGTACCTCCGCTCGCACGGCGTCCGCGTCTGACGCACGCGCCTCTTCCCACCGAAGCCCCGGCTCTCTCCGAGCCGGGGCTTTCGGCGTATTCCGGCCAAAAGATATCCATGGATTACCATGGGTCTTCGGAAATTCCGGCCACCTGCCATAGAGTCACCGAAACAGACGTCGCTCGACGGGGTTTCGCGGCGATTAAAGCGGAGGTTCGGTATGCGCATTCCCGCGCGCTCGGTGTGCACGGCGATCCGCGACGACATCGTCTCCGGTGTGTTCGAGCGCGGCAGCCGGCTCACCGAGGAGCAGCTGGCGCGCCGCTACGGCGTCTCCCGCGTCCCGGTCCGCGAGGCGCTGCGCACCCTGGAGTCGGAGGGGTTCGTGGTCACCCGCCGCCACGCCGGCGCGTGCGTGGCGGAGCCCACCGAGCAGGAGGCCGCGGACCTGCTGGAGATCCGGCTGCTGCTGGAGCCGCTCGGTGCCGCCAGGGCCGCGCAGCGGCGGACCGAGGCGCACCTCAAGGTCCTGCGCGGACTGGTCAGGCTCGGTCAGGACAGGGCGCGGCGCGGCCAGGGCGAGGACCTGCGCTCGCTCGGTGCCTGGTTCCACGAGACGCTCGCCCAGGCGTGCGGGAGTCCCGGACTCACCTCGCTGCTGACCCAGCTCCGGCACAAGATCGCGTGGATGTACGCCGTCGAGCAGCCCGCCCGGCCCGTCGAGGCGTGGGCCGAGCACGGGGCGATCGTGGACGCGGTGGCCCGCGGGGACGCCGAGCGGGCCCGTGCGCTCACCGCGCTGCACGCCGAGCGGACGACGGGCGCGCACCGGCTGCGGATCAACGCGGGTGTGAGGGCTTCGCAACATCCCGTAAACACGGTGGGCGACCGTATTTAACAGTCGCGCCGTATACAAAGAAAGGGACTGAATCCCCCGGTCTTTTTGTGCTGCCGGAAAAGCATTTCGGCCGGGCGGCGATAAAACGAGCGGGCCGCCGTACCTGAATTATCGGTACCGCGGCCCATTCGGGAATTCGTCGGGTTCAGACGGTCTCGGGAAGCTCCTCGAGGCCCTCGGCGACCAGCTTCGCCAGACGCTCCAGGGCGGCCTCCGCGCCCTCCGCGTCCGAGGCGAGCACGATCTCCTCGCCGCCCTGGGCGCCGAGGCCGAGCACCGCGAGCATCGAGGCGGCGTTGACCGGGGTGCCGCCGGCCTTGGCGATCGTCACCGGAACGCCGGAGGCCGTGGCGGCACGAACGAAGATGGACGCGGGGCGGGCGTGCAGGCCCTCGGCCCAGCCGACATTGACGCGGCGCTCAGCCATGGTGGTGCCCTTCGAGTCTCAGCGGGAAGTCTGCGGGTTGTCTAGACCAGTCTCTCACGGGGTGCGGAGTGCCCGGCCACCGCCCTCGGCCCGTGCGGGGCCGGGATCGGCCATCCCAGCCTGCCCCCGCACTTCGGGGACCGCCAACTGTGCCGGGGCCTTACGCTTGCCCCATGCAGACCCCGTCGGACCACGCGTACCCCGACCACTGGGAAGCCGACGTGGTGCTGCGTGACGGTGGCACCGCGCACATCAGGCCCATCACCACCGAGGACGCCGAGCGGCTCGTCAGCTTCTACGAGCAGGTCTCGGACGAGTCCAAGTACTACCGCTTCTTCGCACCCTACCCACGACTGTCCGCCAAGGACGTGCACCGCTTCACGCACCACGACTACGTGGACCGGGTGGGTCTCGCCGTCACCGTCGGCGGGGAGTTCATCGCGACCGTCCGCTTCGACCGCATCAACGCGGACGGCCTGCCCGCCTCCGCCCCCGCCGACGAGGCCGAGGTCGCCTTCCTGGTGCAGGACGCCCATCAGGGCCGGGGCGTCGCCTCCACCCTGCTCGAACACATCGCGGCGGTCGCGCGGGAGCGCGGGATCAGGCGGTTCGCGGCGGAGGTGCTGCCCGCGAACAACAAGATGATCAAGGTGTTCACGGACGCCGGGTACACCCAGCGGCGCAGCTTCGAGGACGGCTCGGTCCACCTCACGCTCGACCTCGAGCCGACGGCCCGGTCGCTGGCGGTCCAGCGCGCCCGCGAACAGCGGGCCGAGGCCCGCTCAGTCCAGCGGCTCCTGGCGCCCCGCTCGGTGGCGGTGATCGGCGCCGGCCGGGCACCCGGCGGGGTGGGGCGAGCGGTGCTGCGCAATCTGCTCGACGCCGGCTACACCGGGCGGACGTACGCGGTGAACCGTTCCCTCGTCCTCGACATGGACGAGATCGACGGGGTGCCCGCCCACCGCTCGGTGGGGGACATCGTCGCGGCGACCGGCGAGCCGGTCGACCTGGCGGTCGTCGCCGTCCCCGCCGAACGCGTGCCCGACGTCGTCGCGGACTGCGGCGAGCACGGGGTGCAGGGACTCGTCGTACTCGCCGCGGGGTACGCGGAGAGCGGCCCGGAAGGGCGGGAGCGGCAGCGCGAACTGGTGCGCCAGGCGCGCTCGTACGGGATGCGGATCATCGGACCGAACGCGTTCGGGATCATCAACACCGCGGACGGGGTCCGGCTGAACGCCTCACTCGCGCCGGAGTCGCCCGCGCGCGGCCGGACCGGGCTGTTCACCCAGTCCGGCGCCATCGGCATAGCGCTCCTCAGCGGGCTCCACCGGCGGGGCACCGGGCTGTCGTCGTTCATCTCCGCCGGCAACCGGGCGGACGTGTCCGGCAACGACTTCCTCCAGTACTGGTACGAGGACCCGGACACCGACGTCGTCCTGCTCTACCTCGAATCGATCGGCAACCCCCGGAAGTTCACCCGCCTCGCGCGGCGCACGGCGGCGGTGAAACCGGTGGTCGTCGTCAAGGGCGCCCGGCACAGCGGCAGTGCCCCGCCGGGACACGCGGTGCCGACGACGCGGGTCCCGTACGCGACGGTCTCGGAACTGCTGAGGCAGGCCGGGGTGATCCGCGTCGACACGGTCACCGAACTCGTCGACGCCGGGGCGCTGCTGGCGAGCCAGCCGCTGCCCGCGGGACCGCGGGTGGCGATCCTGGGCAACTCCGAGTCCCTGGGCCTGCTGACGTACGACGCCTGCCTGACGGAGGGGCTGCGGCCCCTGCGGCCGCGCGACCTGACGACGGCCGCGACGCCGGACGACTTCTGCGAGGCGCTGGCCGGGGCACTGTGGGACGACGCGTGCGACGCGGTCGTCGTCAACGCGATCCCCTGGGTCGGGGAGAACGGTGTCACCGAGTCCGGCGACGGCGAGGTCCTGGCCGCGGCCCTCCTCGCCGCGACGGCCTCCGCACCGGCGAAGCCCGTGCTCGTCGTCCACGTCGAGCTCGGCGGACTGGCGGACGCCCTCGCGGCGGCCAGCAGCTCCGCCCCGGCCTCCGCGCACCGGGGCCCGGGTGCGGCGGTGGAGCCCGGGCCGGGTGCGGACCCGGGACCGACGGCCGCGGCCGGCTCCCCGGACGGGGGCGCGGGCACCGATCCGGGGCAGTCGGCGGGGAGCCGGGCCGGCGGCTCCGAAACCACCGGGCAGGGACCGGCACCGGCCCTCGGCAACCCCGCGACCGGTGGCCCGGGCGCGGCGACCACCCCCGTTCCTCCCCGGGCGGCCGTGCCGGCGCCCGGAGCGGGTGCCCCCGGCACCGCCGGCGCCGCGAACGCGGACGGCTCCCCGGCCGGCCCCGCCGGTGCCGCACTGCCCGACGGGGCAGGGCCCCCCGCCGCGGCCCGGGGGGAAGCCGCCCGGATCCCCGCCTACCCCGCCGCCGAACGGGCCGTGCGCGCCCTGGCCGAGGCCGTGAGGTACGCGCAGTGGCGCCGGGACGCGGCGGAGCCGGGGAAGGTCCCGGAGTACGACGACATCGACGAGGGCGGTGCCGCCGAGCTCATCGAGGGCCTGCTCGACGCCGCCCCCGGCGAGCGCGGCGTCACCCTGCCCGAGGACGACGCGCGGCGGCTGCTGGAGCGCTACGGCATCTCCGTTTGCCCCACGCTCCCCGCCCCCGACGCGGACACCGCCGCCCGGGCCGCCGGCCGGCTCGGCTACCCGGTCGCGCTCAAGACCACCGCCCCCCATCTGCGCCACCGCCCCGACCTCGGCGGCGTGCGCCTGGACCTGGCCGACGAACGGCAGGTGCGCCGGGCCTACGCCGAGTTGACGGAGAGCCTCGGCAAGCCCGAGGAACTCCAGCCCGTGGTGCAGTCGATGGTCCCGCGGGGGGTGGACACCGTCGTGCGAGCCGCGATCGACCCCGCCGTGGGCGCCGTGCTGTCCTTCGGGCTCGCCGGCCCCGCCACGGACCTGCTCGGCGACACGGCCCACCGTCTCGTCCCCGCCACCGACCGCGACGCAGCCGAGCTGATCAGGTCCATCCGGACCGCCCCCCTCCTCTTCGGCTGGCGCGGCTCCGCACCCGTCGACACCGCCGCGCTGGAGGAACTGCTGCTCCGCGTCTCCCGGCTGGTCGACGACCACCCGGAGGTCGTCGGGGTCGGCCTCGAACCGGTCGTGGTCGCCCAGCACGGCCTGTCCGTGCTGGGGGCCTCCGTCCGCCTCGCCCCGCCACCGGCCCGCACCGACCTGGGACCGCGGACCCTCCCGAGCTACTGACGGGCCGGCGGACCCGGCGGGTGCCCGCGGCGTCGGGCGGGCGATCACGGGGCCGTGCCCGGGTCCGGTGAGGGATTCCCGGGGTGCGGGAGGTCGATGTCGGAGAACGGTGCCGCTCGGTGGCCTGACGAGCGATTCGACGAACGAGGATCCGAGGACGGACACCGCACGCCGCCACGCAGCACTCCGGCTCCCGGAAGGGCCCTGGTGGGACTGGGATGTCATCGCCTGGGAGACCGCCCGCTCGCAGCCGGCCGCGGGGCACGACCCGACCTACCACCACGGGCTGGAACTCGTCTTCACCGAACCGGCCTTCGGTCGGCTGCCCCGCGGTGTCCCACGATCCGGTCTTCCGCGCGCCCACCGGGGACGAGGTGCTCCGGTTCACCCGTCAGCCGGGGGAGGAACCGGCGGTCCTGGTCGCCTTCGAAGCGGACGCGAACGGCACGAGCCCGTTCCCTGCCTCGTCGCCGCCGAGCGGTTCGAGGTCGTGCACGAGACCGTCCTGGGTACCGGCGGGACGATGCCGCACCCGGTCAGCGCTTCGCGCCCGTGGGTGCGTCCCCCCGTCCAGCGGACGGAGCGCCCCGTGCGCCCCCGCCACGAGGACGGCGCTGCCCCGCCGATCCACGGGCCGGCGCCACGGCCGACCCACGGACGGCGCCACGGCCGGGACGGAGCCGGATGCCGAGCCCGGCGGGTGCCCGGGTCGTCGGGCCGGGCGGTTACGGAGCGCACTCCCGGGTCCCCGGGCCCCGTAGGATGGAGCCCATGGCGAAGACCGGTACGACGACCCAGGGGCTGCGCGCGGCGATCGAGCGCAGCGGCTACTACCCGGCTCTCGTGGCCGAAGCGGTGGAGGCCGCGGTGGGCGGCGAGCCGATCTCCTCGTACCTCGTGCACCAGGAGACCACCTTCGACTCCAACGAGGTCCGCCGCCACGTCACCGTCCTCGTGCTGACCGGCACCCGCTTCATCGTCAGCCACACGGACGAGCAGGCGGCCGACAACAGCTCCCCGACCCCGTACGCGACGACCTCCACCGAGTCGGTGAAGCTCCCGAGGATCTCGTCCGTCGTGGTCAGCCGCGTGGTCGCCAACCCGGAGTCGTACACCCCGGGCACCCTGCCCCGTGAGGTCGTCCTGACCATCGGCTGGGGCGCGGTCTCCCGGATCGACCTGGAGCCCGCCGCCTGCGGCGACCCCAACTGCGACGCCGACCACGGCTACACCGGCAGTTCCACAGCGGACGACCTCAGCCTGCGGGTCAGCGAGGCCGGCGACGGGCCGGACGCGGTGCGCCAGACGCTCGCCTTCGCCCAGGCGCTGTCCGAGGCGACGGCCGCCACGGCGGCCACCCGCTGATGGTCCGTCCCGACTGGCCCGAGGACGTCGTGCCGCTCGCCCTCGACACGGCACCCGTCCCCGCGTACGGCACGGCCTCGCTCGCCGACCTGCTGCCGACGCTCGCCGCCGGGCAGGGCGTGCCGGGGCTGCACGCCACCATCGCGGAACTCGCGCCCGCGGACCGGAACTGCGTCTTCCTGATCGACGGCCTCGGCTGGGAGCAGTTGAAGGCGCACCCCGAGGACGCGCCGTACCTCACCTCGCTCCTCGCCGGCTCACTGGGCGGCACGGGCCGTCCCCTGACCGCCGGATTCCCCGCCACGACGGCCACCTCGCTGGCCTCGTTCGGCACCGGTCTGCCGCCCGGCGCGCACGGCCTGCCCGGCTACACCGCACGCAACCCGGAGACCGGCGAGCTGATGAACCAGCTCCGCTGGAAGCCGTGGACCTCGCCGCGCGTCTGGCAGCCGTACCCGACGGTCTTCCAGCTCGCCGACGAGGCCGGGGTCCACACCGCCCAGGTGTCGTCCCCCACCTTCCGGGACACCCCGCTCACCAAGATCGCGCTGAGCGGTGGCACGTTCCACGGCAGGCTCACCGGCGAGGAGCGGATGGACTTCGCCGCGCGACAGCTCGCCGCCGGGGACCGGTCGCTCGTCTACACGTACTACAGCGAGCTCGACGGCAAGGGACACCGCTTCGGCATCGACTCCGACGCCTGGCGCGGCCAGCTGATGTACGTCGACCGTCTCGTCCAGCGCCTCGCGGAGCAACTGCCGCCCCGCGCCGCGCTGTACGTCACCGCCGACCACGGCATGATCGACATCCCGTTCGACGAGGAGTCGAGGATCGACTTCGACGAGGACTGGGAGCTGCGCGCCGGCGTCGCCCTGCTCGGCGGCGAGGGCCGGGCCCGACACGTCTACGCCGTACCCGGCGCCGAGGCCGATGTGCTCGCCGTCTGGCGCGAGGTGCTCGGCGACCGGTTCTGGATCGCGAGCCGGGACGAGGCCATCGCGGCGGGCTGGTTCGGCCCGCAGACCGACGAGCGGGTGTACCGGCGCATCGGGGACGTGGTCGCCGCGGCCCACGACGACGTCGTCATCACGGCGTCGGTCAGCGAGCCCAACGAGTCGGCCATGGTCGGCATGCACGGTTCGATGACCCCCGTCGAACAGCTCGTCCCCCTGCTCGAAGTACGCTCCTGACGTCCGGCCGCCCCGACCGCGTCCCCCCGGCAACAACTGAAAGGCTGTCACGTCCTCATGCCCGAGCTGGTGTTCTTCTCCGGAACGATGGACTGCGGAAAGAGCACCCTCGCTCTTCAGATCGAGCACAACCGGTCCGCCCGGGGCCTGCAGGGCATGATCTTCACCCGTGACGACCGGGCCGGCGAGGGCAAGCTGTCCTCGCGGCTGGGGCTGGTGACGGACGCGATCGAGGCGGCGGACGGCTTCGACTTCTACGCGTACGTCGTCGCCCACCTGTCCAAGGGCGGACGCTGCGACTACGTGATCGCGGACGAGGCCCAGTTCCTCGCGCCGGAGCAGATCGACCAGCTGGCCCGGGTCGTGGACGACCTGCGGCTCGACGTGTTCGCGTTCGGCATCACGACGGACTTCCGGTCCAAGCTGTTCCCCGGGTCGCAGCGGCTGGTGGAGCTGGCCGACCGGGTCGAGGTGCTCCAGGTCGAGGCGTTGTGCTGGTGCGGGGCCCGTGCCACCCACAACGCCCGGACCGTCGGCGGGGAGATGGTCGTCGAGGGCGCCCAGGTCGTCGTCGGCGACGTCAACCAGTCGCCGGACGAGATCGGCTACGAGGTGCTGTGCCGTCTGCACCACCGGCGCCGGATGACCGCCGCGTCCGCGCGCGCCGCGGCGCTGTCGCCCGACGTGCTGCCCGTCGCCGCGGAGTGAGAGCGGACGCCGGCGGCGCCCTCCGCCGGGGCGGGTACGGGCACATCCCGCCCTGCCCGGGAAGGGCACCGCTGCCGGCGGATGCGGGCTCCGGGCGGCCCTGACAGCGGTCGGCGGCGGCCGGACGCCGAGGCATACCGGCCGGACCCCGGTGTCAGCGGGTGTCAGCGGGCTCCGGGGCGGCGGGGGCAGGTCGCGCGACAGCGGCGCTCCAGCGGGCAGCGGCGCGGGTCTCGGTGGCGGCGGGCACTGGGCGCGAGCACCCCGGGCGGCTCCGGCCCCGGCGGGGCGGCAGGGGGTTCCGAACGGGTCCGGCCGATCCGGCGGCGGGTTCCGGGCAGGTACCGGTGGCGGCGGGGATCCGGGCAGGTCTCGCCGGCAGGGGGTTCCGAACGGGTCCGGCTGATCCGGCGGCACGGAGCCCGCGGCGTGCCCGGCGTCCGGCCGCGGTCGGCCCCGTACGGCGGGAGCCCCGCGCCACTCGCTCAGTCCTGCCGGGCGCTCCGCACCACGGTGAAGACCGCGCCCTCGGGGTCGGCCACCGTCGCCAGCCGGCCACTCGTACCGTCGCACGGTTCGCGCACGACGTGTCCGCCGAGATCCACCACCGTGGCCACGGTCCTGTCGGGGTCCTCGACCTCGAAGTAGGTCATCCAGTGCGAGCCCCTGTCGCGCGGCAGCGCGTGGCCCACGCCGTGGATCGAGGCCACCGGACGGTTGTCCAGGTGCAGCGTCAGATAGTCGAAGTCGGCCGAGACCACGGGCTCCAGGTCGTAACCGAAGACCGTCTGGTAGAACTTGCCGACCGCCGAGGCCTCCCGGGTCATCAGCTCGTTCCAGACGGGCGTGCCATGGGTGCCGAAGAGGGCGGTGCCGGTGTGCGCGGCCGCCTGCCAGACGCCGAAGACCGCGCCCTCCGGATCGGCGGCGATGACCAGCCGGCCGGCGTCCGCCGCGTCGAGCGGCCCGACGCCGATCGTGCCGCCGCACATCCTGATCTGCTCGGCGGTCTCGTCGACGTCGTCGGACGCCATGTACGTCGTCCAGGCGATCGGCAGATGGCGGTCCGGCGGGAGCTGGCCGATGCCCGCCACCTCCTTGCCGTCGAGCAGTGCGCGGACGTACGGCCCGAGTTGCTGCGGCCCCGGGACGAACTCCCAGCCGAACAAGGCCCGGTAGAAGTCCTGCGTCGTGTCGAGTCCGTGCACCATGAGGCTCACCCAGCAGGGCGTGCCTGGTCTGCGCCGAGTCGCCTCGGTCGTCATCGTCACTCTCTCCTCGGACCATCGTCGTCGTGGCCGTGCGGGGACCGGCGGCCGTCGTACGGGAACGGCCCTCATCCCGTGCAGATGCTCGCACCACCGCGTACGCCGCGCGTCACGGCCGCGCCGCTCCTTCCCGGGGGATCCTCCAGGGAAGGATGCCCGTTCCGGCACCTTCCATCCGTGGTGCGGCCATGGCCGTTGCTGCCGCGGGCCCGTCGGGCCCTGAGCGAAGATGGCGTTATGAACCCCATCATCACCGCTACCGAACTCACCGGCGAGTCGGCCGGTCCGCGGCCTCCGGTGCTGCTCGACGTCCGCTGGCAGCTCACCGCGGCCAAGGCCGCCGGTGCCGCGCCCTTCGACGGCCGGGCCGCCTACGAGGCCGGTCACCTCCCGGGCGCCGTGTACGTCGACCTCGACTCCGAGCTGGCGGGACCGCCCGGGCGGGGCGGCCGGCATCCGCTGCCGGACCTGGAGGCCTTCGGCGCGGCGATGCGCCGTGCCGGGGTGTCGGACGGCGCCCCGGTCGTCGTGTACGACGGGGGCCAGGGCTGGGCCGCGGCGCGGGCGTGGTGGTTGCTGCGATGGGCGGGGCACACGGACGTCCGGGTCCTGGACGGAGGTCTCGAGGCATGGGACGGACCGTTGAGCACGGACGTCCCGGCCACGGAGCCGGGGGACTTCACCCCCGTGCCCGGCGGTCTGCCGCTGCTCGACGCGGACGGCGCCGCGGCCCTGGCCCGGTCCGGAGTCCTGCTGGACGCCCGCGCCGCCGAGCGCTACCGGGGCGAAGTCGAGCCGATCGACCCGGTCGGCGGGCACATCCCCGGCGCGGTGTCGGCCCCGACCACGGAGAACGTCTCCGAGGGCGGCACCACCCTCCTGCCCCGTGAGGAACTGGCCGCCCGCTTCAAACGGCTCGGCGCCGCGGACGCTCCCGAGGTCGGTGTCTACTGCGGGTCCGGCGTCTCCGCAGCGCACGAGGTCCTGGCCCTGGCGGTCGCCGGCATCCCGGCGGCGCTCTACGCGGGCTCCTGGTCCGAGTGGTCGTCCGACCCCGCCAGGCCCGTCGCGACGGGCCCCGACCCGCAGTAGCCGACCCGACCCGGCCCCGGCCTGCGACAGTCGGCAGAGGGCCGGGATCCCGAACCCCCACGCTCTCGACCGTGCGGGGCGCCCGGACCCCGGCCCCCCGGCCTCTCTGCGGCACGCCGGCCCCTCCGTGTCACCGGCCACGACGAGGAGCCCGCAGCCCGGGTCCGCCACCTCGCCCCGGGTCCGGCACACGGCCCCGGTTCGGCACGGCAGGCGGCACGGCCGGCATGGCGGCGGGCTCGTACGCAAAGCGTGAGGGCTCATACGGAAATCCGTATGAGCCCTCCCCTTCATCACCCGGAGGTGCTACTCCTGCTTCTTCCTGCGGGTGCCGAACACGATTTCGTCCCAGCTCGGCACCGCCGCGCGGCGCCCCGGTCGCACACCGTCCGCCTCGGCCTGCCGGTCCGTGGTCCCGGTGAGGCGGTCGCGGTGGCCGGTGACCGACCGCGGCATCAGGACGTCCGCGTACGCGGAGCCGGCACCCGCGGACGCGGCGGGGGCGGGAGGCTCCTCGGCCGCGGGCTCCTGGACGGGCTCGGTGGCCGGATCCTCGGGGGCGGGCCGCTCCGGCACGACGAGGTCGCCGCGGAAGCTCGGCACCGCCTCCAGCAGGCTGGTCAGCGAGTCCCGCTCGGTCTCCTCCGGCTCGGGCGCCGGTGCCGGGAGCTGCGCGGGACGGTCCGGCGTGCGGTCCAGCGGCCGGTCCCGGGGGAGCCGCGCGATGCGCGGCACGAACGGGAAGCTCGGCTCGTGGGTGACGCCGATCGCGTCGTCCGTCTCCCCGATCAGCGCCCGGGCCTCGTCGTCGACGGCCTGGA
The DNA here is from genome assembly GCF_030406905.1 of Streptomyces sp. HUAS CB01. Taxonomy (NCBI): domain Bacteria; kingdom Bacillati; phylum Actinomycetota; class Actinomycetes; order Kitasatosporales; family Streptomycetaceae; genus Streptomyces; species Streptomyces chengbuensis. Next base: position 5,924,427 of record NZ_CP129137.1, read on the forward strand.
CGAGCCGGCGCGGCGGGTCGTACGTCCAGCTCGCCGAGTGCGGCTCTCCCGCGACCCGGTAGACGAGCAGCACTTCCCAGGTGCCGTCGTCGCGGCGCCAGGAATCCCACTGGACGGTGTCCTTCTCGGCGCCCCGCAGCAGCAGACGCTCCTGCACCGCCTCGCCGAGCTGCGGGCCGGCGTTCTCCCCGGGACGCCGGACGGGCGTCTTGCGCGCACGCTCCGCCATGAACGCGCGCTCCGCGAGGACGGGGCCCTCGAACCGGCGCACCCGTTCCACGGGGATGCCGGCGAGCTGGGCGACCTCTTCCGCGGAGGCGCCTGCTCTTATGCGCGCCTGGATGTCACGGGGGCGGAGGTGGCTCTCGACCTCGATCTCGATCTGGCCGAGGCGCGCGCGGTCGTTGCGAACGGCAGCACGCAGCCGTTCGTCAATCGGAAGCGTGTACTCCGTGCTGTCCGCAGCCTTCAGCACCAGTCGTGTGCCGTCGTTTGAGACGGCCACGACACGCAGTTCGGGCATGGGGACCTCCCGGGTGGTGCCTGCCGACGTCACGTGCGTCGCTGCTTCCGCTAGTCGAGTGTGGCCTGCCCGGGTGCAGCCTGCCACAACCTTGCCGAGTTGCCCGGCGTGTCGGGCATGGGCCCTGGACCGCCGTTATGGCACGGTTACCTGTTTGCAACGCAGGGTGACGAGCGTCGTCACCCTGTGCAGCAGGCGACCGTGCGGTGCCACGGCGCCGCCGGTTCGAGTGCCGCTTTCGGCCCCCTGTTCCCGGGGCCGTGCACCCGTGAGAGAGACCGGACCCAGGGCTCGTCACAGTACTCCATTCGGGCCATCGGGGTGGACCGGCGCGCCGCCGAAGTTGTCGCGGAGGCCGCAAGTTCCGTTCCTCTACCCCGATTTCGAGGGTGGCAAGCTTCACAGAATCCGCAGAATCGGAACTATTCGATTCGCCCATATGTCCCTTCCTGGTGCACGGTGGGACAGATGGGTAAGCAGAGGCTGGAGATGCATCACAAGCGGGACAACGGCACGGCGGAGCAGAAGGAGCGGCGGCTGGACCTGAGCGTTCCGCAGGTCGCGGGCAGTGCGCTCGCTGCGGTGGCGGCGGCGGTCCTCGCATCCCAACTCGGCGTCTACGGAACGATCCTGGGTGCCGGAGTGGTGAGCGTGGTCGCCACTTGCGGCGGCACCGTCTTCCAGCACCTGTTCCGGCGAACCGGCGAACAGATTCGCGACGTCGCCCAGCAGTCCCGCCCCAAGGGCCCCCGCCCGGCGGCCGGTTCCCCGGAACCGGAGCCCGCCGCCCTCGGCGAGCCGCCCGCCCACGGGGAGTTCGGCGAGCCGACCACCCACGGAAACCGGGTCCGGGGCCGGAAGCGGTCCCTGCTCGCCGCCGCCGTCGTCTTCGCGGTCGCGATGATCGGCATCACCGGGTACGAGCTCGCGTCCGGCCAGGACCTCAGTGGCGGGCGGGGCACCACGGTGGGCACCGCCGTACGCGGCGGGGGCGGCAACGCGTCCGGCGACGAGTCCCCTTCGCCGTCGGACCCGCAGCAGGGCCGGGACGGCGGTCGGCACGGGCACCGGGACGGCACCTCCGCAACGGACGACGCCCCCGGAACGGGCAGCGGCGCGGGCGACCGGGGCGGGAGCGGCACCGACGGTGACGGCCGGGGCGGCTCGGGCTCCACGTCGGGCTCCGGTGCGGGGCCGGGAGCGGACGGCGGCGAAGAGGGCCGGCCCGCGCCCGCCCCTTCCGCGTCCACCGGCGACGAGAGCCCGGCGCCGGACCAGGACCCGACACCGTCCGCGCCCACACCGTCCGCGTCCACGGGAGGAGACGCTCCGGATGCTCCCTAGTGCCGTGACCGGGGTCGGGGGCCCGGGGGGCAGGCCTCACGAGCGGCCGGGCCCCGGCGCGAGGTGCCTAGGCGCCCAGTACCCGCCGCAGGTAGTCGTTCCCGAACACCCGGTCGGGGTCGAGCCGGTCGCGCAGCGCCAGGAACTCGCCGAACCGCGGGTAGACGCTCTCGAAGTACTCCGCGTCCCGCGTGTGGATCTTGCCCCAGTGCGGCCGGCCGCCGTGCGCGGTCATGATCCGCTCGACCGCGGTGAAGTACGAGCGGTACGGCGTCCCCTTGTACATGTGCACGGCGATGTACGCGCTTTCGCGTCCGGACGCCGTCGACAGCGTGATGTCGTCGGCGGGAGCCGTCCGCACCTCCACGGGGAAGCTGATCCGCAGCGGCGAACGGTCGACCATGGCCTTCAGTTCACGGAGCGCCGGGACCGCGGACTCCCTCGGAAGCGCGTATTCCATCTCGACGAACCGCACCCGCCGGGGGCTTGTGAAGACTTTGTAAGGGATGTCCGTGTACGTGCGGGCCGACAGCGCGCGGCTGGAGACCTTCGCGATCGCCGGAATGGTGGCCGGTATCGCTCGTCCGAGTGAATTGACCACCTGGAACAGGCCGTTGGAGAGGAGCTCGTCCTCGATCCACCCGCTGACCGCTCCGGGCGGGGCGACGGGACCGGCGCTGCGGTTGTTGCGCTTGGTGTTGCAGTTGCCCGTGTGGGGGAACCAGTAGAACTCGAAGTGCTCGTTCTCCGCGTGCAGCTCGTCGAACTCCGACGTCACCCGGTCGAAGGTCATCGGCTCCTCGCGAGCCGTCAGCAGGAACAGCGGCTCCACGGCGAAGGTGATCGCGCTGATCACGCCCAGTGCGCCGAGCCCGATCCGGGCGGCGGCGAAGATCTCGCGCTCCTCGTCGGTGCCCTTCTCGGAGCAGGTCAGCACCGAACCGTCGGCCGTGATCAGTTCGAGCCCCCGGATCTGCGCGGAGATCGAGGCCGAGTCACGGCCGGTGCCGTGCGTCCCGGTGCTCGTGGCGCCCGCCACCGTCTGCTCCATGATGTCGCCCATGTTCGTGAGCGACAGGTCCTCACGGGCGAGCGCGGCGTTGAGCCGCTTCAGCGGGGTGCCGGCCTCGACGGTCACCGTCATCGCCGTACGGTCGATCTCCCGGATGCCGGTGAGGAGATCGGGCCGGACCAGCACCCCGTCGGTCGCGGCGATCGCGGTGAACGAATGGCCGGAGCCGACCGTCTTCACCCGCAGTCCGTCCTCGGCGGCGCGGCGCACGGCCTCCGCCAGCTCCCCGGCCGAGGCCGGGGTGACCTCCCGTACCGGCCGGGCGGCAACGGTGCCCGCCCAGTTACGCCACGCGTTCCTCGTCGTGGTCCTGGATGTGCTCGTCATCCCGCCCCTCCCGCGTCGGCACCGGCCTGCGCAGCCGGCTGTACCCCAGGAACGCGACCACGACCGCGAGCGCTCCCGCCACCGCGGGCACCGCGTACGCCGCACCGGCCCCGTACTCGTCCACCACCCATCCTGAGGCCGACAAGCCGAGCGAGACGCCGACCGCGAGCCCGGTACCGGTCCAGGTCATGCCCTCGGTCAGCTTGGTGCGCGGTACGTGCGCTTCGACGAGGGCCATGGTCGTCACCATGGTCGGCGCGATGGCCAGGCCCGCGACAAAGAGCGCCACGGCCAGGACCACCAAGTTCCCGGCCAGTTGGAGGGGGATCATACTCACGGCCATCGCGCACACGCCCAGTACCCATCTGCGGGCCGGCTCGCCCTTCAGGTGCAGCAGTCCGAAAACCGCTCCCGCCAGGCAGGAGCCCAGCGCGTACACCGCCAGGACCAGGCTGGCCGCGGCCTTGCTGCCCTGCTCCTCGGCGAAGGCCACCGTCACCACGTCGATCGAGCCGAAGATGGCGCCCGTCGCGACGAAGGTCACGACCAGTACCCGCAGACCGGGTGAGCGCAGGGCGGAACCGGCGCTGTCGGACGTACGCGGGTGCGGCGCGGGCTCGGTCGCGCGCTGCGCCGTCAGCCAGAGGACGCCGACCACCAGGAACGCGGTGGCCAGCAACGGGCCCGCCTCGGGGAACCAGACCGTGGACAGCCCGATGGAGACGATCGGGCCGATGATGAAGCACACCTCGTCGACGATGGACTCGAAGGCGTACGCGGTGTGCAGTTCGCGCGGCGAACCGTGGTGGATCGCCGCCCAGCGGGCCCGGGTCATCGCGCCGACCGCCGGGATGCAGCCGGCACAGGCGGTGAAGGCGAACAGCATCCAGTTCGGCGCCCCCTGCTGGGCGCTGACGAGCAGTCCGGCCACCGCGACGACCGAGATCAGCAGGGCCGGCCGCAGCACCCTGCCCTGGCCGTGCCGGTCGACGAGCCGGGAGACCTGGGGGCCGAGCACCGCCGCCGAGAGCGCCAGGGTCGCGGAGAGCCAGCCGGCGAGGCTGTAGCGCCCCGTCAGCTGGGAGACCATGACCACGATGCCGACGCCCATCATGGACAGCGGCATGCGTCCGAGGAAGCCCGCGGCGGAGAACGCCAGGGTGCCGGGGGCCGCGAATATGGCGCGGTAGGGACTGGGCAAGTGGCGCTCCGTAAGGAATGTGAGTGGCCCGTACAGCTTACGGGTGAGGCAACCCTTACTCCAGTGCGGTTTCCCCGCTGACCGAGGCTGGTGGGAGGATCGCACCATGGCCGAACAGCACGATCCCGCCCCGCGCGACCCCGCTCCCTACGACGCTCTGCTGCTGCTCTCCTTCGGCGGCCCGGAGGGGCCGGACGACGTGGTCCCGTTCCTGGAGAACGTGACGCGGGGCCGCGGCATCCCCAAGGAGCGCCTGAAGGAAGTCGGTCAGCACTACTTCCTGTTCGGCGGGGTCAGCCCGATCAACGACCAGAACCGGGCGCTGCTGAAGGCGCTCCGCAAGGACTTCGCCGGCGCCGGCCTCGATCTGCCGGTCTACTGGGGCAACCGGAACTGGGCGCCGTACCTGACCGACACCCTCCGCGAGATGGTCCTGGACGGGCGCCGCCGGGTGGCCGTGCTGGCCACCAGCGCCTACGCCTCGTACTCGGGCTGCCGGCAGTACCGGGAGAACCTGGCGGACGCGCTCGCCGCGCTGGAGGCCGAGGGGCTGCCGCTGCCGCGCGTCGACAAGCTGCGGCACTACTTCAACCATCCCGGGTTCGTCGCCCCGATGGTCGAGGGCGTGCTCTCCTCGCTCGCCGACCTGCCCGAGGACGTCCGGGCGGGCGCGCACCTGGCGTTCACCACCCACTCCATCCCGGAGGCCGCGGCGGACAGTTCGGGCCCGGTCGCCGAGCACGGCGACGGCGGGGCGTACGTGCGGCAGCACCTCGACGTGGCACGGGTGATCGTCGACGCGGTCCGGGAGGCGACCGGCGTCGCCCACCCGTGGCGGCTCGTGTACCAGTCGCGCAGCGGTGCCCCGCACATCCCCTGGCTGGAGCCGGACATCTGCGACCACCTGGAGGAGCTGCACGGCGACGGGGTCCCGGCGGCCGTGATGGTGCCCATCGGCTTCGTCTCCGACCACATGGAGGTCCTGTACGACCTCGACACGGAGGCCACCGCCAAGGCTGCCGAACTGGGTCTTCCGGTACGCCGGTCGGCGACGGTCGGGGCCGACCCGCGCTTCGCCGCCGCGGTCCGCGACCTGCTCCTCGAGCGCGCGGCGACCGAGCGGGGGAAGGTGGTGGAGCGGTGCGCGCTCGGTGCGCTCGGGCCGTCCCACGACCTCTGCCCGATCGGATGCTGCCCGGCCAGGTCCGAGCGCCCGGCGGCGGCGGGCGCGGACAGCCCGTACGCCTAGAGCCGACGCGGACGCGGACCGCGACGTAAGGCCGGGGAGCCGGCGTACGGACTGAGGGGCGCGGTCGCCGCCCGCACGCCCCGGCACACCACACAGCCACGCACCTGGGAGCCATTTCCGTGACCGACCCACTGCTCGACGAACTGCTGTCCCTCGCGCTGGAGGCCGCGCGGAGGGCGGGTGAGCTGCTGCGGGACGGCAGGCCCGAGGACCTCGCCGTGGCCGCGACCAAGTCAAGCCCCATCGACGTCGTGACCGAGATGGACATCGCCGCGGAGAAGCTGATCACCGGCTTTCTCGCCGGGGCCCGGCCGGACGACGGCTTCCTCGGCGAGGAGGGGTCCTCGACGGAGGGCACGAGCGGTGTCCGCTGGGTCGTGGACCCGCTCGACGGCACGGTGAACTATCTCTACGGTCTGCCCACGTGGGCCGTGTCCGTCGCCGCCGAGCGGGACGGCGAGACCGTCGTCGGCGTCGTCGAGGTGCCGATGCGCGGCGAGACGTACCGGGCCGTGCGCGGCGGCGGCGCCTTCTGCGGCGACCGCCGGCTCCGCTGCCGGCCCGCGCCGCCTCTGGACCAGGCACTGGTCTCGACGGGCTTCAACTACGTCCAGTCCGTCCGCCGCCACCAGGCGGAGGTGGCACGGCAGCTGATCCCGCAGCTCCGCGACATCCGGCGCGGCGGCTCCGCGGCCGTGGACCTCTGCGACGTCGCCGCGGGACGCCTGGACGGCTACTACGAGCGGGGTCTCCACCCCTGGGACCTCGCCGCGGGGGACCTCGTCGCCCGCGAGGCGGGGGCCCTCACCGGGTCCCGCCCGGGGGAGCCGCCCTCCGGCGAGCTGGCCGTCGCGGCGTCGCCCGGCGTCTTCACCCCCCTCCAGCGCCTGCTCGAGGACCTGGGTGCCTGGCACGACTGACCACGCCGACGGCGGTCCTCACCGGTGCCCGTACGGGGCCGAGCATGCGTGAGGGCCCGGTGCCGTCCCATGGCACCGGGCCCTCACGGGCGGGTCAGGCGCTGACGGCGCCGAACTGCACGCCGTGCTCCGCCGCGAGACGGTGCAGGTCGTCCAGCTCGGCCTGCTCGACCTCCGCCAGGAAGTCGTCGCCGTCCTCGCGGGCCCGCGTGAGGTCGGTCTCCGTGGCCTTGATGCGCTGCAGAAGACCTGCGGTGAATGCGTCCATGGTCGCGCCCCCTCGTCGTGGGTCGGTGGCGGGGTGGTGGATCACGCGCACCCTCTGGGGGACAGAGAGACGGGGTGTGGCATGCCACATACATGGCGTGATCGCGGGGTGTGCAGTCGTCCTCCCCACGGCCACCCTCAGGGAAACCTCAACTCCACAGGGTTCCGCGTGAATTCCCGGTGCACTCCCGGTGCCGCCGGGGTGCCCCGTCTCCGTCTTACGGCCGGTTTACGCGCGTAAGGGGCAGGATGGAGACACAACGAACCACCATTCGACCACCGACCTGCCCGGGTCACCGTCGACCTGCCCGGTCACGGGACGGGGAGGTCACAGAGGAAGGACCAGCCTCGTGCGCGTACTCGTCGTCGAGGACGAGCAGCTGCTCGCCGATGCGGTGGCCACCGGACTGCGCCGGGAGGCCATGGCGGTCGACGTCGTGTACGACGGCGCCGCGGCCCTGGAACGCATCGGGGTCAACGACTACGACGTGGTCGTCCTCGACCGCGATCTCCCCTTCGTCCACGGCGACGACGTCTGCCGCAAGATCGTCGAACTCGGCATGCCCACCCGTGTGCTGATGCTGACCGCCTCCGGCGACGTCAGCGACCGCGTGGAGGGCCTGGAGCTCGGGGCGGACGACTACCTGCCCAAGCCCTTCGCGTTCACCGAGCTCATCGCTCGCGTGCGCGCGCTGGGCCGGCGCACCACCGTGCCGCTGCCGCCCGTCCTGGAGCGTGCCGGGATCAAGCTCGACCCCAACCGCCGCGAGGTGTTCCGTGAGGGCCGGGAGATCCAGCTCGCCCCCAAGGAGTTCGCCGTGCTCGAGGTCCTGATGCGCAGCGAGGGCGCGGTCGTCTCGGCGGAACAGCTGCTCGAGAAGGCCTGGGACGAGAACACGGACCCGTTCACCAATGTCGTCCGGGTCACCGTCATGACCCTGCGCCGCAAGCTCGGCGAGCCCCCGGTGATCGTCACCGTCCCGGGCTCCGGCTACCGGATCTGACCGTGGCGACGGCACCCGCACCCCCCACGGCGCCCCCCAAGCCGACCTGGGACCCACGCGAGCCCGTGGGTCCCCTGCTGCGCCCCACGATCCGCATAAGGCTCACCCTGCTGTACGGCGGGATGTTCCTGATCGCGGGCATCCTGCTGCTGTCGATCATCTACCTCCTGGCGGCCCAGGCGCTGCACGACGGCATCCGCCAGTCCGTCGAGGTCGGTGCCGCGCCGGGCGCGAACGTCACGATCACCAGTCCCACCTGCCCGCGCATCAACGAGCTGGTCGACAACGCCGAGCGGAACGCGGCCCTGAAGCTGTGCATCGCCGAGCAGCGGCAGCACGCCCTCGACGAGCTCCTGACCCGCTCGCTCTTCGCGCTCCTCGGCCTGAGCGTCATCGCGTTCGCGTTCGGCTACGCCATGGCCGGCCGCGTGCTGTCCCCGCTCGGCAAGATCACCCGCACCGCGCGCCGGGTCGTCGGTACCGACCTCTCGCGGCGGATCGAGCTGGACGGCCCGGACGACGAGCTGAAGGAGCTCGCAGACACGTTCGACGAGATGCTGGAGCGGCTGGAGAGGGCCTTCTCCGCACAGCAGCGGTTCGTCGCCAACGCCTCGCACGAGCTGCGCACTCCGCTGGCGATCAACCGGACCCTGCTGGAGGTGCACCTCTCCGACCCGGGTGCCCCTGCCGAGCTCCAGCAGCTCGGCAGGACCCTGCTCGCCACCAACGAGCGCAGCGAGCAGCTCGTGGAGGGCCTGCTGCTGCTCGCCCGCAGCGAGAACCAGATCGTCGAGCGCAAGCCCGTCGACCTGGCCGAGGTGGCCGGCCGCGCGGTCGACCAGACGCGGGCGGAGGCCGAGGCCAAGGGCGTCGAGATCCGCGGGGAACGGGCGCCGGCCGCGGTCCAGGGCAACGGCGTCCTGCTGGAGCGGATCGCCCTGAACCTCGTGCAGAACGCGGTGCGGTACAACATCGCGGACGGCGGCTGGGTGGAGGTCACCACCGAGGTCCAGCACGGTCAGGCGGTGCTGGTGGTGACGAACACCGGACCGGTGGTTCCCGCGTACGAGATCGACAACCTCTTCGAGCCATTCCGGCGGCTCCGCCAGGAGCGCACCGGCAGTGACAAGGGGGTGGGACTTGGCCTGTCGATCGCGCGGTCCGTCGCGAGGGCCCACGGGGGCCGTATCATCGCGGAGCCGCGCGAGGGCGGCGGCCTCGTCATGCGCGTCACCCTGCCGCTCTGAGACCCGCTCCCGGGACCGCAGGTGACACCGAAGGGCCACCGAGGGAAACGCTTGTGTTCGCTTTACGCGGAATTTTCGGGACTCACACCCGGAGGTTCGCTGTGTGATCGATCACAGGGGCGGATTTCCGGCCCTGTACTCTCCGTCGTCAAAGATCCTGTGGAACGCCGGGAACGTCCGGGTTTCCGGGGGTCGGAATGACGGGAAGTACACGGGGTGGCGCCCGTGAAGTGCGACATTAGGACCGTGTACGGTCCTGATCGCCATCCAAGCTGATCACCCTTGAGGGGTCGGGTTGGGTGTCGATTGAGTAACAGACCTTGATGTGAGGCAAAATCTCCGCCTCAGGTCGGGCACAAGTCCGGCCTCTCACGCGTTACGTGCGCTGGAGACACCGCAAACACCCAGAGGGGGAGAGCGACATGGCTACGGATTACGACACCCCACGCAAGACCGACGACGACATCGATTCCGACAGCCTCGAAGAGCTGAAGGCGCGCCGGAACGACAAGACGACCTCCACGGTCGACGTCGACGAGTTCGAGGCCGCAGAGGGCCTGGAGCTGCCCGGTGCGGACCTCTCGAACGAGGAGCTGGCCGTCCGGGTGCTGCCCAAGCAGGCGGACGAGTTCACCTGCATGAGCTGCTTCCTGGTCCACCACCGCAGCCAGCTGGCCCGCGAGAAGAACGGCCAGCCGATCTGCCGCGACTGCGACTGAGGTCCGGTCGGCCGTGGCAGGTGACGGACCGGCGGACCGGCCGGCGAAGCGCCGCTTCCGCCGGAAAGGTCCCCCGGACGCACATCCGGGCGGTACCGGCCCGTGGGACGGCGAGAAGCCGTCGGACGGGCAGGAGGACGCTGCCCGGCTGCCCTCCGCCGGTGCGCGTGACGACGAGCGGGGCCGGCCGGCCTCGCTCGAGGCCGCACCCGGGTCGGGTGCCCCGTCCAGGACCCGGCGCCTGGACGCGGTCAAGGAGGGCGTCCGCAGGAGCGGCGCGGCCGCCAGGACCGGCGTGCGCAAGAGCGGCGAGGCCGCGAAGGTCGCGCTGGGCTTCGTCGCCGACCGGCTCATCGAGTACGCCCCGCGGATTCCCGTCCGCGATCTCACCACCCTGCGGGCGCAGTTCCCGGGCCTCGGCCCGGACCAGATCGCGGACAAACTGATCGCGGGCGCGGCCAACGGCACGTCGACCGTGGGCGCCGGGATCGGCGCCGCGGCCATGATGCCGGTGCCGCCCGCGCTGCCGGCCGAGCTGGCGACGGAGATCATCGGCGTCGCCGCGATCGAGCTGAAGCTCATCGCCGAGCTGCACGAGGTCTACGGCCGGCGCCCGCCCGGCAATCTCAAGGAGCGGTCCACCGCGTACCTCGCCAGCTGGTCGGAGGAGCGCGGCATCGACGTGTCCAAACCGGCGACGATCAACGCCGCCCTGGGCGGTCAGATGAAGCGCGAGCTCCGGCAGCAGATCATGAAGCGCACGGTCCGCAATCTGCCGAACCTGATGCCGTTCATGATCGGCGCGGCCGTGGGCGCCGTGATGAACCGGCGCGACACCAGGAAGCTCGCCGAGCGCATCCGCAAGGACCTGCGTGCCCGGCAGGTCCCCTGGGACGCGCTGCCCCCGCAGCCCCGGCTGGACCAGCCCGACGAGCTGCCGCACACCATTCCCGTCGAACTCCGACGCGAACTCGACCAGTGACTCCGCCGGTGCCCGCCTGTGGGCACCCCTGCACGGGCGTGTGGGGCCCGCTGCCGCCTGCGGACGGCCGTCCGCGCCCACCTGACCCGGCCTGCCCGGCACGGCCCCTCGTGCCCCCCTCCGGGGCGCCGGCCCCACGGGCCGGACCGCGCCGGGCCTGTCGGCCGCTTGCGTCGGGCGTCAGCGCGGTGCCTGACGGTTCGGGGCGCGGGGACCGGACCCCGCGGGCCCGTGCCGGGCGGCGACCCCGGACCACCCCCTCCGTCCTGCGGCCGAGGTGGTGCTGCGGCTGCCCTTGGAGGCGGTGGGACGAGCCGTCACCCAGGGAGGACCAGGGCGAGGGCGGCGGCAGCCCCGGGGCGCGCCGCCGAGGAGCCGCGCGGCCTGCCGGGCAGGCTCCCTCATGCCCCGTCCGGGTTGCGGCCTCCCCGTGCGCCGGGCTTCAGTCCTGCCTGAGCAGCCCGGGTCGTGGACGGTCGGACGCTGCGGGGCCGGGCCTGCCCGTCCCGGGGCCCCGGGCCCACGGCCCGGACCGCGCCGGACCTGTCGGCCGCTTTGCGCGGGGCTTCAGTGCTGCCCGGCGGGTCGGGTCGGGCGGTCGGACGCTGCGGGGCCGGGTCGTCCGTCCGGGGCGCCGAAGGAGCAGCCCGGACCGTGTCGGGCCCGCCCGTCCGCCGGCCTCAGTGCTCCCCGGCGGATCGGAGCGCCGCGATCAGGCCCTGCGGGTCCCGGGTCGACAGGTACAGGTACGGCGTCGGGTCCTCCGGGTCCGTGACCGGCACCCGAACCGCCGTCGGCACGTAGCTGCGCAGCAGCATGAAGGCGCGCGGATCCGCCTTGTGGGAACGCCAGGCCCGCGCCTCCTCGGCCTCCAGGGCCTCGGGCTCGCCGAGCGCCGGGACGGGGATCCGGGCGTCGCCCGCCACCAGCGAGTCCGCCACCACCCGGATCCGGGCGGACCCGTACGAGCTGACACCGGCCGCCGCGAGCGCGCCCGCCGCGATCAGGCCGCCCAGCATGGGCACCGGACCCAGCGGAAGGAGGACCAGGCCGCCCGAGACCGCCACCAGAACGGTGATCAGCCACCAGGAGCGGGGGGCGGTGAGACGCTCGTCGTAACGGGGTGCCGCGGGGGAGCCGGACGGTGTGGCGGAGGGCTGCATGAACCCAAGCTTGGCACGGTGCGACCAGCAGGTTGCCCCGCGGGTAAGGTCTGCGCCTGTGAGTACTGCACTGACCCCTCCCGACGACGCCGCGGCGCCGGTCCGGCACCCCGACGCGCCCGCTCCCGGTGAGCTCCTCGGCGCGCACTACGAGCACTGCTTCGGCTGCGGTGGCGGACAGCCCCACGGGCTGCACCTGGAGGCACGGGCGGGCGAGGGCGTCAGTCTCACCGCCGAGTTCACCGTGACCCCCGCTCACCAGGGGGCGCCCGGCCTCGCCCACGGCGGCGTCCTGGCCACCGCGCTCGACGAGACGCTCGGCTCGCTCAACTGGCTGCTGCGGGTGATCGCGGTGACCGGACGGCTGGAGACCGACTTCGTCCGTCCCGTGCCCGTGGACACGGTGCTGTTCCTCGAGGCCGAGGTCACCGCGGTCGCCGGCCGCAAGATCTACTCCCGGGCCACGGGACGGATCGGCGGCCCGGAGGGACCCGTGGCCGTCCGCGCCGAGGCCCTCTTCATCGAAGTCAAGGTCGACCACTTCATCGACAACGGCCGCCCGGAGGAGATCCAGGCGGCCATGGCCGACCCCGACCAGGTCAGGCGCGCCCGCGCCTTCGAGGTGAACCCCTGATGCGCAATCCCGTCGACGTACTCATCCGGCGCGTGGACCCGGAGGTACCGATTCCGCAATACGGACATCCGGGCGATGCGGGTGTCGATCTGGTGACCACCCGGGCCGCCGAGCTGGCGCCCGGGGAGCGCACCGTCCTGCCGACCGGGGTGTCGATCGCACTCCCGGACGGGTACGCGGCCTTCGTGCACCCGAGGTCCGGTCTGGCGGCCCGCTGCGGACTGGCGCTCGTGAATGCCCCGGGGACGGTGGATGCCGGGTACCGTGGGGAGATCAAGGTGATCGTGGTCAATCTGGACCCGCGCGAGAGCGTGCGGTTCGAGCGGTTCGACCGGATTGCTCAACTGGTCGTCCAGCAGGTCGAGAAGGTGCGCTTCCACGAGGTGGCGGAGCTTCCCGGCTCGGCGCGGGCCGAGGGGGGCTTCGGGTCCACCGGCGGTCATGCCGCCGTGGACGGACCGGGCGGCTCACAGGGTGGGAATCGATACGCTTCGGTCGTATCCGACCGGGAAGGACAGTGACGTGTTCGGACGTCGCAAGAAGAGCAGTCCCGCTGGGGAGACAGCGGACGTGGCGGGCGAGGCCGAGCAGGTCGTCGACGAGCTCGACACGGACGACGCGGCGGAGCAGGACGAGCCCCGCCGGGTGAACCTTCCGCCGGCGCCGCGGCCCGACGGCCCCTGGGACGTCTCCGAGGTCTCCCGGCCCGAGGAGGGCCGCGTGGACCTGGGTGGTCTGTACGTGCCCGGGGTCGAGGGCATGGAGCTGCGCGTGGAGGTCGCGGGCGACGCGATCGTGGCGGCCACGATCGTGCTGCGCGACAGCGCGATCCAGCTGCAGGCCTTCGCAGCGCCCAAGAAGGAAGGCATCTGGGGCGAGGTCCGGGAGGAGATCGCCTCCGGCATCACCCAGCAGGGCGGCATCATCGACGAGGTCGAGGGCTCCCTCGGCTGGGAGCTGCGGGCCCAGGTCCCGGTCCAGCTGCCCGACGGCACCGGCGGCGTGCAGCTGGTGCGCTTCGTCGGCGTGGACGGACCGCGCTGGTTCCTGCGCGGAGTGATCTCCGGCCAGGGAGCCGTGCAGCCACAGGCCGCGGGCCTGCTGGAGCAGATCTTCCGGGACACGGTCGTCGTCCGCGGCGAGGGACCGATGGCTCCCCGCGACCCGATCGTCCTGAAGCTGCCGAACGACGCGCAGATGGTGCCCGAGGGCGTCCAGCAGGAGGAGCAGGAGACGTCGCGCTTCTCCGGCGGCATGGGACAGCTGCAGCGCGGCCCGGAGATCACCGAGGTGCGCTGACGCGGACACCCCACGGCGACGGCCGTGGACCGTGCGGTGGGCCGCACCCCGAGGCGGGGTGCGGCCCATCCGCCGTTCAACCTCCTTGCTCCCCGGGGCCGTTCCCGCTGATACTGATCGGTCGTCCCGGGCGGCGGGGGAGCCGGGGACGCAGGGGACCGGCGGGGCCGGTGAGGCGACGGGGAGGGAACCGCATGGCCGACAGGCCGATGGTGCGCGTCGAGGATCTGCACCGCTCGTACGGCACCGGGGCCGCCGCCGTCCACGCCCTGCGCGGGGTGTCGTTCGAGGTCCCGCGCGGTGAGCTGGTCGCTCTGAGGGGCCGGTCCGGCTCGGGCAAGACCACGCTGCTCAATCTGGTCGGCGGGCTCGACAGCCCGGACCGGGGCACGATCACCGTCGACGGCACGGACCTGTCGGGACTCGGCGAGGACGGCCTGCTGGCGCTGCGGCGCGACCGTATCGGCTTCGTCTTCCAGTCCTTCGGGCTGATCCCCATCCTCACCGCCGCCGAGAACGTCGGGGTGCCGATGCGGCTGCGCGGCACCGAACCGCGCGAGCGGGAGGAGCGCGTCGGACTGCTGCTCTCGCTCGTCGGCCTCGCCGACCAGGCGGCGCAGCGCCCGGGCGAGCTGTCCGGTGGCCAGCAGCAGCGGGTCGCCGTCGCCCGCGCCCTCGCCAACCGTCCGGCGCTGCTGATCGCCGACGAGCCCACCGGGCAGCTGGACGCCGAGACCGGCCTCGCCGTGATGGAGCTGCTGCGCGCGGTCGTCCGCAGCGAGGGCGTCACGGCCCTCGTCGCCACGCACGACGCCCAGCTGCTGGGCCTCGCCGACCGGGTGCTGGCCCTGAGCGACGGCGAGATCACCGAGGACCGAGCCGCCGTGCGGTCCTGACCGGCGGAGCCGCCACCGAGCCGCCGTGCGCTCCCGACCAGGGGACCCGGGCGCATCAGAATCGCGTCAATACGCCCCCTGGCAGAGCCGGCGGTCCGATCTGTCCGATTTCCTGGATGTAGCTTCGACAGGGCGTCCACGGCGGGCGCAGCAGCCGGTGCCCGGCTGCCGGTGAAGGACAATGAGGCCATGGCGCGCGGCAAGCTACGCATCTATCTCGGGGCCGCACCGGGCGTGGGCAAGACCTACGCGATGCTCTCCGAGGCGCACCGGCGCGTCGAGCGGGGCACGGACTGCGTCGTCGGCTTCGTGGAGCACCACGACCGGCCGCGGACCGAGGTCATGCTGCACGGCCTGGAGCAGATTCCCCGCCGCGAGCTCGCCTACCGGGACGCCGTCTTCACCGAGATGGACGTGGACGCCGTCCTGGCCCGCCGGCCCGCCGTCGCGCTCGTGGACGAACTGGCCCACACCAACGTGCCGGGCTCGCGCCACACCAAGCGCTGGCAGGACGTCGAGGAGCTCCTCGCCGCCGGCATCGACGTGATCTCGACCGTCAACATCCAGCACCTGGAGTCACTCGGCGACGTCGTCGAGTCGATAACCGGCGTGCGCCAGCGGGAGACCGTCCCCGACGAGGTCGTCCGCCGTGCCGACCAGATCGAGCTGGTCGACATGTCGCCCCAGGCCCTGCGCCGCCGCATGGCGCACGGCAACGTCTACAAGCCCGACAAGGTCGACGCGGCACTGTCCAACTACTTCCGCCCGGGCAATCTCACCGCCCTGCGCGAGCTCGCCCTGCTGTGGGTCGCCGACCGGGTCGACGAATACCTCCAGCAGTACCGCGGCGAGCACAACATCCGCTCGACCTGGCAGGCCCGCGAGCGCATCGTCGTGGGCCTCACCGGCGGCCCCGAGGGGCGCACCCTGATCCGTCGCGCCGCCCGTCTCGCCGAGAAGGGCGCGGGCGGGGAGGTGCTGGCCGTCTACATCGCCCGCAGCGACGGACTCACTTCCGCCTCGCCCAAGGAGCTGGTGCTCCAGCGCACGCTCGTCGAGGACCTCGGCGGCACCTTCCACCACGTCGTCGGCGACGACATCCCCTCCGCGCTGCTGGAGTTCGCGCGCGGGGTCAACGCCACGCAGATCGTCCTCGGCTCCTCGCGCCGCAAGAGCTGGCAGTACATCCTCGGGCCCGGCGTGGGCGCCACCGTCGCCCGGGAGTCAGGGCCCGACCTGGACGTCCACATCGTCACCCACGAGGAGGCCGCCAAGGGCCGCGGACTGCCCGTGGCCCGCGGCGCGCGGCTCGGCCGCTCGCGGATCCTCGCCGGCTGGCTGGTCGGCGTCGCCGGCCCGGTGCTGCTGTCCCTGCTGCTGACGCACATCGACGCGGACCTCGGCCTGGCCAACGACATGCTGCTGTTCCTGTCGCTGACCGTGACCGCGGCGCTCCTCGGCGGTCTGCTGCCGGCCCTCGCGTCCGCAGCCTTCGGCTCCCTGCTGCTGAACTACTACTTCGCGCCGCCGCTGCACCGGTTCACCATCTCCGACCCGAAGAACATCGTCGCCATCGCCGTCTTCTTCTGGGTCGCCGTCGCCGTCGCGTCGGTCGTCGACCTCGCCGCCCGGCGGACCCAGCAGGCGGCCCGGCTGCGCGCCGAGTCCGAGATCCTGTCGTTCCTCGCGGGCAGCGTGCTGCGCGGCGAGACGGCCCTCGACGCCCTGCTGGAGCGGGTGCGTGAGACCTTCGGCATGGAGTCCGTGGCCCTGCTGGAACGCCTGAGCGACGTCGACCCCTGGACCTGTGCGGGCAGTGTCGGACCGCGGCCCGTCGCCCGTCCCGAGGACGCCGACGTGGACATGCCCGTGGGGGAGAACATGGCCCTGGCGCTGTCCGGCCGCGTCCTGCCCGCCGAGGACCGCCGCGTCCTCGGCGCCTTCGCCGCCCAGGCCGCCGTCGTCCTCGAGCGGCAGCGGCTCGTCCACCGTGCGGAGGAGGGCCGCAAACTCGCCGAGGGCAACCGCATCCGCACCGCGCTCCTCGCCGCCGTCAGCCACGATCTGCGCACCCCGCTCGCCGGCATCAAGGCGGCCGTCTCGTCGCTGCGCTCCGACGACGTCGAGTGGTCCGAGGAGGACCGGGCCGAACTCCTCGAGGGCATCGAGGCGGGCGCCGACCGGCTGGACCATCTCGTGGGCAATCTGCTCGACATGTCCCGCCTCCAGACCGGCACCGTCACCCCCCTCATCCGCGGCATCGACCTCGACGAGGTCGTCCCCATGGCCCTCGTCGGCGTCCCGGAGGGCAGCGTCGAGCTGGACATCCCCGAGACCCTGCCGATGGTCCGCATGGACAAGGGCCTGCTGGAGCGGGCCGTCGCCAACATCGTCGAGAACGCCGTCAAGTACAGCCCCGACGCCGTCCCCGTCGTGGTCTCCGCCAGCGCCCACGGCGGCCGGGTCGAGGTACGGGTCGTGGACCGCGGCCGCGGTGTCCCGGACGACGCCAAGGACCGCATCTTCGAGCCTTTCCAGCGCTACGGCGACGCGCCGCGCGGGGCGGGGGTCGGGCTCGGCCTGGCCGTGGCCCGCGGCTTCGTCGAGGCGATGGGCGGCACGCTGGCCGCGGAGGACACCCCCGGCGGCGGGCTGACGATGGTCCTCACCCTCCAGACGGCGCCCGGCGCCACCGCGCCGGACCTCGAGGTCCCCGCCCGGGTCACCGGGTGACCCCGCACACCACCCCGACGAACGGACGAGAGACGGAAGGAAGGCACTCATGACCCGAGTGCTCGTGGTCGACGACGAGCCGCAGATCGTACGCGCCCTCGTGATCAACCTGAAGGCGCGCAAGTACGAGGTCGACGCCGCCCCCGACGGCGCGACGGCACTGCAGCTCGCCGCGGCGCGCCATCCCGACGTCGTCGTCCTGGACCTCGGGCTGCCCGACATGGACGGCGTCGAGGTGATCAAGGGCCTGCGCGGCTGGACCCGTGTGCCGATCCTGGTCCTCTCCGCCCGGCACACCTCCGACGAGAAGGTCGAGGCCCTGGACGCCGGCGCCGACGACTACGTCACCAAGCCGTTCGGCATGGACGAGCTGCTGGCCCGTCTGCGGGCCGCCGTGCGCCGTGCCGAGCCGGCCGGCGGGGACGACGACGAGATCGTGATCGTCGAGACCGAGGGCTTCACCGTCGACCTCGCTGCGAAGAAGGTCAACCGGGACGGCAAGGACGTCCGGCTCACCCCGACCGAGTGGCACCTCCTGGAGGTCCTCGTCCGCAACACCGGCCGTCTGGTCAGCCAGAAGCAGCTGCTCCAGGAGGTGTGGGGGCCCTCGTACGGCACGGAGACCAACTATCTGCGGGTCTACATGGCCCAGCTGCGCCGCAAGCTGGAGGCCGATCCCTCGCACCCCAGGCACTTCGTCACCGAGCCGGGCATGGGCTACCGCTTCGAACGCTGAGGCACCGGCGGGCGCGCGCCGCTGCCCGCGACCGGCCGGGCCGCGACCGGCCGGGCCGCGACCGGCCGGGCCGCGCCCGGCGGCGGCCGGGGCCGCCGGTCCGGCTGATCCGTACCGCTCGGCTCTTGACGGTGCCCGTACATCGTCCCGGTACGCTTTCACCATGAGTGCTGTACCTCGATCCGGGAACGCCGAGAAGCCGGCAGGCCGCTTCCGGCGGATGCTCGACCGTCTGTCCAGCTCCCAGCAGGAACTCGAGTCCGCGGAGCTCAAGGAGGACGCGCAGGCATCGGGTTGCACGCCGATCTGCGACTGCGGCGACCGGCAGATCGTGAAGGTGACTGGTACCTTGCGCACGGTCACCCTGCGTCCGCGGGCCGGTGTCCCGGCCCTGGAGGCTGAGCTCTTCGACGGCTCCGCCGCCCTGGACGTGGTGTGGCTGGGCCGGCGCTCCATCGTGGGCATCGAACCGGGCCGCAAGATGATCGCCTCCGGCCGGATCTCCATGAGCCACGGCCGGCGGGTGCTGTTCAATCCCAAATACGAGCTCCGACCGCTCGGACAGGAGTAGCCGGTGACGTCCCTCGACAAGCCGAACACGCAGGAACAGGACGACGGCCACGGCCGGCACGCCAAGGCCGTGACCGAGGCGGCCCTGTTCGAGGCCTTCGGCGGCATCCGGGGCACGGTCGAGACGGTCCTGCCCGGACTGATCTTCGTCACGATCTACACGATCAACAAGGACCTGCACCTCTCGGCCATCGCGGCCCTCGGGCTGTCCCTGGTGCTCGTCGCCGTCCGGCTCGTCCGCCGGGACACCGTGAAGCACGCCTTCAGCGGCGTCTTCGGCGTCGCCTTCGGTGTGGTCTTCGCGATGATGACCGGCAACGCGAAGGACTTCTACCTGCCGGGCATGCTGTACACACTCGGCCTCGCCCTCGCGTACATCATCACGACCCTGGCGGGCGTCCCCCTGATCGGTCTCATCCTGGGACCGGTCTTCAAGGAGAACCTCTCCTGGCGCACCCGCAACCCCGGCCGCAAGAAGGCCTACGCCAAGGCCAGCTGGGCCTGGGGCCTGATCCTGCTCGCCAAGTGCGCGATCCTCTTCCCGCTCTACTGGTGGGCCGACACGGCCCAGCTGGGCTGGGTGCTGGTCACGCTCAAGATCCCGCCGTTCCTGCTGGCGGTCTATCTGACCTGGGTCTTCCTGGCCAAGGCTCCGCCGCCGATCGACGTCTTCGCCGAGATGGAGGAGCAGGAGCGCGCCGAGGAGGCCCGCAAGGCGGCCGCGGCCCGGGAGAGCGGCGAGGCGTAGCCTGCCGGGCGAACCGCTCAGCACGCAGCCGTCACACCGGCAGCCCGGCGTACACCCCGGGCAGTGCCGCAGGGCCGGAGACAGCGAATCGCCGGACGGACCGGGACACCCGGCACGTCCGGCGATTCGGCGTCGAGGCCACCGCGGTGCGCGCCGCGTGTCAGCCCGTGGTCGTCGGGTCCTCGCGGCGGACCGACAGCAGGTCCTCCAGCTGCTCCTCACGCGCCTGGGCGGCCACGAAGAGGAGTTCGTCACCCGGCTCCAGGGTCTCCTCGTTGTGCGGGGTGAGCACCCGGGGACCGCGGATGATCGTCACCAGCGAGGTGTCCTCGGGCCACGCCACATCGCCCACCTGCGTGCCGGCCAGCGCCGACTCCGGCGGCAGGGTCAGCTCCACGAGGTTCGCGTCCCCGTGGCTGAAACGCAGCAGTCGCACCAGGTCGCCGACGCTCACGGCCTCCTCGACCAGCGCCGACATCAACCGAGGCGTGGACACCGCGACATCGACGCCCCACGACTCGCTGAACAGCCACTCGTTCTTGGGGTTGTTCACCCGGGCCACCACGCGCGGCACCCCGTACTCGGTCTTCGCGAGCAGGGAGACGACCAGGTTCACCTTGTCGTCGCCCGTGGCCGCGATCACCACGTTGCAGCGCTGCAGCGCCGCCTCGTCCAGCGACGTGATCTCACAGGCGTCGGCCAGCAGCCACTCCGCCTGCGGCACCCGCTCCACGGAGATGGCGGTGGGCGCCTTGTCGATCAGAAGGACCTCGTGCCCGTTCTCCAGCAGCTCGCCCGCGATGGAACGCCCCACCGCGCCGGCCCCGGCAATCGCGACCCGCATCAGTGACCGCCCTCCTCGGGACCCTGGGCGAACGCCGCCTCGACCTTCTCGATCTCCTCCGTGCGCATCATCACGTGCACCAGATCGCCTTCCTGCAGCACGGTCTGCGAGGTCGGCAGGACCGCCTCGCCCAGGCGGGTGAGGAACGCGACCCGCACACCCGTCTCCTCCTGCAGCCGGCTCACCTTGTGGCCGATCCACGCCGGGGAGGTGTGCACCTCGGCGAGCTGCACGGCGCCGCTCGGGTCCCGCCACAGCTCCTCTGCCCCGGAGGGCAGCAGCCGGCGGAGCATCTGGTCCGCGGTCCAGCGGACCGTCGCCACGGTGGGAATGCCCAGCCGCTGGTAGACCTCGGCTCGCCGCGGGTCGTAGATGCGGGCCGCCACGTTCTCGATCCCGAACATCTCACGGGCGACACGCGCGGCGATGATGTTGGAATTGTCACCGCTGCTGACCGCCGCGAACGCGCCGGCCTCCTCGATGCCCGCCTCGCGGAGCGTGTCCTGGTCGAACCCGACGCCGGTGACCCGGCGCCCCCCGAACCCGGAGCCCAGACGACGGAAGGCGGTGGGGTCCTGGTCGACGACGGCGACCGTGTGCCCCTGTTGCTCCAGGGTCTGCGCGAGCGCCGCTCCGACGCGCCCGCAGCCCATGATCACGATGTGCACCTATCTACCCCGCAGTCCTGGTCATCACGGTGACCTGTGCAAACACCCTGCTCACTCTTCTCTCTCGGCTCTGCCGGGCAACGATGGGGCATCAGTGTGCGGTTGTCGCCCCAGACGAGCTTATGCCGCACCACCCGCGTTGCCCGCATCCGCGGTGCCGCTACCGGCGGTGGCACCGGATGTCGTGGCACTGCGTACTCGCTCCGTTGCCGCAGCGTGGCCGCCGGGAGGCGATTTCGTGGCGGAGGACCCCACGGGTGGGCGCCGCCGAGAGGAACCCCTTACGATCCTCTCCGTGTCCAAACTGACCGACCTGCCCAAACGGATCCTGATCGGCCGGGCGCTGCGGAGCGACAGGCTGGGCGAGACGCTCCTGCCGAAGCGCATCGCACTCCCCGTCTTCGCCTCCGACCCGCTGTCCTCGGTGGCGTACGCACCCGGGGAGGTGCTGCTCGTCCTCTCGATCGCGGGTGTGTCGGCCTACCAGTACAGCCCCTGGATCGCGGCCGCGGTCGTGGTCCTGATGTTCACCGTCGTCGCCTCGTACCGGCAGAACGTCCACGCGTACCCGAGCGGCGGCGGCGACTACGAGGTCGCGAACACCAACCTCGGCCCGCGGGCCGGCCTCACCGTCGCCAGCGCCCTGCTCGTCGACTACGTCCTCACCGTGGCCGTGTCGATCTCCTCCGGAGTGGAGAACCTCGGCTCCGCGGTCCACTTCGTGATCGAGCACAAGGTGCTCAGCGCCGTCGTCATAATCCTGCTGCTGACGCTGATGAACCTGCGCGGTGTGAGGGAGTCCGGGAAGCTCTTCGCGATCCCGACGTACGTCTTCGTCTTCGGCGTCTTCACCATGATCGCCTGGGGCGCCTTCAAGGGCCTCGTCCTCGACGACACCATGCGCGCCCCCACCGCGGACCTGGAGATCAAACCGGAGCAGGAGGGCCTGGCCGGGTTCGCCATGGTGTTCCTGCTGCTGCGCGCCTTCTCCTCCGGCTGTGCCGCGCTCACCGGCGTCGAGGCCATCAGCAACGGCGTCCCCGCCTTCCGCAAGCCCAAGAGCCGGAACGCCGCCACGACGCTGCTGCTCATGGGCGGGCTCGCGGTCACCATGTTCTGCGGAATCATCGGCCTGGCCATGGCCAGCGACGTACGGATGGCCGAGAACCCCGCCCACGACCTCATCCGCGACGGACAGCCGGTCGGCGCCGGCTACGTCCAGGACCCGGTGATCTCGCAGGTGGCTGCGGCCGTCTTCGGCGAGCACTCGTTCTTCTTCGTGCTCCTCGCCGCGGCCACCGCCCTCGTCCTCTTCCTGGCGGCCAACACCGCGTACAACGGCTTCCCGCTGCTCGGCTCGATCCTCGCGCAGGACCGGTACCTGCCGCGACAGCTGCACACCCGCGGCGACCGGCTCGCCTTCTCCAACGGCATCGTGCTGCTCGCCGGCGCGGCCATGCTGCTGGTCTGGATCTACGACGCCGACTCCACCAAGCTGATCCAGCTCTACATCGTCGGCGTCTTCGTCTCCTTCACGCTCAGCCAGACCGGCATGGTCCGGCACTGGAACCGTCATCTGAGGACGGAGCGGGACCCGGCCGTACGGCGCCACATGATCCGCTCCCGGGCGATCAACGCCTTCGGCGCCTTCTTCACCGGTCTCGTCCTGGTCGTCGTCCTCGTCACCAAGTTCACGCACGGCGCCTGGGTGGCGCTCCTGGGCATGGTGATCTTCTACGGGACGATGTCGGCGATCCGCCGCCACTACGACCGGGTGTCGGACGAGATCGCCGCACCCGACGAGCCCTCCGACGACAGCGTGCGGCCCTCCCGGGTCCACTCCATCGTGCTGGTCTCCAAGGTCCACCGGCCTACGCTGCGGGCCCTCGCCTACGCCAAGCTCATGCGCTCCGACAAACTGGAGGCGCTCAGCATCGACGTCGACCCCGCGGAGACGAAGGCGCTCAAGGAGGAGTGGGACCGGCGCGGCATCAACGTCCCGCTGAAGATCCTCCACTCGCCCTACCGCGAGATCACCCGGCCGATCATCGAGTACGTCAAGAGCCTGCGGCGGGAGAGTCCGCGCGACGCCGTCAGCGTGATCATCCCCGAGTACGTGGTCGGCCACTGGTGGGAGCACCTGCTGCACAACCAGAGCGCCCTGCGCCTCAAGGGCCGGCTGCTGTTCACCCCGGGCGTCATGGTCACCTCCGTGCCCTACCAGCTCCAGTCCTCCGAGCTGGCGAAGAAGCGGGCCAGGAGGCGGCAGGAGTGGAGCGCGCCCGGATCCGTGCGCCGCGGACCAGTGAACGAGCGGGGCAAGGAGCCCAGCAGCAGGAGCTGACCCACCGGGCGGAGGGACCGGGTACCGGCGGCACGGGCCGGGGCACCCTCCCGCCCACGTAGACTGGGGGGCTGTCGTCCGCGGACGGACGACAGCCCCCTCTCGTATCCCTGGAGTCACCCCGCCATGCCGAACGCTTCCGATGCCTCGCTCGTCGGGGAGGAGTACGAGGTCGAGGTCGGCCCCGTCGCGCACGGCGGGCACTGCATCGCCCGTACCGACGCCGGCCGGGTCCT
Source organism: Streptomyces sp. HUAS CB01 (assembly GCF_030406905.1). NCBI lineage: Bacteria > Bacillati > Actinomycetota > Actinomycetes > Kitasatosporales > Streptomycetaceae > Streptomyces > Streptomyces chengbuensis. The sequence continues at coordinate 5,948,153 of NZ_CP129137.1, forward strand.
CTTCGTCCGGCACGCGCTCCCCGGCGAGAAGGTCCTCGCCCGCGTCACCGAGGGCGAGGAGGGCTCCCGCTATCTGCGAGCCGACGCCGTGCGCGTCCTGGAGGCGTCGAAGGACCGCATCGAGGCGCCGTGCCCGTACGCGGGGCCCGGACGCTGCGGTGGCTGCGACTGGCAGCACGCCAAGCCGGGCGCGCAGCGGCGCTTCAAGGGCGAGGTCGTCGCGGAGCAGCTGAAGCGGCTCGCCGGCCTCACCCCGGAGGAGGCCGGCTGGGACGGCACCGTCATGCCGGCGGAGGGCGACAAGCTGCCCGCGGGCGAGGTCCCGGCCTGGCGGACGCGGGTGCAGTACGCCGTCGACACGGAGGGCCGGGCGGGGCTGCGCAGGCACCGCTCCCACGAGGTGGAACCGGTCGAGCACTGCATGATCGCGGCGCCCGGCGTCTCCGAACTCGGCATCGAGAAGCGGAACTGGGAGGGCATGGCCTCGATCGAGGCCATCGCCGCGACGGGGTCCCAGGACCGCCAGGTGGTCCTCACCCCGCGACCCGGCGCCCGGCTCCCGATCGTGGAACTCGACAGGCCGGTCTCCGTCCTGCGCGTCCACGAGGGCGACGGAAGCGTCCACCGCGTCCACGGCCGCCCCTTCGTCCGCGAGCGCGCCGACGACCGCACGTACCGTGTCGGCATGGGCGGCTTCTGGCAGGTCCACCCGAAGGCGGCCCAGACGCTCGTCGAGGCCGTGATGCAGGGACTCCTGCCGCGCAAGGGCGACACCGCGCTCGATCTCTACTGCGGCGTCGGCCTGTTCGCGGGCGCCATCGCCCAACGCGTCGGCGAGAAGGGCGCGGTGCTCGGCATCGAGTCCGGCAAGCGCGCGGTGGAGGACGCCCGCCACAACCTCCAGGACCTGCCGCGGGTCCGCATCGAACACGGCAAGGTCGAGTCCGTCCTGCCCCGCACCGGCATCACCGAGGCCGACCTCGTCGTCCTCGACCCGCCCCGCGCGGGCGCCGGCCGCTCCACCGTCGAGTACGTCTCGGGCCTCGGCGCCCGCCGCATCGCGTACGTCGCCTGCGACCCGGCGGCCCTGGCACGGGACTTGGCGTACTTCCGCGAGAACGGCTACCGGCCGCGGACGCTGCGGGCGTTCGACCTGTTTCCGATGACGCACCACGTGGAGTGCGTCGCCATCCTCGAACCGGCCGCAAAGGGATCCTGAACTGCGGTTTTACGCGTGCGCATTATGTGCGTTGTGGGTGTTACGGGCGGCATCTTGACGCTGGAATGACGCTCGTGACGCTCATTCGACCATCGTCCTGATGGTGTGTCAGGCGTGGGGTTGCGCTGGTCAGGGGTCTGACGGCGCCGATGCAGCCGGGTTGCCGAGGATTTCCCTGCGGACGCCTCCTGCCCGAGGTGCGGACGGTGAGGTCGTCAGCCCGGGTGGACCACGTTCCACCATCGAGCCGGGCGACTGCTTCACCCCGCGGTCGGGCCTCCCAGGACGGGACGCACCGACGGCACCCGGCGCGGACGTGCGGCTCCTGCCGTGCGCGACGCACCGCACCGAGCAGAGGCCTACGCCGTCTTCCGGCTGCCTGAGCAGGACCGGGCCCCCGGGCGGGACGAGGTCGTGGCACTGCCCGGCCGCAGGCCCACGAAAGACACAACGGGGGCCATCGGGGGTGGCGCGAGCGGTGCGGGCGGCCATGGTGGTCGGGGGTCCGCGCGGGTGGTAGGCGCGGGGCGCCGGTGCTGCGGAAGGATCCGTCCGGGGGCGGCGTGGCGCGGCATTCATGGCGCCTGGTCGGCCCAGGTTCCGTCACGCACGCCGGCTGCACCACTGCGGGTCCCCCGTGGTCGTGGTACCGCGAAGAGGCGCGCAGTGGAGCAGGCCGCCAGGGCACTGCGGGGCCAGCGGGGCCGATGCACACAGACCGTGCATCCGTGCGCCTGTCCTTCCGTCCGGCACCCAGAGCCGAAGGGCCCTGCGGCCTCGGCCCAACGGGCCCTCACCGCCGGTACCGCACGGCCTGCCACCGGGGACTGTTGCCGTCCGGGTTCAGTCGGCCGCGAGTGACAGGGTTCAAGTGCTCCCCGGGCGTCACGCGGACGCCGGGGAGCACGTCATGTGCCCTGCTTCCGCGGCACTTCGAAACCGACCCTACGGGGGTCCCATGTCTTTTCACGTCGACTCCGAGACGGGCCGTCTGAAGCAGGTCATCCTGCACCGGCCGGACTTGGAACTGAAACGGCTCACTCCCACGAACAAGGACGCGCTCCTCTTCGACGACGTGCTGTGGGTCAAGCGCGCCCGCGAGGAGCACGACGCCTTCGCCGACACGCTGCGCGACCGTGGAGTGCGTGTCCATCTCTTCGCGGACCTGCTGACCGAGACGCTGGCACTGCCCGCCGCCCGGCAGCTGATCGTGGATCGCGTCTGCGACGAGCGCGAGTTCGGGGCCTTGGCCACCGACCACTTCCGCGCCTATTTCGACTCCCTTGAGCCGACCGCGCTGACCGCCTGCCTCATCGGTGGTGTCACCAAGGGTGAACTGCTCGAGCGCGTCGGGGCCACACCGAGTGTCCGGCTCCATGCCCTGGCGCCCGACGACTTCCTCGTCGCACCGCTGCCCAACCACCTGTTCACGCGCGACACATCGTGCTGGGTGTACGACGGGGTGAGCATCAACCCGATGAGCAAGCGGGCCCGCCGCCGCGAAACGGTCCACTTCGAGGCCATCTACCGCCACCACCCCCTCTTCGACAAGGGCGAGTTCCACCGATGGACGGACGGTGAAGGGGCCTACCCCGCCACCATCGAGGGGGGCGACGTCCTTGTCATCGGCAACGGCGCCGTGCTCGTCGGCATGAGCGAGCGCACCACCCCGCAGGCCGTGGAGAACCTGGCCCTGCGCATGTTCGCCGCGGGCTCCGCCCGGCGGGTGGTGGCGATCAACATGCCCAGGCGCCGCAGCTTCATGCACCTGGACACCGTGATGACGATGGTCAGCGGTGACACCTTCACCCGTTACGCCGGCCTGGGCATGCTGCCGACGTCCACGATCGAACCCGGCACGGGCGGGCAGGGACTGAGGATCACGGACCACGCACCCGAGTACATGGACCAGGCCGTCGCGGACGCCCTGGGCCTGCCATCCATCAACGTGCTCACACCCAGCCAGGACGTGCGCTCCGCCGAGCGGGAGCAATGGGACGACGGCTGCAACGTGCTGGCCGTGGAACCCGGGGTGGTCGTCGCCTACGAGCGCAACGTCACCACCAACACCTACCTGCGCAAGAACGGGATCGAGGTCGTCACCGTACGCGGCAGCGAGCTCGGCCGAGGCCGTGGCGGCCCTCGGTGCATGAGCTGCCCCATCGAACGAGAAGCCGGCTGACGCCCCCGGCGCCCGGACACTCCCACTCTGCCATACCCCCTGACACCCGCCCCAAGGAGCCAGAGCATGACCGTCGACCTGAGCCACCGCACCTTCCTCAAGGAACTCGACTTCACCCCGGAGGAGTTCCGCCACCTCCTGGAGCTGTCCGCGCGGATCAAAGCGGACCGCCGCAGCGGTTGCGAGGAGCAGAGGCTGCGCGGCAGGAACATCGCCGTCATCTTCGAGAAGACCTCGACCAGGACCCGCTGCGCGTTCGAAGTGGCCGCCCACCAGCAGGGCGCGCACGTGACGTACCTGGAGCCCTCGAGCTCACAGCTCGGACACAAGGAATCGATCAAGGACACCGCCCGGGTGCTGGGTCGCTACTACGACGGCATCGAATACCGGGGCAGCGACCAGCGCCTGGTGGAGGAGCTGGCCGAGTACGCCGGCGTGCCGGTGTGGAACGGGCTGACCGACCAGTGGCATCCCACCCAGTCGCTCGCCGACGTGCTCACCATGTGGGAGCACACCGACAAGCCGCTGCACCAGGTGTCCTTCGCCTACCTGGGGGACGCCCGGAACAACGTCGGCAACTCCCTGCTGATCACCGGGGCCATGCTCGGCATGGACGTACGCATGGTCGGCCCCAGCTCCCTGCACAACGCCCCGGAGATGGTGGACGTGGCACGCGAGGTGGCAGCCGGCACCGGCGCGCGGATCACGCTCACCGAGGACGTGGCCGAGGGCGTGGCCGGGGTCGACTTCGTCTACACCGACGTCTGGCTGTCGATGGGGGAGCCGCCGGAGCTGTGGGACGAACGCATCGCCCTGCTCAAGCCGTACCAGGTGACCTCCGCCGTCCTTCAGGCGACCGGGAACCCGCGGGTGAAGTTCATGCACTGCCTTCCGGCCTTCCACAACGGCGACACCACCGTCGGCGCCAAGATCGCCGCCCGCACCGGCATGACCGCGCTGGAGGTCACCGACGAGGTCTTCGAGTCCTCCCACTCCATCGTGTTCGACCAGGCCGAAAACCGGCTCCACACCATCAAGGCGGTTCTCGTCGCCACCCTCGCCGACTGACCCGCCCGCCACCCACCCCCTGGAGAACACTCATGCGTGTCGTCGTCGCCCTGGGTGGCAACGCCCTGCTCCGCCGCGAGGAGCGGCCGGACGCCGCCGTGCAACTCGCCAACGTCCGCGCCGCCGTGGCGGCCCTCGCCCCGCTCGCCCACGAGCACGAGCTCGTCATCACCCACGGCAACGGCCCCCAGGTCGGCGTCCTCGCACTGGAAAGCGCCGCAGACAGCTCCCTGAGCAGCCCCTACCCCTTCGACGTCCTGGGCGCGGAGACCCAGGGCATGATCGGCTACTGGCTCCTGCAGTCCCTGCAGAACGCCCTGCCCGGCCGCCAGGTGTGCGCCCTGCTGAACCAGACCCTGGTCTCGGCGGCCGACCCCGCCTTCGCCGACCCGGCCAAGTTCGTCGGCCCCGTCTACGAACGGGACGAGGCCGAACGACTGGCCGCCGACCGGGGCTGGACGGTCAAGCAGGACGGTACGCACTGGCGGCGCGTCGTACCCTCACCCCGCCCACAGAGGGTCGTGGAGACCCGGCTGATCCGGCTGCTGCTCCAGTCGGGAGCGGTGGCCGTGTGCGCCGGGGGCGGCGGGGTACCGGTCATCCGGGACGGGCAGGGGCAGTTGACCGGAGTCGAAGCGGTGGTGGACAAGGACCTCACCGCGGCCCTCCTGGCCGAGGCGCTCGACGCCGACGCCCTGCTGCTGCTCACCGACGTCCCCCACGTCTCTCTCCACTACGGCACCTCCGACGCCGAGCCCATCGGACGAACCACCCCCGCAGCGCTGCGAGCCCAGCACTTTCCGGCGGGATCGATGGGCCCCAAGGTCGACGCCGTGTGCCGGTTCGTGGAACTCACGGGCGGCACGGCAGCCATCGGCGCCCTCCGAGACGCCCGCGCCATCCTCGACGGGACCGCCGGCACCGTCGTCACACCCACCGGCCGCGACCTCGACGGCCGCCTCGACGCACATGAGGACCTGACATGAGCCTCGGCACCACCCCCAGAGCCCCCGAGCCCGCCGCCGACAACGCCGGCACCGCACCCACGAAGCGGCGCTTGTCGTTCCCCTCCGCGTTCACCGTCCTGATAGCGGTCACCGTCGCGGTCTGGGCCCTGACCTTCGTGCTGCCCGCCGGACGCTACGACACCAAGGACGGCAGCCCCATCCCCGGCACCTACCGACCGGTGGAGGTGACCACCGGCTTCTGGGAGCGGCTCAAGGACCTGTTCCTCTCACCGGTCAACGGCCTGTACGGCGTCACCGACACCCAGAGCGGTCTCACCACACCCGGTGGCACCGGAACCTTCGCGGGCGCCGCCGGAGTGTTCCTCTTCATCCTGGCCGTGGGGGCCTTCATCACCGTCACCATGCGCACCGGAGCCCTCACCGCCGGGGTGGGCCGTCTCGCTCAACGCCTGCGCCACCACAGAGCGGTGCTGCTCGTCGTCCTGCTGGCGGTGTTCTCCCTCGGCGGCACCACCTACGGCATGGCGGAGGAAACCCTCGGCTTCTACGGGCTCATGATCCCCCTGATGCTCGGCCTGGGCTACGACCGCATGGTCGCCGCGACCGTCATCATGGTCGGCGCGGGAGTCGGCACCCTCGCCTCCACCGTGAACCCGTTCGCCACCGGAGTGGCCTCCGACAGCGCCGGCATCGGCACCGGGGACGGCATCCTGCTGCGCCTGGCGATGTGGGCCTGCCTGACGGCGCTGGCAGCCGCGTACCTGCTGCGCTACGCCCGCCGCATCACCGCCGACCCCTCCCGCTCCCTGACCCCGCTCACCGAGGACGACCGCCGTCTCCGGGCCGAAGGCGGCGGCCGGGTGGAGCTCACCAGTCGTCAGCGCACCGTCCTGGGCCTCTTCGCGGCCACCTTCCTCTTCATGATCTTCGCCGTGATCCCCTGGACCGATCTGCACGTCACCTTCCTGCCCACACTCGGTTGGTACTTCCCCGAGCTCGCCGCCCTGTTCATCGTCGCGGCCATCCTCGTCGGGCTGATCGGAGGCCTGCGGGAGAAGGGCACCGCGGAGGCCATCACCGCCGGAGCGGGAGACTTCGTCGGCGCGGCCATGATCGTCATGCTGGCCAGGGGTGTCACCGTCATCATGAACAACGCCGGCGTCACCGATACCATCCTCAACACCCTGCACGGGGCGGTCTCCGGCACATCGTCCGGCGTGTTCGCCGTCCTGATGTTCGTGGTGAACCTCCCCCTGGCGTTCTTCGTCCCCTCCTCCTCCGGCCACGCGGCCCTCGCCATGCCGATCCTCGCGCCGCTGGCCGACTTCGCCGGAGTCAGCCGAGCCCTGGTGGTCACCGCCTACCAGTCGGCCTCGGGATGGGTGAACCTCATCACCCCCACTTCCGCTGTCGTCATGGGCGGCCTTGCCCTGGCCAGGGTCCGCTACGACCAGTATCTGCGCTTCATGGCGCCTCTCATGGGCATGCTGCTGGTGGCGGTCGCCGGCTTCCTGGCACTCGGCGCGGCCCTGGGCTGAACCCCGTCACGATGTCCCGGGCCGGCAGGCCGATGCTCGGCCTGCCGGCCCACCCCTGTGTCTACCGCGCGGTGCGGGGGCCTCATGGCTGCGCCGGACGGGCCATCAGGCCCCTGGGCGCCGCCCCGCTGTTCGGCGACAGTGAGATCCGGCGGGGGCAGGGTGCCCATCAGCCGTTCAAGGAGGTGGGCCACATGCTCGGACTGCTGGCCATCGGAGCCGTCACATCGATCGGGCTCGGCGCGATACTCGTATTCGCCGTCGACTGGCAGTGGGACGGCGCTGACCGGCCACTGGTGGGGCTGATCATGATGGCGGTCGGGATGCTCGCCCTGGTCGCTGCCACGAACATGTACGGCCACGACTCCCACTCCGGGAAGACGTCGTGAGCCCGCCCACCGCGCGCGGAACGGACAGTGCCGGTGCGGATGCCGTCCCGAAACCCAACCGGGAGGCGAGGCCCGTCACTTGGCCCCACGCCCAGCTCCAGGACTGACTCCCGGGAGTCACGTGGCAGGTGCACCTGCTCTGACGCTCCACGGCGGGACCCCGGCTGGAGGCGCGTGCGAATCGACCATGTCGGACAGGGCGATGGCCTGCCGGTGGTGGCGGATCATCGCCTCTCCGGCGTTGGGCGGCACCTGCACGCGGCGCCGCTGCGCTTCCTGGCCTCCGCGCCCCCTGCGCGGTCAGCGGGCCAGGGCCTGGGCGACGCGCCACCGTCGGCACGGGAGCGCCGATGCCGCACCGTCAAGAGGCCAGGGCCTGGTGCGGCCGCTGCCCCTGGAGGGAAGCGCCCGCACCCGGCCCTGGCAGACCCGGTCCACATCTGCGATGCCGCCTCCGACGGACGGTCAGAGGTGCGGCACCACCGCAACAGGCACCGCAGCATGGTGCAGCACCGCATGCGTGACCGGCCGATGTGCCTGCCGATCGCCGCGCGGCGTACGCGCCGTCCCACGACCAGCAACGAGGCGTCCTTCGAGGCGTCCACGAGGTGGTCGGCCGCCCGGCCCACCACGCACTGCTCCTTGACGCCGACATCCGGGAACTTGCACCGCCACGGCCGCAGCGCGTCGGGCGCTCGCTTCCCGCAGTCCCCTCGCGGCGCCGTGTCCGGGATCGACGGCGCGGGGGTCGCATCCGAACACGATCGGCGTGTCCCACCCGTGGACGAGCCTCAAGGCGGCCCCGCGTGCCGCGGCAGTGGACAAGGCGTACTCGATCACCTCGTCGCACGGTCGGGTGAGGTCGAGCCCCAGCACCACAGGGGGTGGCGTCGAAGCGGTGGACGAGTTCGGCGCTGTTCCCGGGGACGGGCGGTGATCTGCAGCGCGCCTTCCATGGCCGGTGGCTCGGCATTCAGGCAGACCTTCCCCGGCATCTCGGAAGGCCCGACTGCTATACCTCGCTCGGCCGTACGGACGAGGCGTATCGCCGGTCGGCCGCCGGCCGGTTGACCACGCCGACGACGCCGTCGACCCGCCATGCGGCCCGGATCAGCGCCATGGTGTTGATCTCGGGTCCGGCAGGGCCCTCGATGGTGACGACCCCGTCCCGGACATCGATGTGGGGGAGTTCGTCGGCGCCGTCAGTGGGACTGTGGAGGCAGACAGCGCCGGTTACGTCTTCGCGGATCTCCTCGTCGGTGCGCAGGAAGACGCGCAGGAGGTCGCGGCGGGTGGTGATGCCGATGAGACGGTCTTCCTCGTCCACCACGGGCAGCCGGTCGATGTGGCGGCGTTCCATGATGCGCGCCGCGTCGACCACGCGCTGCTCGGGATGCACGGTGACCGCGGGACTCGACATCAGCCCGCCGGCCGTCAGGGAGAGTGTGGCGGTGGGGCGGGCGTGGGCGATCCGCCTCAGGGCTCCCAGCACGCGGTCCCGGCCGGATCCGGTCCGGCCGTGAGCCGCCTGTCGCCGGGTCAGGTCGGTCTGGGAGACCACGCCCATGACCTTGTCGTCGTCGTCCACCACCGGCAGACCGCTGATGTGGTGGGACGTGAGCAGGCGAGCCAGCTCCTTGAAGGAGGTGTCCGGGTGAGCCTGGACCACTTCGCTCGTCATCACTTCGCCCACCGTCCGGTGCTTCACCACGGTTCCCATCTCCATTCGCTTGAACAGCTCTTGGCCGCCGCCCACGGCACCGCCGTCGTCCCCCGGCACGAAGGGAACGTGTCTCGGGGCGCCGAGGTGGCTGCATCCCCCCGCGGAGGCTGGGCGCTTCACATGTCGAGGACAACGCGGCCCTTGACGTGCCGACGATCGAGCCGACGACGGACGTCCCGTCGAGCACGGTCGAGAAGGCCGGCAGCTGGACGAGGCCGTCCGCGGGACGAGCCACCATCACCGGCTTGCCGCCGCGCCGGAGACCGGCCAGGGCGCGGCTACGAACGGAGGGGGGCTCGACCGGCCGGTCACCGTGAGCTCCGTGGATGTCCGTGTGGCACAGCCCGGACGCCTCGACGCGGATGCGCACCTGCCAACGGCTCTCTCGGGGTCTTCACCACTGCTGCCCTCATCGCCCGTTCCTCTGCTTGTCGTTGCCCCCAGGGTGGGCCGCGGTGGGGAGGGCGAACAGAACCGGTCAGGACCTGTACCGCGGGCCCTTCGGCCCGTGATCTGTCGGGCCACTCGGCGTGCGGGAGAGGAGGGCCCAACGGCACGGGGACAGCCCCGTTCGACCCCTGCCGCGGGGCAGACGGGAGCCCGCACGCTGGCGCCACCTGCATCGGAACCCCTCGGGAGGGCGGCGGAGATGACCGTACGCACAGCAATCAACGGCTTCGGGCGCATCGGGCGCAACTACCTGCGCTGTGTCATGGAACGCGCGGAGGCGGCAAGCGGCACCCCGGTCGAGGTGGTGGCCGTCAACGACCTCGCCCCGCCGCAGGTGCTGGCGCATCTGCTCACCTACGACTCCACCTACGGCCGGCTGGGCCGCACCGTCGAGCACGACGACGCATCGATCACGGTGGACGGGCACCGCATCGCCGTCACCTCCGAGCGCGACCCGGCCGACCTGCGCTGGGGGGCCCTGGGGGTGGACGTGGTCATCGAGGCCACCGGCCGCTTCCGCACCCGGGAGGACGCCGGCCGGCACCTGAAGGCGGGAGCGCGCAAGGTCCTGCTGTCGGTGCCGGGCAAGGGCGTGGACGCCACCATCGTCATGGGTGTCAACGAGTACACCTACGACCCGCAGCTCGACCACGTGGTCTCCAACGCCTCCTGCACCACCAACTGCGTGGCCCCGATGGTGAAGGTCCTCAACGCGCGCTTCGGGATCGTCAAGGGCCTGATGACCACCATTCACGGCTACACCAACGACCAGGTCGTGCTCGACGGCCCGCACAAGGACCTGCGCCGCGGCCGCACGGCAGCCGTCAACATCATCCCGACCAGCACCGGCGCCGCCCGGGCCGTCGGCCTGGTCCTGCCCGAGCTGGCGGGCACCCTGGACGGCATCGCCGTGCGCGTGCCGGTCGAGGACGGTTCCCTGACCGACCTCAGCCTTGTCCTCGAACAGCCGGTGACCGCACAGGACATCAACGACGCGTTCCGCGAGGCCGCCGATGGGCCCCTGAAGGGCATCCTGCGCGTGAGCGGGGCCCCGATCGTCTCGCGCGACGTCGTCGGCGACCCCGCCTCGTGCATCGTGGACGCCCCGCTGACACAGGCGCACGGGAACCTGGTCAAGGTGTTCGGCTGGTACGACAACGAGTGGGGCTACACCAACCGTCTCGTCGACCTGACCCAGCACGTCGCGGCCCTTCTCGACCCCCGATGAACACCGGGCACCCGGCCGACCGGGAAGAGCAAGGTGCCGGGACGCGCGTCAGGAGGGTGCGGCTGTGGCGGTGGCGCCGTAATGCGCTGCGTCGTCGTTACCACGCGGTGGAGGGCTGGATCCTCTTGGTCCTGGGCGTGGTCGGGTTCATCGGTGCGCCGCTGGGCGGCGCGGTGGCTTGGGAGGCCGTGCTGGAGGGGCGGGCTCAGCAGCGGACCGAGCGCCACCTCACCGACGCGGTGCTGGCGGAGGATCCCGGCCCCGCGGCCAGGGGCAGCACACGCACCCGGGCCACCGCCCGGTGGACCGCGCCCGACGGCACCACGCGTACGGGCCGGGTGCCGGTCGGAAGCCACCTGGAGCGCGGAGCGCGCGTCCCGGTGTGGACGGACGAGGACGGGGCGACGACCTCCGCGCCGCTGGGGCCGGCCGCCGCACGGTTCGATGCCGCGGTAGCCGCACTCGCCGTCACGGTGAGCCTCGGTTTCCTGGTGTTCGCCGTGCACCAGCTCGTGCGACGGCATGGCGAACGGCGCTTCACTGCGCAGTGGGGCAGGGAATGGGCCCGGGTCGCCCATGAGTGGGCCCGCAAGAACGCCTGACCAAGAGGCTCCGGAGACCATCGGGCACCTCCCCGGGACCTTCGGGACCTTCGGCCACGGGCATCTCCGGCGCAAGGCTGTAGCCGACACGACGAGCGGCCACCCCATGACCGGCCGATCCATCCGCATCCAGGGAGCCATCCATGACTCAGGTGACCAGTGACCACCGCGACACCTCCGACGGGGGCGTCCCCTCCGACGCGCGGATCGCCGTGAACCGGCTCGTCGACAACGCTTCCAAGGCGCTCGCCGACTTCGAGTCCCTCACGCAGGAGCAGGTCGACCACATCGTCGCCAAGGCGTCCGTCGCCGCTTTGGACCAGCACACCGCCCTGGCACGCCTGGCGGTGGAGGAGACCGGTCGCGGGGTGTTCGAGGACAAGGCGGCGAAGAACATGTTCGCCTGCGAGCACGTCACCCACAGCATGTCCCGGACCAAGACGGTCGGCGTCATCGCGTGCGACGACATCGAGGGCATCATCGAGATCGCCGAACCGGTCGGCGTGCTCTGCGCGATCACCCCTGTCACCAATCCGACGTCCACCACCGTCTTCAAGGCGCTGCTGGCGCTGAAGACACGCAATCCGGTCGTCTTCGCCTTCCACCCCTCCGCGCAAACGTGCAGCGCCGAGGCCGCCCGCATCGTCCGGGACGCGGCCGTCGCCTCCGGCGCCCCCGAGCATTGCGTGCAGTGGATCGAGGCACCTTCGATCGAGGCCACCGGCCTGCTCATGCGCCACCCGGGCGTGGCCCTGATCCTCGCGACCGGCGGCAACAGCATGGTCAAGGCCGCCTACTCGGCCGGCAAGCCCGCCGTCGGCGTCGGCGCCGGCAACGTCCCCGCCTACGTGCACCACAGCGCCGATCTGCACCGGGCGGTCAACGACCTGGTGCTGTCCAAGTCCTTCGACAACGGCATGATCTGCGCCTCCGAACAGGCCGTCATCCTCGACACCAGCATCTACGACGAGGCCCTGGCCGAGTTCCGGCGCCTGCACGCCCACGTCGCGACGGCCGAGGAGAAGCGGAAGCTGGAGACCTACCTCTTCCCGCCGGACCCGGCCGGTCGGCAAGGCCGCGTGAATCCGGCGGCCGTGGGCCGGAGCCCCGACTGGATCGCCGAGCGGGCAGGGTTCGCGATCCCCGCCGAGACGTCGCTCATCCTGGCCGAAGCGAGCCGCGTCGGGCCCGACGAGCCGCTCACCCGGGAGAAGCTCTGCCCGGTCCTCACCGTCCTGCGGGCCGACTCGACCGAGGAGGGCTTCGACCTCGCCGCCGATATGGTCGCCTTCCACGGCCAGGGGCACAGCGCGGTGATCCACACCGGGGACCCGGCCCTCGCCGAGCGCTACGGCCGCCGCATGAAGACCGTGCGGGTCATCGTCAACTCGCCTTCCTCACAAGGCGCGATCGGCGGCATCTACAACCGTCTCCTTCCCTCCCTCACCCTGGGCTGCGGCTCCTGGGGCAGCACGTCGGTCTCCGACAACGTCTCCGCCGCCCAGTTGCTCAACATCAAGCGCGTCACCACCCGGCAGAACAACCTGCAGTGGTTCAAGGTGCCGCCGAAGATCTACTTCGAGCCCCAGGCAATCCGGTACCTCGCCTCGATGCCCGACGTGCACCGCGTCACCGTCGTCACCGACGCCACCATGACCCGGCTCGGCTACGTCGACCGCGTCAGCCGCGTCCTGCAACAACGGGAACACCCCGTGACCATCCAGATCATCGACGATGTCGAACCGGAGCCCAGCATCGCGTCCGTGCGGCGCGGCGCCGCCCTCATGCGCGACTTCCGCCCGGACACCATCATCGCCCTGGGCGGCGGATCGCCCATGGACGCGGCGAAGGTGATGTGGCTGCTGTACGAGCAGCCGGACGTCGACTTCGCCGACATGCGGCAGAAGTTCTCCGACATCCGCAAGCGCGCCTTCCGCTTCCCCGTCATCGGTGAGCGGGCCCGCCTGGTCTGCGTGCCCACCACCTCCGGCACCGGCGCCGAAGTCACACCCTTCGCGGTGATCTCCGACCCGGCCACAGGCAAGAAGTACCCGCTCGCCGACTACGCCCTCACCCCGAGCGTGGCCATCGTCGACCCCGTGCTGACCGCCGACCTGCCCTCCCCGCTCGCCGCCGACAGCGGATTCGACGCCCTCACCCACGCCACCGAGGCGTACGTGTCGGTGTACGCCAATGACTTCACCGACGGTCTGGCGCTGCACGCCATCAAGCTGATCTTCGAGAACCTCGAGGGCGCGGTCACCGGTCAGGGCGCACAGCGGACCCTGGCCCGGGAGAAGATGCACAACGCGGGCACCATCGCCGGCATGGCCTTCGGCAACGCCTTCCTCGGCATCGTCCACGCCATGTCCCACACGCTGGGCGCCACCTTCCACATCGCCCACGGCCGGACCAACGCGATCCTCCTGCCGCACGTGATCCGCTACAACGGCCGCGTTCCGGCCAAGTTGACGGGCTGGCCCAAGTACGAGAGCTACCGGGCCCCTGAACGCTTCCAGGATGTCGCCCGCGCACTGGGCCTGCCCGCCTCCACCCCCGCCGAAGGCGTCGCCTCCTACGCGGCCGCCGTGGAGCGCTTGCGCGACGCGGTCGGTATCGCGCCGTCCTTCCGCGCCCTGGGCATCGACGAGACGGCGTTCATCGGCGCCCTGCCCCAGCAGGCGCTGAACGCCTACGAGGACCAGTGCGCCCCGGCCAACCCGCGCATGCCGATGCTCGACGACATGGAGGACATCATGCGCGCCGCGTACTACGCCGGGCCCCGGCCACTGCCCTTGATCTGACCCTCCGGCCACCCGGACGGCCGATAGGCTGTCGCGGTACGGGCGGGTGATCGGCGGAGGAGGCCCGGTGGGTGTGGAGGAGCCGCTGTCGCGGATGCCTCAGATGCGGCTCGACGAGCTGCTGGAGGAACTGCAGGCGCGTATCAACGCCGCGCGCGGCACCCGGGACCGGGTGCACAGCCTGCTGGAGGCGGTCGTCTCGGTGGGCCGCGAACTGGACCTTGCGCAGGTACTGCGACGGATCGTGGAAGCCGCCGCGCTGCTGGTCGACGCCCAGTACGCGGCGCTCGGAGTGATCGGCCCCGACGGCCGGAGCCTGTCGCAGTTCCTCACCGTCGGCCTGACGGAGGAGGAGATCGCCAGGATCGGGCCCCTGCCGGCCGGGCACGGCATCCTCGGCGAGCTCATCCGCAACCCCGAACCGCTCCGCCTGACCGACCTCGGCGCCCATGAGGCGTCCTACGGGTTCCCCGCCGACCACCCGCCGATGCGGACGTTCCTCGGTGTGCCCATCCGCGTCCGCGACGAGGTCTTCGGCAACCTCTACCTGACCGACAAGCACGGGGGCATGGACTTCGACGCTGAGGACGAGTCGGTGATCTCCACGCTGTCCGTCGCCGCCGGGGTCGCCATCGACAACGCCCGGCTCTACGAAGCCTCGCAGCGCCAGCACCGCTGGCTGCAGGCGAACGCGGAGATCACCAACAGCCTGCTCTCGGGCAGCCCGCGCCTGGAGGTCCTGGAGCTGATCGCCCGCCGAGCCCGGGAGATCACGGAGGCAACGCTCGCCGACGTGTCCGTGCCCGTGGCCGGGACGGACGACCTCGTCGTCGAGCTGGCCATCGGTGCCGACGACGACACCCGCCGCGGCCTGGTAGTACCGGTCGAAGGCACCCTCTCCGGCGCCGCCTACCAGGCCGGTGCACCCGTGACCACCGCCGGCCTCGCCGAGGACGACCGGTACGGCGCCGGGCCCGGCCGCTTCGACGGCCTGGGCCCGGCGGTCGCCGTCCCCCTGGGCACCGCCGTCAAGGACACCCGGGGAGTGCTGCTGCTGGCCCGCCACCAAGGAGAGCCGGTCTTCACCGAAGCCGAACTGGTGCCGCTGCTGGCCTTCGCCGGACAGGCCGCGCTCGCCCTCGAGCTGGCCGAACGCCGCAGCGACGCCGAGCAGCTCGCGCTCCTGGAGGACCGCGACCGCATCGCCCGGGACCTGCACGACCTCGCCATCCAGCGCCTGTTCGCGACCGGCATGACGTTGCAGAGCGCCGCACGCCTCGTGCAGCACGAGGGCGCCGCCGAACGGGTCTCGCGCGCCGTCGGAGACCTCGACGAGACCATCAAGATCATCCGTTCCACCATCTTCGGTCTGCGCGCCCGCGAGGAGGACGCGGGACCGAGCCTGCGGGCACGCATAGCCCGCACCGTGGGCGAGACGGCGACCGCGCTCGGGTTCCCGCCCCGCCTGAGCATGGAGGGCCTGCTGGACACGGACGTACCGCCGCAGGTGGCCGATCACGTCACGGCAGCCCTGACCGAACTGCTCAGCAACGCCGCCCGCCACGCACACGCCACCCGGGTGGAGATCGCCCTGCAAGCCACCTCCGACGAAGTCGTCCTCACCGTGACGGACAACGGCATAGGCATTCCCCCCGACGGCCGGCGCAGCGGCCTGAACAACCTCGAAGAGCGGGCCCGCAGAGTGGGCGGCACCGTGGAGATCGGGCGCCCGGACGAGGGCGGCAGCCGGCTGGTGTGGCGCGCGCCTCTCGCCCCCGGCCCTGGCGATTGATCGCCGGCTTCCCGGCAAGCGCCCATCCTGTCCTTCCGGTGCAGGCCGGGGACGGTGGCGCGTCCGGCGGCCCCACCCGACGGTCTGAGGGCCGCCGTGGAACAGGTGCCCGCAGTCGCGGTGACAGCGGCATTCGCCGTCGCAGCACTCGGTCATCCGGTGCGGCCGGCAGGCCCCTACGCGGTGACCTGCAAGCCCGTCACCAGGTCCGGCCGGATGCGCAACGCGGCCTTCATGGCGGGGTGTTGCACCCACGGGCGCAGACGGGCGGCGAAGCGCGCGAGTTCCCTCTCGTCGGTGACCCGGTGGGCGTATCCGGTGACCACCACGCTCCAGCCGATGTGCGTCTCGAGGTCGATGACGTCAGCCTCGTAGGCCACCACGACACCTGTGGCCTGAGTCGGCGTCACGATGGAGGCGAGCGTGGCGCCGTCGTGCAGCTGGACGATGATGTCCTCGCCGTCCATGAGGTGGTTCACCGGGCGGATGGCCGGCAGGGCCTGATGTGTGAAGACGATGCGCCCGAGCGAGATGCTGCCGAGCAGCCGCAGGCCCTCGACACGGCCGAGCTGTTCCGTCCGCCGGGGCGCCACCGCCTCACGGTGGTCGCCCACCGTGGTGTGCGTGGCTTCGTCCTTCATCGTGCCCACCTTCTGCTCCAGCTCGGCCCTGGACGACTTCGCTGCCTCCAGCCAGCGTCTCCCGTCGCACGCTGCCTCAGTAGGGCCGAACGGACCTTTCAGCCGTGCCGGTTCCGCCATGGCCGCAGGCCGGAGCTCTCCGATGGGTCAGGCGAAGGAGCAGGGCACGGCGCGGTGCACACCCAGGGCGCGGATGACGCGAGCAGTAAGCCGCTGGATGCGGCACAGGCTCAAGCGCACACCGGCCGCCACGCACCGGCGGTGCACGCGCAGGAACAGCGCCACGCCGGAACTGTCACAGAAGGTGACGTCCGCCAGGTCGAGCAGCAGTTCGCGCCCGGTCCCCCGTGTGAGGTGGGTCAGCTCCGCCTCGATGTGCGCAACGGTGTACAGGTCGAGCTCCCCGGCCAGGGCGACGGCCGTCGTGCTGTGGCCCAGCGGGGTCGTGGTCAGGCTGATCTGGGGCGTCGTCATGGCGGCAGCCCTGCTTTCTCGATCCAAGCGGTGTCCCGGGGCCTGAAGGCCCCGGCCGTGCCGGCGCACGCAGGGAAGTCCACCGGAACGCGAGCCAAGGCAGCAGGTCCGGCGGCCCCTCCCCATGGGGCCGAAGGTCCCTCGCCGGCGACGCCTCGTCGTCGCAGCGAAAACGAAAGGGCCGAGCAACGGGGGCGCCGACGGGTGCCGTTCACCCGGCTCGTGATCGTCGTTCACCGGGGTGCACGGGGCTTTGCGGCATCGGGTACCGGCAATTGCCGGGCCTGGCCAGGGTATGAGGGCCATCCGGCCCTGGGCGATGGTCCCGCTCGCGCGACACGATGCCCAAGGAGCCCCTCGGGGCGGAGAATTCGGCGAACACGGAGTGTGCGATGACAGACAGCAGCGGCGGCCCCACCGAGAAGGAACCGGTCAGGGTCTTCCTTCTCGACGACCATGAGGTGGTGCGTCGCGGTGTGCACGATCTGCTGGACGCCGAACCCGACCTGACCGTGGTCGGGGAGGCCGGTACGGCCGAGCAGGCACTGGTGCGGGTGCCTGCACTGCGCCCGCAGGTCGCTGTCCTCGACGTGCGTCTGCCGGACGGGGACGGTGTGAGCGTGTGCCGGGAACTGCGCTCGCGCATGCCCGACCTGGCCTGTCTGATGCTGACCTCGTTCGACGACGAGGAGGCGCTGCTCGACGCGATCATGGCCGGCGCATCCGGTTACGTCCTCAAGCAGATCACCGGCACGGACCTGGTCACCGCCGTGCGCACGGTCGCCTCGGGCCAGTCCATGCTCGACCCCGGCGCCACGGCACGGGTGATGGCCCGGCTGCGTGGCGGATCCCCCCAGGAGGAGCAGCGCCAGGGGCTGCCCGGATTGACCGAGCGGGAGCGGGAGATTCTCGCTCTGGTGGGAGAAGGGCTGACGAACCGGGAGATCGGCAAGCGCCTGTACCTGGCGGAGAAGACCGTCAAGAACAACATCTCGCGGCTGCTCGCCAAGTTGGGTGTCGAACGCCGGGTGCAGGCCGCCGTCATCGCTACCCAGGCACTGGCTGCCCAGCCGGACCGGGGCGGTTCGGCCGGGCGGGAAGGCCGCCCGCGAGGCTGAACGCCAGTCCCGTACGCGGATGCGTACCGATGAAACGGCCCCTGCTCTGTGCCGCGCTCGGAGCCGAGCAGGGACCGCTGTCGGCATCCCCGGCCTACGAAGAGCAGACGGGCGCGGCCGCCGAACCTTTCGCGTTTCGACATCCGGCGGCGTCCGGACGCACCACCTGTCGTCGGTGTCGTCTCGAGGCGGGTTCGGAAGTCTCTTGCCGCGCCGTCGCATGATTCCCGAGTGATGCCGCAGCTCAGTCGGCGGCGGTTGCGTGTCCGGGTTCTGCCGTAGTGCGAACGAGGCGGCAGGACCCGGTGCCGGTCCGGATGGTCGCGCGGTCGAAGGGAGACGGTCGGCGCGAAGAGGCCGAGTCGGCGAGAGTCCCTGTCCAGCCCACCGGTCGGCCCGGTACGTGTTCCTCGTCGTGACATCGCCTTGCGATACGGCCGCTTCGGCGGTCCCGGCGGTGTCGTCCCCATGGCGGGGGCCGGCCATGTGCTCAGCCCCCGCCACCGGGAGATGGTCAGTCGTGCGGAACGACAGCGACGGGGCAGGGCGCATGGTGCAAGGCGGCGTGGGCGACCGATCCGATGCGGGTACCGACGGGCGCGCGGCGCGTCCGTCGGCCGACCACGAGCAGCTGCGCGTTCGACACGGCCGACAGCAGCACCTGTCCCGCGCTGCCGATCTCGACGTGCTCGGTCACGGGGACGTCGGGGAACCGCTCCCGCCACGGGGCAAGGGCCTCCGCCAGCGCCTTCTTCTCGAAGGGCTCCAGTCCGCCCGCCTCGTCCGCGAGGCGCATCGAGCCGGGGCTGTAGGCGAAGATCGGCGGCAGGGTCCAGGCTTGTACCGCGCGCACGGCCGCGCCGCGTGCGGCCGCCTCCTCGAAGGCGAAACCGAGCACCGCGTCGCTGTCCTCCGGCGTGCCCTGCTGGCCCACGACGATCTCGCCGCCCTGCGCGTGCTTCTGCTCGTCACGGGCGCGCACGGAGATGACGGGCCGTTGCGCGGCGGCGATCACCTGCTGACCGTAGGAGCCGAGGAGGAAGCCGACGACCGCCCCGTGCCCCCGCGAACCCAGCACCAGCATCTCGGACGCTTCGGCCTCCCTCAACAGAGCGGCGACCGCGGTGTCCTGGACCACTTCGGCGGTGACCGTGAGAGCCGGGTGACGGCCGGCGACGTGTGTCTCGGCTTCGCGGAGCACGGTGTGGGCGGACTTGGCCTGCGTCTCCCTGTCCTGGACGACCGGGACGTCCAGCGGCTGCCAGAGCCAGGCGTGCACGATACGCAGCGGCATCCCGCGCAGTTCGGCTTCGCGTGCCGCCCAGCCGGCCGCTGCCAGGCTCTCCGCGGAACCGTCCACTCCTACGGTGATGGCGCTGGTCATGAGGGTGCCTCCATACGGTTCGACGGGCACGCCGTTACGGCCGCCCTTTCCTGTCCTCAGCATCCGTGAGGAGGCGGCTATCCGCGGAGGGCCCATCGGCCCTGTCTCCCGGCCGTTCGGTCACGGCGGCAGGGCCGTCCAGCCGGTGATGCGCGGCCGCGAGGCCCACCGGCCCACGACAGGGACCTCCGGCCCCCTGCGCGAACCACCCCGGCCGACCACTGTGGAGGGGCAGGCCCTCCCAGCAGGGCGCCTCGGAGCGCCGGACGGCCAACTCCCCTGAGAGCCCGTGCAGGTCAGCCCACGTACCCCGCATCCGGCCCTGCCGGACGCCAGACTTACGGAGTCCCCATGTCCCGCACCGTCACCGTCGGCCTCGACGGATCCCAGGAGAGCCTCACCGCCGCACAGTGGGCCGCCCAGGAGGCACTGCGCCGCGCGGTGCCGCTGCTGCTGCTCCGGGCATGGAGCAGTGACGGGGACCCGCGCACCCGTCTGGTCGATGCGGAGACGGCACGCGGATGGGGCGAGCGCACGCTCGCCATCGCCGAAAGGCGGCTGCGGCGCCGCCACCCGGGCCTGGACGTCGAGACGAAGTGGGTGGCCGGCGACCCGGTGGAGGTGCTGTGCGCCGCTTCCGACGAAGCGGAATTGCTGGTGCTCGGCTCCCGCGGTCTGGGCCCTCTGGCCGGCTTCCTCGCAGGGTCGGTCTCCTTGGCCGTGCTCGCCCGCACGCGGCGACCTGTCGTCCTCGTTCGCCCGCACGACTCCCTGGAGCCCGAGCAGGACCGTACGGGCGAGGTGGTGGTCGGTCTGGACGTGTCCGCCCCCAGCGACGAGGTGCTGGCCTTCGGCTTCGGCGCGGCCGACCGACACGGCTGCGGCCTGCGGGTGGTGCACAGGTGGGCCGTCCCCGCGCTCTACGGACCCGAGATGGGCGGCGCACTGCCGCTGCTCATGACGGAGGTCGCCGAAGACGCACGACGGGCGCTCGACGAGGCGCTGGCCCCCTGGACCGAGAAGTTCCCGGGCGTAGCGGTGGTGCGCGACTGCCGCCAGGGTCGGCCGGCGCAGGACCTGATGGAGCTGTCGCACGACGCCCGGCTCGTCGTCGTCGGCCGCAGGGTCCGGCGCGCGCGGATCGGCACCCACATCGGGGCCGTCACCCACGCGGTCCTGCACCACTGCCTGGCCCCGGTCGCGGTCGTCCCGCACGACTGAACGGGCCCGACGGCCGAGCGGGGCACACCGACGCTGCCCACCGGTGCGGGCACCTGCCCGGGGCAGGTGGGGCAGCCGAGCCGCTCACGTGGGCACCCTCCGGCCTCTTTCATCGACGACGACGAAAGGCGCCGCCTGGCCCGTGAGGGTGGGCGGAAGGCCCCTCGTGCCACCGGGGCCACCGGCCCTTTCACCCGGAACGACAAGCCCGGTCAGCGGCTTCGCGCGCCCTTTGAGGCCCTGGGGCCGGTGGCAGGGGAGCGACGAACATCGAAGGTGAGGCCGGGCCCTCGCCCGCCTCGCCGGCCGCCGTCCCTTGGAGTTGACGACATGACCGTGACCGTCCAGCCCTCCGCCGCCACCCGCCCCACCGACTCCGCATGGCGCGGTCTTACCGGTGGGCCGTGGCAGCAGTGCGTCGACGTGCGGGCCTTCATCCAGGCGAACTACACGCCGTACGAGGGTGACGCCGCGTTCCTGGCGGGTCCCACCGACCGCACCCTGGCCGTGTGGCAGGCCGTCACTGCCCTCTTCCCCGAGGAGCGCCGCAGGGGCGTGCTCGACGTCGACACCGCGACACCCTCCACCATCACCTCCCACGCCCCCGGCTACATCGACCGCGAACGCGAACTGATCGTGGGGCTGCAGACCGACGCACCGCTGAAGCGGGCGATCATGCCCAACGGCGGACTGCGCATGGTGGAGAACGGGCTGCGCGCGTACGGGTTCGAACCGGACCCGTTCGTCACCGCGGTCTTCGGTACGTACCGCAAGACCCACAACGACGCCGTCTTCGACGCCTACACCCCCGAGATGCTGCGCGCCCGCAAGGCCGGCATCATCACGGGCCTGCCCGACGCGTACGGGCGCGGCCGGATCATCGGCGACTACCGCCGCGTCGCGCTGTACGGAACCGCCCGGCTGACCGAGGCCAAGCGCGCCGAACGGGCCCGGCTGGACGAGATCCCGTCCACGGCCGACGTGATCCGCGACCGCGAGGAACTCGCCGAGCAGATCAGGGCACTGGGCGAGCTGGAACGCATGGCCGCGTCCTACGGCTGCGACGTGTCCCGGCCCGCCGCCACCGCGCACGAGGCCGTCCAGTGGCTGTACCTCGGCTTCCTCGCCGCAGTGAAGGAGCAGAACGGCGCGGCGATGTCCCTCGGCCGCACCTCCACCTTCCTGGACGTCTACCTCCAGCGCGACCTCGACGAGGGGCGCATCGACGAGAGCCGAGCCCAGGAGCTCATCGACGACTTCGTGATCAAACTGCGGATCGTGCGGTTCCTGCGCACGCCGGAGTACGACGCGCTGTTCTCCGGCGACCCGACCTGGGTCACCGAGTCCATCGGCGGCGTCGGGGAGGACGGCCGGCCGCTGGTGACCCGCACCTCCTTCCGCTTCCTGCAGACCCTCTACAACCTCGGCCCCGCCCCCGAGCCCAACCTGACCGTCCTGTGGTCCCCCCGGCTGCCCGGGGGCTTCAAGCGGTTCTGCGCCCAGGTGTCCATCGACACCAGCTCCCTCCAGTACGAGTCCGACGAGCTGCTTCGCCCCCGCACCGGCGACGACACGGCCATCGCCTGCTGCGTCTCCGCGATGGCCTCGGGCAAGCAGATGCAGTTCTTCGGCGCCCGCGTCAACCTCGCCAAGGCCCTGCTGTACGCGGTCAACGGCGGCCGCGACGAGCTGACCGGCGAACAGGTCGCCCCCACCGTGGCCCCGCTGACCGGCGAGTACCTGGACTATGACGAGTTGACGGCCGCCTACGACCGGATGCTGGACTGGCTCGCCGCGACGTACGTCAGCGCCCTGAACGTCATCCACTGCATGCACGACAAGTACGCCTACGAGCGCATCGCGATGGCACTGCACGACCACCCGGTCCACCGCACCATGGCCTGCGGCATCGCCGGCCTGTCGGTCGCCGCCGACAGTCTCTCGGCCGTCAAGCACGCCCGCGTGCACGTCATCCGGGACGCCACCGGCCTCGCCGTCGACTACCAGGTCCAGGGCGACTACCCGGCCTACGGCAACGACGACGACCGCGCCGACGGCATCGCCGTCGACCTGGTCCGCTCCTTCATGGCCAAGGTGCGTCGGCACTCCACCTACCGCACCGCCGAGCACACCCAGTCGGTGCTCACCATCACCTCGAACGTCGTGTACGGCAAGCACACGGGCAACACCCCCGACGGTCGCCGCGCAGGCGCCCCCTTCGCCCCGGGCGCCAACCCGATGCACGGCCGCGACACCCACGGCATGGCCGCCTCCGCCCTGTCCGTCGCCAAGATCCCCTACGACCAGGCACGCGACGGCATCTCGCTGACCTCCACCATCACACCCGAGGGCCTGGGCCACGACCCCGCCGAACGCGCCGGCCACCTCGTCGGTCTGCTCGACGCCTACACCGCCGCGGGCGGCTTCCACATGAACGTCAACGTCCTCGACCGCACCACCCTGGAAGACGCCATGGAGCACCCGGACAACTACCCGGAGCTGACCATCCGCGTCTCCGGATACGCCGTCAACTTCGTCCGTCTCACTCGCGAACAGCAGCTGGACGTCGTCAACCGCACGTTCCACGACGCCCGATGACCACCGGCCGCATTCACTCCTGGGACCTGTCCACCGGCGTGGACGGGCCCGGTACCCGGTTCGTCCTCTTCCTCAACGGCTGCCCGCTGCGCTGCCTGTACTGCGCAAACCCCGACACCTGGCACCTGCGCGACGGGCAGCAGGTCACCGTGGACGAGGTGATGACCCGCATCGAGCGGTACCGCCGGTTCACCGACCTGGCCGGCGGAGGAGTAACCGTCACCGGGGGCGAGCCCCTGCTCCAGTCTGCCTTCACCGCCGAAGTGCTGCACCGGTGCAAGGAACTCGGCCTGCACACCGCCCTCGACACCTCCGGCGCGCTCGGCCCCCGGGCCAACGACGCGCTGCTTGCCGACACCGATCTGGTCCTGCTCGACATCAAGTCCTTCGACGCCGCCGTCTACCGCCGCCTGACAGGCGGTCATCTGGCCCCGACACTCGACTTCGCCACCCGCTTGGACCGACTGGGCGTCCCCGCCTGGATCCGCTACGTCCTCGTCCCCGGCCGGACCGACGACCCCGCGGCCATCGACCGCCTGGCCGGCTTCCTGACGAAGTTGGACAACATCGACCGGGTCGACGTCCTCCCCTTCCACAAACTCGGCGCACCCAAGTACGGCACGCTCGGCATCCCCTTCCCGCTCCGGGACAACCCCGTACCGGACGGTGCCCTGGTCGACCGCGTGCGCGACCAGTTCCGCGCCCACGGCCTCCGAGCACAGTGAGGCACTGGCACTCCTTGGCCGTCCGTCACCGAGCCGACGGGCGTGCGCCGCGGACCCGATGACGCACGCGGCGGTCCGTCGTGGGCGACCCCGGGCCATGCGGGCATCACAGGGACCCGACCGCCGGCACGCATTCGCCCTCGTCACCGGATCCCGGGGCGGGGCGACATCGCCGGCCTCCTGCTCGGATCGGCGAGCTCGGCCGTGGCCGCCGAAGCCCACTGCCCGGTCGTCGTGGTGCGCGGGGGCAACGCCGGGCCGGCGGGCACGCGCGAACGGATCACGCTCGGCGTGGGAGAGGCCGACGCCGACTCCGCGGCGGTCCGGTCCCTGAGCCCTGCCTCCCGGACCCACGAGACCACCGACCATCCGCTGCCGGCCGGAGGCCCCGCCCGCTACGACGAGGGCAGGGCGTCCGGCCTGCCCTCGACGAGGCACTCGAAGCTGCCGCGCGGGACCACCCGGAGATCCGGGTGAAGCGAGCCACATGCCAAGGCAGGTGCCGTCACCGCACGGGACCCGGGGACCTGAGGTGGTACCGAGACGGCGCCGGTGAACCAGACGTCGTGTTCGTCCACGCGGGCCACGTACCCCCAGAAGGTCCGAACGTCCCGCTCACCAAGGGCTGTTCAGCCCACGGCCGTGGACCATTGGCGCCCGGCGCGGCCCGGCGCCGGCCGGGAGAGTCAGTGGTGTCAGGAACCGAACGGAACGTCCTCGAAGGGATCATCACCATGGCCGTGCACCAGCACCCGAACCCGAAGACCGGATTCCACCTGCCGTTCATGCGCAGGAACCAGGCCGCCTCCGCCCCGGAGTCCGCAGCGCCTGCACGCATCGACACGGACACCGCACGGGCCTACGTCCTCTCCTCGGTCCGCGTGCTGATGGGATTCGTCTTCCTGTGGGCCTTCCTCGACAAGACCTTCGGACTGGGCTACGCCACCCAGTCCGGCAAGGGCTGGACCGACGGTGGCTCGCCCACCGAGGGGTTCCTCGGCCACGTCGCCGTCGGACCGATGGAATCCGTCTTCCACTCCTGGGCCGGCGCCGCCTGGGCGGACTGGCTGTTCATGCTCGGTCTGCTCGGCATCGGCCTCGCCCTGACCGCCGGGGTGGCGCTGCGCCTGACGGCCCTCGCGGGCACCGTGATGATGGCGCTGATGTGGGTGGCCGAGTGGCCACCCGCTCAGCACCTGTCGGACGGCTCACGGAGCATGTCGACGAACCCGTTCATCGACTACCACCTCGTCTACGCGGTGGTGCTCATCGCCCTCGCCGCCGCCTCCGCCGGCGACGCCCTGGGCCTGGGGCGGCCGTGGGCCAAGCTCCCCTTCGTCCGCGACCACAGATGGCTGCGCTGAACGCCGCCGGCGCGGTGGGCCCGCTGACGGGCCACCGCGCCGGTCCGCCAAGAGGGCCCAACGGCCCCGATCCGGGACCAGCGGTCCCTGCCCCGGTCGGCCACCGACCCAGATGTTCGAAGCAGATCACACAACGCAGGAGGTGGGCTCTGTGCCCGGAACGATTGTCGTGGGACTCGACGGCTCGACCGAGAGCCGTGCCGCCGCGGAATGGGCCGCCCGTGAGGCGGAGTTGCGCGACCTGCCGGTGAAACTGGTCCACGTGTGGCAGCCGGTGCCGGTGCCGATGGCGCAGGCGCCGCTCCTCGGGGCCGAGACCCACCGGCACTGGACCGAGCGCGTCCTCCGCGAGGTCGCCGAAGACCTGCGGCAGCGTCACCCCGGCGTCGAGGTGAGCACCGAACAGCGCAACGGAACCCCGGCCCGCGTCCTCCTGGACGCCGCACCGGACGCGGAGTTGCTGGTCCTCGGCTCCCGCGCGCTGAGTGGTGTCGGCGGCTTCCTCGTGGGTTCCGTCGGCCAGTCCGTGACCGCCCGCACCGAGGTGCCCGTGGTCCTGGTCCGGGCCGGTGAGCAGGCCGCCGACGAGCACCTCAAGGACGTCGTCGGCATCGCGTCCGCTGCCACCGGCTTCCGGCCCGTCGTCCTGGGGCTGGACACCGGCAGCTCCTACGACCAGGTGATCTCCTTCGCCTTCGAGGAGGCACGGCGCCGCAAGGCCACCCTCACCGTCGTCCACAGTTGGGACCTGCCGCCCTCCTCTGCGTACAGCGTGGCCGGCGGGTACGACCCCCGCGCGGACATATCCCGTGCACAGGCAGGTGCCCTCACCGAGGTGCTCCTGCCCTGGCGGGAAAAGTACCCGGACGTCAGGGTGGACGAGATGTCCCGTAGGGGTAGCCCCGCCAGACACCTTGTCGACGCCTCCCGTGGCGCCTCGCTCGTCGTCGTCGGCCGTCGCGTGCGTCGTGCACCGTTCGGCATCCACATCGGTTCCGTGGCGCACGCGGTACTGCACCATGCCGCCGCCCCCGTCGCCGTCGTCGCCCACGACTGACACGGCTGGGCGCGCAGGGCGATACACGACGACGGCAGGCTCGGCCCACCAGGCGTCCGGCGCCGGGACGGGCGGGACGGTTCCGCAGGCCAGGGGCGGCAGGTGCCACTGACGTCGGCCCAGCCCTGGCGGCCCGTGGACGGTTCCGTTCCGAGGTTGTACGGGGCAGCGGGTTCCTCGCCGGCGGTTCCACCGGGCGAGCCCGGCCCGCGGGACGATCCGTCACAGGCCGGGCCGGGGCCGATCGGCTGTCAGTCGAACGGGATGGTCAGGACGGATCCCGTGCCCACCTGGAGGGTGGACGGACCGTTGCCCAGGGCGCTCCAGACCTCGACGCGGACGGTGCCGCCGTCCAGGTCGCCCAGGGTGCCCGACGCGGAGTGCGTCCCCTGCCGGGCGGAGGAGTAGTCCTCCCAGCCGGTGATCGGATCGGTGGCGAAGTAGCGGAACGTCTCGACACGGTCGAAGGTGCCGTCACCGGTCAGGTCGTAGGAGACCCGTGCCTGCTGGGCGTAGCCGACGTGGGTGCCGGCGTCGACCTTGAGGGTGAAGGCCGTGCCGGATCCCGCCTTCAGGGTGCCGTTGACGTTCTTCACCTCGTAGACGAGCGGGTTGTACGGGGTCCCGTCGCGGTTGGCGCCGCCTGCGGACGGGATGGTGTCCGAGGACCCGGCCGCAGCCGCCTGGGTGGTCAGCTGCCCGCCGGAGCGGAGGTAGAAGGTGTCGCCCGTGACCGGCGGGGGCCCGGAGGTGGTGACGGTCACGGTGCCGCCGGCCGGGCCGACCTGGTCGGCCGTGTCGCGGGCCCTGACGCTGTAGGTGTACTGGGTGCCGGAGGCCAGGCCCGTGTCGGTGTGGGTGGTGCCGGTGACCGTGGCGACCTTGGTGGTGCCGCGGTAGACGTCGTAGTCCTTGACGCCCCTGTCGTCGGTCGCCGCTTCCCAGCTCAGCTTCACCGAGCTGCTGGTCACGTCACCGGCGACCGGGGTGCCGGGCGCGCTGGGCGCCTCGTCGCGCGGCGGCGGGTCGCCGGTGGTGGTGACGGTCACGGTGCCGCCGGCCGGGCCGACCTGGTTGGAGGTGTCGCGGGCCTTGACGCTGTAGGTGTACTGGGTGCCGGAGGTCAGGCCGGTGTCGGTGTGGGTGGTGCCGGTGACCGTGGCGACCTTGGTGGTGCCGCGGTAGACGTCGTAGTCCTTGACGCCCTTGTCGTCGGTCGCTGCGCTCCAGGTCAGCTTGACGGAGTCGTCGGTGACGTCACTGGCGACCGGGGTGCCGGGCGCGCTGGGCTTGTCGTCGCCGGGGGCGCCGCACAGGGTGCCGAGTTCGGTGTCGTCGCCCGCTCCGGACGCGGTCGACATCGCCGGGACGTTCAGCACGCCGCCGTCGGAGAAGACGACCGAACACGCCTCGCTGGTGTAGTTGTGCGCGGCGTACGTCCTGGTGCCGCTCTTGTCGAAGGCGACGGCCGTCGGGGAGTTGGCCGTGACGGTCATGTCCGGCGATCCGATGGAGTTCATCGTGGCGACCCAGTGGTAGGTGTGGGCCTTGGTCTCGCCGGCCTCGGGGACGTAGCCGCCGTTCCACTGGTTCCAGTGGCTCATGGCCTTGGCCGGGTCGTAGAGGGCCTGGACCTGCCAGAAGATGTCCTTCCACTCGACGGCCGGGCCGCCGTTCTCCCGTTCCATCTCGGCCACGCTGCGGTTCAGCATGGCCTTCTCGCGGGCCAGGTGGAGCGAACCGCCGGTCACCGGCAGGAAGTTGATGCCGTGGATCTCCTCGGGGTTGGCGGTCCACCAGGTCGCGTAGGCGCCGCCGCTGCTCCAGACCATGCCCACGACGTCGTGGGTGAAGTCCTCGGGGTAGACCTGCTGGTCGGCGTCGAACCAGTACTGCGCGATCGACTCCGACTCGGTCGTCATCATGTAGACGCCCTGGTCACGCAGTGCCTTGTCACCCATGGCCGACCCCCACATGATCAAGCCGGCGCTGAGGTTGATCGACTCCGAGGACGACTCCTGGTTGTTGCCGGCGGCGAACGCCTCGTGGCCGGCGGCCCAGCTGTGGCCGGCGTAGACGTCGAAGCCGCGCAGGAACGGGTACTTGGTGTCGTTCCTCGCCGGGTTGGCGGCGTCCTTGATGAGCTCCTTGACCATGCCGCCCCACTCGGAGTCGGCGGCCCACCGGGGGTCGTACTGCGCCACGACGGCCGCGGCCGTCACGTAGTACGAGTAGTGGAAGTGATGGTCGTTGAGCTCCTGATCGCTCCCGTACGAGGCGGGGTACCCGATGAGGGTGCGCCAGTCCTTGTCGTAGGAGAACTCGGAAGGGCCGCCGACCGTGAACCACTCCTCCATCCGGCCCTTGACCAAGCTCAGCAGCTTGTCGCGGCTGACGGTGTCTCCGACCTGGTCCGCGAGAGGGACGAGCACGGCGAGCTTGCCCAGGGCCTTGCCGGTCCAGTAGGTGTCGATCGCGCCGCTGAAGGGGTCACCCTGGGTCAGCACGTCGTTGATGTAGCCCTTGAGCTTCGCCTTGTCGACGCCTGCCGCGCTCGGCAGGCCGGGCAGCACGCCGTTCACCTTCTGGGTGGTCGTGAAGGACGTTCCCTCGCGCACCTTCATCGCACCGCGCGAGGAGACGTAGCGGTAGGCGGTCAGCGGGTCGCTGCTGTGCATCCACTGGTGGCGGTAGAGCGCCTGGAAGGTGCCGGTCTCAGCCCCCTCCTTCGGCTCGGTGGTCAGCGAGTAGGTCGCCGTGACCTCGCCGTCGCCCTCTCTGTACTCCCAGTCAACCTTCGATCCGGTCACGAAGCTGAAGGCGTACTTCTTGAAGTCGGCCAGCGCTGCCTTGTCCGGGAGGACCGCCAGGGAGAAGTACTCCTTCGAACCCAGGTCGGCCCGGATCTCGTTGCCGGAGACGGTCCAGTCGCTGCCCCTCGGGGCGAACAGCGCGTAGTCATGACCCGAGATGGTGACGCCGAGGACGTTGCCCTGGTCGGCGAAGACGGTCGGCGGAGCCGCCGCGCTGATCTGCGCCGCCCCTCCGGTGCCCTCCGCGTACACGTACGGCAGGCCGTGGCCGATGGTCGTCCGCAGACTGCGCGCACCGTCGTTCCAGTACGGGCTGACGGTCCAGTCGCTCCACCCGTCCGCCTTCGCGTCGGGCGAGTTGAGACCCGTGAGCCCCAGGGTCAGGTCGGCCTTGTGCGGAAACTCGTACTGGCGGCCGCCGCCCACGATCTGGTGCGTGGTCGGGTATCCGACCTCCAGGCCACCGGAGACCGCCTTGTAGGTGAGGGGATGGCCGTACATGTTCTCCGACCACGGATTGCTGGAGAAGCGCTGGAAGGCCAGCGACGACCACCAGTCGTTCGTCGGCACGGGGAGGTCCGCCATGGCGGGAGTGACCTTCGGCTTGACCGCCTGGCCACCGCTGTTCGTCGGCCCCTGGCGGCCGGCGGGGCGAACGTCGCTGTAACTGCCCTTCCCCACCTCGATGGTGGCGGCCGAGGCGACGCCGCTGCCCAGCGTACCCAGGGCGGTGGCGGCAAGAGCCGCTGTTGTCAGCAACGACAGGTTTCTTCGAGATCTCATGAACAGCCCCTTTGAGAGCGCTCTCAAGTCGCCGACAACGTAGGGCGGCTCCGTAAGTCGGTCAACACTTCGAGTCGAAATCCTTACGGGCTGTCGCGCCCCTTCAAGGCTTGAACGCTCCAGCGTTGCTGGGCGTACGGCGGCCTCCGGCCCACCGACGTGCGAAGACGTCCGAGGCACTTGCGTGCTCATGACTGCTCGCGTCGTCTCGTGTGCGACGGGGTGTCGCCATCGCGCCGGGGCTGTACCTGGGACGAGGGCCGCCCGGCGGTACGGGGGGCGCTCTGACGCGAGCCGCACGGGGTTCGGTGGCCGCCCCCTACGTGGACTGCGACGACAGGGGAGGTGCGCGAGCGGCTGCGGCACACCTCGTTTCCGCAGGTCGCGGGGCGCTCCGTGGTCGGCGAGGGTGCGGACCTCGGTGCCCACCGGTGATCTGACAGTCCGTCTGGAAGTGACCCCGAACGGAAACGGAGGGTGGCCGGCCGTCGACGAGGATCGTGACCCGGCCCGCCGGGGAGAGTGCCGCAGCGCAGAGCATCGCGTCGATGGCGTACTTGTGGTCGTGCAGCCCGGCCGTGCGCAGCAGGGTGGCGGCGGACTGGGCGAGGGCCTGGGTGAGCGGTTCGCCCCGCAGTCGCGAGAGCGTCCACTTGAGTGCGGCGTCGTTGATCCGAGGGTGGATCACCTCGACGAGCACCGCGGCCGAGGTGATCACCGGTAGATCGGCATCGCGGGCGGCGGCGAGCCACTCGTGGACCTCGGGGTCGCGCTGGACCACCTCGGCCAAGCCCTCGCTGTCCAGGATCACGGCGCCGCTCACGCGGCCGTCCCGGCACCGGACGAGGCGTCGCCGGTGAGCTTGGCCCGCTTGGCGACGGCCGCCGGGTCGGCGGGGCCGTGTTTCCCGTCGAAGTCGGAGATCAACTCGTCCAGGTTGTCACGCTCGATCTGCCGTTGCGCGGCCTTCTCCAGATACCCGGACACGCCCAGCTTGCCGCGCGGATCGCCTGCAGGCTCCCGGCGGTCAGGGAGACGGAGATACCGCTGGTGGGCCGTTGCCCGGGAGGAAAACGGTCATGGCAAATGGCATACGGCGAGGTGCCGGCAGATGGCGGCATCCGGCGCTGTGGCGAACCGGGTGCCGGTGGCAAGGGTCGCTGCCCTTCGTGGCCGTGGGGCTGATCGACCTGTGTCCGGGCCCCGGGGTGCCCGGGCTCGCGGGCCGCGGCCAACCGTTCCGGTGCCATGCGCTCGGAACGGCCCGGAGAACGCGGAGCCCCTCTCCGTCACGCTTGTCGGAGAGGGGCCGGCCGTGCCGTCCGTCAGCTCGCCGCGTCGGCGGCGCGGCGAGGGAGCTTCCAGCCAGGGCGGGGGAAGTGACAGGTGTAGCCGTCCGGGTAGCGCTCCAGGTAGTCCTGGTGCTCCGGCTCCGCCTCCCAGAAGTCGCCCTCCGGTTCCACCTCGGTCACCACCGAGCCCGGCCACAGCCCGCTCGCCTCGACGTCGGCGATCGTGTCGACGGCGACGCGCCGCTGCTCCTCGTCCGTGTAGTAGATCGCGGAGCGGTAGCTGCGCCCGAGGTCGTTGCCCTGGCGGTCCTTGGTGGTCGGGTCGTGGATCTGGAAGAAGAACTCCAGCAGATCCCGATAGCTCGTCGCGTCGGGGTCGTAGACGATCTCGATCGCCTCGGCATGGTCCCCGTGGTTCCGGTACGTGGCGTTGGGGGTGTCGCCGCCGGTGTAGCCGACCCGGGTCGCCAGCACGCCGGGCTGCCTGCGGATGAGGTCCTGCATCCCCCAGAAGCAGCCGCCCGCCAGAACGGCCTTCTCGGTTCGGGCAGTCATGTCCCACTTCCTTTCTGTCCGGTCCCCAGTCTCCTCCGGCCCCCGTGGCCCACGCCAACGGGGGTGGCGGTGTCCCGTGCGCCGCGGCGCCGCGCGGAGACCCGCGGCCCCGGCCGGTCCAGGTCGGGGCGCCGCTTCGGCGTGCTCGGGCGCCCCGCCCGAAGCCCCTCGGCCGACGCCGGCCGGGCGAGCCTGCGTCACGGAGTTGGCCGGATCCGAAACTCCATTGTGAGTTGAACGGTCGGTTTGGTAACGAGCGCGTTCGGCGCCCCGCTCGCGCCCCGGCCGCTCGTGCCGCCGCGCTGTCGAATTCGCGTGCACGGCGCGGGACGGTCTCCGGTCAATGCCTTCTGAGCTGCTGTTATTCCGGTTCCTCCCGCGCGGGACGGCCTCTGTTGCCCTCGGTTGACGGCGTCCCGGACGGCTCCGTGTGAAGAGGATTACGATGGCCAAAATCCAAACCGTGTGTTCAACTAGAACTCGCAAATGGACAAGGGGGGCCTGATCCAGAACGCGGTGGGGTGACTGGATCCGGTGTCAGGGGGAGGTTTGCTCATCGTGGACACACATCGTTCTCATCGAACGCACGAGATCCTCTGGAGCGAGGTCGCCGACGACTTCGTCACCGAGTACAGCCGGCGGATGCTGATGTCGCTCCCGCGGCGCGACCAGCGCGAGAACGGCGAACTGTACATATCCGGTCTGCTGTCGCTCACCAGCCGGAAGTCGATGCGCTCGATCGCGTCGATGGCAGGGGGCGGCGCGGCCGAGCAGCGGCTGCACCACTTCATCAGCAAGTCGTCGTGGGACTGGGTCCCGGTGCGCAAGGCGCTCGCCGCGGATCTCGACCAGGCACTCGACCCGCTGGTGTGGGTGGTGAAGCCGATGGTGGTGCTCAAGACGGGCGAACACACCGTAGGAGTCACCGAATCGTTCGTGCCGCAGCTCGGACGGATCGTCAACAGCCAGCGTTCGTACGGCGTCTGGCTGGCCGGCGAGTCGAAGAGCGCGCCGGTCAACTGGCGGCTGAGGCTGTCCGGTGAGTGGCTCGCCGACGCCAAGCGCAGGCGGCGCGCGGAGATCCCCGAGTGGGTCGGCACGGACGACGGCTGTGGCCCGCCCGCGGTGGCGGCCGCGCTGGAGCTGACGCGCGGGTGGGGGCTGCGGCCCCGGCCGGTCGTCGTGGACGCCCGCGAGGAGGACGCGGGGCTGCTGGTGAGGCACCTGGCCGCGGCGAAGCTCCCTTTCGTCCTGCGGATCGGCGGTGCCACCCGGCTGATCCCGCTGGGCGCGGTGCGGGAGGGCCGAGCGCTCCGGCTGATGACCGCCCAGCACCTCGCAGAGGGCGCCGATCGCGCGGGGCGTCCGGTCCGGTGGGTGGACCGCACCGGGCAGACCGCCCGGTCCTCGCAGGTCACCGGCACCGACGTCGTGCTGCCGCCCGGTTCCGGCGCCCCGCCGCTCCGGCTGGTGGGCGCTCAGCGCCCGGGGGAGCGCAGGGCGCGGGAGCTGTGGCTGTCGAACATGTCCGAGGTCCCGTCCCCGCGCCTCGTGCGGCTGGGCCGGCTCAGCGAGCGCGTCGACCGCGACTTCGCCGAGATCAGCACCAAGGTGGGAGCGGCGGACTTCGAGGGCCGCACCTTCGGGGGCTGGCACCGCCACACGACCCTGAGTGCCGTGGCGCAGGCCATCGTGACCCTGTCCGCGGCACGCGATCAGGCGGTCGAACTGCCGAGCGGCGACCATCTGCAACTCGCGTGAACGGCGGGCCGGGACCCGCCGGGAGGGGGACGGCATGGACGGGGAGAGGGGCCCGGTGGCCCCGGACACGAGCGGGGCGGGAGAGGGGAGCGTGGCCGTGGACACGGACGTGGTGATCGTGGGCGGCGGACCGGTGGGCATGCTGCTGGCCGGCGAGCTGGCCCTGCACGGGGTCCGTACGACCGTTCTGGAGAAGGAGTCCGAGCCGTCGGGGGAGTCGAAGGCCGGGACCCTGCACGCCCGGACCGCGCAGTCGCTGCACCGGCGCGGGCTGCTGGAGGCCGTGCAGCCCGGCCGGTACGTGGCCGGGCGCGCCGCGCAACGGCACGTGCCGTTCCACTTCGGCGGCCTGTCCCGGCTCGATCTCGCCCCGGTGGTCGAGGAGTTCCCCGCGATCGTCGGCAGCCCGCAGGCCTACGCGGAGGCGGTGTTCGCCGAGCGCGCCGTCCGGCTGGGCGCGCGGGTGGCACGGGGCGCGGAGGTCACGGAGGTGCGGCAGCACGACCGTCATGTCGAGGTGACGTTGCGTCAGGAGGCTGGCGGGGAGCGGTCGCTGCGGGCGGCCTGGGTCGTCGGCTGCGACGGGGCCCGCAGCGTGGTGCGGCAGAGGGCCGGCATCGCGTTCACCGGCACCCCGTCGACGATCTCCTGCCTGATGGGGGAGGTCCGGCTGGCCGATCCGTACGGCTCTCCGAGCGGCTGGAACCGTACACCGCGGGGCTGGACCATCTTCTGGGTCGATCCCGAGGGCCACAGCCGGATCGGCACGTACGACTTCCGAGGGCCGGCCCTCGACCGCACGTCCCCGGTCACCTTCGAGGAGTTCAGGTCCGAGGTGGAGCGCATCACCGGCCGCGCGGTCGCGATGGACGCGCCCCGCCATCTCTCCCGGTTCAGTGACGCCGCCCTGCAGGCGGAGCGCTACCGTTCCGGGCGCGTCCTGCTGGCGGGGGACAGCGCCCATGTGCACTTCCCCGCCGGCGGTCAGGGGCTCAACACCGGCTTGCAGGACGCCCTCAACCTGGGATGGAAGCTGGCAGCCCGGGTGCGCGGCGACGCGCCGGCCGGGCTGCTCGACACCTACCACGCGGAGCGGCACCCCGTCGCCGCGCGGGTACTGGAGAACGTCCGCGCCCAGGTGGCGCTGATGCACCCCGGCCCGAACACCGACGCGCTGCGCCGCCTGTTCGCCGATCTCATGCGCGTGGACGCGGTCAACGCCCATCTGGCCGGCATGGTCAGCGGCTCGGACATCGCCTACGACGTCGGGCGGCCCGGCGACGCGCTGGCGGGGCGCTTCATCCCCGAGACAGTGCTGAAGACGGCCGCCGGCCCGACGAGCCTGGCGGGGCTGCTGCACCACGGCCGGCCGGTGCTGCTGGACCTCGCGGACCGGGCCGACGTCCGGCAGGCCGCCGCGGGCTGGGTCGGAAGGGTGGACGTCCTTTCGGCACGCGCGGAGGAACTGCCCGCTGACGCGGTCCTGTTGCGACCCGACGGCTACGCGGCCTGGAGCGCACCGGCCGGCGGGACGGGAACCGGGGGCCTGCAGGCGGCGCTGCGGCGCTGGTTCGGCGAACCGGCCGAGGGCGCCCGGACGGCGAACCCATGACACGGAGCCGCGCGGTCCGGCCCGCGGGCCGCACCGAACACATCTCGTCACGACTCACCGAAAGACTGCGACTGTGCCAGACACTCATCGACTGCTGAGCGGCAGAACGGCCCTGATCACCGGGGCGAGCAGCGGGATAGGTGCCGCCGCCGCCCGGGTCTTCGCCCACGAGGGGGCGGCCGTCGTCCTCGCCGCCCGCCGGGAGGAACTGCTCGACAAGCTCGTGCGGGAGCTCCGCAACGACGGCCACGACGCCTCGTACGTGGTGACGGACGTGACGCGCCCCGAGGACACCGCACGCGCCGTGCGGTACGCCGTCGAACGGCACGGCCGGCTGGACGCGGCGTTCAACAACGCGGGTGTGGGCGGTGACCAGACGCCGCTGCACCTCATGGACGACGACGTGTACGACACGGTGATGGACACCAATGTGCGCGGGCTCTGGAACTGCCTGCGGCACGAGATCGCCGCGATGCTCGAGGGCGGGGGCGGGGCCGTCGTCAACACGGCCAGCGTGGGAGGGCTCGTGGCGATCCCCGCCGCGGCCCCCTACGTGGCGGCGAAGCACGCGGTCGTGGGGCTGACCAGGGCGGCTGCGGGCGAGTACGCGGCTCGCGGCATCAGGGTCAACGCGATCGCGCCCGGGGCCACCCGCAGTGAGATCACCGAGGACTGGTTCGGCCGCAATCCGGGTCTGGAGGACGCCGTGATCGGTGTGACACCGCAGGGCCGGATCGCGGCGCCGGAGGAGATCGCCCAGGCTGCCGCCTGGCTGTGCAGCGACCGCTCACCCTTCCTGACCGGCGCCGTGGTGCCCGTGGACGGCGGCTTCACCAACGGCTGACCGAGGGACCGGGCCGTGTCGTCACGGGGGGCGCGGCCGGGGAGGGGGGAGCGGGCCGCCTGTGGGCGGCGGCCCGCTCCCCCCGGACGTCGGCTCAGTCCGTCAGACAGCCGGACACGGTGCTGCGGAAGCAGATCCGCCCGTCCTGCCGTCCCGTCACGTCCACCGTGACGCGTCCGCGGTGGGCCGGCGGGGCCGTGGCCTCGACCAGGCAGGGCGCGTCCAGTTCCACATAGCTCGCGAAGGCATTGGTGGCGGACAGCGGCACGAAGCCCGGACCGGCCAGCGCACGGGCGGCCTGCTGGGCCGCCTCGACCAGGACCAGGCCGGGTACGTGGTCGACGCGGTGGTCGAACAGCAGCAGGTTGCGTGTCTCGTTGCGGAGCTGCCAGCGCCCCTGCGACACGGGGGCGAGCAGGACGTCCTGCGCGGTGGCGCGGCCCACCGACGCGGGCGGCACGGGCTCCGGGGCCGGCGTGTTCCAGGGCGCGTCGACCTTGGCGCCGCGGAGCCTGCGGTACACGGCCCGGGACATCCAGGAGAACTCGGAGTCGATCCGGGCGAGCAGCCCGCCCGCGTGCAGGATCTCCGCCTCGATGCGGAGCCCGGCGGGCCGGCCGCCGCGGTGCCCGGTCACGGTGCAACGGGCGAGGACGTCCAGGGCGACAGGGCCGTGTGCCGGCAGCGGCCGGCCGGGGTCCACGGTGAGGTTCAGGTTCTGCAGCAGGGTCTCGCTGGTGCGGGGCACCCCGTACGCGGAGTGCGCGATGAGTAACCCGGCCTGGCGGTAGGTGGCCGCCACGAGCACCGGGGCGGGCCCGGAGAGGGTTCCGGACA
Source organism: Streptomyces sp. HUAS CB01 (assembly GCF_030406905.1). Taxonomy (NCBI): domain Bacteria; kingdom Bacillati; phylum Actinomycetota; class Actinomycetes; order Kitasatosporales; family Streptomycetaceae; genus Streptomyces; species Streptomyces chengbuensis. The sequence continues at coordinate 5,985,195 of NZ_CP129137.1, forward strand.
CGGGTGCACGACCGCCGTGCGCCTCGGGCCAGACGGCTCCGAACCGGAATTCCGCGGGGCCGGTCCTGGCCCAGCGCGTCAGGTGGAGCGAGGAGCGGTGGGTGAGGTGCAGATGGTCCATGGGTATGTCCTCGGACCACCGCGGTTCGGGACGGTCGGCGGACTCGGTTCCGTCGGCTTCCGGCCCCCGCCGGTCGCCCCGCGCGGGCAGCAGTTCAGGCACGTCGTTTCCCCCCATGCGCTGATGACGGGGCGGGGACCTGGCCGGGTCTCGCCCCGGAGTAGATTGCATAATCAGCGTTCCATTATTCCATTCCGAGCCGGAGACGAGGACGCAGTGGCATCGCAGGCACGGGGCATGCGCACCCGCAGACAGCTGCTGGACGCCGCCGCTTCGGCGTTCCTGGAGCACGGGTACGAGGGCGCGAGCATCGGCGACATCACCCAACGGGCCGGGCTCACCAGGGGCGCCGTCTACTTCCACTTCGCGTCGAAGGAGGAACTGGCGCAGGGGGTGCTGGACGAGGCGGTCACCACCGAAGGGGTCCGCCCGCAGGTCCTGAAGCTCCAGGAGCTGGTCGACACCGCGATGGCACTGGCCCACCGGCTGCCCAGGGAGCCCGTGCTGGCCGCGGCGCTCCGGCTCGCGGTGGACAACGGTGTGCGCCGGAGCGTGCGCACGGCGTGGCCGGAGTGGATCGCCCTCCTCACCGAGCTCCTGGAGGACGCCAAGCGCCGCGGGGAGACGCTGCCGCACGTGGATCCGGGCCCGACGGCGCGGCTGGTGATGAGCAGCTGGACGGGGGCCGCGCTGGTCCTGGACGGGGTACCCGACGGCCACGACCTGGAGCACCACATCGGCGCGCTCCTCGACCTCCTGCTGCCGTCGATCGCCGTACCGGCGGTTCTCGCCAGGCTGGACACCGCTGCAGGGCGCGGCGCCCGCGTGGTCGGGGCGGCGCAGGACGCCTCCTGAGGCCTGCTCCCGTCGGAGCCCTCCTCGCCCTCGGTGACGCGGGCGAAGGACCTTCTCGCCGCCGCGTCACCGCGGTGGCCGGGGGCGCGCCGGGTGGGGTCAGTCCAGCGCGGCCAGCGCTACGCGCGCGGCGGCCCGCAGCCGCTCGGCCTCCGGTGCCGCCCGTGCGATCACCCGCACACCCTGCATCACCACGAGCAGGAAGTGGGCGATCTCGTGCGGGTCCTTGTCGGCGGCCAGTTCCCCCTGGGCCCGCGCCCGGAGCAGCGAGGAGACCAGCGCCGTCTCCACGACGCTCCAGCTCACCTCCACCTGGCGGGCCACCTCGGGGTCGCGGGGCGACAGTTCCACCGCCGCGTTCACGACCAGACAGCCACGGCGGTCCGGGTCGGTCAGCGCGTCGGTGACCCAGCTCTCCACGAACGCCCGCACGGCCGGCAGGGCGGGCCCCGGCTGGGCGAGCGCGGTGACGAAGCCGGCCTCGCTGCCCCGCAGGTAGCGCCGCATGGCGGCCAGATACAGGTCGTGCTTGCTGCCGAAGGTGCCGTAGAGACTGGCCCGGCCGATGCCCAGGTGCTCGACGAGGTCCGCCATCGAGGTCGCCTCGTAGCCCCGTTCCCAGAACAGGTCCATCGCGCGCTCGAGCACCACGTCGGGATCGAATTCCTTGGTCCTGGCCATGTCCCGAGGCTAACAACAAACAGACCAAGCAATCCAGAAAAGCCCGCCCCGGGAGAGCGGGACGGGCTTCCGGGTGCCGGAGGCCGGTGGGAGGCGGTCCGGCACGGGGCCGGAGCGAGGGGTTCAGCGCCCCGGCGGCTGGAGGGACTGGCCGTGCCGGAAGAAGTCCGTGGGGTCCCAGGCGGCCTTCACCCGCTGCAGACGGGGCAGGTTCTCGCCGTAGTAGAGGGCGCTCCAGGACACGCCCGACCGGTTGCGTCGCGGGTCGCCGAGATCGATGTCCGGGTAGTTGACGTAGCAGCCGTCGGTGTTCTCGTCGGACACCGGGACCCCGCCGGTCCCGGCGTACACGTCCTCGTAGACGCCGCGCAGCCAGGCGATGTTGGCGGCGTCCTCGCCGGCCGAGTGCCAGTAGGTCTGGTAGAGCAGCTTGAACACCGAGTCGCGGTGGACGGAGGCGGTGGCCGTCCGCGGTACGGAGTTGACGGCCCCGCCGTAGGAACTGAGCAGCACCATCGCGTTCGGGTTGGCGAAGTCGGTGCGGGTCAGGTGCCGGTGGATCGTGGCGATCTGTCCTTCGGGGAGGGTGCGGCGTGCGTAGGCCGACTTCTGGTCCCCGCGCAGCGTCGGGTCGACCAGGACCGAGTTGGTGACTCCCAGATAGCGCGTGGCCTGGAGCCACGGCAGCCGCTGCGGGGTGGCGAACTCCGGCATCGGCCCGTGTTCGCCCAGCGGCGAGGTCGCGGCCCCGTGGGGCACGCCCACGCCGTCGGACACGGCCCGCAGGAAGGCGTCCAGCAGTGCGCGGGCGTGCGGGACCGTCGCGTCCATCTGGGTCAGCATGCCGATCCGGCCGTTGGAGCGGTGGCTCAGGCTCAGGTTGGCGACCAGTCCGTCGTACGGGCCTCCGGCCGCGGCGTGCGCCTCGTGCCAGGCACCGTAGTTGCGGACGAGGCGGGTGACGGCCCGCTCCGTCATGCTCTCCCACGGCCAGGAGACCGCGCTGAGCCACACCTCCGCCGGCGGCCTCGGCAGCAGCGCGGCGGGCGTGTCGCCCCTCGCGCCGGGGGAGCGGAACCAGTACCGCGTCACCACGCCGAAGTTGCCGCCGCCCCCGCCGGTGTGGGCCCACCACAGCTCGCGGTTCGGGTCGTCGGCCTCCCGGGTGGCGACCACCACGCGTGCCTGGCGCCGGGCGTCCACGACGACGACCTCGACGGCGTACAGATGGTCCACGATCAGGCCGTCCCTGCGGCAGAGCATGCCCCAGCCGCCGCCGCTGACGTGTCCGCCCACACCGACCGAGTAGCACACACCGCCCGGGACGACGACGCCGTACGCCTTGTAGAGGCGCTCGTAGACGTCGGTGAGCGTGGCGCCGGCCTCGACCTCGAAGGCGCGGCGCCGTTCGTCGTAGCGCACCGCGTTCATCTCGGAGAGGTCGACGACCGTCTCCACGGCGTCGTTGAGGACGAAGTCCTCGTAGCAGTGGCCGCCGCCGCGCACCGTGAGCCGCTTGCCCTCGTCGGCCGCCCGCTGGACGGCGTCGCGGACCTGTTGCGTGGAGGAGAGGAGCTGCACGCTCTCGGGGCGGGCCGTCCAGCGCTGGTTCATGCCGCGTACCAGGTCGGGGTAGCGGGCGTCGCCGGGACGCACGGAGACCGGCGGGAACGGGGCGGTTTCCGCCGCCCCCGCCGCGGTGGCCCGGCCGGCGGCGAGGGGGATCGCGGCGCCGGCCACGACGGCCGCGCCCCCCATCAGACGCCGGCGTGACCACCCGGCGGCCGGGGCCGGTCCGGAGGGGTCGCCGCCGGGGGCCGGTGTGCGGGGAGCCATGGTCACACCGCCCTGATCGACAGCGCGTGGCTGAAGAGGTTCTTCGGGTCCCACTGGGCCTTCACCGTCTGCAGCTGCCGGTAGCCGGACTTGAAGTAGAGCTCGTGCCAGGGGATGCCCGAGGCGTTGTGCCGGGGATCCGCGAGGTCGGCGTCGGCGTAGTTGATGAAGCAGCCGTCCGTGTCCGCGTTGCTGGCCGGCACGCCGCCGGACGCGGCGTACACGTCCTGGTAGAAGGAACGGACCCAGTTCAGATGGGTGGCGTCGTCGGCGGGGTTCGTCCAGAAGCTCACGTAGTGGAGCTTGAGGATCGAGTCGCGCTGCGGGACCGCCGTGTCGGCCGCCGCGACGGAGTTGGTCCTGCCGCCGTACGAGGTGATCATGACGAGTGACGCGGGGTGCGCGTAGTCGGTCCGTGTCATGTGCTTCCAGAACGCCTTGAGACCGGCGTCGGTGAACCCCCGCCGCATGTAGGCCGACTTCCCCTTGAAGCGCGTGGTGGTGTCGGTGCCGGTGAAGCCCGGCCACTGGGTGACCGCGTGCAGCCAGGAGATCTTCCGGCGGTCGTCCACCCGGTACGCGACGCCGGTTCCCTCGTTGACGGCGGCCAGGTACGAGTCGAGCAGCGCGGCGGCGTTCGGCACGGACGCGTCGATCTGCGTCGTCATCGAGAACGAACCCGCCGACCGGTGCTGCGGCTTGAGCTGGCTGAAGAGCGTGGCGTACGGCGACCCGGGCGAACTGTTGGACTCGTACCACTTGCCGAAGTTGCGGAGCAGACGGGTGAACGCGGCCTCGGTCATGTCGCTCCAGGACCAGGTGACGTTCGAGACGATGACCTCGGACGGCGGCTTGGGCAGCAGCTCGGAGGGGGCGTTGCCGGTGGCGTTGGGGGAGCGGAACAGATAGCGGGTGACCACGCCGAAGTTGCCGCCGCCGCCTCCGGTGTGGGCCCACCACAGGCTGCGGTTCGGGTCGTCGGCCTCCCGGGTGGCGACCACCTTGGACGCCTTGCCGGACGCGTCGACGACGACCAGTTCCACCCCCCAGAGGTGGTCGACGACGAGGCCGTGCCGCCGGGACAGCGGACCGTAGCCGCCGCCGGCGACGTGCCCGCCGACACCGACGGTGGGGCAGCTGCCTCCGGGCAGGGTGACACCCCACCGGTGGTACAGGGTCCGGTACACGTCGCCGAGGCGGGCACCGGGCTCGACGAAGAACACCCTGCGTGCCTCGTCGTAGCCGATCGCGTTCAGCCCGGAGACGTCGATGACGGTGCGGACGCGGTCGTTGGTGACGAAGTCCTCGTAGCAGTGGCCGCCGCTGCGGACCGCGAAGCCCTTGCCGCCGGCGACGGCCTGCTGGACGGCGGACAGGACCTGGCCCGGCGTGGCGGCCAGCTGCACGGTGTCCGGGGTGCCCACCCAGCGCTGGTTGCTGCCCCACGTCAGATCCGGGTAGCGGCGGTCCCCGGGCCGGACGGCGACGAGGGCGGGCGCGGGGACCGCCTCGGCGGCGGCCGGTGTCTCAGCGGCGGCCGGTGTGGCGATGACGGCAGGTGTGAGGGCCGTCGCGCCTCCTATCAGCGCGGCATGTCGGACGAACGCGCGACGGGTGTGCCCTGGCATGGTGGTGTGCTCCTCTTTCGGGTTCCTGGCGGTTCGGGTGGGGGGCGTGCGGTGCGCGGGGACACGGGAAGTGGGGGGCACATGCTCCGATGTCCTGTGGGGGGAGCCGGCGTGGGAACCGGCCGGCGCAGCGGTCAGCGCGCATGGCGCTCGACGAGGCCCTCGACGATGAACTGCAGCGCGTCCGAGAAGTAGCGCTTGGTCTCGTGGAGGAAGTAGCGGGTCTGCTCCGCCTTCTCGACCCCGGCGGGGCTGAGGGTGACGCGCAGGGTCAGCGTCGGCCGTCCCGTCGCGTCGGTGCCGAGCTCGTTCACGATCTCCTCGATGCAGGGATCGTCGACCGGCCGGAACACCACGCGCTCGTGGTCCTCGAAGGTCACGCGCTCGTGCACCCGGTCGGTGTCGCGGACGGTGATCTCGCGGAGGAAACCGTCGTCGAAGCGCTCCAGGACGCGGCATGCCGTCACGGCGGGGACGTACGGGCTGGGGTTCTCGGCCTTGTGGACCAGTCCTTCCCAGACCTGGCCGGCGTCCGGGCCGACCGTGTGCCCGCCCGGACCGGCGACGGGGAGCGTCCAGCTGAAAGTGGCCATGTGAGGTGCCTTCCTGATCCGTGGGTCACCCGGGATTCTGGTCGGCCCGCAGTGCCGGGACATCGCATGAACGTGCGATCTCCGGGGGTTCGGCCACCGCGCACCACGGGTTCGCGCCGAGGCTCGCCGTCTACCGGCGACGGCCTCGCCCACGGCCGGAAAGCGACGGTTCCCGCCCTGCGTAACCGCGTCGCCATCCTCTTATCTAGACCGATCATTCAAACACGTGCTAGCTTTTGATCACGGGAACAGCAAGGCCATTCTCCGGGAATCCGCCCCTGTATTGGAATGAGTGTTCAACTGTGGGTACCGTCTCTGTGGACACCTCGCCCCACGCGGCACCGTCGCGACCCGGCCTGTCCTTCGCGTTGCTGGGCGCCGTCCAGATCACGCTGATCGCGACGATCACGGTGATCACGGTGGCCCTGCCCGCGATCCAGCGGGACTTACGGCTGACCGACACCGACCTCGTCTTCGCCACCTCCGCCTACAGCCTGTCCTTCGGAGGGCTGCTGGTCCTGGGCGGCCGGCTCGCCGACCTGCTCGGCCACCGCCGGGTGTTCGTCACCGGCACGGTCGTCTTCGGGGCCGCCTCGCTGGCAGCCGCTGCCGCCGGCGCGCTGTGGGTCCTGGTGGCCGCCCGTTTCGCGCAGGGCGTGGGCGCGGCGTTCGCCGCCCCCGCCGCGATGGCGCTGCTCGGCTCCGTCTTCCCGGACGCCGCACGGCGGACCCGGGCACTGGCCGTCTGGGGAGTCCTGGCGAGCATCGGGGCCGGCTCGGGCAACATCCTTTCGGGAGTGATCCTCTCCTGGGTCCAGTGGCGCTGGGTGTTCGTCGCTCCGGCCGTCGTGTCGGCGGTGGTCGCCCTGTGCGCACCGCTGCTGCCGGCGGGACCGGCGCGCCGCCCCGAACGGCTCGACGTGCCCGGCGCCGTGCTCATCACCGCGGGGTTGACCGCGTTCATCTACGGGCTGGGCGAATCGGACGGGGTCTGGACGGGAGTCGGCGTCCTCGGCCTCGCCCTGTTCGCGGTGACCCAGACCCGTACCTCCCGCCCACTGGTGCCGCCGGCGCTGCTGGCCTCCGCCCGCCGACTGGCCGCACTGCTCGCCATCGGCCTGACGGCCGCGGCGATGGCGACGTACTTCTTCGTCCTCGCGCTCTACTTCCAGCGGACGCTGGACTACTCACCGCTGCGCACCTCGGCCGCGTTCCTTCCGTCCGTCCTCGCGGTGCTGTTCACCGCGGCGGTCGGCGGCAGGGCGGCGCGCCGGTTCGGGGCGGGTGCCCTGACGGCCGCCGGACTCGCCCTCGGGGCGGCGGGAATGGGGCTGCTGAGCGGGCTCGGCGCGGACTCCTCCTACTGGGGGCTGCTCGCCGCCGGGATCACGCTCTTCCCGGTCGGTGCCGGCTTCACCTTCTCCGGGGCGACCGTGTGGGCCGTCGAGGGGACGGCACCCGAGGAGGCCGGCCTGGTGGGCGGAGTGGTGAACACGGCCATGGAGATCGGGCCACCGGTCGGACTGGCCGTCCTCGTACCGCTCGCCGTCTCGTACGCCGCCGGGCACGGCGGCAGCGGCGAGCCGGCGGCGGACGCGAGCGGGTACGGCTTCGCCTTCGGAATCGCGGCCGTCGCGCTGGCCGTCGCGTCCGCGCTCGTCCTGCTGCAGCGCGCCTCGAGGTCCTCCGGGACTCCCGCCCGCGGCTGAGACCGGGCCGTCCCGCGGAGGCGACGCCCGCCGCCGGCCGGTGACCGAACAGACCAACGCATCACGCAACAACACCACGCAACAGAGGAGTTCGTCATGAGCGCACGTTTCACCGACAAGGTCGTCCTCGTCACCGGCGCCGGCGGCGTACTGGGCCGCACCGCGGCGCTGTCCTTCGCCAAGGAGGGTGCGACCGTCGTCGTGGCCGACGTCAACGAGAGCGGCGTCGACGAGACGGTCAAGCTGATAGAGACCGAGGGCGGCAAGGGCTCCGGCGTCGTCGTCGACGTCACCAGCTCCGAGAGCGTCAGGGCGATGGTGGACACCGCGGTCTTCCGCCACGGTGGTCTGCACGTCGCCTTCAACAACGCGGGCATCCTCGGCGGCGGCACGCCGGTCGGCGAGCACGACGAGGACGTGTGGAACAAGGTGCTCGCCGTCAACCTCACCGGTGTCTTCCTCGCCCTCAAGCACGAGACCGCGCACATGGCGGCCAACGGTGGCGGTGTCATCGTCAACACCGCCTCGAACCTGGGCGCCCACTGGCGGCTGGCGGGCATGAGCGCCTACTCGACATCCAAGGCCGGGGTCAGCTTCCTGACCCGTACCGCCGCGCTCGAGTACATCCAGCACGGCGTGCGCATCAACTCCATCAGCCCGGGCCCGATCGACACCCCCATGTCCTACCTGCCGGGCGAGAGCCGCGAGCAGCGTGACGCCCGACTGGCGCCGACCGTGCCCCTGGGCCGCGTCGCGGACCCGCAGGAGGTCGCCAACGCCGTGCTGTGGCTGGCGTCGGAGGAGTCCAGCTACGTGGTCGGGCACGACCACGTGATCGACGGGGGCGCCACCGCCTGACCGGGAGAGGACGTACGGCGCGACGGCGCGCCGTGAGGAGGGAGTCGCGGACGCCGCGGCTCCCTCCGCTGTCTGCGGACCCCGCGGAAGCCGGCGTCCCGGCGACCTGACGAAGTCCGTCCGTACTGACGAAGTCCGCCCGTTGTGACCCAGTCCCCCCGACCTGACGGGAGGGGGGCTGACCTGACATTCCGCCGCCGAGCTGACACAGCTTGCCGACAGTGACGAAATTCCCCGGACCTGACGACATGGCGGGCGCCTGACATTCTCCGGCGCGTCTGACGTTGTTGCTCATTCCGCTTTGTCGCCCGGCCTTCCGGCAGGGCAGTCTTGCTTTCGTAACCGCCCGGAAAACGTGGAGACTTACGCATCCCCAGGGCGTGGCGGATTACACGGACTACGTTGCGCAGTGACACGGAAAGCGAGTCGATGCAGACGCTCAAGGCGACGAGGAGGGCCCGTCCGAGCAGGTCCCGTTCGGGCTGGAATTCGCTGACACCGACCGAATTGCAGGTGGCTCGCCTGGTGGCGATAGGGCTGAGCAACCGTGCCGTGGCCGAGGAACTGATGGTGTCCCCGCATACGGTCAACACGCATGTGAGAAACGCGTTCGTGAAACTCGATGTGTCAAGTCGGGTCCAGTTGACGCGGCATGTGCTGCGCCATGAGGCCGAGGATTTCTGACCGCCCGCCCACGTTTCAACGAAAGGACCTGAATTCTCATGTGCGGACTGGCCGGATGGGTGAGTTACGGACGAGACCTGACCGGGGCCGCCGACGTCGCGGCGGCGATGACCGCGACCATGGTCTGCCGGGGCCCCGACGCCGGCGGCCTCTGGACGTCACGGCACGCGATCCTCGGCCACCGCCGGCTCGCGGTCATCGACCTCGAGGGCGGTCGGCAGCCGATGGCCGCCTCGGACGACGCCGGGCTCCCGGTCATCACCTACACCGGCGAGGTGTACAACTTCAAGGAACTGCGGGCCGAACTGGGCGCGCTGGGACACGAGTTCCGCACGTCCAGCGACACCGAGGTGGTGCTGCGGGCCTACCTCGAGTGGGGTGCCTCGTTCGCCGAGCGCCTCAACGGCATCTACGCGTTCGCCATCTGGGACCCGCGCACCGAGGAACTCCTCCTGGTCCGGGACCGGATGGGCGTCAAGCCCCTCTACTACCACCCGACCGCCGACGGCGTGATCTTCGGTTCCGAGCCCAAGGCCATCCTCGCCCACGACGAGGTCGAGGCGGTCGTCGACGCCGACGGCCTGCGTGAGATGTTCAGCATCGTCAAGACACCCGGGCACGCAGTGTTCAAGGGCATGCGGGAGGTGCTGCCGGCCACCGTCGTCCGCTTCTCGCGCGACGGCAGCAGCGAGCTGACGTACTGGAAGCTGGAGGCCCGCGAGCACACCGACGACCTGGACACCACGGTCGGCCGTGTGCGGACCCTGCTGGAGGACATCGTCGACCGGCAGCTCGTCGCCGACGTGACCGTCGGCACCCTGCTCTCCGGCGGACTCGACTCCAGCGCCGTCACGGCGCTGGCGGCCGCCGCCCGCGCCCGGCGGGGCGTCACCGAGCCCATCCGGGCCTTCTCGGTCGACTTCGTGGGGCACGAGCAGCGCTTCGAGTCCAATGTGCAGTGGGAGGACCCGGACACCCCGTTCGCCGTCGAAGTGGCCGAGCGGGTCGGCGCCGAGCACATCGTCGTCGAGCTGGACAACGACGACATCCTCGACCCCGGGGTCCGCGAGGCCGTGCTGCGGGCACAGGACCTGCCCGTGTCCACCGGCGACATGGAGTACTCCCTGTACCTGCTCTGCCGGGCGCTGAGGGAGCGCATGACGGTCGCCCTCTCCGGAGAGGCCGCGGACGAACTGTTCGGCGGCTACACCTGGTTCCACGACAAGGAGGCCGTCGAGCTCGACAGCTTCCCCTGGCACCACCCCTTCGAGAAGGCCGGCGGCATCGGCGCGCTCCGCGACATCGGCCTGTGGGACCGCCTCGACCTCACCAACTACGTCAAGCAGCGCTATTCCGAGGCGCTGGAGGAGGTCCCCCGTCTGCCCGGCGAGACGGGCCACGAGGCCCGGATGCGGGAGCTGACCTACCTCAACATCACCCGGTGGGAGAACTTCCTGCTGGACCGCAAGGACCGCATCAGCATGGCGGTCAGTCTCGAGGTCCGGGTGCCGTTCACCGACCACCGGCTGGTCGAGTACGTCTACAACACCCCCTGGGCGATGAAGAACTTCGACGGACGGGAGAAGAGCCTGCTGCGCGCGGCGATGCGCGGAGTGCTCCCCGACTCGGTCCTGGACCGGAAGAAGAACCCGTACCCGTCGACCCAGGACCGCTCGTACGAACTCGCCCTGCGCCGGAAGGTCGAGGAGATCCTCACCGACGGCGCCCCGGTGCTGCGCATCGTCTCCGAGGAGGACGTGCGCCGGCTGCTCGACCGGCCGGCGGGCTCCTTCGCGGTCGGCGGTCCCTGGAGCGCCCGCGCCGTCCTCGAACGCCTGGTCGAGTTCAATGCCTGGGTCACCGCGTACGACGTCCGCGTCGAGTTCTGACGGCGCTCCCACCGGGCGGGCCCGTGCGGCCCGCCGGCGCCGGCCGTCGCTGCCGCCCGGCCGGCGCCGATCCGCACCGCACCCTTACCGCACTCGCCACCCGCTTCCCTGATGCCGTCCCGTGACGGTGTACCGGCCTACCACCCGTGGGGTTCCCGTGACCGACATGCACTCGCATCTGCGTACTCTGCCCGCCCTGCAGCAACCCGAATGGCCGGACGAGGCGCACGTGTCCCGCGTCCGCGACGAACTGGCGCACATGCCGCCGCTGGTCGACGCCGAGGCCGTGCACCGCCTCGGCGAACTACTGATGGAGGCGGCCGCCGGGCACATCCAGGTCCTCCAGGCGGGCGACTGCGCCGAGGACCCCGCCGAGTGCAACCCGTCGGACACCGCCCGCAAGGCCGCCCTGCTGGACGTGCTCGCCGGCACCATGAAGCTCGCCGCGCTGAAGCCGGTGCTGCGGGTGGGCCGGCTGGCCGGCCAGTTCGGCAAGCCGCGCTCCCGGCCCACCGAGACCGTCGGCGACCGTGAGCTGCCCGTGTACCGGGGCCACATGGTCAACCGCCCCGAGCCGGACCCCGAGGGCCGCCGCCCCGACCCGGCCCATCTGCTGTCCGGATACCGCGCCGCCGGCGACGCGATGCACCACCTCGGCTGGCGCACGCCCCGGCGCCACCGCCTCGAACTGCCCGTGTGGACCAGCCACGAGGCGCTGCTGCTGGACTACGAGATCCCCCTGCTGCGCCGCGAGCCGGACGGTTCCCTGCTGCTGGCCTCCACGCACTGGCCGTGGATAGGGGAGCGCACCCGCCAGGTCGACGGCGCGCACGTCGCGCTGCTCGCCGCCGTCAGCAACCCGGTCGCCTGCAAGATCGGACCCGGTATCGAGGTGGACGAACTCCTCGCCCTCTGCGGGAAGCTGGACCCCGAACGGCGCCCCGGCCGGCTCACGCTGATCGCCCGGATGGGCGCGACGGCCGCGGCCGAGCGGCTGCCCCGGCTGGTCCGGGCCGTCGCCTCGGCGGGACACCCCGTCATCTGGCTCAGCGACCCCATGCACGGCAACACGGTCAACGGCCCCAACGGGCTGAAGACCCGGTTCCTGGAGACCGTCGTGCAGGAGATCGACGCCTTCCAGCAGGCGGTGCGCGAGAACGGCGGTACCGCCGGCGGCCTGCACCTCGAGACGACCCCGGAGACGGTCACCGAGTGCGTGCGCAATGCCTCGTACCTCGACCGCGTCGGCGAGAAGTACCTGAGCTTCTGCGATCCGCGGCTCAACCCCGCCCAGGCGGTCGAAGTGGTCTCGGCCTGGCGCGGCTGACCGCGACCGGCGTCCCCGCCCGTCCGCGAACGCCACGCCACATCCCCAGTTCGGAGGAAACATGGAAGACAGGATCGCCCTGGTCACCGGGGCGGCCGGGGGTATCGGCGAAGCCGTCGTCCGTACCCTCGCGGAACGCGGCGCCCTGGTCGCCGCCCTGGACCGGGACCCCGCCCGGCTGGCGGACAGCGTCGGCCGGCTGACCGCCCGGGGACTGCGGGTCACCGCCGTCCCCGCCGACGTCACGTCGAGCGCGGACGTCGACCGTGCGGTAGCCGCCGTCGAGGACGCCCTGGGGCCGGTGGACCACCTGGTCAACGCCGCGGGAGTGCTGCGGCTCGGCGAGGCCCGCAAGCTCACCGACCGGGACTGGGAGGACACCTTCGCCGTCAACGCCACCGGTGTCTTCCACGTCTCCCGCGCGGTGGCGGACCGCATGGTGGCCCGGGGCAGGGGGGCCGTCGTCACGGTCGCCTCCAACGCGGCGGGCACCGCCCGCAGCGAAATGGCCGCGTACGCCGCCTCCAAGGCGGCGGCGACGGCGTTCACCAAATGCCTGGGCCTCGAGCTGGCCCCCCACGGCATCCGCTGCAACGTGGTCGCCCCCGGCTCCACGGACACCCCGATGCTCCGCGGTATGCACGCGGGCGGCACCGCCGTCCGCGACTCGGTCGCGGGAACACCCTCCGCCTACAAGGTCGGCATCCCCCTCGGCAAGGTCGCCCAGCCCGGCGACATCGCCGAGGCGGTCGCCTTCCTGCTGTCGGACGAGGCCGGCCACATCACTCTGCACAGTCTGACCGTGGACGGCGGGGCGACGCTCGGTGTCCAGTGAGGAGAGCACGGTGACCAGTCCCACCCCGGGCATACCGCCCGTCGAGACCTACCCCATGCCCGCCGAGGGCGACCTGCCGCCCGCCGCCGTCTCCTGGGCACCCGACCCGCGCCGCGCCGTCCTGCTGGTCCACGACATGCAGCGGTACTTCCTGCGGCCGTTCGCCGGCGGCGGCTCCCCCGGCGCTCCGCTCGTACGCAACGCCGCCCTGCTGCGTGAGCGGTGCGCCGCCGCCGGCATCCCGGTGGCGTACACCGCCCAGCCCGGTGACATGACCGTCGAACAACGCGGTCTGCTCCGCGACTTCTGGGGGCCGGGGATGCGTACGTCGCCCGAGGACCGCGAGGTGGTCGACGAACTGGCGCCCGGCCCGCGGGACTGGCTGCTCACGAAGTGGCGCTACAGCGCCTTCGCCCGAACCGACCTGCTGGACCGCATGCGCGCCGAGGGCCGTGACCAGCTCGTCGTCTGCGGCGTCTACGCCCACGTCGGTGTGCTGATGACGGCGGTGGACGCCTTCACCCACGACATCCAGCCGTTCCTCGCCGCGGACGCGGTGGCCGACTTCTCCGCCGACCACCACCGGCTGGCCCTGACCTACGCGGCGGAACGATGCGCACGGGTGGCCACCACCAAACACCTGCTGAACGAACTGGAGGACACCCGGTGACCGGTCCGAACACCGCCGTCGCGGAGCCTTCGCCGCCGGGCCGCGACGATCCGCTGGGGCAGGTCCTCGGGGACCGTCCGCCCGCCTTCGCCCTTCTGCACCGGCCGCACACCACCGGCCCCGGTGCCGTCGACCTCGTCCTCGGCGACGTCACCCGGTGCGCCACGCTCGCGGACGTGCCGGTGGCGGACGCGCCGGCCGGTGGCGGGGCCGGCGGGACGGACGGCGGGCACGAGGTGCTCGTCCTGGTGCCGTACCGGCAGCTCACCGAACGCGGCTTCGCCGCCGTCGACGACGGCGAACCCCTGCTCGCCCTGGAGGTGCGCGAGCAGGCGACGCTCCCGCTGGGCGACGTGCTCCGACGGCTGCCCGACGTGCCCGTGTCCCTGACCGACGGCCGGTTCGACACGGACGACGACACCTACGCCGCGCTGGTGCGCAGGGTCGTCGCCGACGAGATCGGCACGGGCGAGGGCGCCAACTTCGTCGTCAAGCGGTCGTTCACCGCGGACATCACCGGGTACACGCCCGCCGCCGCCCTGTCGTGCTTCCGGCGGCTGCTGGAGCGCGAGACCGGCGCCTACTGGACGTTCCTGATCCACACCGGCGAACGCACGTTCGTCGGGGCGTCCCCCGAGCGGCACGTCAGCCTGAGCGACGGAACCGCCGTGATGAACCCCATCAGCGGAACCTACCGCTACCCGGCCGGCGGCCCCACCCTCAGCGGCGTACTCGACTTCCTCGGCGACCCCAAGGAGACCGAGGAGCTCTACATGGTCGTCGACGAGGAACTGAAGATGATGGCCCGGATCTGCGAGACCGGTGGCCGGGTGACCGGCCCCCACCTCAAGGAGATGGCGCGGCTGGCCCACACCGAGTACTTCATCGAGGGCCGCACCACCCGGGACGTGCGCGACATCCTGCGCGAGACGCTGTTCGCCCCCACCGTCACCGGCTCCCCCCTGGAGAACGCCGCCAAGGTCATCAGCAGGTACGAGCCCGAGGGCCGCGGCTACTACAGCGGGGTCGCCGCGCTCATCGGCCGGGACGCGTCCGGCGGGCGCACACTGGACTCCGCCATCCTCATCCGCACCGCGGACATCGACCGCTCCGGCCGGCTGCGGATAGGCGTCGGGGCCACGCTGGTGCGTCACTCCGACCCCGCGTCGGAGGTCGCCGAGACCCGGGCGAAGGCGGCCGGGCTGCTCGCGGCCCTGGACGGACCCGGCCCCACCCCCCTCGCCACCGAGGAGCGGGTCCTCAGCGCCCTCGCCCGGCGCAACGAGACCATCGCCGACTTCTGGCTGACCGGGGCACCCGGCGACGCCACGGCCCGCGCCGCCGAACTGGCCGGCCGCAGCGTGCTGGTGGTGGACGCGGAGGACACCTTCACCGCCATGATCGGGCACCAGCTCAGGTCGCTCGGGCTCACGGTGACGGTGCGGCGGTTCGACGAGGCGTACGACACCGACGCCCACGACCTGGTCGTGATGGGACCCGGCCCGGGCGACCCCCGCCTGACGGACGACCCGAAGATCAGGCATCTGCGCGGCACCGTCGGACGACTGCTGGAGACCCGGAAGCCGTTCATGGCGGTCTGCCTGAGTCACCAGGTGCTCGCCACCCTCCTCGGTCTGCCCCTGGTCCGGCGGGACGTGCCCAACCAGGGCGTACAGCGCGAGATCGACCTCTTCGGGCAGCGGCAGCGCGTCGGCTTCTACAACACCTTCGCCGCGCGTGCCGACTCCGACAAGACCGAGCACCCCGTCCGCGGCGTCGTGGAGATCTGCCGGGACCCCGGGAACGGCGAGGTCCACGCCCTGCGCGGCAGCGGGTTCGCCTCCCTGCAGTTCCACGCCGAGTCGGTGCTGTCCCAGAACGGTGTGGCCGTCACCGAGTCCCTGCTGACGGAGGTGCTGCGCTCGTGCACGCGGTGATCGTGTGGTGGGACCTCGCCGGTTCGGCACAGACCGTGGAGTCGCTGCGCTCCTTCCTGCGGGACGAGGCCGTTGACCGCTTCGCCCGGGTTCCCGGCCTGAGGCTGAAGTTCTGGATCTCGGACACGGCCCGGCAGCGCTGGGGAGCCGTGCTGCTGTGGGAGTCCGCCGAGGCCGCCGCCGTGCCCCTGGCTCCGCGCGCCGCCGAACTCATCGGCCGCCCGCCGGACTCCGTGACCGCCTTCGACGTCGAGGCCACCGTCGAGGGGCTGTTCACCACGGCGGCCCTCGCCGGCCGTGGCATCGCCCTCGAGGAGTAGGGGGCCGGTGACGGCCGCCGGCCGTCACCGCGGTCGCACGTCCGGTCGGCGGCCCGCGCGCCGCCGCGCCGCGGCGCGTGACGACACAGGACCTCGGGGACGTGCCCGGCATCGCGCCGGGCCGTCACCCGTCCGTACGACTGGGAAGGGAAGCGAACACGACATGGCGAGGATCATCGTCGCCGGGGGCGGAATCGGCGGGCTGGCCGCCGCCCTGAGCGTCGCACGGCAGGGGCACGACGTCGTCGTGCTGGAACGCCGCCGGGCCTTCGAGGAACTCGGCGCCGGCATCCAACTCGGCCCCAACGCCTTCTGGGCCCTGGACCGTCTCGGTGTGGGCGCGGAGGTCCGCGGCAAGGCCGTCTTCATCGACCAACTTCGCCTCATGGACGGCACGTCGGGCGAGTGCGTGGCCCGGATGCCGCTCACCGGGCCCTACCGTGCGCGGTTCGGCAACCCGTACGCCGTCGTGCACCGCGGCGACCTGTACGAACCGTTGCTGCGGGCCTGCCGCGCCGACCCCCGCGTCGAGCTGGTCCCCGGAGCGCAGGTGACCGGCTACACCCAGGACGCCGGCAGGGTCACGGCCGCACTGGCGGACGCCACCGCGGTCACCGGCGACGCGCTGATCGGCGCGGACGGCATCCGCTCGGTGGTCCGCGCCCGGCTCGTCGGGGACGGCGAACCCCGTGTCTCCGGCCACACGATCTACCGCTCGGTGATCCCGATGGAGAAGGTCCCCGAGGACCTGCGCTGGAACACGGTCACGCTGTGGGCCGGCCCCAAGTGGCACTTCGTCCACTACGCCATCGGCGGCGGCAGGTACCTGAACCTCGCCGCCACCCGCGACGACGGCGCGACCGTCGCCGTCGCCGGGGACCCCGTCGAACGACGTCACGTGCTCGCGGAGTTCCCCGGTCTGCGCGGCACCGTCCGACGCCTGCTGGAACTCGGCGAGGACTGGCGGACGTGGGTCCTGTGCGACCGCGACCCCGTCGACACCTGGACCGACGGCCGCGTGGCGCTGCTCGGCGACGCCGCCCACCCCATGCTCCAGTACGCGGCCCAGGGCGCCTGCATGGCCCTGGAGGACGCCGTCGTCCTCGGTGGACTCCTCGACTGCGACGCCGGGTCCCTCGCCCCGCGCCTCGAGAAGTACGCGGCCGAACGCCGCGAACGCACGGCGCGGGCGCAGTTCGTCGCCCGTGAGATGGGCACCCGGCTGTACCATCCCGCCGGCGACGAGGCGAAGGCGCGCAACGCCATGCTGTCCGGACTCTCCGAGACCGACCTGTACGACAAGGTCGACTGGCTGCACGGCTTCTCGCCGTCGGTCGGGCCCGTCGGCGGGGCGGTCCGTTGAGCAGGTTGCGTTGGCTGACCGCGGGGGAGTCGCACGGACCCGCGCTGGTGGCGACGTTGGAGGGTCTTCCCGCCGGCGTCCCGGTCACCACGGGGATGGTGGCGGACCATCTGGCACGGCGGCGCCTGGGTTATGGACGTGGTGCGCGGATGAAGTTCGAGCGGGACGAGGTGACCTTCCTCGGTGGGGTGCGGCACGGGCTCACGCTGGGTTCTCCGGTCGCGGTCATGGTGGGCAACACGGAGTGGCCCAAGTGGGAGAAGGTGATGGCGGCCGATCCGGTCGATCCGGCCGAGCTGGCCGAGTTGGCTCGTAACGCGCCGTTGACCCGGCCCCGGCCTGGTCATGCGGATCTTGCGGGGATGCAGAAGTACGGCTTCGACGAGGCCCGGCCGGTGCTGGAGCGTGCGAGTGCCCGGGAGACCGCGGCGCGTGTCGCTCTGGGCGCCGTCGCCCGCTCCTATCTGAGGGAGACGGCGGGCGTCGAGATCGTCTCGCATGTGGTCGAGCTTGCCGCGGCCAGGGCTCCCCGCGGGGTGTACCCGACGCCGGCGGATGTGGAGAGGCTCGACGCCGACCCGGTGCGCTGCCTGGACGCGGACGCGTCGAAGGCGATGGTCGCGGAGATCGATCAGGCGCACAAGGACGGTGACACGCTCGGTGGTGTGGTGGAGGTGCTTGCCTACGGGGTGCCGGTGGGTCTGGGTTCGCACGTGCACTGGGACCGCCGGCTCGATGCGCGTCTGGCCGCGGCGCTGATGGGCATCCAGGCGATCAAGGGTGTGGAGGTCGGTGACGGTTTCGAGCTGGCCCGGGTGCCCGGTTCCCGGGCCCATGACGAGATCGTCTCCACCGAGGACGGCATCCGTCGCTCCTCCGGCCGCTCCGGCGGTACCGAGGGTGGTCTGAGCACGGGGGAGCTGCTGCGGGTGCGTGCGGCGATGAAGCCGATCGCGACCGTGCCGCGTGCGCTCAGGACGGTGGACGTGGTGACCGGCGAGTCCGCCGCGGCCCACCACCAGCGCTCGGATGTGTGTGCTGTGCCGGCGGCGGGGATCGTGGCCGAGGCGATGGTGGCGCTGGTGCTGGCGGACGCCGTCGCGGAGAAGTTCGGCGGTGACAGCGTTCCCGAGACCCGCCGCAATGTGCGCTCGTACCTCGAGAACCTGGCCGTCCGGTGAGCGACGCACACGAGGCCGCGCCCCCGCGGCCCGGCGCGGGCGGCCCGGGCGTTCGCCCGTTGCGTCGGGTCCTCGCTCGCGACAGGGCCGCAGTGCGTGCACCTTTCACTTCATGATCTGAATTCACTTCCCGGAAGGAAAGCACCCCGAGCCCCTTCCTGATGCTTCAGACTGGCTCCATGAATTCAACCTCTGAAGTCAGGTCGATGGCACGACAGTTGATCGGTTCAGTTGTCGGCGTAGCGGTGATGGCGGCGCTGTTCTCGGCCGGCACGGCCCAGGCGGCGCCGGTGGTGGCCCGGGCGGCGTCGACGGCGGCCGAGGGAGGCGAACCGGCGCCCGAGTGCGTCCGGTACACGGCGAGCTGGCGCTACACGCACGTCGCCAACGGCTGTGACACCACGCACCGGTTGACCGTGGAGTACGCCGACGGCTTCGACGTGCCCTGCCGTGAGGTGCGGCCCGGGGAGACGGTCACGTTCCCCGGGTACGGCACCGGCGGCAACAGCGTGCTGAGGGTGCGGCTCTGCACGTCGCCGTAGGGTGGCGGCTCATGGAGACACGATTCCGCGAGGGTGAGGTCATCGTCCGCCGGGAGATGCTGGACGGCCGTGAATGGCTGGTCTATCCCGTGCGGGTGGCGGCCGACGACGAGCACGCGCTCGCCGTGTACCTGGCCCGGGGCACACCCCTCACCTTCGGCCACGGCGACTTCCGCTGGGGCCCGCACGCGTGGCTCGCGTTCGCGCACGAGTGGCAGTCGAGCGGCGTGCTCCAACTCCAGCGCCCGGGCGAGGGGTACGCGGTGTGGGGCCGCTGGGAGGGCGGCACCCTGCGGGAGTGGTACGTCAACTTCCAGGCGCCGTTCGCCCGTACGGAGCGCGGGTTCGACACGCTCGACCACGAGCTGGACCTCGTCATCCCGGGCGACGGTTCCCCGTACCGGTGGAAGGACGTCGACCACTTCGACGAACGCGTGCGCACGGGCGGCCTCACGGCCGAGGAGGCGGCCGCCGTGCGAGCGGCCGCCTCCCGGGTCGTCGGTCTCGTGGAGCGCGGTCAGTGCTGGTGGGAGCGGTGGCGGGAGTGGGCGCCGCCCGCCGAGTGGGACGTGCCCGCGCCGGCCGCCCTGACGGACGGCGGCGCCCCCGGCGCCCGTTGAGGGCCGCTACCTACGGCCCGGTCGCCTCCCGGGGGGTCCGCTGCGCCCCGGTCGAATCGGCCGGCGCCGCGGCCCCCTTCGGGGTGACCGCCCGCACCAGGACGTGCAGAAGCCATTCCAGCGGTCCCCGGCCCGGCTGCGTGCCGCGGAAGGCACGGGCCCACAGCGCGCAGCCCACCAGGGACACCAGGCAGAACGCGCCCAGCGCCCCCCAGCCGTGCTGGGGCCGCAACTCGGCGCGGGCCAGCACATGGACGGCGTACACCGAGAGCCCCATCGTGCCCACGGTGGCCAGCGGGCGCATCAACGGGCGGAGCAGCCCGCCGCGGGCGGCGGCGACGGCGAGACCGAGGAGCAGCAGACCGGCGCCGATGTTGGCGACGGTCTCCAAGGGTGTCTGGCTGTACGGCCCGTCGACCAGCAGCCAGGCCCAGGAGGTGCTCGGTATCGCGCCCGCCTGGGAGGCGAGCACCACCTGCACCGGATCGGGGGCGTTCACCGCGGCCGGGTGGCTTTCGGCGACCGCCCGCAGAAGTGCCTCACGACCGCCGCCCGGCCCCAGCGCCAGCGCCGACAGCCCGTGCCCGGCCGCCGTGGCCAGGGCTCCCCAGCCGATGAGCCGGCCGGCGGTGCCCGGCCGGCTCGGATCCATCACGCGGCCCAGCGCCATGCCGACCAGCACGTACGGGAAGTAGGTGAGCCACGGGTACGCGCCGGACAGCAGCAGGGTCTCCAGCGCGTCGCCGAATCCCGGCAGGCTCGTGACCGCGTCGAACCCGGGGTAACGGCCGCGGCCGGACACACGGTGGCCGAAGTACGGCCCCAGCACGTAGGACAGCACGGGTCCGACGACCGGTGAGAGCGCCGCCAGTACGAGCAGGGTGCGGGTCCGCAGCCGGGCGAGCGGCTCGGCGGCCAGGAAGTACACCGCGAAGAAGGTCAGGATGACCGCGATCCCGGACCTCAGCTCCGCGAGGGCCAGACCCAGTGCCGCGAGCACCGCGCAGCGGACGAGCGTGCCGCGCCGAGCACTCCTCTCCGGAGGGCGCGGGCGGGTCCCGCCCCGGGAGAGCGACAGTGACAGCCCCGCGATCAGCGTGAAGATCGCGGGCGCGCGCCCGTCGAACGCGACGATCAGATGGCCCGCCCCCTCGGGCCTCGCCGGGGGGCCGATGTGCGCGGCGAACATCGCGAGGACCGCCACGGCGCGGGCGGCGTCCACGCTGGTCAGCCGCTTCCCCCGGTCTCCCCGGGCCCGCCGCTCTCCCCGGTCTTCCGGTACTCCGCCGTCCCCCTGCCGCCCCGGTACTCCGCCGTCCCCCTGCCGCCCCGGTTCTCCGCGCTCTCCGCGCTCTCCGCGGTGTTCGTGTTCCTCCCGCTCGCCGGGCTCCCGCCCGGTCGGTGTCGCCGCACCCGCTGTCCGTACCACCTGATCCGCCCCCGCGTCTCCGGTCCTGCCGCCGAACCGGTCGTACGGCCCGGGCGGGTCGTACGGCCCCGGATCGGCTCGAAATGGTCGACCTCATGTGTATCGGTACGCGGTGGAAGGCCCGAAACCGGGGCGCCCACGGCTCGCGTTGCGCCCGGCACCCGACGGCGGCAGCATGGGGAGACGGCCCGCGGGACGGGCCCCCGCCGGTGAGCCGGCGGCGACCGCCGGGACCCCCGGCGTGCAGGCGATGCGGCGATTTCCCCCAGATCAGCCGGTCATCCCGGGACGGCTGAGCGGGCGCCTCCGGCGCCAAGGAAGTCCGAGCGACTCCACCACGAGACCGATCAGCGTTCTTGCACGAGACGGATCTGCCACTCGGGTACACCGGCGACGTCGTCGCAGAGGCGGCCGATGCGGGCCGCGGCGCGGTGGAGCGCGCGCGGCGTCGTCCGGTACGGCGGCCATGTCGGACCGGCAACGCGCCGAACAACGACGTGTCCGTTCACTCAGCGCTCCGGACGAAGCTGGGAGTGAGCCATGACGACTGCGACCGCGTTGCACTGGATCGACGGCACCTGGGTCGGCCCGGGAGGCCGTGACGGCCCCGACGCCCGCACGGCGCCGGGCGGCCGGACGACGGACGGGGGTGCCGGCGACGGGCGCGAGATGGCCGCACGGGCGCTCGTGGCGGCCAGAAGGGCCTTCGGCGAGACGCGCTGGAAGGACGACCGCCATCTGCGTGCCAGGACCCTGCACGAGATGGCGGACGTGTTCGCCGCGCACGTCGGGCAGTTGACCGAGTCGCTGGCCCAGGCGGACGGAAAGCCGAGGCAGCACGCGCGCTTCGAGGCGGAGACGGTGCCGTCGCGGCTGCGGTACTTCGCCTCGCTCGTGCGCACCGGGCACGGCCGCGCGCTCGAAGTCGGCCCGGGGAAGTGCTCCCTCCTGCTGCGCCGCCCCCGCGGCGTCGCGGGAATCGTCGTGCCGCGCCGGTCCCCGGTCGCCCTGCTCGTCTGCTCCCTGGCCCCGGCCCTCGCGGCCGGTACGACCAGCGTGGTGCGGATGCCCGGGCAGACCGCGCGCGTCAACGCCCTGGTGTTCGGGATCCTCTCCGAGGTCCAGTCCCTGCCGCGCGGCGTCGTGAACGGGTTCACGGAGGAGGACGGCGCGGGCGCCCGCTACCTGGTCGCCGCCGCCGATGTGCCGTGCACCCTCGACGGGGCCGCCCGGGAGGCGTCGGCGATGGAGCACTTCGTCGAGTGCGAGCGGGTGACGATCACCCCGGGAACCATCCAGCGGTAGGAGGAACCCGGGCCAGGCGCCCGTACGGCACGGGTGGTTGACGGCCCGTCACGGGGAGCTGCGGGACCCGGCCCCGATCCGGCGCGGACGGGGACCGGTGCCGCCGCGGTCCTCGCCCCGGTGCACGACGGTCACCGCGGCGAGGGCCGCCGCCATGCCGACCGCGGTCTGTGTGCCGAACGGGGCTCCCCGAAGAGCAGTGCGCCCCGCACGGCCGTCACCGGCGCCATGAGCAACATCAGCGCATTGACCCGGGTCACCCCGGAGCGGCGCAGGATCAGCCGGTACAGGCCGTACCCGCCGCCTGCGGAGAGCGCCACCACCCGGGCGACGGCCGTCCGGGAGGAGGCGTCCGCGGGCGGCGCGGCAGCCCCCGGCCCGCGCGCCGAAGCCCCCGGGACGGCTCCGCGCCCCCGCCCTCCGGTTCACCGCGATGACGTCGCCGGCCTGCGTTCACGTCGCCGGCCGGCGCTCACTCCCGCACGCGCGCGATGAGCAGGGCCACGTCGTCCTCCACGGGCCCCCGCCGCAGCGAGTCCAGGAGGCGGTCGCACGTCTCCTCCAGGCCCGCGGTCGGCCCCGCCATCAGCGTGAGCAGCGCATGCAGCCGGGTGTCGATGTCCTGGTCGCGCGTCTCCACCAGACCGTCCGTGTAGAGCACCAGCGTGTCCCCGGGGGACAGGGCGAAGTCGACGGAGCAGAACTCCACCCCGCCGACGCCCAGCGGCACCCCGGTCGGCAGGTCGAGCAGCACGGGCGCCTCGCCGGGCCGCTGCAGCACCGGCGGCAGATGACCGGCCGTGGAGATGCACACCCGGCCCTTGTGCGGGTCGTACAGGGCGTACAGGCACGTCGCGATGTACGGCTCCAGTTCACCGGTGATCGAGTCCAGGTGCCGCAGCACCTCGTCGGGCCCGAGCCCCAGGGAGGCGAGGGTCTGGGTGGCGGTGCGCAGCCGCCCCATGGCCGTCGCCGCGTTGATGCCGCTGCCCATCACGTCGCCCACCACCAGCGCGGTCTTCCCGTCGCTGAGGGGGAGGATGTCGAACCAGTCGCCGCCGACCTCGCTGACCGCTCCCGCGGGCTGGTAGCGGGAGGCGACCTCCAGTCCGACCAGGTTCGGCGGATGCCGCGGCAGCAGACTGCGCTGGAGGGCGAGCGCCGCGTTGCGCTGCTGCTGGTACCAGCGCGCGTTGTCGATGCACACCGCGGCCCGGCTCGCCAGCTCGCTGGCCAGCAGCACGTCGTCGGAGTCGAAAGGGACCGGGTTGCGGAACCGCTTGAGGTCCAGCGCTCCGAGCACCTCCCCGCGGGCGATCAGCGGCACCGCCATGTACGAGTGCACCCCCGCCGCCGCCAGCAGCACCGCCGCCGACGCGTCCCGCGCGATCCGGGGCAGGTCCTCGTTCGCCACGTGCGGCACCACGACCGGCTCGCCCGTCTGCACGCACTGGGTGACCAGCCGGTCGGCCTCGTAACGGGTGATCTCGCCCGGTGGGTCGGCCGCCTGCACGGCGACGGTCGGATGGGCGGCCGCGACGGCGAGCGCGCGGAACACCGCCGTGCTGCCGGCCTGCACCGACTCGCGCCGCCCCTCGACCGCCGAGTCCAGTACGTCCACCGCGGCGATGTCGGCAAGCTCGGGCACCGCCACATCGGCAAGCTCCCGCGCGGTCTCCCACAGGTCCAGGGTGGTGCCGATCCGCATCGACGCGTCGGCCACCAGGGACAGCCGGTGCCGGGCCCGCTCCGCCTCCTTGGCGGCGTGGTGCCGGTCCGTCACGTCCACCACGGACGCCGCCACCCCGAGGATGCGGCCGCGAGGGTCCTCCAGCCGGTACAGGGAGACCGACCAGGCGCGCTCGGTGTCCAGGTCGGACGGTGTGCGCCCGAGCACCTGGCGGTCCACCATCGGCGTACCGGTCTCCAGCACCCGGCGCATCGCGGCCTCGAGCCGGGCGGCGTCCAGGAACGGCAGGGTCTCGCTCACACGGCGGCCCACGTGCTGCTCCGCGGGGAGCCCGCTGACGCCCGCCAGGGCCGGGTTGACCGTCACACACCGCAGTTCGGGGTCGAGCACGGCCAGACCGATCGGGGACTGGTCGACCAGCCGCACCGACAGGGCCAGGTCGCGCTCCACCTGGCGCAGGGTCTCCTGGCTGGTGGACAGCCCCAGCGCGTAGAAACCGCCGTGCCGGTCCTGGAGCCGCATGTTGCGGAACTCCAGCTGCCGGATCGCGCCGTCCTTGTGCCTCACCGGGAACACCCCGGCCCAGTTCTCGCCGCTCTCCATCACGCTCGAGAACAGCTCGAGGACGGTCTCGATGTGCTCCTCCTCGACCAGCAGCCGCAGCGCGAACTCCCCGAGCGCCTCCTCCGCGGTGTAGCCCAGCAGTTCCTCGGCCTGCTGGCTCCACAGGGCGATCCGCCCCTCCGCGTCCAGCACCACCGGTGCCAGACCGAGCACGTCGAGCAGCCCGCCGGGCGGGGCGGGGCCCGCCTCCACGCTCGGTACCAGGTCACCGGGGAACGCTTCGGTGCCACCCATCCGCAGCTGCTCCTCCCGCCACCGTCACAGGGTATTTGTGCAGGTCATGCCCACCCCGCCGGAAACCTGGGCGCTCTTATCGTCCCTCCGTGCCCGGATCCGTGCAGCTTCGGCCCCACCGGTCAGCCCGGCAGCTCCTGCTCGGTCCAGACAGTCTTGCCCTCATGCGCGTGCCGTGTACCCCACCGTGACGTCAGTTGTGCCACGAGCAGCAGGCCGCGGCCGCCCTCGTCGGTGCTGCGGGCCCGTCGCAGATGCGGCGAGGTGCTGCTGGGGTCGGAGACCTCGCAGATCAGCCGGTGCAGACGGATGAGTCTCAGGGTCACC
Source organism: Streptomyces sp. HUAS CB01 (assembly GCF_030406905.1). Lineage (NCBI taxonomy): Bacteria > Bacillati > Actinomycetota > Actinomycetes > Kitasatosporales > Streptomycetaceae > Streptomyces > Streptomyces chengbuensis. Next base: position 6,010,453 of record NZ_CP129137.1, read on the forward strand.
GGGCCGCCGGCGTAGCGGTAGGAGTTGGTGACGAGTTCGCTCACGATCAGCTCGGTGGTGAAGATCATCTCCTCCAGGCCCCACTCGGTCAGCTTCTCCGCGGTCAGCACCCGGGCCCGGGCCGGCGCGGTCGGCTCGGCGGGCAGCACCCACGTCGCGACCTGCTCGGACGCGAGGGTGCGGGTCCTGGCCAGCAGCAGGGCCACGTCGTCGGTGGGCCGCGCGGGCAGCAGCGCGTCCACCACGGACTGGGCCATGTCCTCCAGCGGCCGGTCGCGGCCGCTCAGGGCCTCCGACAACCGGTCGAGCCCGGCGTCGACGTCGTGCGCGTCGCCCTCGATGAGCCCGTTGGTGTACAGGGCGAGCACGCTGTTCTCCGGCAGCTCCAGCTCCTCGGACTCGAACGGCAGCCCGCCGAGGCCCAGCGGCGGCCCGGCCGGCAGGTCGGGCAGGCTCACCTCGCCGTCCGGCGCCACGAGCGCGGGCGGCGGATGACCGGCGCGGGCCACGGAACAGATCCGGGACACCGGGTCGTACACGGCGTACAGGCACGTGGCGCCCACCACCTGCTCGCCGGGTGAGCCCTCGTCGCCGTGCTCCTGCTCGCCGGCCAGCCGGGTGACGAGGTCGTCGAGGTGGGACAGCACCTCGTCCGGTTCCAGGTCCAGGTCGGCCAGGGTGTGCACGGCGGTGCGCAGCCGTCCCATCGTCGCGGCCGCGTTGATGCCGTGGCCCACGACGTCGCCGACGACCAGCGCGACCCGGGCCCCGGAGAGCGGGATCACGTCGAACCAGTCACCGCCGACCCCCGCGGCGCCGCCCGCCGGCAGGTACCGGTGCGCGACGCGCACCGCCGGCTGCGAGGGAACCTCGCGCGGCAGCAGCCTGCGCTGCAGGGCCAGCGCCGTGCGGTGCTCCTGGGTGTAACGGCGGGCGTTGTCGATGGCGATCCCGGCCCGCCCGGCGAACTCGTTCGCCAGCGTCAGGTCGTCCTCCTCGAAGGGCTCCGGGACGACGTACCGCCACAGGCAGACGAGCCCCAGCACCAGGCCCCTGGCGGTCAGCGGCACGACCATCAGCGAGTGGACGCCCAGCGTCCGGGCGTGCTCGGTCCGTTCGGGGTCCAGGCCCAGCTCCACGTCTTCGGGGTCCATGTGGGGCACCAGCACGGGGCGCCGGCTCACCAGGCACCGGGCCTGCGGCGAGTCCTTCGGGAACGACCGGAGCGTGCCCACCGGGTACATCACCTGCTCGGGGAACGGCGCCACCGACTTGAACGCGGACCTGCGCAGCGGTCCGCCGCGCTCCGGGAACAGCGCCTCGCCGAGCCCGACGGCCGGCAGCAGGTCGACCGTCACACAGTCGGCGATTCCTGGCACGGCGACGTCCACCAGCTCCTGCGCCGTGGTCTCCACGTCCAGCGTGGTGCCGATGAGCTCGCTCGCCTCGTTCAGCATCGCCAGCCGGCGGCGCGCCCGGTGCCGGTCGGTGACGTCCTCCACCAGCTGGGTCACCCCGAGCGTCCGGCCGCCCGAGTCCTCCATGCGGAAGGCCGACACCGCCACGTAGCGTTCGACCCCGGGCTCGATGAGCAGCCGGCACGACTGCTCGGTGAAGATCATCGGGGTGCCGGTCTCCAGGACCTCGTTCAGCCGGGACTCGATCGTCTCGGCGTCCGCGGCCACCAGGAAGTCACCGATGCGATGGCCCCGGGCCTGGTCGCTGGTGATGCCACCGATGTGTGCTATCGGCCGGTTGATCCGCAGGATCGCCAGCTCCGGGTCGTGCACCGACAGACCGATGGGGGAGCGGCAGAACAGCCCCTCCATGACCGACCTGTCGATCTCCCACTGGGCGACCTCCCCGGCCGGTGCGCCCACCAGCAGCCACTCGTCCGCCCTGCCCGCCCGTATCACCCGTCTGGCCCGGACCCCGAAACGGGACCGGCGGCCCTCCCGGTCGAGGACGGGCACCACCCCGAACCAGCCCCCGTCCCGGACGCAGTCCGCCGCGGCCTCCCGCACGAGGCCGTGGTCACGGGCGGCGACGAGGAAGTCCTCCGCACGGCGCCCGAGAGCCTCGGCGTCCGTGAACCCCAGGACTTCGCGCGCGCGCTCGCTCCAGCCGACCACCGACCCCCGCTCGTCCAGCACGACGGAGATGGCCCGCCCCAGCGAGAACGGGTCCTCCGGGCTCTCACTGATCAGGGTCACGGATCCGGTCATCACTCTCATGCTCCACCGGCTCCGACGGTTGCGCACGCCCCGTGGCCCGTTTGACGCCGATACACCGGGAGGCCCCCTGTGCGGCGACGGCGGGCACGTCCGGCGGCGAACGACGCGGGCGCGACGGCGGACGGTCCTCCGGGGAGACGCCGGCATGCGATCTCGATCGCGGCGGCGCACCCTGGAGCCATGGCGGCCGTCCGCCCGTGCAGTGTGCTCCCGGGCGGGTGCGTCTGCCAACAGGTGTGCGGTCCCGCTCCGTTCAGGACGCCGCCCGGTCACGGCGGGTCAGCTCCGGTGTCCGGGGACGGGAGCCGGCAGGGCGTCGCCGTGGTGGGCCATGACCCTCTCCTGCCCCATGTCGGAAGAAGGACCCCGACGACGCCGACGAGGCCGCCGTCCCGGACCCGAGGTGGTGCCGGCCGCGTCCGTCCAACGGCCTCGGCACCGACAGCGTCAACACGTCGGAGCACGGCGGCACACCGCCGGCACCGTTGACCCGGCACGACGCCGGGTCCACGCCCTCCGCTGCGCACCCGTGCCCCGTCTCCCACGGGCCGGGTGCGGACTCGTTCGTGTCGCTGTTGGGCCGAATGGGTGAGGGGCGCGAAGATGGTCGCATGAGCAGGTACGAGAGGTACGACGTCACCGACGAGCAGTGGGAGGGCCTGGCCCAGGTCGTGCCGCTGAGGGGCCGCAACGAGTGGCCCTCACGCGTGGACCACCGCACGATCCCCCGGGACGGTCTGGACGCCGCGCCCGGCGCCGAGGTGGAGCAGCGTCGGATGGTCGTCCTGCGCGTGCAGGTCTTCGCCGACGCCCGCGAGGTCGCCGAGTACCTCATCGCCCAGGTCCCCGTGCTGCTCGACCTCACGAGCGCCGACGCCGAAGTCGCCAAGCGCATCCTGGACTTCAGCAGCGGGGTCGTCTTCGGACTGGGCTGCGGGATGCACCGCGTCGACCGCAACGTGTTCCTGCTCGCGCCCGTCGGTACGGAGGTCGACGGTCTCGCCGCGGCCGCCGTCCCTCATTCGTAGGAAGCGTTTCCAGAGGTAACGGTTCGGCGTGCCGGGCCCTGCGTAGCGTCCGCCGTATGGACGTATCCACCCTCCGCCCCACCGTCACCGAACTGCGACTCTCCTCCTTCGCCGCGCACCGGGGGAGGACCCTGCCGCTCGGCCCCGTCACCCTCTTCGCCGGGCCGAGCGGCAGCGGGAAGTCGACCGCGCTGCGCGCGTACGCGGCACTGGCCGGGCTCGGGGCCGGCGCCGCGCTGGGCGAGGTGTTCCCCGATCCGGCGGGCTGTGTGCCGGAGGGTGCGGCACGCGACAGGCAGGGCAGGCGGGGATTCAGGATCGGCTGCACGGTCGACGGACCGGAAGGGCCCGTCCGGCTCGACGTCGCCGTCCAGGCCGACCCCGAACTGCGCGTCGTCGGCGAACGGTTGACCGCCGGCGGGCGGACACTGCTGAGCTCCGCCCTGCGCGACCCCGGGCGTTCCTGCGTCCAGGCCGCCTGGCACACCGCCGGCGACGCCGGGGTCACCCGCGCCCCGCTCCCCGACGACCTGCTCGGCACGGCGCTGCTGCCGCTCCGGGTCGCGGGGACGACGGACGGACAGCGACAGGTCCTCGCGGCCGCGGAGCAGGTCGTGGTGGCACTGCGCTCGGTGTTCCCCTGCGACCCGCGACCCGAGCGGATGCGCGAGCCGGTCGCACCGGGGGAGGGGCGGCTCCGGCCCGGCTGCGACAACCTGGCCGCCGTGCTCCACCGCACCCGCCACGAGTGCACGCGCCGCCACGCGAGGCTGACGTCCGTCGCCCGCGCGGGATGCGCCGGTCCCGTCAGCGAGGTCGGCGTCGAGGAACTCCCCGACGGCACGGTCCGCGCGGTGCTCGGCCGGGGCGCCCCCGAGAGCGCGGGCCTGCCCACCCCGCTCGGCCGGCTCGGCGACGGCGAACTGCGCTTCCTGGCCCTCGCGCTGGTCCTGCTGACCGGCCCCGGTGTGCTGGCGGTCGACCAGGCGGCGGAGGTCCCGCGGGCCCTCCAGTCGCTGACCGTCCTCGCCGAGAACCTGGACCGCGCCCTGGACACGGCCCAGTTGCGCGCCCTCCTGGCTCTGGCCGCTTCCGTCTGCGCCGACGGGCACATGCGCCTCGTGGGGGAGGTGGGGGAGGGGGCGGCCACACGGGGGATCCAGGGCGTGACGGTGGTAGACCTGGTGCGATGACGGAACCGGACGTGAAGGCACTACAGCGCAGACTGGCCGAGTTCGCCGCGGCGCGGAACTGGCAGCCGTACCACACCCCGAAGAACCTCGCCGTGGCGCTGACGGTCGAGGCCGCGGAACTCGTCGAGATCTTCCAGTGGCTGACGCCGGAGGAGTCGGCGCGGGTGATGGACGACCCCCGCAAGGCGCACCGGGTGGCGGACGAGGTCGCCGACGTGCTCGCGTATCTGCTCCAGTTCTGCGAGGTGCTCGGGGTCGACCCGCTCCGGGCGCTCTCGGAGAAGATCGACCGGAACGAGCTCCGCTTCCCGCCGGCCGAACGGGCATCCGACGGTCCCTCCGTACGAGATCGTCACTCTACGGAGTGACTGATCTTTCCCCAAGCGGCCTGCTGTCCACAGATTTCCGAATTCCCCTGGCTTTTCGTCTGGAGGGCCTTCACTCTGGGTAGTGACTCAGTGGGCAGAAAGTCGTACGAACGGGGGCGGCGTGCATGGATGCGGAACGGCTCGTGGCGATCGGCAGGCGCGCACTCGCGGAGTGCCGCGCGGCGCTGGACGTCGTGGCGGAGGCCTGGCAGGCGCAGGCCCTCGCGCAGGCGATCGGGAGTCAACTGGCGGTGAGCGGACCGCAGGTGCTGAGAAGCGAGGCGCGCGGACTCAGCGAGGCAGGCGGCCGGGCCGGCATGCTCGCCGACCCCGCCGTCCTGCGCGCGGGCGGCCCGAGAGCCGCGCAGCTCACGGAAGTGGCGGATCCCGGGCGGTCGTTGGACGCGCTCGGGACCCTGCTCGGCGAGGTCGGCATAGCGCTCGTCGGCGTGGCCTGCGCCACGGACGAGGAGGGTCTGTACTGGCAGTGCATCGAGGCGATCGACGCCGCGGACGAGTCCAGCGACCATGTCCGCGCCATGCTCCACCGGCTCGCCCTGTGCGAGCGCGAACGGGAGCGTCGAAGAGCCCACGGCTGGGAGCGGGACCGGGAGGACGGGACCGGCGGCCGCGAGCTCGCCGCCCGTCGCCCGGACCCGGCGGAGCCGACGGCGAGCCCGCCTTGAGCCCGGAGGGTCCCGTGCGTACCGCGCCGGGCGTCCGCTTCGGTCCACCGCGCGCCCGGGTCCCCTGCGCGGCCGGTACGCCCGCTGTCGGCCCACCGCCTGCCGCACGCGTTCGCACGCCCACGCCCGGCAGGACGTATCGGCACGGCAGGGCGCTGCACGGTCCGGCGCGGCGCTGCACGGTCCCGCGCGGCACGCGCAGCGTGGTCCGGGTTCAGTAAGGCACGCCCGGCTCTGCCCCGCACGGCGCGGCACGGCGAGGTTGAGGCGCGAACCAAGGTGCAGGATGGATGTATGGACCTTCGAATCTTCACCGAACCCCAGCAAGGCGCCTCCTACGACACCCTGCTCACCGTGGCCAGGGCCACCGAGGACCTGGGCTTCGACGCCTTCTTCCGCTCGGACCACTACCTCAGCATGGGGTCGGCCGACGGCCTTCCCGGACCCACCGACGCCTGGATCACCCTGGCCGGCCTCGCCCGCGAGACCCGGCGGATCAGGCTCGGCACCCTGATGACGGCCGGCACCTTCCGGCTCCCCGGTGTGCTCGCCATCCAGGTCGCACAGGTCGACCAGATGTCCGGCGGCCGGGTCGAGCTCGGCCTCGGCGCCGGCTGGTTCGAGGAGGAGCACAAGGCCTACGGCATCCCCTTCCCCAAGGAGAAGTTCGCCCGGCTCGAGGAGCAACTGGCCATCGTCACAGGCCTGTGGAGCACGGAGACCGGCAAGACCTTCGACTACGACGGACGGTACTACCAGCTGAAGGACTCACCCGCGCTGCCCAAGCCCGTCCAGCGGAAGGTCCCGGTGCTCATCGGCGGCCACGGCGCCACCCGCACCCCGCGACTGGCCGCACAGTACGCCGACGAGTTCAACATCCCGTTCGCCTCGATCGAGGACACCGAGCGGCAGTTCGGGCGGGTCCGCGCGGCAGCGGAGGAGGCCGGGCGGTCCCCCGGCGACCTCGTGTACTCCAACGCCCTCGTCGTCTGCGTCGGCAGGGACGACGCGGAGGTCGCCCGCCGCGCCGCCGCCATCGGCCGCGAGGCCGACGAACTCAAGGCCAACGGCCTCGCCGGCTCGCCCGCCGAGGTCGTCGACAAGCTCGGCCGCTACGCCGCCGCGGGCTCCTCCCGCGTCTACCTCCAGATCCTCGACCTGGACGACCTCGACCACCTGGAGCTCATCTCCTCGCAGGTCCAGTCCCAGCTGAACTGAGGCCGTCCGCCGTCCCGCACGCCCTCCCCCCCCGGAGCCACCCGTGAAGCCCGCCCGCAGCCTCGCCGACGCCCTCGCCGGGGACGGCCCGCTCGTCCTCGACGGCGGACTGTCCACCCAACTGGAGGCACAGGGCTGCGACCTGTCCGACGACCTCTGGTCGGCACGGCTGCTCGCCGACGGTCCCGAGCAGATCGAAGCCGCGCACACGGCGTACGCGCGGGCGGGCGCCCAGGTACTCGTCACCGCCAGCTACCAGGCCACCTACGAAGGCTTCGCCGCGCGCGGCACCGACCGGGGCGAGACGGCCGCCCTCCTCGCCCGCAGCGTGGCGCTGGCGCGCGCCGCGGCGGAGCAGCCGGCCCGGGAGGTGTGGGTGGCCGCCTCCGTCGGCCCGTACGGCGCGCTGCTCGCGGACGGCAGCGAGTACCGCGGCCGCTACGGGCTGACGGTGCGGGAGCTGGAGGACTTCCACCGGCCCCGTGTCGCCACGCTCGCCGAGGCCGCCCCGGACGTGTTCGCCCTGGAGACCGTGCCGGACACCGACGAGGCGGCCGCACTGCTGCGGGCCACGGCGGACACCGGCATCCCGGTGTGGCTCTCCTACACGATCGAGGGCGGACGCACCCGCGCCGGCCAGGACCTCGCGGCCGCCTTCGCGCTGGCCGCGGGCCACGACCACGTCATCGCCGTCGGCGTCAACTGCTGCGCGCCCGCGGACGCGGACCGCGCCGTGGGGATCGCCGCCCGAGAGACGGGCCGACCGGTCGTGGTCTATCCCAACAGCGGGGAGCGGTGGGACGCCCGCGCCCGCGCCTGGACCGGCGACGTCGCCTTCGACCCGGCCCGGCTGCCCCACTGGGCCGCCGCAGGCGCGCGACTGGCCGGTGGGTGCTGCCGCGTCGGCCCGGACCGCATCGCCGCCCTGGCAGCGCTCGCGGCACGGCTCTGAGCCGTGCCCGCCGGTCGCCCGCCCACAGCCGCAGACCGAGGAAATCCGCTGGTCGGACGCCGGACGAGTCGGTGATACTCGGACACGTGTTCCTGACGATCAGTACGACCGGCACCCCCGAGCGTCCCGCCACCGACCTGGGCTTCCTGCTGCACAAGCACCCCGACAAGGCGCAGGCGTTCTCCACCTCGCACGGCACGGCCCACGTCCTCTACCCCGAGGCGAGCGCCGAACGCTGCACGGCCGCGCTGCTGCTGGAGGTGGATCCCGTGGCGCTGGTCCGGCGCGGCCGGGGCAAGGGCAGCGGCGGGGCGCCCGACTCGGCCCTCGCCCAGTACGTCAACGACCGGCCCTACGCCGCCTCCTCGCTGCTCTCCGTCGCCATGAGCACCGTCTTCAAGAGCGCACTGCGCGGGGTGTGCGCCGCGATGCCGGAGCGGGCCGCGAGCCCGCTGCCACTGCGGATCGAGGTGCCCGCCCTGCCCGCGCGCGGAGGCGCCGAACTCGTCCGCAAGCTGTTCGGGCCGCTGGGCTGGGACCGGGTGGAGGCCGAGCCGGTCGTGCTCGACGAGCAGTTCCCGGAGTGGGGCGACTCCCGCTACGTACGGCTGACGCTCGAAGGGGAGCTGCGCCTCGCCGACGCCCTGCGCCAGCTCTACGTCCTGCTTCCGGTCCTGGACGACGCCAAGCACTACTGGGTGGCGCCCGACGAGGTCGACAAACTGCTGCGCGCCGGCGAGGGCTGGCTCGCCGACCACCCCGAGCAGAAGCTGATCACCAGCCGCTATCTGTCCCGCCGCTGGGGTCTCACCCGGCAGGCCGCGGAGCGGCTCGAGCTCGTCCGGCTCGCCGAGAGCGACGACCTCGAGGTGGAGGACGTCGACAACGCGGTGGACGAGACGAAGGACACCGAGGAGCGTCCCGTCCCGCTCGCCGAGCAGCGGCGCGCCGCGATCCTGGACGCCCTCCGCACGGCGGGCGCGTCCAGCGTGCTCGACCTGGGCTGCGGTCAGGGCCAGCTCGTCCAGGCGCTCCTGAAGGACACCCGGTTCAGCGACATCGTCGGCGTGGACGTGTCCGTGCGCGCCCTCGCCGTCGCCGCCCGCCGGCTGCGCCTGGAACGCATGGGCGAGCGGCAGTCCGGCCGCGTCACCCTCCTCCAGGGCTCGCTCACGTACACCGACAAGCGCCTCAAGGGCTATGACGCGGCCGTCCTCAGCGAGGTCATCGAGCACCTCGACCTGCCGAGGCTGCCCGCCCTCGAGTACGCCGTGTTCGGTTCCGCCCGCCCGCACACCGTGGTCGTCACCACGCCGAACGTCGAGTACAACGTGCGCTGGGAGACACTGCCCGCCGGACACGTACGCCACAGCGACCACCGCTTCGAGTGGGACCGCCGGGAGTTCCGCGACTGGGCCGCCCGGGTCGCCGAACGGCACGGCTACGGAGTCGTCCACGTACCGGTCGGCGACGACGACCCGGAGGTCGGCCCGCCGACGCAGATGGCCGTGTTCACGCTGGCCGCGGCGGACCGGGCGGCCGGAGCCAGGACGACCGGAGCCCGGGCCGCCGGAGCCCGGCCGGCCGAGTCCCCCGACGCGGACCCGGCGTCCCCGGCCGGCACCACCACCACCACGACCACCACGAAGGAGGGGGCGGCATGACCACCACCACCCGCGAACTGCCCGTCACCGACCTCTCCCTCGTGGTCCTCGTCGGCGCCAGCGGCTCCGGCAAGTCCACGTTCGCCCGCAAGCACTTCAAGCCCACCGAGGTGATCTCCTCCGACTTCTGCCGCGGCCTGGTCGCCGACGACGAGAACGACCAGAGCGCCAGCGGCGACGCCTTCGACGTCCTCCACTACATCGTCGGCAAACGGCTCGCCGCCGGCCGGCTGACCGTCGTCGACGCGACCAGCGTGCAGCGGGAGAGCCGCCGCGAACTCGTCCAGCTCGCCCGCCGGCACGACGTGCTGCCGATCGCGATCGTCCTCGACATGCCCGAGGAGGTGTGCGCCGCACGCAACGCGGCCCGCCCGGACCGGGCCGACATGCCCCGCCACGTCATCCAGCGCCACCGGCGCGAACTGCGCCGCTCCCTGCGCGGCCTGGAACGCGAGGGCTTCCGCAAGGTCCACGTCCTGCGGAGCGTCGAGGAGGCCGACGCCGCCGAGATCGTCCTGGAGAAGCGCTACAACGACCTGCGCCACCTCACCGGACCGTTCGACATCATCGGCGACATCCACGGCTGCAGCTCCGAACTGGACACCCTGCTCGCCCGGCTCGGCTATGTGGACGGCGCACACCCCGAGGGCCGTACCGCGGTCTTCGTCGGCGACCTCGTCGACCGCGGACCGGACAGCCCCGGTGTGCTCCGGCGCGTGATGGGCATGGTCGCCGGCGGCAACGCCCTGTGCGTGCCCGGAAACCACGAGAACAAGCTCGGACGCTGGCTGAAGGGCCGCAACGTCCAGCACACCCACGGCCTCGCCGAGACCATCGAGCAGCTGGAACGCGAGGACGCCAAGGACCCCGAGTTCCGGGGACGGGTGGCGGAGTTCATCGACGGCCTCGTCAGTCACTACGTCCTCGACGAGGGCCGGCTCGTCGTCTGCCACGCCGGACTGCCCGAGAAGTACCACGGCCGCACCTCCGGCCGGGTCCGCTCCCACGCCCTGTACGGCGACACCACCGGCGAGACCGACGAGTTCGGCCTGCCCGTGCGCTACCCGTGGGCCGAGGACTACCGCGGCCGCGCCGCAGTGGTGTACGGGCACACTCCCGTGCCCATGGCCTCCTGGGTCAACAACACCATCTGCCTCGACACCGGTGCCGTCTTCGGCGGCAAGCTGACCGCGCTGCGCTGGCCGGAGCGGGAACTCGTCGACGTCCCCGCCGAGCAGGTCTGGTACGAGCCCGCCAGGCCACTCGTCACCGAGGCGCCCGGCGGGCACGAGGGCCGCCCGCTGGACCTCGCCGACGTCCACGGACGCCGCGTCGTGGAGACCCGCCACATGGGACGCGTCGCCGTCCGCGAGGAGAACGCCGCCGCCGCACTGGAGGTGATGAGCCGCTTCGCGGAGGACCCGCGGCTGCTCGCCTACCTCCCGCCGACCATGGCCCCCACCGCGACCTCGCGGAAGGAGGGCTACCTGGAGCACCCGGAGGAGGCGTTCGCCCAGTACCGGACCGACGGGGTCGAACGGGTCGTGTGCGAGGAGAAGCACATGGGCTCCCGCGCCGTCGCCCTGGTCTGCCGCGACGCGGGCGTCTCACGGGAGCGGTTCGGCGCCGACGGCGTCACCGGCTCCCTGCACACCCGCACCGGCCGCCCGTTCTTCGACGACCCGGCCGTCACCGAGCAGATCCTCGCCCGGCTGCGCACCGCGATCACCGGAGCCGGGCTGTGGGAGGAACTCGGCACCGACTGGCTGCTCCTGGACGCCGAACTCATGCCGTGGTCGCTGAAGGCGTCCGGGCTGCTCCGCAAGCAGTACGCGGCCGTCGGCGCCGCGTCCCGCGCGGTGCTTCCCGGCGCCACCGCCGCCCTCGAGGCGGCCGTGGCCCGCGGGATCGACGCCGGGGACCTCCTGGCCCGCCAGCGCGACCGCGCCGTCGACGCGGCCGCGTTCACCGACGCCTACCGCCGCTACTGCTGGACCACGGACGGCCTGGACGGCGTGCGCCTCGCGCCCTTCCAGATCCTGGCCGTCCAGGGCCGCTCCCTCGCCGGCGTGCCGCACGACGAGCAACTGGCCCGGCTGGACCGGCTGGTGGAGGCGGACGCCACCGACACCGGCCCGGGGCTGCTCCAGCGCACCCGTCGCCTGGTCGTCGACACCGGCGACGAGGCCTCGGTGAAGGCCGGGACCGACTGGTGGCTGGAGATGACCGCCGCGGGCGGCGAGGGCATGGTCGTCAAACCCCTGCACGCCCTCGTCCGCGACGCCAAGGGCCGGCTCGTCCAGCCCGGCATCAAGGTCCGGGGGCGGGAGTACCTGCGGATCATCTACGGCCCCGAGTACACCCGCCCGGACAACCTGACCCGGCTGCGCGGCCGGTTCCTCGGCCACAAGCGCTCGCTGGCCCTGCGCGAGTACGCGCTCGGTCTGGAGGCCCTCGACCGCCTCGCCGACGGTGAGCCGCTGTGGCGCGTCCACGAGGCCGTGTTCGCGGTGCTCGCACTGGAGTCGGAGCCCGTCGACCCGCGGCTGTAGACGGCCGAAGCCGTGCGGGCGGGCACGGTCGGTGCCTCCCCGAAGGGTGTGATCACCCGCTCGGGGCCGGTCCTCGCGGACCGCGCCCCGGCGGGTGGACACGGCACGCGATGAGGGGGACAGGAGGGGCGCGACCACCGTCCGGAGGGTGGCCGGGGACCGTTGACCGGCAGCGGACCGCGCCCCGCCGAGCCGGCCCGTATTCCGCTGCCGCAGCAGCACGCCGCACGGGCCGCCGGCCCGCTCGCGCGGCGGCCGCCCGCGCCCCGGGACGCTGCCCGCCGGCCGGCTCGCCCCGGCGTCGGCATCACCGCGCTCACCCCGGCCGCGCGGAGCCCGGGTCGGCCGTCGGCGCCGGCCGACCCGAGGGGTCACGCCGCTCGGCGACCGACTGCGGCGACCGTCTGCGGCCATCGCCTGCGGGGCGACCGCGTCGGCGGCACCCACCACCTCGGCGGCTCCTTCGGGCCGGCACTCCGGCCCGGTCCCGGCCGCCGGGCCGACCCGGGGCCCGCCCGCAGAACGTCCGACGGGCCACCAACGGGCTGCCGGGACGACCGGTCGGTGCGCCGCCCCTCGTCCACGGGCTCGCGGTCGCGGCGCACGCGAGGCGGTGACCAGCCGGGGGGAGCGGGCTGCCGGAACCGGTCGACGCGGCTCACCTTGTTCGGGAGCTCGCGGTCGCGGAGCACCTCCTACGGCCACCAGCCGGGCGGGAGCGGGCTGCCGGAACCGGCCGGCGCGGCGCCCTTCGTCCGCGAGCTCGCCGGCGACGCACTCCGCGCGGCCGCGCGGAGTGCGCGATACGACAGGAGACGGTCCGGGCGTTCGCCGGGTGAAGTGCCCTCCGGACGGCCAGGATGGGGGCATGGGATTCCATGTCGACTCCGAGACCGGGCGACTGCGCCGGGTCATACTGCACCGGCCGGATCTGGAACTGAAGAGGCTCACGCCCAGCAACAAGGACGCGCTGCTCTTCGACGACCTGCTCTGGGTCCGGCGCGCCCGCCAGGAGCACGACGGCTTCGCCGACGTGCTGCGCGACAGGGGTGTGGCCGTGCACCTCTTCGGCGATCTGCTCCGCGAGTCGCTGGAGATCCCGGAGGCCCGCAAACTCGTGCTGGACCGGGTCTTCGACGAGAAGGAGTACGGCCCGCTCGCCACGGACCATCTGCGGGCCGCCTTCGAGGAGATGGACGCCGGCGGGCTCACCGAGGTGCTCATCGGCGGCATGACGAAGCGGGAGTTCCTCGCCGGCCACTCCGAGCCGTCGTCCGTCCGTTTCCACGTCATGGACCTCGACGACTTCCTTCTCGGCCCTCTGCCCAACCACATCTTCACCCGTGACACCTCCGCCTGGATCTACGACGGTGTCTCCATCAACGCGATGCGCTGGCCCGCCCGTCAGCGCGAGACCGTGCACTTCGAGGCGATCTACAAGCACCATCCGCTGTTCACGGGCCCCGAAGCGGGCGAGTTCCACCACTGGTCCGAAGGCCAGGACGACTACCCGTCCACCATCGAGGGCGGAGACGTCCTCGTCATCGGCAACGGCGCCGTCCTCATCGGCATGAGCGAGCGCACCACCCCGCAGGCCGTGGAGATGCTCGCCCGGGGGCTGTTCGCGGCCGGCTCCGCCCGGACGATCGTCGCGCTCGACATGCCCAAGCGCCGCGCCTTCATGCACCTGGACACGGTGATGACGATGGTGGACCACGACACGTTCACCCAGTACGCGGGGCTCGGGATGCTGCGCTCGTACACGATCGAACCGGCGCCGGGCGACCGGGCCATGTCCCTGCGGGTCACCGACCATCCGCCGGAGCACATGCACAGCGCCATCGCGGCGGCCCTGGGGCTGAAGGACATCCGTGTGCTCACCGCGACGCAGGACGTGCACTCGGCGGAGCGGGAGCAGTGGGACGACGGCTGCAACGTCCTCGCCGTCGAGCCCGGCGTCGTCGTGGCGTACGACCGCAATGTGACGACCAACACACATCTGCGCAAGCAGGGGATCGAGGTGATCGAGATCCCGGGCAGCGAACTCGGCCGCGGCCGGGGCGGCCCCCGCTGCATGAGCTGCCCCGTGGAGCGGGACGCCGTCCAGACCGGCTCGTGACGACGGCACCCCCGGTCGTATAGCAATACGGGATCACGTATACACTTCCAATGTCCCGTTCGCGATCCAGGAGCAGCCGACCATGGCGACACAACTCGCAGGCCGCCACTTCCTCAAGGAGCTCGACTTCACGGCCGAGGAGTTCCGCGGCCTGGTCGGCCTGGCCGCCGAGCTCAAGGCCGCCAAGCGAACCGGCACCGAGGAGCAGCGCCTCCGCGGGAAGAACATCGCGCTGATCTTCGAGAAGACCTCCACCCGCACCCGCTGCGCCTTCGAGGTCGCCGCAGCCGACCAGGGCGCGTCGACGACGTACCTCGACCCGGCCGCGTCCCAGCTGGGGCACAAGGAGTCGGTCAGGGACACCGCACGCGTCCTCGGCCGGATGTTCGACGGTATCGAGTACCGGGGGGACAGCCAGGCGGCCGTCGAGGAGCTCGCCGCGTACGCCGGGGTCCCGGTGTTCAACGGCCTCACGGACGACTGGCACCCCACCCAGATGCTCGCCGACGTGCTCACCATGACCGAGCACAGCGACAAGCCCCTCACCTCGATCGCACTGGCCTACCTCGGCGACGCCCGCTTCAACATGGGCAACTCCTACCTCGCCACCGGCGCCCTGCTCGGCATGGACGTGCGGATCGTCGCCCCCAAGTCCTACTGGCCCGGCGACGAGGTCGTCGCCGCGGCCCGCGAGGCCGCCGCGAGGAGCGGGGCGACGATCACCCTCACCGAGGACATCGCCGAGGGCGTCGCGGGCGCGGACTTCGTCGCCACCGACGTCTGGGTCTCCATGGGCGAGCCCAAGGAGGTGTGGGACGAGCGCATCGCGGCCCTCGCCCCCTACGCGGTGACCATGGACGTCCTGCGCGCCACCGGCAACCCGGACGTCAAGTTCCTCCACTGCCTGCCCGCCTTCCACGACCTCGGCACCCGCATCGGCCGCGAGCTCCACGAACGGCACGGGCTGACCGAGCTCGAGGTCACCGACGAGGTCTTCGAGTCCGCCCACTCGGTCGTCTTCGACGAGGCCGAGAACCGGATGCACACGATCAAGGCCGTCCTCGTCGCGACCATGGCCGAGGCCGGGGCGCCGCACCCGCGATGAGGGCCATGTGGGCCGCTGCGGTTAGCATCTGTCCCGTTCAGGTGGGGTTCGGGCTCACAAGGCCCGGACCCCTTCGCGTTGCACCACCCCCGCACCACCGAGAAGAGAACCACCCATGCGCACCAAGAGCCCTGCCCAACTGATCGCCGAATCCGGCGCGGATCGCGAGGGCCACGGCCTCAAGCGCACCATGGGACTCTTCCAGCTCGTCTGCTTCGGCGTCGGCGCCATCGTCGGCACCGGCATCTTCGTCGGCCTGTCCGACAGCGTCGCCGAGGCCGGCCCGGCCGTCGTCGTCTCCTTCGTCCTCGCCGCGATCACCTGCGTCTTCACCGCCTTCTCCTTCGCCGAGCTGGGCAGCGCCATCCCCGTGTCCGGCTCGTCGTACTCCTTCGCCTACGCCACCCTCGGCGAACGCGTCGCCTTCCTCACCGGCTGGTGCCTGCTGCTGGAGTACGGCGTGTCCGTCTCCGCCGTCGCCGTCGGCTGGGGCCAGTACCTCAACGAACTCCTCGGCGGCCTGACCGGCCACCGGCTGCCCGCCGCACTCGCCGCCCCGCCCGGGGAAGGCGGCGTCGTGAACCTCCCCGCCGTCGTCGTGATCCTCCTCGCCGCGACCCTCCTCGTCCGCGGCATCCGCGAGTCCGCCCGCGCCACGGCCGCCATGGCCGTCGTCAAGCTCGCCGTCCTCGGCCTCTTCTGCGCCGTCGCCTTCACCGCCTACGAGTCCGGCAACCTCACCCCCTTCGCCCCGTACGAGCTCGCCGGCATCACCTCCGGCGCCTCGCTCGCCTTCTTCTCGTACATCGGCTTCGACGCCATCACCACCGCCGGCGAGGAAGTGAAGAACCCCCGCCGCAACATCCCCCTCGCGATCATGATCTGCATCGGCCTGGTCACCCTGCTGTACTGCACGGTCGCGCTCGGTGCCATCGGCGCGATGTCCGCGGACGACGTCGCCGACAAGCCCGCCGCCCTGTCCCTCATCGTCGACAAGGTCACCGGCTCCGGCATCGGCGGCGGCGTCATCGCCTTCGGCGCCGTGGTCGCCATCGCGTCCGTCGTCCTCGCCGTGATGTACGGCCAGACCCGCATCCTGATGTCGATGTCCCGCGACGGGCTCGTGCCCCGCGTCTTCCAGCGCGTCTCCCCGCGCACCGCGACACCCGTCGCCAACACCTGGATCGTCGCCGCCGTCTTCGCCGTGCCGGCCGCCGTCGTCCCCCTCGACGTGGTGATGAACCTGACGACCATCGGCACGCTCGCCGTCATGGCCGTGGTGAACGTCGCCGTGATCGCCCTGCGCCGCCGCCACCCCGGCACCGAGACCTCGTTCCGGGTGCCGCTGTACCCCCTCAGCCCCGCGCTCGGTGTGCTGTTCTGCCTCTATCTGATGTGGGGCACCGGCTGGACGACCTGGCTCCAGTTCGCCGTCTTCCTCGCCGCCGGCGCCCTGGTCTACGCCCTCTACGGCCGCCGCAACTCGCGCCTCGCCGGCACCGGAACCACCTCGTCCGGGCCGGAGGAGGGGACGAGGACCGAGGTCACGCCTGAGCGGGAGCCCCAAGGAGTCTGAACCAGACCGCCTTGCCCCGCGCGGTCGGACGGTGCCCGCACGCCGCGCTCAGCGTACGCACCAGCAGCAGCCCGCGGCCGTTCTCCTGCCAGGGGTCGGGCATCGCGTACGGGGGCGGCCCGGACAGATCGCCGGGCGGGGACGGGTCGGGGTCGTGCACCTCGACCCGGCAGCCCTCCGGCAGCAGCTCCACCGCGAGCTCGATGGGGGAGACCCCGTCGGTGTGCTCCACGGCATTGGCGACGAGCTCGGCCGTGAGCAGCTCCGCCGTGTCGCAGTCGGCCCCCTCCTCGACGTCCGCCAGCGCGGTACGCACCAGGGCGCGCGCGATCGGCACCGCCGCAGTGGTGTGCGGCAGTGCGATCCGCCAGAGGCCGGTGGCCTCGACGGCAGGGGCGGTTCCGGGGGAGTGGGACAAGGCTCTGATTCCGATCGCGGCGCACGAGGGCCGGTACTGCGTCTGGTACTGGTTTCAACCTTACGAGACGGAATCAGCGGGCCCGGCAGAGCCCCCTGCCGCTCCGGCCGGCCGGTGCCGCACCCGTGAACCGCCGGGCCCCGCGCCACACCCAGACACGCCCTCCGCCGAGCCGCGGGCCTCCCCGCTCGTCGTCAGCCTTCACCCGAGCCGCCGTCTCTCCGTGTGTTATCGCGCCCTCGTGACGGAAGTCACGGAAGAGTGATAAATTCGGGTGGCAGGCAGACGTGGGACGAAACGCGCCCACCGAAGGAGGCCACACGTCCATGAGCCCCTTTCCGAGCTCCGCACCCCGCACCGAGGACTGGCGTCACATCCGCCTGACCAGGCAGGACGGCGTCGCCACCGTCACCCTCGACCGCCCGGAGAAACTCAACGCGCTCACCTTCGGCGCCTACGCCGACCTGCGCGATCTGCTCGCCGAACTCTCCCGGGAACGCTCCGTGCGCGCCCTGGTCCTCGCCGGCGAGGGCCGCGGCTTCTGCTCCGGCGGCGACGTCGACGACATCATCGGCGCCACCCTCGCCATGGACACCGCCCAGCTCCTCGACTTCAACCGGATGACCGGCCAGGTCGTGCGCGCCCTGCGCGAATGCCCCTTCCCCGTGATCGCCGCGGTCCACGGCGTCGCCGCCGGAGCCGGAGCCGTCCTCGCCCTCGCCGCCGACTTCCGCGTCGCCGACCCCACCGCCCGGTTCTCGTTCCTCTTCACCAAGGTCGGACTCTCCGGCGGGGACATGGGCGCCGCCTACCTGCTGCCCCGCGTCGTCGGACTCGGCCACGCCACCCGGCTGCTGATGCTCGGCGAACCCGTCCGCGCCACCGAGGCCGAACGCATCGGACTCATCAGCGAACTCACCGAGGAGGGCCAGGCCGACAAGGCCGCCGCCGATCTGGCCCGCCGTCTCGCCGACGGCCCCGCCCTCGCCCACGCCCAGACCAAGGCCCTGCTCACCGCGGAACTCGACATGCCGCTCGCCGCCTCGGTCGAACTCGACGCCGCCACCCAGGCGCTGCTGATGAACGGCGAGGACTACGCCGAGTTCCACGCCGCCTTCACCGAGAAGCGCGCCCCGAACTGGCAGGGCCGATGACCCCGCCCGCCGCCCCGGACACCCCGCCCCGCGCCCAGGACACCCCTGACACCCCCCGAGCCGCCCCCGGCCCACCACGACGCGACACCGCCCTGCGCATCGCCGTCGTCGGCGGCGGCCCCGGCGGCCTGTACGCCGCCGCACTCCTCAAACGCCTCGACCCCGCACGCGACATCACCGTCTGGGAACGCAACGCCCCCGACGACACCTTCGGCTTCGGAGTCGTCCTCTCCGACGAGACGCTCGGCGGCATCGAACACGCCGACCCCACCGTCTACCGCGCACTCCAGCGCGCCTTCGTCCGCTGGGACGACATCGACATCGTCCGCCGCGGCCACACCCTCACCTCCGGCGGACACGGATTCGCCGCACTCGGCCGCCGTACCCTCCTGCGCATCCTCCACGACCGCTGCGAGGAACTCGGCGTACGGCTCCGCTTCCGCACCCCCGCCCCACTCGCGGCCGAACTCGCCCGCCGGCACGACCTCGTCATCGCCGCCGACGGCATCAACAGCACCACCCGCGCCGCGCACGCCGACGTCTTCCGGCCCCGCGTGACCACCCACCGATGCCGCTACATCTGGCTCGCCGCCGACTTCGCCCTCGACGCCTTCCGCTTCGACATCGCCGAGACCGAACACGGCGTCATGCAACTCCACGGCTACCCCTTCGAACGCCCCGGACCCGCACCCCACCAGCGGACCGGACACCCCGGCGAGCCCCCCACGACCGGCGCCTCCACCGTCATCGTCGAGATGCGCGAGGAAGTCTGGCGCGCCGCCGGCCTCGACGAGTGCGACGAACAGCAGTCCGCGGAACGCTGCGCCAAGATCTTCGCCGACGCCCTCGGCGGGCGGCCCCTCCGCGGCAACAACTCCGCCTGGACCGCGTTCCGCACCGTCGTCAACGAACGCTGGTCCCACGGCAACACCGTCCTCCTCGGCGACGCCGCCCACACCGCCCACTTCTCCATCGGCTCCGGCACCAAACTCGCCGTCGAGGACGCCCTGGCCCTCGCCGCCTGCATCGAGGAACACCCCACCCTCCCCGACGCCCTCACCGCCTACGAGGCCGAACGCCGCCCCGTCGTCGAATCCACCCAGCGCGCCGCAGCCGCCAGCCTCCGCTGGTTCGAGGAACTCCACACCTACGTCGACCAGCCGCCCCGGCAGTTCGCCTTCAACCTCCTCACCCGCAGCCGGCGTGTCACCCACGACAACCTCCGGCTGCGCGACCCCGCCTTCACCCGCACCGTCGAGGACGACTTCGGCTGCCCGCCCGGCACCCCGCCCATGTTCACGCCCCTGCGACTGCGCGGACTGACCCTGCGCAACCGGGTCGTCGTCTCACCCATGGACATGTACTCCGCCACCGACGGCAACCCCGGCGACTTCCACCTCGTCCACCTCGGGGCCCGAGCCCTCGGCGGAGCCGGACTCGTCATGACCGAGATGGTCTGCGTCAGCGCCGACGGCCGCATCACCCCCGGCTGCACCGGCCTCTACACCGACGCCCACACCACCGCCTGGCGCCGCGTCACCGACTTCGTCCACGACCAGGCCCCCGGCACCGCCATCGGCGTCCAGCTCGGCCACTCCGGCCGCAAAGGCTCCACCCGGCTCATGTGGGACGGCATCGACCAGCCCCTGCCCGACGGCAACTGGCCCCTCGTCGCCGCCTCACCCCTCCCGTACCGGACCGGCGTCAACCAGACACCCCACCAGCTCGACCGTGACGGACTCGCCCTCGTCCGCGACCAGTTCGCCGCCGCCGCCCGCCGCGCCGCCGACAGCGGATTCGACCTCCTCGAACTCCACTGCGCCCACGGCTATCTCCTCTCCGGCTTCCTCTCCCCGCTCACCAACCACCGCACCGACGCCTACGGGGGCAGCCTCGCCAACCGCCTCCGCTACCCCCTCGAAGTCTTCGACACCGTCCGCGACATCTGGCCCGACGACCTGCCGATGACCGTCCGGATCTCCGCCACCGACTGGGCCGCCGGCGGCACCACGGCCGACGACGCCGTCGAGATCGCACGTGCCTTCGCCGCCCACGGCGCCGACGCCATCGACGTCTCCACCGGCCAGGTCGTCCCCGACGAACGCCCCGAGTACGGCCGCTCCTTCCAGACCCCGTTCGCCGACCGCATCCGCAACACCCTCCGCGTCCCCGTCATTGCCGTCGGCGCGATCTCCTCCTGGGACGACGTCAACTCACTCCTCCTCGCAGGCCGCACCGACCTGTGCGCCCTGGCCAGGCCCCACCTCTACGACCCCCACTGGACACTCCACGCCGCCGCCGAACAGAACTACACAGGCCCCGCCGCACCCTGGCCCGCGCCCTACCGCGCCGGCAGCCGCACACCCCCCACCGGCCGCACCGACGCCCCCAGACCACGCCTCACCCTCACCGGGAAGCCGCAGCCGTAGTCCCGGAAAGCCGCCCCGGCCGGCAGCCCCGGAAAGCCCCGCCGCAGCCGGCGGCCCCGGAAAGCCGCACCCCGGCGGGCCGGACCGGCCGGCCCGCGGCCCACCCGCCGTACGGGAACAGCCGCCGCCGGTACCGCGCACACCGGGCGCTCACACGCCGGCAGACCGGACGAACCCCGCACCCGCGTCGCGCAACCGCTCGTGCAACGCCGAGAACACCGCCGCCGAACGCCCGCCCGGCCAGCCCGCCGGCAACAGCTCCGCAGGCAGCCCCGGATCCGCGTACGGCAACCGGCGCCACGAATCCAGCGCCAGGAGATAGTCCCGGTACGCCTCCTCGGCCGACGTCTCCCCCCGCGACTCCCACGCCCGCAGCACCGGACCGTGCACGTCCAGGAACTCCTCGTGCTGCTTGGCCACCCCCGCCAGGTCCCACCAGCGGCCCACCGCCTCGGCCGTCGCCGCGAACCCCAGATGCTCGCCCCGGAACAGATCCACATACGGGTCCAGCTGCAGCCGCCGCAGCGTGTGCCGCGTCTCCTCGAAGAAACGCGCCGGCGCGATCCACACCCCCGGCGCCGCCGTCCCGAACCCCAGCCGGCCCAGACGCGACCGCAGCAGATGCCGCTTGTGCCGCTCCGCCTCCGGCACCGAGAACACGGCCAGCACCCAGCCGTCCGACAACAACGCCGCACGGCCGCCGAAAATGCGCTCGTCGCCGTCGTCCAGCAGCTGCCGGGCGTCGGCCGACAGGGCGTAGCCCGCCGCCCCGGACGCCGTCCGCTCCGGGACGAGCAGTCCCCGCCGCTTCAGCCGCGACACCGACGAACGCACCGAAGGGGCGTCCACCCCCACCGCCCCCAGCAGCCGGATCAGCTCCGCCACCGCGAACGGCCCCGCCGACTCGCGTCCGTACGCGCCGTACAGGGTGACGATCAGGGAACGGGGAGTGTGCTGCTCGGCCACGTGATCACTCTAGGCCGTGCCCGCCACACGGCGCCGTCAGCCCGAGGACCGGGCGGGATGTGTCAGACACCGCCCGCGCCCCGCAGGCGGAACCGCTGCAGTTTCCCCGTCGGCGTGCGCGGCAACGCGTCCATGAAGACGATCGCCCGCGGACACTTGTACGGCACCAACCGCGTCTTCACGAACTCCCGCAGCGCCTCGGCACCCGCCTCGTCCCGCGCGGCACCGTCGCGCAGCACCACGTACGCCGCCACGATCTGGCCCCGCAGCTCGTCGGCACGGCCGACCACCGCCGCCTCCACCACGTCGGGATGCGCGAGGAGCGCGTCCTCCACCTCCGGCCCGGCGATGTTGTACCCCGCCGAGATGATCATGTCGTCGGCGCGGGCCACATAGCGGAACCACCCGTCCGGCTCCCGCACATACGTGTCACCCGTCAGATTCCAGCCGTCCCGCACGTACACGCCCTGCCGCGGATCGGACAGATAGCGGCAGCCCACCGGCCCCCGCACGGCCAGCAGCCCCGGCTCACCGTCCGGCACCGGCACCCCGGAGTCCCCGTCCACCACCCGCGCCTCCCAGCCCGGCACCGGCACACCCGTCGTCCCCGGCCTGATGTCCCCGTCCGCCGCCGAGATGAAGATGTGCAGCAGCTCGGTCGCCCCGATGCCGTTGATGATCCGCAGCCCCGTCCGCTCCCGCCACGCCTGCCACGTCGCGGCCGGCAGGTTCTCCCCGGCCGACACACAGCGCCGCAGCGAGGAGACGTCGTGACCGCCGACCCCGTCCAGCATCACCCGGTACGCCGTCGGCGCCGTGAACAGCACCGACACCCGGTGCTCGGCGATCGCCGGCAGCAACTGCCCCGGTCCCGCCTGCTCCAGCAGCAGCGCCGACGCCCCCGCCCGCAGCGGGAACACCACCAGACCACCCAGACCGAACGTGAAACCGAGCGGAGGGCTCCCCGCGAACACATCGTCCGGCGTCGGCCGCAGCACCCGCGCCGAGAACGTGTCGGCCACCGCCAGCACGTCCCGGTGGAAATGCATGCACCCCTTGGGCCGGCCCGTCGTCCCGCTCGTGAACGCGATCAGCGCCACGTCGTCCGCCGCCGTCTCCACCGCCCGGAACCCCGCCGGCTCGCCCTCCGCCAGCCGCAGCAGATCGTCGGGCCCGTCCCCGCCGAACGCCGTGACCCGCAGCCCCGGCACCTCCGCCTTCACCAGCTCGTCCACGGACCGGATGTCGCACAGGGCATGCGTCACCTGTGCGATGTCACACATGACCGCCAGCTCCCGGGCCCGCTGCTGGGCGAGCACCGTCACCGCCACCGCGCCCGCCTTCATCACCGCGAGCCAGCACGCGGCCAGCCACGGCGTCGTCGGGCCCCGCAGCAGCACCCGGTTGCCGGGCACCACGCCCAGCTCACCGGTCAGCACGTGCGCGATCCGGTCCACCCGCTCACGCAGCTCCCCGTACGTCCAGACGCCGCCCGTCCCGTCACGGAACGCGGCACGGCCGCCCCCGTACCGGTCGATCGTGGCGTCCAGCAGCTCCGCACCGCAGTTGAGCCGCTCCGGATACCGCAGCTCCGGCAGCGCGAACAGCAGCCGCGGCCACTGCTCCGGCGGAGGCAGACGGTCCCGCGTGAACGTGTCGTGATGAGCCGAGGGAGTCAGCTCCGGGCCGGCCGAGGGTGTCAGCACCATTTCGCCCCCTTGTCGTGGTGGGGTCGCGCAACGAGCGTAGCGTGATGGTGACGACAGTCAACGGTCCGCGATAACCTGCTGCGCGAGGCCGCTGCGCAACAGCACCAACCGCCCCGTGATCCGGCCGCAGGAAGTGGGGAACCGGATGCCCGCATTCTCGCTCGAACCGGAACAGACCGCCTGGTGCGCCGAACTGCGCACCCTGGCCACCGAACGACTGCGCCCCCTCGCCGAGAAGGGCGAACCCGGCCGCGTCAACCGGCCGCTCCTCACCGCGCTCGGCGAACTCGGCCTCCTGGAAAGACTGTTCACCGCCGGCGCGCTCGACCTCTGCCTGATGCGCGAATCCCTCGCCCACGGCTGCACCGAGGCCGAGACCGCCCTCGCCCTCCAGGGACTCGGCGCCCACCCGCTCCACCGATCGGGTACCCCCGCCCAGCGCGACCGCTGGCTCCCCGCCGTCGTCACCGGCCGCGCCGTCGCCGCCTTCGCCCTCAGCGAGCCCGACGCCGGATCCGACGCCGCCGCCCTCGCCCTCCACGCCGCCCCCGAACCGCACGGCCCCGGCTGGAGGCTCACCGGCGAGAAACTCTGGATCTCCAACGCCCCCGAGGCCGACTTCTGCACCGTCTTCGCCCGCACGGGTGAAGCCCCCGGCGCCCGCGGCATCACCGCCTTCCTCGTCCCCGCCGACCGCCCCGGACTCACCGGCCGGCCCCTCGACATGCTCTCCCCCCACCCGATCGGCGCCCTCACCTTCGACGGCGTCCCCGTCACCCCCGACGACGTCCTCGGCCGGCCCGGCGCCGGCTTCCGCGTCGCCATGGACACCCTCAACCTCTTCCGCCCCAGCGTCGGCGCCTTCGCCGTCGGCATGGCCCAGGCCGCACTCGACGCCACCCTCCACCACACCGCACACCGCAGCGCCTTCGGCGCCCCCCTGAAGAACCTCCAGGCCGTCTCCCACCAGGCAGCGGAGATGGCCACCCGGACCGAAGCCGCCCGCCTCCTCGTCCACGCCGCGGCCTGCGCCTACGACGACGGCGCCCCCGACGTGCCCCGCCGCTCCGCCATGGCCAAACTGTTCGCGACCGAAACCGCCCAGTACGTCGTCGACACGGCGGTGCAACTGCACGGCGCACGCGCACTCCAGCGCGGCCATCTGCTCGAACACCTTTACCGGGAGGTGCGCGCCCCACGCATCTACGAAGGCGCCAGCGAGGTCCAGCGCAGCATCATCGCCAAGGAGCTGTACGCCACCGGCACCCAGGAGACCACCGGATGAGCCTCGAACGCATCAACCCGCCCGGGCTGTCACCCGCCAGCGGCTTCTCCCACGCCGTCGCCGCCACCGGCTCCCGACTGGTCTTCCTCGCCGGCCAGACCGCACTCGACGCCGACGGCAAGGTGACCGGCGACGGCCTCGTCGAACAGTTCGAGACCGCCCTCGCCAACCTCCTCGCCGCCCTCTCCGCGGCCGGCGGCACCCCCCACGACCTCGCCCGCGTCACCGTCTACGCCACCGACGTCGCCGACTACCGCCACCACGCAGCCGAACTCGGCCGCGTCTGGCACCGGCTCGCCGGCCGCGACTACCCCGCCATGGCGGTCATCGGCGCCGTACGCCTCTGGGACGAACAGGCCCTCGTCGAACTCGACGGAGTAGCCGTACTGCCCTGACCCCCGTCGACCGCCGGCGCGGACCGACCGGCGTCAGCCCTCCAGCAACGAACCCATCCACTCCTCGACCGCCCCCGGCGTACGCGGAAGCGCCCCCGACATCAGCCGCGCCCCGTCCGCCGTGACGACCAGATCGTCCTCGATGCGCACCCCGATCCCGCGCAACTCGGCCGGCAGCGTCCCGTCGTCCGGCTGGAAGTACAGACCCGGCTCCACCGTCAGCACCTGCCCCTCCTCCAGCACCCCGTCCAGATACGCCTCCGCGCGGGCCCGGGCGCAGTCGTGCACGTCGAGCCCGAGCATGTGGCCGCTGCTGCACAGCGTGTACCGGCGGTGGCGGTCGCCCCCCGGGTCCTTCAGCACCCCCCAGTCCACCAGCCCCTCGGCGATCACCCCCGTGCAGGCGCGGTGGAAGTCACGGAACCGCGCCCCTGGCCGCAGCGCCGCCATGCCCGCCTCCTGCGCGGCGAGGACCAGTTCGTACACCCGCCGCTGCACGGACGAGAAGCGGCCCGACAGCGGCAGCGTCCGGGTGACGTCCGCCGTGTAGAGGGTGTCGGTCTCCACCCCCGCGTCGAGCAGCAGCAGTTCGGACGGGTCGAGACGGCCGTCGTTCCGGGTCCAGTGCAGCACGCACGCGTGCGCCCCGGACGCGGCGATCGTCTCGTAGCCGGTGCCGTTGCCCTCCAGCCGGGCCCGCAGGCCGAAGACACCCTCGACCCACCGCTCACCGCGCGGATGGGCCAGCGCACGCGGCAGCTCACGCACGACGTCCTCGAAACCGGCCGCCGTGTGGTCCACGGCCCGCTGCAACTCGGCGACCTCCCAGGGGTCCTTGACCAGCCGGAGTTCGGCGAGGGCCGTTGCCAGCGCGGGATCGGACGCGGCATCGCGGCCGGGCGGCAGCAGACCGAGATCGTCGAGATGGACGCACCGGACGCCCGTCAGCCGCTCCGCCTCGGCCAGATCGGGCCGCCGGCCGACCCAGAACTCCCCGTACCTGCGGTCCCGGTAGAACGTGTCGTCCCCGGCGGCGCGCGCCGGCCGGGGGCGGACGTACAGTACGGCCTCGTGCCCGCCGCCCGGACCGGACGGCTCCAGCACCAGCACATGGCCGTGCTGGTCCTCGCCGGTCAGTCCCGTCAGCCAGGCGTAGGCACTGTGCGGACGGAACCGGTGGTCGCAGTCGTTCGAACGGACCTTCACCTCGCCGGCCGGAACCAGCAGCCGCTCGCCGGGGAACCGCGCAGAGAGCCGGTCCCGCCGGCCCGGTGTCATGTCACGGGCCGGCACCCGGGCATCGGCGGGCGACGCCCCCTCCGCCCAGTCCGTGCACATGAACGCGGCCAACTCCGGGGAAACCGGCAGGTCATGGCTCCCGGTGCGGAGGCGCTGGGGGAGGGGGTCACTACCGGCCATCTCGACTCCTCGAATCCTTGAACCCGTGAATCCTCGAATCCCGCGCATGCGGAACGGTGCTGAGGGCTTGTCAGTGCAATTTCACATTACTATGTTACGGGTCACATCGCGCCGCCACGGTACGGCCAATTCCCGCGTACCTCACGGAACTTCGCGATCACCGCACCGCTGACACACCACCCCCCAGCCACCTCCCACACAGGAGACACCGGTGTCCCAGCTCCGATCCGCGCTGCCCCGCTCCCCGCGCAGACCCCTGCTCGCCGCAGCGGTCGCCGTCACCCTCCTCGCCCCCCTGGGCCAGACCGCGCACGCCACCGCCACCGCCACCGCCACCGGCGACCCCGCGGCCCGCACCGCGCCCGCGGCGTTCACCGGCCGGCCCGCACCCAGCGCCCCCGGCACGGACCCGCACGACGAGGTCGACCGCCTCGCCCGGGCCCCGAAGCCCACCGCGGGCCCCGCCCCCGCACCCGGAGGCCTCGCCCAGGGCCGCACCCCCGGCCGCCAGAGCACCGGCACCCCCCGCGCCGACACCGCCCGCAGCGGTGACACCCTTACCGCCGCCGGAGTGCCCTGCACCCTCGACGGCCTCACCCGCCTCGGCCCCCAGCAGCTCGCCGACTTCCTCGCCGACCCCGCCGTCACCGCAGACGGCTGCCTCTCCGGCCTCATCTGGACCTGGGACGCCCGCCTCGCCCCCGTCATGTCCGACGCGCACGTCCAGGCCGTCGGCCGGCGGATATCCTCACTCGCCGCCGCACACGACGGCGCCAACAGCACCCACCTGCTGGAGATGTTCACCTATCTCCACGCCGTCGCCTACCACGACTTCTCGCGCCCCGAGATCGACATCACCGACACCCCGACCACCGAGATCCTGCGGCGCGCCGTCAACGACTTCGGCACCGCCGCCCGCACCTTCCACGTCACCCGCGCCAACGCCGAGACCCTCCGCGAGGCCCTCTACACGGGAAGCGCCCCCGGACTGCGCCACAGCCAGCTCGGGCTGATCAAGAAGGTCCTCGCCACGATGGACAGGTACCACAAGGGCCAGTACGACGACGCCTCCTGGGGCGGTGCGGCCCTCGCCGCCCTCTCCGTCAACTACCTCGGCGTCTACCCCGGCAACAAGGACACCGCGTTCCACAACGTCGTCACGGGCAACGTCTCGTACCGCGCCGCCTTCCGGGCCTTCGCGGGCCACACCCACCTCAAGGGCACCGTCAACGAGTGGGTCGTGCGCGACGCCCTGAGCGAGTACGGCCGCTTCGGCCAGATCGCCCCGCTCAACGCCGGGATCCTCCCCGACCTCGGCGCCCTGCTTCCCGTCACCCGCGCCAACTTCGGCAACGGCAGCCGCCCCTGGGCCTCGCTCGTCTCCTGGCTCAACTTCTACGAGGCGTGCAGGCCCTACGCGGTCTGCAAGGACGACATCGAGCGGCAGATCTTCCCGCACACCTTCAGCTACGACAACGGCGCCATCAAGGTCCGCACCGCCCTCGACCGCGCCACCGTCGACCAGCTCTACTACGCGAGCAAGCAGGTCAAGGCCCAGTTCCACCGGGTACTCGGCGCCGAGGCCCCACTCGCCGGCGACACCAACACCTCACTCAACATCGTGCTCTACGCCTCCCGCGCCGACTACGAGGTCTACCACCCCATCCTCACCGGCATGGGCACCGAGAACGGCGGCATCTACATCGAACGCGGCGCCACGTTCTACACCTACCAGCGCAGGGTCCCGCAGGACTCCTCCCTCACCCTCGAGGAACTCTTCCGGCACGAGTACGTGCACTACCTCAACGGCCGCTGGGCCGTGCCCGGATACTTCGGGGAGGGCCCCTGGTACAGCGGCGACCGCACCACCGCCATGGACGAGGGCACGGCCGAGTTCTTCGACGGCGCCACCCGCGACGACGGCATAGCCGTCCGCAAGTCCCTCGTCCAGGGCGTCATCGACGACACCGCCGGCGGCGGCCCGCGGATGACCGTGAACCAGCTCCTCCACGCCACCTACGACGGCGACGGCTTCCGCTTCTACGACTACGCGGGCACCTTCTTCGAGTTCCTCTGGACCGAACGCCCGTCGCTGCTGCGGGAGATGTACGGGCTGCTCCGGGCGGACGACCCCGCGGGCTTCGACGCCTGGCGCAGCCGGCTCGGCGGCGACCCCGCACTCCAGCGCGCCTACGACGCCTTCCTCGACGCGCAGATCGCGAAGGTCGACGAGCTGTTCGTGCCCGACACCACCTACACCCCCAACGACCGGCTCAGGGACGCCTCGGCCGAGGCCGTCCGCGCCTCCTTCGCCTCCGCCACCCAGTCCGACCCCGTCTGCGGGGAGAACGGCGACCCCGGAAAGCGGCGCTTCACCTGCACCGGCCGGATCACCGCCAACCTCACCGACGCCGCGTCCCCGGACCTCGTCTTCAAGGACATGTCCGAGACCGTGGACTACTTCATCCTCGACCGGGCCGGAGCCGCGTCCACCAATCTCGCGGACATGAACTGCTCCTTCGGCCCGGTCGAGATCTGGACCAACGGCCGGGCCGGTACGTCCACTTACCGCTGCGAAGGGCCCCTCCGCAGCTGAGTCGCGCGGGGGCGGAGCCGTTCCCGCGATTCCCTTCCCCGGCGACAAGGCAATGTGACATATTACTGCCGTGCCCACCGGAAACCCTCGCGGTCCCCTGGACGCCGTCATCGTCGGCGCCGGCGTCGTCGGAGCGGCCTGCGCACACTACGCGAGCCGTGCCGGCCTCGCCGTCGCCGTCGTCGACCGCGGCTCCGTCGCGGGCGGCACCACCGGCGCCGGGGAAGGCAACCTCCTCGTCTCCGACAAGGAGACGGGCCCCGAGCTCGACCTCGCGCTGCTGTCCACCCGACTCTGGCGCGAACTCGCCGACGTCCTCCCACCGGAGACGGAGTACGAGCCCAAGGGCGGTCTCGTCGTGGCGCCCGACGAGACCGCCCTCACCGCACTCCGCCGATTCGCCGCGGCCCAGCGCACCGCAGGCGTCGAGACGTACGAAGTCCCCTCCCACGCACTCCACGACCTGGAACCCCACCTGGCCCCCGGCCTCGCCGGCGGCTTCCACTACCCCCAGGACGCCCAGGTCCAGCCCGCCCGCGCCGCCGCCCGACTCCTCGCCTCGGCACGCCGCTCCGGCGCGGCCGTCCACCTCGGCGAAGAGGTCACCGGCCTCCTCACCCACCCCGACGGCACCCTGTACGGCGTTCGCACACCCCACCGGGAACTCCACGCCCCCGCCGTCGTCAACGCCACCGGCACCTGGGCCGGCGACCTCGCCCGCCTCGCCGGCACCCATCTGCCCGTCCACCCGCGCCGCGGCTTCGTCCTCGTCACCGAGCCCCTGCCGCGCGTCGTCCGCCACAAGGTCTACGCCGCCGACTACATCTCCGACGTCGCCAGCGGCTCCGCGGCCCTCCAGTCCTCCGCCGTCGTCGAGGGCACCCCCGCCGGACCGGTCCTGATCGGCGCCACCCGCGAACGCGTCGGCTTCGACCGCACCCTCTCCGCCGAGGCCCTCCGCCGGCTCGCCCGCCAGGCGGCCGCCCTCTTCCCCGTACTCGCCCGCGTCCGCGTCATCCGCACCTACCACGGCTTCCGCCCCTACCTCCCCGACCACCTCCCCGCCATCGGCCCCGACCCGCGCGTCCCCGGACTGTTCCACGCGTGCGGCCACGAAGGCGCGGGCATCGGCCTCGCCCCCGCCACCGGACTCCTGGTCGCCGCCGCACTCACCGGCGACCGGCCCGCCCTGGACCCGCGGCCGTTCCGGCCCGAACGATTCGACCCGGCAGGAGCAGCGCAGTGACCACCACCCCGGCCCGGCTCGTCCGCGCCGAACCCGGCCCCCCGTACGAGATCACCTTCGACGGACGCCCCGTCCCCGCCCTCCCCGGGCAGAGCGTCGCCGCCGCCCTGTGGGCCGCCGGGATCCTCGCCTGGCGCACCACCCGTGACGGCGGCACACCCCGAGGCGCCTTCTGCGGGATCGGCACCTGCTACGACTGCCTCGCCACCGTCAACGGCCGCCCCAACCGGCGTGCCTGCCTCGTCCCCGCACGCCCCGGCGACGTGGTCACCACACAGAAGGGGACCGGCCATGACGACCTCACCGTCTGAACCCGGCCCACCCCCCGGCGCCACCGGCGGTGACCCACCACCCCGCACCGGGGGTGAACCGCCCTGCGACCTCGCCGTCGTCGGCGCGGGACCCGCCGGGCTCGCCGCCGCCGTCACCGCGGCCGGACTCGGACTGCGCGTGACGCTCCTCGACGCGGGGGAGCGCCCCGGCGGCCAGTACTACCGCCACCCCGCACCCGCCCTCCGCGCCGCTCGGCCCCAGGCCCTGCACCACCACTGGCCGGCCTTCGCCCGTCTCGAACACCGGCTGCGCGCCCATGTCGCCGGGGGTCGCGTCCGCCACCTGCCGGGCCACCACGTGTGGACCGTCCTGCCCGAACGGCCCGAACGGCCCGAACGGCCCGCGTCGGCCCGGCCGGAGGACCCGGCCCCGGTGTGGCGACTGCACGCCGTCGTGGACGAGGGCTCCGGCACGGGCCACGGCCCGGAGGGCCGCGAGGACGGCCACAGCGGCGGCTCCCGCGGTGACGGCGGCGGCCCCCGCGGTGACGGTGGTGGCCCCCGCGGTGACGGCGGCGAGACGGCCGTCACCGTCCGGGCGCGCACCGTCCTCCTCGCCACCGGAGCCTACGAACGCCAACTGCCCTTCCCCGGCTGGACCCTGCCGGGTGTCGTCGGCGCGGGCGGAGCCCAGGCCATGCTCAAGTCCGGTCTCGTCCTCCCCGGCCGCAGGACCGTCGTCGCCGGAAGCGGGCCCCTGCTGCTCGCCGTCGCCGCCTCCCTCGCCGCCGCGGGCGGCACCGTGCCCACGGTCGTCGAGGCCGCCGCCTATCCCGCCTACGCACGCCGCCCCACCGCCCTGCTGCGCAACCCCGGCAAGCTCGCCGAAGGAGCCGCCCACGGCGCCACGCTGCTCCGGCACGGCGTACGGGTCCTCACCCGCCACGCCGTCACCGCCGCCCACGGCACCGCCCGGGTCGAGGCCGTCACGGTCGAACGGCTCGACCGCGACTGGCGTCCGGTACCGGGCACCGCCCGCCGCATCCCCTGCGACTCCCTCGCCACCGGCCACGGACTCGTGCCCCAGCTCGAACTCGCCACCGGACTCGGCTGCGCCACCCGTCGCACGGCCGACGGCACCCCCGCCCTCGAACTCGACGACGAGCAGCGCGCATCCGTGCCGGGTGTCTGGTCGGCCGGGGAGACCGGCGGGATCGGCGGCGCCGAACTCGCCCTGACCGAGGGCGAACTGGCCGCGCACTCCGTGGCCCGCGCCCTGCACGGCACCCCGCTGCCGTCGCACGCCGCGGCCCTGCGGGGACGCCGCGACCGGCTGCGGGCCTTCGGCGAGGCGATGGCCGCCGTGCACCGGCCGGGCGAAGGCTGGACCGCATGGCTCGACGACGCCACCCACGTCTGCCGCTGCGAGGAGGTCCCGGCCGGCGCGATCAGGGAAGCGGCGGGCGAACTCGGTGCGCGGGACGTCCGTACCGTCAAACTGCTGACCCGCGCCGGAATGGGCTGGTGCCAGGGACGCATGTGCGGCCCGGCGGTCGCCTCTCTGGTCGGCTCGGAGCCGGTTCCGGACCGGCGACCCCTGTCCTGCCCCGTACCGCTCGGCCACCTCGCCGGTCTGCCCCCGGACGGTCCTCCCGCCGGAACCCCGCCGCCCGCCCCGGCCGAAGGCTGACCCGCGGGACGGGCC
Source organism: Streptomyces sp. HUAS CB01 (assembly GCF_030406905.1). Lineage (NCBI taxonomy): Bacteria > Bacillati > Actinomycetota > Actinomycetes > Kitasatosporales > Streptomycetaceae > Streptomyces > Streptomyces chengbuensis. The sequence goes on from NZ_CP129137.1 coordinate 6,042,742, forward strand.
TCGGCACCGGACGGCATCGGGTACGGCGTGCGCGGGGCAGCCGCCCCCTCCACCGGACCTTCACCACCCGTGGACACGCCCCACGGCGACGGGCCCCGGAGACACGTGCCCGGCCCTGCCGCCCGGCCCCGACGGGGCTCGTCGGCGACCGTCGTCGATCCCTCGACGACCCGTCGACGGTTCGTCAGAGGACAACGCCCGTACCGTCGCTCGCCCTTGTGGCAGTGACCCGCCACTAAGTAAAATGTCACACCTCACACTAGGAGTAGCCATGGCACCCGCACCCCGCACCCGTCCCTGGCACGGCATCATGGTCGCCACCGCCCTGCCCCTCCGCGACGACCTCTCCGTCGACTACGACGCCTACGCCGCCCATGTCGCCTGGCTGATCGAGAACGGCTGCGACGGCGTCGTCCCCAACGGCTCCCTCGGCGAGTACCAGACACTCACCGACGACGAACGCGCCCGGGTCGTCCGCACCGCCGTCGAGGCGGCGGGTGACGGGAACCGCGTGATGCCCGGCGTCTCGGCGTACGGCAGTGCCGAAGCCCGTCGCTGGGCCGACCAGGCGGCCGAGGCCGGCGCCGGTTCCGTCCTCCTGCTGCCCCCCAACGCCTACCGCGCCGATCCGGACACCGTCGCCGCCCACTACGCCGAGGCCGCCCTGTCCGGACTGCCGGTCGTCGCCTACAACAACCCCTACGACACGCGCACCGATCTCACCCCCGACCTGCTCGCCCGGCTGCACGGCGAACAGAGCATCGTCGCCGTCAAGGAGTTCAGCGGCGACGTCCGCCGCGCCTACGAGATCGCCGAACTCGCCCCGGGCCTCGACCTGCTGATCGGCGCCGACGACGTCCTGCTCGAACTCGCCCTGGCCGGCGCGGTCGGCTGGATCGCGGGCTACCCCAACGCCCTTCCCACCGCCTGCGCCACGCTCTACCGCGCCGCCGTCGCCGGAGACCTGGACACCGCGCTGCCGCTCTACAAGTCCCTCCACCCGCTGCTGCGCTGGGACTCCAAGACCGAGTTCGTCCAGGCCATCAAGCTCTCCATGGACCTCGCCGGACGCCCCGGCGGCCCCACCCGCCCGCCCCGTTCCCCCCTCAGCGGCGAACAGGACGCCGCCGTCCGCGCCGCGACCGGGAAGGCCCTCGCGGAAGGCCACCACTAGGCCGTGTTGCGGACGTCTCTCCTGGCCCGCGAGCGGGCGGAGCTGCTTCCGCAACACGCCCTGGCCGCACCGGCCGGACATGCCGGGACCGGCAGCACAGGACCGGACGTGCCGAGACCGGCAGCACAGGACCGGGCAGTACGAGACCGGAAGCACAAGGCCGGGCAACACGAGAACGCGCAGTACGAGAACGGGCAGCACGAGAAGGGGACACCACCCATGCGCACCCGCCACGTCTACCACGCCGTCGACTCGCACACCGAAGGGATGCCCACACGGGTCGTCACCGGAGGCGTCGGCGTCGTCCCCGGCGCCACCATGGCCGAACGCCGGCTGCACTTCGCCGAACACCTCGACGACGTCCGCACCCTGCTGATGTACGAGCCGCGCGGCCACTCCGCCATGAGCGGTGCGATCCTGCAGCCGCCCACCCGGCCCGACGCCGACCACGGGGTGCTGTTCATCGAGGTGTCGGGACTGCTGCCGATGTGCGGCCACGGAACCATCGGCGTCGCCACCGTCCTCGTCGAGACCGGCATGGTGCCCGTCACCGAACCGGTCACCACCGTCCGCCTCGACACCCCCGCCGGACTCGTCTCCGCCGACGTCCACGTCGAGGACGGCGAGGCACGCTCCGTCACGCTCACCAACGTGCCCTCCTTCTGCCTCGGACTCGACCTCAAGGCCGAGGTCCCCGGCCACGGCACCGTCACCTACGACATCGCGTACGGCGGCAACTTCTACGCCTTCGTCTCCCTCGACGCCCTCGGGCTGCCCTTCGACCGCGACCGCAAGGACGACCTGCTCGCCGCCGGCCTCGCCGTCATGGACGCCATCAACGCCACCGACCGGCCCGTCCACCCCGAGGACCCCGGCATCGCCGGCGTCAAGCACGTCTACCTCACCGCACCCGGCTCGGACGCCGTACGGTCCCGGCACGCCATGGCCATCCACCCGGGCTGGTTCGACCGCTCCCCTTGCGGCACCGGCACCAGCGCCCGCATGGCGCAGCTCCACGCACGGGGCGAGCTCCCCCTCGGCCGGGACTTCGTCAACGAGTCCTTCATCGGAACCGAGTTCACCGGGCGCCTCGTCGGGGAGACCACCGTCGGCGGACTGCCCGCCGTGATCCCCACCGTCACGGGCCGGGCCTGGATCACCGGCACCGCCCAGTACTTCCTCGATCCGTCCGACCCGTTCCCCGGAGGCTTCCTCCTGTGACCGCGCCGACCTCACCCACTCCGGCCACCGCGCCGACCCCACCCGCTGCGCCGACATCCGGGAGCGCGCCGCCGCCCGCGGCTCCGCGGGCCGTCCCGGACGCACCGGCCGGAACGAACCGTCCGGCGCCGGTGCCCCAGGCCCCGCCAGGCGCCGGGCCGTTGACGACCGTCCGCACCACCGACTACCACACGGCCGGTGAACCCTTCCGCATCGTCGCAGGAGGACTGCCCCCGGTCCCCGGCGGCACCGTCGCCGAGCGCTGCGCCAACGCCATCGGCGCCGGAGGCTCAGCCACCGCTCCCCGGCCCGGCGCGATCGACGACATCCGCCGGCTCCTCGTCCAGGAGCCGCGCGGTCACGCGGGAATGTACGGCGGCTTCGTGGTGCCACCGGACGACGAAGGCGCGGATCTCGGCGTCCTGTTCTGGCACAAGGACGGCTACTCCACCGCCTGCGGGCACGGCACGATCGCTCTCGGCGCCTGGGCCGTCGACAGCGGCCGCGTCACGGCACCCGACGACGGCTCCGTGCGGGTCCGGATCGACGTGCCGTCCGGCCGCGTCACGGCCACCGTCCACCGCGCGGACGGCCGCACCACCGCCGTCACCTTCCGCAACGTCCCCGCCCGGGTGACGGCCCGGAAGGTCCCGGTCGCCACCGGCTTCGGCACGGCGGACGTCGACATCGCCCACGCCGGGGCCTGCTACGCCTCCGTGCCCGCCGCGCAGCTCGGTCTCGACGTGGACCGCGCCTCACTGCCCCGACTCGTCCGCGCCGGACGCGAGATCAGGGCCGCGCTCGCCGGTCACCCCGCCACCTGGCACCCCGACAGCCCCCTGCTGTCGGGTGTCTACGGGGTGATATTGCACGAGGAACTCCCCGAGACCGCGGCCGGACCGGCCCAGGCCAACGTGACCGTCTTCGCAGACGGCCAGATCGACCGCTCGCCCTGCGGCTCCGGCACCTCCGCACGCCTCGCCCTGCTCGCCGAGGACGGCAGGCTGGGCCCCGGCGACGTCCTCCACCACGAGTCCGTCATCGGCACGGTCTTCACGGGCCGCGTGGTCACCCGCACCGACGAGGGCACCGTCACCGAGGTCACCGGAACCGCCCACCGCACCGGCGAGCACACCTTCCTCCTCGACCCCGACGACACCCTCGCGACCGGATTCCTGCTGTGAACGAGCCCGCCCCGGACCTGCTCCACCTCGGCGCCGCCGACATCGCCCGGCTCCTCCCGCCGGCGGCCGCGGCCGACGCGGTCGAGGCCGCACTCCGCGGCGGCCTCGATCCGGAGGACTGCCCACCGCGCACCCAGGTCACCGTCCCGGCCGGGCAGTTGCTGCTCATGCCCGCGACCGCCGGCGGCCACGCCGGGGTGAAGATCGCGGGTGTCGCCCCGGCCAACCCCGCGCGCGGACTGCCGCGCATCACCGGCGGCTACCTGCTCCTCGACGCCCGGACCCTGGTCCCGCTGGCGCTCCTGGACGGCGCCGCGCTGACCGCGCTGCGCACCCCCGCCGTGTCCGCCGTCGCCCTGAGGCAGCTCGCCGCGCCCGACACCAGCCACGCGGTGATCTTCGGCGCCGGTCCCCAGGCGTACGGGCACCTCGAAGCGGCCCTCGCGGAAAGACCGTTGACCCGCGTGACGGTGGTCTCACGACGCACGGAGCACGCCGAGCGACTCGCCGCCCACGCCCGCGCGCTCGGTCCGCACGCCCGTACCGGCACACCCGACGACGTGGCCGGCGCCGACCTCGTACTGTGCTGCACCACCGCACGCGAGCCGCTGTTCGACGGCCGGCTGGTCCCCGACCACGCCACCGTCATCGCCGTCGGCTCCCACGAACCGGACGCCCGAGAGACCGACACCGCGCTCGTCCGCCGCTCGGCCGTCTACGTCGAGGCGCGCGCGGCCGCCCGGCGCGAGGCCGGGGACCTCCTCGTACCCGAGGCCGAGGGAGCCGTCGGGCCGGACCACATCAGGGGGACGCTCGCCGAACTGGCCACCGGCCGCACGGGGCCCGACGCCGGTCGTCCACAGCTCTTCAAGAGCGTCGGCATGGCCTGGGAGGATCTTGCCGTGGCCGCCGCCGTCCACAGGGCGGCCACGACCGGAGCGGGCGGGGAAACGTGACATTGTACGCTTGCCCTCCACTGATTCTCGGAGGAAGCGCCATGGGGGACCTGAAGCAGATCGGCCTGATCACCGCTCAGGAGCGGCTGCGCGACCAGGTCGCCCATGCCCTGCGGGCCGCACTCGTCGCCGGTGAACTCCGCCCCGGCCATGTCTATTCCGCGCCGGGACTCGCCGCGGACTTCGGCATCTCCGCCACACCGGTCCGCGAGGCCATGCTGGACCTCGCCCGCGAGGGACTGGTCGAACCGGTCCGCAACAAGGGCTTCCGCGTCACCGAGGTCAGCGAGCGCGACCTCGACCAGTACACCGAACTCCGCGCCCTGATCGAGGTCCCGACCATCGGCCGGGTCACGCAGATCGCCACCGAGGCGCAGTTGGAGGCCCTTCGACCGGTGGCCGAGGAGATCGTGGAGCACGCCGGCAACCACAATCTCATCGGCTACCTCGACGCCGACCGCCGCTTCCATCTCGGTCTGCTCGCCCTGGCCGGCAACCACCGCCTCGTCGAGACCGTCGGAGACCTGCGCAAGCGCTCCCGGCTCTACGGCCTCACCCGGCTCGACGAACTGGGCCTGCTGGTCGCGTCCGCCGAGGAGCACCACGAGCTGCTCGACCTGATGCTCTCCGGTGACGAGCTCGCGGCCGAGGAGTGCATGGCCCGCCACCTCGGCCACGTCCGTTCCCTTTGGGCGCAGGCCAGGGACGAACCCGTGGAGCCCCGCCCCAAGCGCACGCTCGGCGCCCGCTGACCGCAGAGCCGGCAGCGTCCCCACCCGGCCGGCCCCGGCCCCGGCAGGCTCGCCCGCAGCACCGGACGTCCAGCGGCCCGCCCGCCCGTCCTCCGGATCCCGACAGCTGCCCGTCCCCCTGACGCCCCGGGCCCGACGGCCGCCTTCCGGCACGCGGCCGTCTTCCGGCTCCCGCCCGCGCCCCCGCAGCTCCGCCCGCGCCCCGGCGCGCCCGCCCGCGCCCCGCCGAACTCGAATGCCGATCACCCCAGTTGATCACCACGGACCCGGCGACGCCGACCCGTCGGCGCCCCCCATCTGATCAACTGGTCAACCTTTCCGGCCAGGCTTACGGTCGAAGGACGGATGCCCGCCATCCGACCAGGCAGCCACGCCATGACCACGCCCCGGCCCACCCCCGTCCCGCGCACCGCCGCCCCCGTCCGGGGCGACGGAAACGGGATCGCTCTGCTGGTCATCGCCTCGTGCCAGTTGATGGTCGTCCTCGACGCCACCATCGTGAACATCGCCCTGCCGCACATCCAGAGCTCGCTGCACTTCTCCACCACCGGCCTGGCCTGGGTGGTCAGCGCCTACACGCTCACCTTCGGCGGACTGCTGCTGCTCGGCGGCCGGACGGGCGACATCCTCGGCCGGCGGCGGGTGTTCGTCGCGGGCGTGCTCGTGTTCGTCGTCGCGTCCCTGCTCGGCGGACTCGCCCAGAACGCCCCGCAGCTGCTCGCCGCCCGCGCACTGCAGGGCGCCGGAGGCGCGATCGCCTCCCCGACCGCGCTGGCCCTGATCAGCACCACGTTCCGGGAAGGGCCCGCGCGCAACCGCGCCTTCGGCGTCTTCGCGGCCGTGTCCGCGGCGGGCGGGGCCATCGGCCTCCTCGCGGGCGGCGTCATCGTCGAATGGCTCGACTGGCGCTGGGTGTTCTTCGTCAACGTGCCCATCGGACTGCTCATCGTCCTCGCCGCCCCGCGCCGCATCCGCGAGTCCGCACGCCACCCGGGGCACTTCGACATCGCCGGCGCCCTGACGTCCACCCTCGGCATGGTGCTGCTCGTCTACGGCTTCATCCGCGCCGCCCAGGAGGGCTGGCGCGACTCCGTGACGCTGGCGTCCTTCGCCGCCGCGGCCGTGGTCCTCACGCTCTTCGTCCTGGTGGAGACCCGCTCCCGGCAGCCGATCACGCCGCTGCACATGTTCGCCGACCGCAACCGCGCGGGCACGTACGGGATGATGCTCAGCCTCGCCGCGGCGATGTTCGGGATGTTCTTCTTCCTGACGCTCTTCGTGCAGAACGTCCTCGGCTTCAGCCCGCTGCGGGCCGGTCTGTCCTTCCTGCCCGTCAGCGCGGTGATCGCGACCGGCGCGGGCCTGGCCTCGCGTCTGCTGCCCCGGTTCGGGCCCAAGCCCTTCATGGTGACCGGCGCGCTCCTCGCCACGGCCGGCCTGGCCTGGCTGACCGGTGTCGGCATCCACGCCACGTACGCGGGGGACATCCTCGGACCGATGATCCTCTTCGGCTTCGGCATGGGGCTGCAGTTCGTCTCCCTCACCCTCATGGCGCTCTCGCACGTCGCGGCGCACGAGTCGGGCGCGGCCTCGGGACTGCTCAACACCAGCCAGCAGATCGGCGGGTCGCTCGGTCTGTCCGTCCTGGTCACGGTGTTCGGGGCGGCGGCCGCGCACGAGGCGGCCCGCCAGGCGCCGGAGTTCCTCGCCGTGGCGACCCCGTCGCAACGACTGCTCTACGAACGCACCGGGCAGCTGCCGCCGCCCTGGGGCGAGCAGGTCCTCGCCGCGGGGACCGGTGCCGCGTTCGTCCTGGCCGCGGTGTTCACCGGTGTCGCCGCGCTGATCGCCCTGCTTGTCATCCAGGTGCGACCCTCGGACCTCGCACGTCTGAAGGGCACGGCGGAGCCGGGAGGGCGCTGAGACACAGGAAGGCACGGCGGAGCCGGGAGGGCGTCGGCACACGAAGGGCACGGCGGAGCCGGGATTGCGCCCGCACACACCGTGCCCGTGCTTCACGCCGCCGGCAGCTGGAACCACACCCACTTGCCGCGGTCGCCGACCGTGGCCACGCCCCAGGACCCCGCCAGGGCCTCCAGCAGGTCCAGGCCGCGCCCCGTCTCCATCTCGTCCGTGGGTGCGTCGCCCGAGCGGGACCCTGAGCCCATGGCCGGCGCACGGTCGAAGACCGCGCCGGTGATCGCGCCCACGGCCGGGTCACGGGCCACGGCCACCTCGATGGCCGCTCCGTCCGCGTGCCTGACCGCGTTCGACACCACCTCGGACAGCAGCAGCGCCGCGGTGTCCACGACCGCGCAGTCCGCCGGCGCGACCTCCTCGAGGACCCGCCGGGCCCGGGCGGCCGAGCGAGGATGCCGAGGCAGGGTGGCGACTGCGCTGTGTCCGGTCATCAGTGATCTCCAGGGTTCCGTCGCAGGGCCGTCCGCACCGGCCCACGCACTCCTTCCAGCCTCGTGCCGCCGGAAGGGCGCGGAACGTACCTTTCCGCCGGTCTTCGGTGTGCCGGACGTCAGGGTGACGGCGTGACTTTCGTCGTACGCCCGCCCACCGCGCGCGGGGAACACGCAGACGCGCGCCGGATACGGCTCATGCGGCACGGGACGGTCCTCCCTCCGGATCGGGTCCGGGCAGGGGCACGGACGGGCGCACAGGCAGGTGTACGGCGCGGCACCGTCCCTCGGGGGATGGAACAGGCACCGCGCCGCACATCCGCGGCCGCCGTTCCTCGGGGGGCCGGACCGCGCGGGCGCCGTATCTCCATGCTGGGCCGGGCGCGGTCCCGTTCCGCGTGCCGATCGTCCACACGGGAAGTGACCAAAGTGACGCGGGAGACGGAGCCCGCCCGGTTGCGCACGCTCGCGGCCGCGTCCTCGCGCACGGCCGTCCGCCGCGCCCTCCGCTCCGGCCGCCCGTCCTCCCGCACGGCCGGAGCGGAGGGCGCGTCTTACAGTGGCCGCAAGGCGCGCATTCCGTACACGCGCATTCCGTACACGCGCATTCCGTACACGCACATCCCGTACACGCGCATTCCGTGCGAAGGCTCGCGCGAGGTGGTGAGGCCCAGTGACCGAGCGCGGAGGTCGAGCGGGCCGGGAGGGCCATGAGGGCCATGAGGGCCGTGAGGCCCTGGAGGAACGAGAGCTCCTTCAGGCCGGCGGGACCGGCGGGACTGGCGGGACCGGCGAGGCCCAGTTGGCCGTCGAGGCCGGCGGGACCGGTGAGGCCCAGTTGGCCGTCGAGGGCGGCGGGACCGGCCTGGCCGTCAGGGGCGGCGGCTGGTCGGTACGGCGGAAGGACGCCCTGCTCACCGCGGTCGTCGTGGCCATCGGCGTGGCCGACACCTGGTTCAAGCCGTCGAACGGCCTGCTCACCGGCCTGCCCACGCCCGTCGTCGCCGTCGCGTCCGGCCTGGTCGGCTCCCTGCTCTGGTGGCGCCGCCGCAACCCGGGCGCGGTCGCCCTCGCCGTCATGGCGGGCTACGTCGTCGCCTTCACCCCGGTCGCGCTCGCCGTGGCCATGTACACGGTGGGGGAGACGTACCGGCGCATCCGCACTCTGGTGCTCCACGGTGCCGCAGGCTGCACGGCGGGCGTGCTGGCGCTGTGGGCGGGCCCGCCGGACTGGGATCTGAGGGACGCGGGATTCACGCTCGCGTTCATCCTCGGGCCGCTGGTCTTCGGGTACGCCGTCGCCATCCGCCGCGACCTGGCCCTGGAGGCGCGGGCGACCGTCGACGCCCTGGAGCGCGAGCAGCACCTGCTCGTCGAGCGGGCACAGGTGGGGGAGCGGGCCAGGATCGCCCGTGAACTCCACGACGTGGTGGCGCACCGGGTGGGCAACATCGTCCTCACCGCGGGCGCGCTCGAGGCCGGGGACCCGGCCCGCGACCCGGCCGTCGCCCGGGCGGCCGAGCTGATCAGGAACGAGGGCCACCAGGCGCTGGAGGAACTGCGCGAGGTGCTCGGCGTCCTCAACCCCGGCCACCGCGGCCGGCCTCTGCCGTCCGGGTCACCGCGGCCGGACGTCTCCCGGCTGCAGGCCCTCGTCGACCACGCCGGCCGGCTGGGGCGCCGTACGGCACTGCGCGTCGAAGGCCACCCCGAGGCCCTGCCGGACGCGGTCCAGCGCGCGATCCACCGCATCGTCCAGGAAGGACTCACCAACGCCGCGAAGCACGCGCCGGGGGCCGAGGTCGGCGTTCTCGTCGAGTGCCGGGTCGACGGGGTGGTGGTGCGGGTCACCAACGGCCCGGCGACCGGTACCGGAGCCGGTGACCTCCCGCCGGGCGGTGGCAACGGGCTGATCGGCCTGCGGGAGCGGGTCGGCCTGCTCGACGGCACCTTCTCGGCGGGCCCCTGCGACGGCGGGTACCGCATCGACGCCTTCATCCCGCACCGCGCGGCACCGGCGACCCCGTGAGCCGGCGCGGCACCGGCGGCCCCGACGCGGTCCGGTGCCGGGTCCGCCAGGGCCCGGCATCCACCCGGCCCAGACCGATTCGGCCCCGCCCCGCCCCCGCCCCGGCCGCCGTCCCGGCCCCCGCTCAGCCGCCGTCCCGGCGCCCGCCCGCGACTGCCACCCCCCGCCCCCGCCTGCCGCCCCGCCCTCGTCAGCGCTCCAGCCCCGCCCGGTACGCCAGCCGCGCGGCCTGCACCCTGTTGTGCGCCCCCAGTTTCGCCAGCAACCTGCTGACCTGCCCTTTGACCGTGCCCTCGCTGATGTGGAGGGCTGTGCCGATGTCGGCGTTGGACAGCCCTCGCGCGATCAGCCGGAGCACCTGCAGATCACGTTCCGTGAGCGCGTCCAGTACCTGCTGTTCCGCCGACGTGATGCGCGCCGACTGCCCCGCGAGCTGGTCCAGGACCCGCCCGGTCACCGCCGGGTCCAGTGCCGCCTTCCCCTCGGCGACCTGACGCACGGCGCGCAGCAGCTCCTCCGGGGGCGTGTCCTTGAGGAGGAATCCGCTGACGCCGGCCTGTACGGCCTCGTCCACGTACTCGTCCGCGCCGAACGTCGTGAGGATCAGCACCCGTGGGGGCCTCGGCAGCGCCCTGATCTCCCGGGTCGCCGCCAGCCCGTCCATCCCCGGCATCCGGATGTCGACCAGCGCCACGTCCGGGCTGAACTGCCGTGCGGCGTCCACGGTGCTCCGCCCGTCCGAGGCCTCGGCGACGACGTGCAGATCGTCACCGGCCTCGATGATGTCGCTCAGCCCGCGCCGTACGATCTCGCTGTCGTCGGCGATCAGGACATGGATCACCATGCGGTCCTCCGGAACCTGCCCGGACGCGCCCGTACGCGCCCGCCTTCCCCACCCCTCCCTCGCTCCCCTCCTCACTCATCGTCGCCGTACGCGAGCGGACCCGCCAAGGCGGAGCCGGACGAGGAACCGCCCCACCCCGCCCGGGCGGCCTCGCCGCCCCGGTTGCCCGGTCCCTCCCGCGGTGGCAGCGTTGTCGGCATCGCCCCGTTCCGACGGAGGGAGGCGGTATGACGGGGGACCACGACACCGACGCGCCGGCCGGCGCCTGGCCCGCGCTGCGCGTGGCCGACTGGACCGCCACGCGGGACACGCTGCACATGTGGATGCAGATCGTGGGCAAGATCAGGCTGGCGCACGCTCCGCTGCTCAACCACTGGTGGCAGGTCACGTCGTACGTCAGTCCCCGTGGCCTGACGACGTCCGCGATCCCCTACCGGTCGGGCCTGTTCGACATCGAGTTCGACTTCGTCGACCACCGTCTGGTCGTCCGCACCAGCGACGGCGAGGTCCGCACCGTGGCGCTGGAGCCCAAGCCGGTGGCGGACTTCTACCACCAGACGATGTCGGCCCTCGGCGAACTGGGAATCCCGACGAGGATCCAGCCGTCACCGAACGAGGTCGAGGAGGCCGTTCCCTTCCCCGAGGACGACCGGCACGACACCTACGACCCCGATGCCGCGCACCTGTTCTGGCGGCAGCTGCTGCAGGCGGACCGGGTGCTGGGAGAGTTCCGTTCGTACTACGTCGGCAAGGTCAGCCCGGTGCACTTCTTCTGGGGCGCGATGGACCTGGCCTGCACCCGATTCTCCGGCAGGGAGGCACCGCCCCACCCGGGCGGGGCGCCGAACTGCGGCGACTGGGTGATGAAGGAGGGCTACTCGCGCGAGTTGAGCAGCTGCGGCTTCTGGCCGGGCGGCGGGGAGGAGGGCGCCTTCTACGCCTACGCCTATCCCGAACCCGAGGGCTTCGCCGAGCACGCGGTCGCACCCGGGGCCGCGTACTACAGCAAGGACAACGGCCAGTTCCTCCTGCCCTACGAGGCGGTCCGCACCGCCGACGACCCCGACCGGGCCCTCGCGTCGTTCCTGCACTCGACCTACGAGGCGGCCGCCGTGCACGGAGGCTGGGACCGGGAGGCACTGGAGGACGATCCCGACCGGTGGGCCGAGCAGCGACCGCGCCACCGCCGACGCCGGCGCCAAGGGGGCTGACGTGCCCGCCCTGCCCGATCTGCCGCCTCTCCCGGCCCCGGAGACGGGACTGTTCCTGACGCACTTCCTGACCGTGCGCGACGTGGCCCGTTCGCGGGACTTCTACGCCGACGTCCTCGGCGGCGAGGTGGTGCTGGCGGAGAACCCGGCCATCGTGAAGGCCGCCAACAGCTGGATCATCATGAACCCCGGCGGTGGCCCCACCCCGGACAAGCCGGGCGTCACCCTGACCGCTCCCGAGCCGGGGGACCCGGTGTCGGCGTTCATGAACGTCCGCGTCGCGGACATCGCGGGGTTCTACGCCCGGGCGAAGGCGAAGGGCGCCCGATTCCTGACCGAGCCCCTCGACCGCAGGGCCGAACTGCGGTGCTACATGCTGGACCCTGACGGCCGTCTGATCGAGGTCGGCCAGGCGACCGGCATGCTGCGGGGCGTCTACGCGGACCCGCCGGCGGGGTCCGGGACGGGCTGAGTACCGCCCCCGTACCCCGACCCACGCGCCCCCGCCCGAACCGCTGTGAGCCGGGCGGGGCGCGGACCGAGCGGGGCGAGGGTGAGGACGCGTCGCCCTCACGGTCAGATGTCGCGGAAGATCTCGATCTGCGCGCCCACCGAGTTGAGGCGCTCCGCCAGGTCCTCGTAACCGCGGTTGATGACGTAGACGTTGCGCAGCACCGAGGTTCCCTCGGCCGCCATCATCGCCAGCAGGACGACCACGGCCGGGCGCAGGGCGGGCGGGCACATCATCTCGGCGGCCCGCCAGCGTGTCGGGCCCTCGACGAGGACGCGGTGCGGGTCGAGGAGCTGGAGCCGGCCGCCGAGGCGGTTGAGGTCGGTGAGGTAGATGGCGCGGTTGTCGTAGACCCAGTCGTGGATGAGGGTCTGGCCCTGCGCGACGGCCGCGATCGCCGCGAAGAACGGCACGTTGTCGATGTTGAGGCCGGGGAACGGCATCGGGTGGATCTTGTCGATCGGCGCCTCCAGCTTCGAGGGGCGCACGGTCAGGTCCACGAGCCGGGTCCGTCCGTTGTCGGCGGTGTACTCGGGCGTCCGGTCGTGGTCGAGGCCCATCTCCTCCAGGACGGCGAGCTCGATCTCCAGGAACTCGATCGGCACCCGGCGGATCGTCAGCTGGGACTCGGTGACGACGGCGGCCGCGATCAGGCTCATCGCCTCGACCGGGTCCTCGGAGGGGGAGTAGTCGACGTCCACGTCGATCTCGGGCACGCCGTGGACGGTGAGCGTGGTCGTTCCGATGCCGTCGATACGTACGCCCAGGGCCTCCAGGAAGAAGCACAGGTCCTGCACCATGTAGTTGGAGGAGGCGTTGCGGATGACGGTGACCCCGTCGTGGCGCGCGGCCGCCAGCAGCGCGTTCTCGGTCACGGTGTCGCCGCGCTCGGTCAGCACGATCGGGCGGTCCGGGGCGACCGAGCCCTCGACGACCGCGTGGTACTGGCCCTCGGTCGCGGTGATGTCCAGACCGAAGCGGCGCAGCGCGATCATGTGCGGCTCGATGGTGCGGGTGCCCAGGTCGCAGCCGCCGGCGTACGGCAGCCGGAAGCGGTCCAGACGGTGCAGGAGCGGGCCGAGGAACATGATGATCGAGCGGGTCCGGCGCGCGGCGTCCGCGTCGATGGCGTCCATGTCGAGCCGGGCCGGCGGGGTGATCTCGAGGTCGGTGCCGTCGTTGATCCAGCGGGTGCGCACGCCGATGGAGTGCAGCACCTCCAGCAGCCGGTAGACCTCCTCGATCCGCGCGACCCGGCGCAGGACGGTGCGGCCCTTGTTCAGCAGCGATCCGCACAGCAGTGCGACGCAGGCGTTCTTGCTCGTCTTGACGTCGATGGAGCCGGAGAGGCGGCGCCGGCCGACGACCCGCAGATGCATGGGACCGGCGTAGCCGAGCGACACGATCTCGCTGTCGAGCGCCTCACCGATCCGGGCGATCATCTCAAGGCTGATGTTCTGATTGCCGCGCTCGATACGGTTGACGGCGCTCTGGCTGGTGCCGAGCGCGTCGGCGAGTTGCGACTGTGTCCAGCCCCGATGCTGACGGGCGTCACGGATGAGCTTGCCGATGCGTACGAGGTAGTCGTCTGCCATGGGGGCAGGCTATCTCAGATATGAGATGAGGCGTCCACTGGGGTGGACCATACGGGTGATGCCTGGTCTTGATGGTCCATCACCCCATCAACTCGGGCAAAGCGGGATGAGCCATTCGGGCGCCCCGGTCGGGTGCGCTCGACCCGCCTCGCGCGCCGTGAGCGAGGGTGAAGCTGCGTCGCACCGCCCCGTGCGCCCCCGGGTACGCGGGTGGCGGGCCGGGTCGAAGCGCGCCCGCCCGGGCGGCGCCTCGCGTCCGTTCCGGGGTCGGGGTCGCGTGCATACCCGCCGCCACCGACCTGATCCAGGGCATACCGGCGACGCTTCACGGCTTCCGGTGCGGTGCCCGTCACTCTTGTCCGGGCATGACCCGTCAGCGGTCATGTACTAGAGTTATCTCGACATCGAGATATCTGCAGAAGGCGAACCGCAACCACCTTCCGCCGGGCCGCTGAGTAAGGGTGACCTAACTAAGCCTTACCTTAGCGGATCGTCGTGGAGTCGCAGGCGGCAGGATGCGGTCAGTACGCGCACATTGATGAAGGAGACTGTCGTGTCGGCGAACAGCTTCGACGCCCGCAGCACGCTGCGCGTGGGCGACGAGTCGTACGAGATCTTCAGGCTGGACAAGGTCGAGGGCTCCGCGCGCCTCCCTTACAGCCTCAAGGTCCTCCTGGAGAACCTGCTCCGCACCGAGGACGGCGCCAACATCACCGCCGACCACATCCGGGCGCTCGGCGGCTGGGACTCGCAGGCGCAGCCCAGCCAGGAGATCCAGTTCACGCCGGCCCGCGTGATCATGCAGGACTTCACCGGCGTGCCCTGCGTCGTGGACCTCGCCACCATGCGCGAGGCCGTGAAGGAGCTCGGCGGCGACCCGGCGAAGATCAACCCGCTCGCCCCCGCCGAGCTGGTCATCGACCACTCCGTCATCGCCGACAAGTTCGGCACCCGGGACTCCTTCGCGCAGAACGTGGAGCTGGAGTACGGCCGCAACAGGGAGCGCTACCAGTTCCTGCGCTGGGGCCAGACCGCCTTCGACGAGTTCAAGGTCGTCCCGCCCGGCACCGGCATCGTCCACCAGGTGAACATCGAGCACCTGGCCCGCACCGTCATGGTCCGGGGCGGCCAGGCCTACCCCGACACCCTCGTCGGCACCGACTCCCACACCACGATGGTCAACGGCCTCGGCGTGCTCGGCTGGGGCGTCGGCGGCATCGAGGCCGAGGCCGCGATGCTCGGCCAGCCGGTCTCGATGCTCATCCCGCGCGTCGTCGGCTTCAAGCTGACCGGTGAGCTCAAGCCCGGCACCACCGCCACGGACCTCGTGCTCACCATCACCGAGATGCTGCGCAAGCACGGCGTCGTCGGCAAGTTCGTCGAGTTCTACGGCGAGGGCGTCGCCGCCACCTCGCTGGCCAACCGCGCCACCATCGGCAACATGTCGCCGGAGTTCGGCTCCACCGCCGCGATCTTCCCGATCGACGACGAGACCATCAAGTACCTGAAGCTGACCGGCCGCAGCGAGCAGCAGCTCGCGCTGGTCGAGGCGTACGCCAAGGAGCAGGGCCTCTGGCTGGACCCGGCCGCCGAGCCCGACTTCTCCGAGAAGCTGGAGCTCGACCTCTCCACCGTCGTCCCCTCCATCGCCGGCCCGAAGCGCCCGCAGGACCGCATCGTCCTCGCGAACGCCGCCGAGCAGTTCACCCAGGACGTCCGCAACTACGTCGACGACGTCGACGAGGCCGGCAAGGAGTCCTTCCCGGCCTCCGACTCCCCGGCGATCTCCCCGAACGGCGCCCCGTCGAAGCCGACCACGGTCACCGCCCCCGACGGCTCCACGTACGAGATCGACCACGGTGCCGTCACGGTCGCCGCGATCACGTCCTGCACCAACACCTCGAACCCGTACGTCATGGTCGCCGCCGCGCTCGTCGCGAAGAAGGCCGTGGAGAAGGGCCTGACCCGCAAGCCGTGGGTGAAGACCACCCTCGCCCCGGGCTCCAAGGTCGTGACCGACTACTTCGACAAGGCGGGCCTGACCCCGTACCTCGACAAGGTCGGCTTCAACCTCGTCGGTTACGGCTGCACCACCTGCATCGGCAACTCCGGCCCGCTGCCGGAGGAGGTCTCCAAGGCCGTCAACGAGCACGACCTGGCCGTGACCTCGGTGCTCTCCGGCAACCGCAACTTCGAGGGCCGGATCAACCCCGACGTCAAGATGAACTACCTGGCCTCCCCGCCGCTGGTCGTCGCGTACGCGCTCGCGGGCTCCATGAAGGTGGACATCACCCGTGAGGCGCTCGGCACCGACACCGAGGGCAACCCGGTCTACCTGAAGGACATCTGGCCCTCCGAGGCCGAGGTCAACGACGTCGTGGCCAACGCCATCGGCGAGGACATGTTCAACAAGTCCTACCAGGACGTCTTCGCGGGCGACGCCCAGTGGCAGGCGCTGCCGATCCCGACCGGCAACACCTTCGAGTGGGACGCCGAGTCGACCTACGTCCGCAAGCCCCCGTACTTCGAGGGCATGACCATGGAGACCACCCCGGTCACCGACATCGAGGGCGCCCGCGTCCTCGCCAAGCTCGGCGACTCGGTCACCACCGACCACATCTCCCCGGCCGGTGCCATCAAGGCCGACACGCCGGCCGGCAAGTACCTCACCGAGCACGGTGTGGAGCGCCGTGACTTCAACTCCTACGGCTCGCGCCGAGGCAACCACGAAGTCATGATCCGCGGCACGTTCGCCAACATCCGCCTGCGCAACCAGATCGCGCCGGGCACCGAGGGCGGCTACACCCGCGACTTCACCCAGCCGGACGCGCCGGTGTCGTTCATCTACGACGCCTCGCGCAACTACATCGAGCAGGGCATCCCGCTGGTCGTCCTGGCCGGCAAGGAGTACGGCTCCGGCTCGTCCCGCGACTGGGCCGCCAAGGGCACCGCGCTCCTCGGCGTCAAGGCCGTCATCGCCGAGTCCTACGAGCGCATCCACCGCTCGAACCTCATCGGCATGGGCGTGCTCCCGCTGCAGTTCCCCGAGGGCGCCTCCGCCGAGTCCCTCGGCCTGACCGGCGAGGAGACCTTCTCCATCGCCGGCGTCACCGAGCTCAACGAGGGCACGACGCCCCGCACGGTCAAGGTCACCACCGACACCGGCGTGGAGTTCGACGCGGTCGTCCGCATCGACACCCCCGGCGAGGCGGACTACTACCGCAACGGCGGCATCATGCAGTACGTGCTCCGGAGCCTGATCCGCAAGTAGGCGGCCCCACGGCGGTCCGGCCATGGCGCCGGACCGCCGCGGGACACGGCCGTACCGGCATGATCCGCACAGCGGTACGGCCGCACGGGCGACCCGGCAGCACGGCGAAGGGCCGCACCCCGACAGAGCGTCGACGGGGTGCGGCCCTTCGTCCGCGTCCGGCTCCTCACCCGGGCCCTGCGAGGTTCCGCTCCTGGTCGCGGTCGGACACGACACGTGGTCCGGACCTCGGTGCATGACTCGGTCCTCACACGGGCCCTGGGCGTCGGCGCCTCCCCCGCCCACCGGGCGCCGGCGTCAGTCCGCCGTCGTCCGCTCCACCGGGATCCACAGCTCCGCCTCGGCCTCCGACGCGTCCGGCGAGAGCCGGGTGCGCAGGATCTCCGGGCCCGTCCTGCTGCGGTACGGGTTGGACGGGAACCACTGGGTGAAGACGTCACGCCACAGGTACTGGAGCGTCTCCGGGAACCGCCCCGCGTGCTCGAACACGGCCCAGGTGCCGGCCGGCACGGTCAGCGCCGTCATGTCCTCCGGCGTCTCCGCGGCGGTCACGACGCCGTGGTAGTAGTCGAGTTCGCTACCCTCCGCCCTGCTGTCGTCGAGGTTGTCGCTCACCGAGACGAGCCCCCTCGGCTCCTGGTCGGACAGGGCCTCCATACGCTCCAGCGTCTCCCGCCCGATGCCGCGCACGAACGCGACGATGTCCGGGTTCATCCCCTCGTGGACCAGGGGGACCCGGGCCTTCCGGCCCACGACCCGGAACTCGTCCTTCTCCACGATCCGGTACCGCATGCTGCTGCTCCCTTCGACGATCACGCGGAAGGACATCCGGGGCTGGGAGCGCAGCGCCGCTCCGGTCCGCCTGGCCTCGGCCGGCCCGACGCCGTGCACCGCGCGGAACGCCCGGGCGAACGCCTCGCCCGATCCGTAGCCGTGACGGACGGCGATGTCGAGCAGCGTCCGTTCCCCGGCGAGGACCTCGGCGCCCGCCAGGGTGAGCCGCCTGCGGCGGACGTACTCGGACAGCGGCATCCCGGCCAGCGCGGAGAACATCCGCCGGAAGTGGTACTCCGACGTCAGGGCGGTCCGGGCGAGCCCGGCCACGTCCACCGGCTCGGCCGACCGCTCGCCGAGATGGGCCTCGATACCTTCCATGGCCTGGTTGAGCCGCTCCAGCACCCCGGCCTCCTTCCCTCTCACGGTCACTCACGCTAGGGACGGCACTCCCTGCCGCACCCGACATCCTGTGCCCCCTCCGGTCGGGCCGCCGGGCGCGGACCGTGTCACCCGCGCCCCGCCACCGCCCCCCGGCAGCAGTCGACGAAGTCCCGCACCACCGCGTTGCCGTCGTCCACGGGAGACCACGCCACCCCGACCCGGCTGGGGCTGACACCGCTCACCGGACGGTAGGTGATTCCCGGCCGGGCGTAGAAACGGGCGGCGGACTCGGGCGCGAGCGCGATCCCGTAGCCGTTCGCGATCGCGCTCAGCCAGTCGTCCGGCTGGTCGGTGACGGCGCCGACACGGACGGGCCTGCCGTCGCGCTCGTCCGTCGCCAGCCAGTAGTCCCGCCACGGGCCCGTCTCCGGCGGAGCCGCCACGAACGGCTCGTCCCACAGGTCGCGGAACGACAACTCCTCGTGTTCGGCGAGGGGATGAGCGGAGGGCAGCGCCACCCACCGCGGCTCCTCGAACAACTGCTCGACGCGCAGCGTGCCCTGACCGGGGAACGGCAGCCGCAGCAGGGCGACGTCCACATCCCCGTCGGCGAGACCCGCGCTCGGGTTCGACCACGCCGCCTGCCGCATCTCCACCCGCCAGCCCGGCCGGCGACGCGCGAACTCCTGGACGATGCCCGGCGTCGCCTCGTTGGCCGCGCCGGCCAGAAAACCGACCCTCAGCACCCGCTCGGCCCGGCTCGCCGTGCCCTTCGTCTCCCGCAGCATCCCGTCCCAGTCCGCGAGCAGCGACGGGACCCGCCGTGCCAGGACCCGGCCGGGTTCGGTGAGCGCCATACCGGCCCGTGAGCGTGTGAACAGACCCACGCCCAGCAGGGCTTCGAGCTGACGGATCTGCTTGGTCAGGGCGGGCTGCGACACGAACAGCCGCTCAGACGCGCGGGTCAAACTCCCCTCCTCGGACACGGCGACGAAGGAGCGCAGCAGCCGGGTGTCGACATCCATGCCGCCAGGTTATGGAAACCGGTATTGGACGCCCCGCAGCGGGCGGGGCCAGTCTGGACGTGTCGAACGGCGGCCGCCCCCGACACCCCCGCACCACGGCTCCGGGCCCCTGCGCCCCGAGCCGTCCGGAACGACACCGGTGCGTGCACCGTCCTTGCCGGCCGAGCCGAACAGAGGCCCTCGATGTCCACCGCCTACGCAGTCGTCACCGTCGTCACCATCGCCGCCAACGCCGGGGAGGCCGTCGCCAACCTCCTCAAGGCCCGGTTCGTGGTCGCCAACGCCGCAGCCGTCGGCGTCCCGCCGTCCTGGCTCCCCGTCCTCGGGGCACTGAAGGGAGCCGCGGCCCTGGGGCTCCTGCTCGGCCTCCTCGGCCTCACCCCCCTCGGCACGGCCGCCGCCACCGGCCTCGTGCTCTTCTTCGTCGGCGCCCTCGCCTTCCACGTCCGCGCACGCGTCTTCCACAACATCGCCGGCCCGCTGCTCTTCCTCGCCCTGTCGGCCGCGTCGCTCGTGCTCGCGCTTGATGGGTGACATGGCACGACCGCCTTCCGCCGTCGGGGACGGGGCGCGGTGAGGGGTTGCCGTCCCGGTCGACGCCAGGCCGCGGACCCGCTCGGGCAGCTCGACGTCGAGGAGGATCCTCTCGGTACGTCCCGGTACGTCCTTCGACGGAGCGGGAGTCGGGCAGCGCCCTCCCTTCGACGCAGCCGGCCCCGGCGCACGGCACCCTCCGGTGCACGGCCGGCACGGCAGCTCCTGCGGTGTACCGAACCTCCGGTGCACGGCCGGCACGACAGCTCCTGCGGTGTACCGAACCTCCGGTGCGCGACCGGCACGGCGGCCTCCGGTGCACGGCCGAGGCCGCAGCCCCCGGGGGACTGCGGCCTCGGACCCGGGCGGAGGACGGGTCAGGAGATCAGCTCGACCTCCGCCAGCACCGGCTGCGCCGCACCCGTGGCGGGGACCAGCCGGTACTTCTGGTAGGTGCCGGGACGGGCGACCGTGAAGACCCGCGTCTGCCGGTCCCACGCGAACGACTCACCGGACCGCCGGTCCAGGTCGGTCCAGGCCGTGCCGTCCCTCGAACCCTGCAGCACCCAGCCGGCCGGGGCCTTGTCGTGCGCCGCCGAGGTGAGCGTGTACTGCACGGCCCGCGTGCCCTCCGCGACCGGCAGGTCCACGGCCTCCTCCAGCGCGGCCTCCGTACCGGAGGTGTTGTCGAAGAGGGCGCCCGTGCCGCTGATCGCGTCCTGGCGGGGCGTGGGCACCTCGTCGTCCTCGGTGACCGAGACGGGCGCCGCGCCCTTGCCCGTGCCCCAGCGCGACGGCTTCGGACCCATGTCGAACTCCAGCGTGCCGCCCCGCGCCAGCAACTCGTGCGGGAGAGCGGTGGAGTTCCAGCGCTTCCCGTTCACCTTCAGACCCTGGACGTAGACGTTCCGGGCGCTGTTGCGCGGTGCCTTCACCACGAGCTCGCGCCCGTTCTCCAGGCGGACCGTCGCCCTGGTGAAGAGGGGCGAGCCGACCGCGTACTCCCCGCTGCCCATCACCAGCGGATAGAAGCCGAGCGCGGAGAACAGGAACCACGCCGACTGCTCGCCGTTGTCCTCGTCGCCGTGGTAGCCCTGCCCGATCTCGCTGCCCGTGTAGAGGCGGGACAGGACCTCGCGCACCTTCTCCTGCGTCTTCCACGGCTGCGAGGCCGCGTTGTACATGTAGGTGACGTGGTGGGCGACCTGGTTGGAGTGCCCGTACATGCCCATCCGCACGTCGCGGGCCTCGGTCATCTCGTGAATGACGCTGCCGTACGAGCCGACGAATTCCGGTGACGCCGTCTCCGGGGTGGCGAAATAGGTGTCGAGCTTCTTCCCGAGTGCCGGCCGGCCGCCGTAGAGATTCGCCAGACCGCGGCTGTCCTGCGGCGCGGTGAACGCATAGCCCCAGCCGTTGGTCTCGGTGTAGTCGTGACCCCAGATCCGCGGGTCGTACTTCTCCGACGGAACCCGCCACCCGCCCTTCGGATCGCGGCCCTGGAAGAATCCCGCCTTCTTGTCGAACAGGGTCACGTAGTTCCGGGCCCGGTTCAGGAAGTACGCGGCCTCGTCCTTGTAGCGCGCCTTCTTCGTCTTCGCCCAGAGGGCTTCGGCCATCTTCGACAGGCCGTAGTCGTTGAGGTAGCCCTCCAGCGACCACGACAGGCCCTCGTGCGTCTCCGTGGAGGCGTAGCCGAGGAACGGCGAGGTCTCCATGCCCTTGCGTCCCACGCCCCGGTGCGGCGGGGTCACCGTCGCGTTCTTCAGCGCCGCCTCGTAGGCCTTCTCCGCGTCGAAGCCGCGGACGCCCTTCACATAGGCGTCGGCGAAGGCGACGTCGGAGGAGGTGCCGGTCATCAGATCGGCGTAGCCGGGGGAGGACCAGCGGGAGATCCAGCCGCCGTCCCGGTACTGCTGGACGAATCCGTCGACGAGCTCGCCCGCCTTCCTCGGGGTGAGGAAGGAGTAGGCCGGCCAGGTCGTGCGGTAGGTGTCCCAGAAGCCGTTGTTGACGTACACCCGGCCTTCGACGATCTTCGCGCCCGTGTGGGTCGGCGTGTCCGGCCCCGTCTGCGGCGAGAAGGGGCTCGCGTACGTGTCCTTGCCGTCGACCTTCTCGAAACCGGAGTTCGGGTAGAGGTACAGCCGGTAGAGCGAGGAGTACAGGGTCACGAGCTGGTCGTGGGTGGCGCCCTCGACCTCCACCCGACCCAGCAGATCGTCCCAGGCGTCCTGCGCCCGGTCCTTGATCCGGCCGAAGGACGCGGACGCGGGGATCTCCTGCGCGAGGTTCTTCCTCGCCTGGTCGACGCTGATCAGCGAGGTGGCGATGCGCAGGGTCACCGTGCGGTCCTCCCCGGCGTCGAACCGGAGGTGGCCCTTGACGCCCTCGGACGCGGAGGAGGTGACGGGCGCGTCGAAGACGCCGTACACGAACAGCCGGGTGGCGCCCGTGGACAGCCCGCTCTTGACGTCCGAGTAGCCGGTGAAGGAGCGGGTCTCCGGGTCGAGCGTCAGCCCGGCCTGCTCCGTGACGTTGTCGAACACCACCGACGCGTCGTCACCCGGGTAGGTGAACCGCATCATCGCCGCATGGTCCGTGGGGGTGATCTCCGCCTTCAGGCCGTTCTCGAACGTCACGCCGTAGTAGTGCGGGCGTGCGGTCTCCTTCTCGTGGCGGAAGGGCAGGGCGCGGGCGGCACGGCCCGTGTCCGGGGTGCCCTCGGCGACGGACGGCATCAGCTGGAAGGTCTGCCGGTCCCCCATCCACGGGCTCGGCTCATGGCTGGCGCTGAACGCCTGCACGGTGGGCAGGTTGTCGGCGTTGTTGGCGCGCGCGTACTCGTACAGCCAGCTCAGCGAGCCCGCGTTGGTCACCGGCGTCCAGAAGTTGAAGCCGTGCGGGACGGCCGTCGCCGGGAAGGTGTTGCCGCGCGAGAACGAGCCGCTGGAGTTGGTGCCGCGCACGGTCGAGGCGTAGTCCGACGGACGCGCGAGCCGCTTCTCCGGCGCCTTCGGGGCGATGCGGACGTCGTCGATCCACCCCTGGAACTTCGCCGGGCCCTTCGGCGCGTCGTACGCCACGAGGATCCGGTCCACGGTCTTGCCCGCGGCGACCGAGCCGATCCGGGACGCGACCTGGTTCCACTGGTTGACGTAGAGGCGCTTCGCCGCGCCCTGGCCCTGCGGGGTCAACAGCCCGCCGTGCGAGTCCACCGCCCGGAGGTCGCTCAGATAGGTGCCGTCGGTGAACGCGAGATCGACCGCCACGCTGGTGGCCGGGTAGTTGAGATCGGTCTCGGCCATCGACGGGAAGATCCGGTACGACAGCTCCGTGTCGCGCCGCACGGCCGTGTCGACGTCGAAGACCTTGTTGTACGAGTAGGCGCGGCCGTCCGGCTTGTGCGTGCCCGCGTACCGCAGGGCGCGCTTGCCGGTGAAGCCGGTGTTGGCCTTGGCGGTGGGGGAGCCCGCCGGACCGCGGTCGACATGGCTGCGCATGTCCTCCGGCACCGGGCTGCCGGTGTCGCCGTCGGAGAACTGCACGTCGGCGAGCTGGACGATGCCCGAGGCCCCGTTGTTGCGGGTGATCTCCAGGCGGTAGTGCGCGTACGAGCCGGCCTTCTCCGCGTCGATGTCGTACGTCTTCGTCTGGAAGCGCTTCTCGAACGTCTGGCCCTCGCGGGTGTCCAGGACCGTCCAGTTCTCGCCGTCCGACGAGCCCTTGAGGGTCCAGTCCTTCGGGTCGCGCTCGTCGAAGTCGTTCGCCGAGGTCAGTGCGTAGGTGACGACCTTGACGGGGCTGTCCGTGTCGAATTCGACCCAGCCCGTCGGCTCGAACGTGAGCCATTTGGTGGACGGCTGGAGGTCGACCAGGTTCTCCTTGGTCTCCCCGGCGCCGGCGTTCTCACCGCTGGCACGCACCTCGACGACCTTGTCGGTGACGTTGCCCGGTATGCCCGACGCGAAGCCGCCGTCGACCCCGTCGGACCGCTTCGCGCCGTCCGGTCCCGTGTCCACGGTGTTGCGCCAGTCGGGCTGTTTCCCGTCGGCTTCGAAGGAGCTGGAGAATTCCGGTGAGGGGGCCGAGGTCTGGGCGGGCGTGGCGACGGCCGCCGACTGCGCCGTCACCACCAGCAGGGAAGCGGCCGCCACCAGGGCGGCCGAGCGGGCGTGGGGGTGCCTGGGGCTGGATCTTGGCCGCATGTCGAAGCCGTTCCTCCCGCCGAAGCGATAGACAACGTTGTCAAGCGCAGTGCGCAGGCACCAGTAGGGAGGTAAGTGCCGTGTGGTGTCAAGGGTGTTGACGGTGCGCCGGGTTCGGATTCGGCCGGTTCGGCAAGATTCCTGCGATGCCGTCCCCGCGCCCGCCGTCCCCGCCCCCGGGAGGTCTCAACTCGGGAAAGACTGCCGCGCAACCTTGCTTTCGATCTTGCTCCGTTGGCGGGAAGTGGACTATACCTGTCGGCGTCCGCCTCGCCGGAAAACGCGGCGAAGGGCCAGGGGGAACGGGCAGGCGAAGTATCGTCTGCGGCCCGGGCAGAAGTCCGTTCCCACTGCCACGGTATTACCCCTGCACGACCAGCTTCAGCAATTGACCGCGGTGGCGGGGCCCTTCATCTCACGAAGGCGGGCGACCGGTTCACCGCCTGAGTCCTGGAGAAGGCGAGGACTTGAGCATGGGATCCACCTCCGGCCACTCGAACAGCGGTCTCGGCCGCCGCGACCTGATCAAGCGGTCCGCGGCGCTCGGCCTGGTCACCATTCCCACGATGAGCTTCCTGTCCGCCTGCGCGAGCGGTGACGGCGGCGCCGGCGGCTCCAAGGTCGAGAAGGGCAAGGTCACCAAGACCAACCCGCTCGGCGTCAACGAGACCGCTGCCCTCGAAGTCGTCATCTTCGACGGTGGATTCGGGCAGCAGTACGCGATCGACGCGGAGAAGAAGTACAACGCGGCCTTCCCGAAGGCGCCCAAGGTCAAGCACAAGGCCACCCAGAAGATCCAGTCCGAGCTCCAGCCCCGCTTCAACGGCGGCACCCCGCCGGACCTCATCGACAACTCCGGCGCCGAGCAGATGGACATGGGCGTCCTGGTCGGCAAGAAGCAGCTCGCCGACCTCACCCCGCTGCTGGACGCGCCCTCCGTCGACGACCCGAACAAGAAGGTCCGCGACACCCTGCGCCCCGGCATCGTCGAGATGGGCCAGTTCGACGGCGCGCCCGTCTGGATCCTCTACTACGCCTACACGGTCTACGGCGTCTGGTACTCGCAGACCGCGCTCGACCGGCTCGACGCGCAGTACCCCGAGACCTGGGACGAGATGCTCGCCCTGTGCGAGAAGGCGAAGAAGCAGGGCATCGCGGGCTGGACGTACGCCGGCAAGCACCCCTACTACCTCCCGTTCTCGCTCTACCCCTTCATCGCCAAGATCGGCGGAGTCGAGGTCCTCGACGCCATCGACAACCTGGAGCCCAACGCCTGGAAGCACCCGGCCGTCAAGGCCGCGTTCGAGGCGTACTACGAGCTCTACAAGAAGGGCTACATCCTCAAGGGCACCCCGGGCCTGGACCACATCCAGTCCCAGACCGCCTGGACCAAGGGCAAGGCGCTGTTCATCCCCAACGGCTCCTGGGTGGAGAACGAGGCGGCCAGCACGATGCCCAAGGACTTCAACCTCGCCGTCGCCGCGCCGTCCGGCCTCGACGCCTCGGACAAGATGCCCTTCGGCACCATCTGGGCCTCCGGCGGCGAGCCCTTCATCGTCCCGGCGAAGGCGAAGAACGTCGAGGGCGGCATGGAGCAGCTGCGCATCATGCTCAGCGAGGAGTCCTCGAAGAACTTCACCACCCAGGTCAAGTCGCTGACCGCGTTCAACGGCGGCACCGACGGCATCGAGCTGACGCCCGGTCTGAAGTCCGGCGTCGCCGCGCTGGAGAAGGCCGGCACGAACGTCGTCAACCCGCGTCTGCAGGACTGGTACGTCAAGCTCCAGAAGGAGCAGATCGGCGTGGCCGGTCTGGGCGAGATGATGGCCGGACGGCTCACCCCGGCCGAGGCCATCAGCAAGATCCAGGGCTTCGCCGACAAGGCCGCCCAGGACTCGTCCGTCAAGAAGTACAAGCACCAGTGAGCGGCCTGTGCTCCCGGGGGCGGCGTGCCCCCGGGAGCACACAGCACCAGCGGCGGCACACTCCGGAAGATCGGGGTCGGTAACCATGCAGCACGGCAAGTACCGGTTCATCGTGGGGTTCCTCGCGGCGCCCCTGGCGCTCTACGCGGTCTTCGTCATCTGGCCGTTCGTCCAGTCCATCTACTACTCGTTCACGGACTGGACCGGTCTGAGCCCGGACTTCTCCATGGTCGGCCTCGACAACTACGCCCGGCTGTGGGACGACGACGTCTTCTGGAAGTCGCTCCAGCACAGCCTGCTGTTCGCGCTGCTGCTGCCGGTGGTGACGATCGGCCTCGCCCTGTTCTTCGCCTTCATGATCAATGTCGGCGGGCGGCACCGCAAGGGGGCCGCGGTCTCCGGTGTCCGGGGCTCGTCGTTCTACAAGATCGCCTACTTCTTCCCGCAGGTGCTCTCGATCGCGATCGTCGCCCTGCTCTTCCAGTTCGCGTACAACCCGGAGAGCGGCGCGATCAACTCCGCCCTCAAGGCGGTCGGGCTCGGCGACGTCCAGCCGCTGTGGCTCGGCGACCCCGACCTCGCCCTGTGGTGTGTGATGGCGGTCCTCGTCTGGTCGACGGTCGGCTTCTTCGTCGTCCTCTTCTCCGCGGGCATGGCGTCCATCCCGAAGGACTTCTACGAGGCGGCGCTCCTGGACGGCGCGAGCCGGGTCACCACCTTCTTCCGGATCACGCTGCCGCTGCTGTGGGACACGATCCAGTCCGGCTGGGTCTACATGGGCATCCTCGCGCTCGGCGCCGAGTCCTTCGCGGTGGTGCAGATCATGACGACGGGGCCGGGCGGTCCCGACTACTCGACCACGGTGATGGTGCTGTACGTGTACCAGTCGGCGTTCCGCGACGGTGCGGCGGCCTACGCGACCACGATCGGCGTCGCCCTGCTGGTCGTCACGCTGGCCTTCGCGGCCGTCGTGATGAAGCTGGGCCGGCGCGAGCGCCTGGAGTACTGAGATGAAGACGACCGAAACCTCCCCCGCCGGCACCGCGGAGCCGCTGCCGCACGTGGTGAAGACCGATCTGCCCGGCGCGAAGCCCAGGAAGAACAAGCGCGGCGACGGCCGGGTCATGAACGTCTTCTCGCACGGGATGCTGATCCTCTGGGCCTTCATGGTCGTCATGCCGCTGCTGTGGGCGGTGATGACGTCCTTCAAGGACGACAACGCGATCTTCAGCTCGCCGTGGTCGCTGCCGGACCGGCTCCACTTCGAGAACTGGTCCCGCGCCTGGAGCCAGGCGCACATGAGCGACTACTTCCTGAACACCGTCCTGGTGGTCGCCGGCTCCCTCGCGGGCACCCTGCTGCTGGGCTCGATGGCGGCGTACGTCCTCGCCCGGTTCGACTTCCCGGGGAACCGCTTCATCTACTTCCTCTTCATCGGGGGGATGAGCTTCCCGATCATGCTGGCGCTGGTCCCGTTGTTCTACGTGATGAACAACATCCAGCTCCTGAACACGATCCACGGCCTGATCCTGGTGTACATCGCCTACTCGCTGCCGTTCACCGTGTTCTTCCTCACCGCCTTCTTCCGGACGCTGCCGACCTCGGTGGCGGAAGCGGCGCTGATCGACGGGGCGTCGCACACCCGGACGTTCTTCCAGGTCATGCTGCCGATGGCCAAGCCCGGCCTGATCAGCGTCGGGATCTTCAACTTCCTGGGCCAGTGGAACCAGTACATGCTGCCGACGGTGCTGAACACCGAGCAGGAGCAGAAGGTGCTCTCCCAGGGCCTGGTGCAGCTGGCCGTCAGCCAGGGGTACAAGGGCGACTGGTCCGGCCTGTTCGCGGGCCTGGTGATGGCGATGCTGCCGGTGCTGGCCGCGTACATCGTCTTCCAGCGCCAGGTCGTCGCGGGCCTCACGGCGGGCGCCCTGAAGTAGCTCCCCGACGCGGCTCCCGCCCGCTCCGCCAACGCGTCCGTACCGCCCTCCGGCAGCCACCGGCGGGTGGTACGCGCGTCTTCCGGGGATTTGCCGGGCTTTCGCTCAGGTCTTGACGGGGAGCTGCCCGAAAGGCTCCCCTTAGAGTTCACATGTTGGAGTGAAGAGCGGGAGTGTGTGAGTCGATGGAGACTCCGGGGTCGCAGACATCTCTGCATCGGGCCAATCTCGAGCGGGTCGTACGCGCCGTGCGGCTGGCCGGTTCGCTCACCCAGGCCGAGATCGCCAGGAGCACGGGCCTGTCCGCCGCCACCGTCTCCAACATCGTCCGCGAGCTGAAGGACGGCGGGACCGTCGAGGTCACGCCCACCTCCGCGGGTGGCCGCCGGGCCCGCAGCGTCTCGCTCAGCGGGGACGCCGGGATCGTCGTCGGCGTCGACTTCGGCCATACGCACCTGCGCGTCGCGATCGGCAACCTGGCGCACCAGGTCCTCGCCGAGGAGTCCGAGCCGCTCGACGTGGACGCCTCCTCCGCCCAGGGCTTCGACCGGGCGGAGCAGCTGGTCAAACGGCTGATCGAGGCCACCGGCATCGGCCCGGACAAGATCGTCGGGGTGGGTCTGGGCGTGCCCGGCCCGATCGACGTGGAGACGGGCACGCTGGGCTCCACGGCGATCCTGCCGGGCTGGAGCGGCATCAACCCCAGCGAGGAGCTCTCCGGCCGGCTCGGCGTCCCCGTGTACGTGGACAACGACGCCAACCTCGGCGCCCTGGGCGAGCTGGTGTGGGGGAGCGGCCGCGGGGTCAGGGACCTCGCCTACATCAAGGTCGCCAGCGGCGTCGGCGCCGGCCTCGTCATAGAGGGCCAGATCTACCGGGGCCCCGGCGGTACCGCGGGGGAGATCGGGCACATCACACTGGACGAGTCGGGGCCCGTCTGCCGCTGCGGCAACCGTGGCTGCCTCGAGACGTTCGCCGCGGCCCGCTACGTACTGCCGCTGCTCCAGCCCAGCCACGGCCCGGACCTGACCATGGAGCGGGTCGTGCAGCTGGCGCGGGAGGGCGACCCGGGCTGCCGGCGCGTCGTCGCCGACGTCGGCCGCCACATCGGCAGCGGTGTGGCCAACCTGTGCAACCTGCTCAACCCCAGCAGGGTGGTCCTCGGCGGCAGTCTGGCGGAGGCCGGGGAACTGGTCCTCGCGCCGATCCGCGAGTCCGTCTCCCGGTACGCGATCCCCAGCGCCGCCCGCCGGCTCTCCGTCCTTCCGGGGGCGCTGGGCGGCCGGGCCGAGGTGCTGGGGGCGCTGGCCCTCGTACTCAGCGAAATGGGTGATTCGACACTTCTGGACAGCTCGGTACCGGCCGGGACGCCTGCCTTCACTTAGATAACGAATGGCACCGTTGTCATCTCGTTAAGGATTTACTCCTTGACGCTGGCGTTGCGGCCGAGTTGACTTCCAGCCACCTCGGCCGCAAGGACGCGGCCTCGTCAGGGAGGTTTCTGAATGAACACGCAGATGCGTCGTGTCGCCGTGGCCGTGAGCGCCACCGCGATGGCCGTGTCGCTCGCCGCCTGCGGCAGCGCCAAGGAGTCCGGTGACAACGGCGGCAAGACCGGTGCCGCGAAGGGCGACGACCTCACCATCGGTCTCCTGCTCCCCGAGAACCAGACCGCGCGCTACGAGAAGTTCGACAAGCCGCTCATCGAGAAGAAGATCAGCGAGCTGACGAACGGCAAGGCGAAGGTCGTCTACGCCAACGCCAAGCAGGACGCGACGCTGCAGACGCAGCAGGTCGACACGATGATCACCAACAAGGTCGACGCGCTGATCGTGGACGCGGTGGACGCCAAGGCCATCGCGGGCGGCGTGAAGAAGGCGAAGGACGCCGGCATCCCGGTCGTCGCCTTCGACCGTCTCGCCGAGGGCCCCATCGACGCCTACACCTCGTTCGACAACGAAGAGGTCGGCAAGGTCCAGGGCGAGGCCCTTCTGAAGGCGCTCGGCGACAAGGCCAAGAGCGGCCAGATCGTCATGATGAACGGCTCCATCACCGACCCGAACGCCGCGCTGTTCAAGAAGGGCGCCCACTCCGTCCTCGACGGCAAGGTGAACGTCGGCAAGGAGTACGACACCAAGGAGTGGAAGCCGGAGAACGCCAACGCCAACATGGAGGCCGCGATCTCGGCCCTCGGCAAGGACAAGATCGTCGGCGTCTACTCCGCGAACGACGGCATGGCGGGCGGCATCATCACCGCCCTGAAGGCCGGCGGCTTCGACAAGCTCCCGCCCGTCACCGGCCAGGACGCCGAGCTCGCCGGTGTGCAGCGCATCGTCGCGGGTGAGCAGTTCATGAGCGTCTACAAGCCGTACGCGCCGGAGGCCGCGGCCGCCGCCGAGATGGCCGTCGCGCTCGCCAAGGGCCAGAGCCTGGACGCGATCGCCACGGCCAAGGTCGACAGCCCGACCACCAAGGGCGTCCCGTCCGTGCTCGTCCCGGTCGTCTCGCTGACCAAGGACAACATCAAGGACTCGGTCGTCAAGGACGGCGTCTACACCGCCGCCGAGATCTGCACCCCGAAGTTCAAGGCCGCCTGCGACGCGATCGGCCTGAAGTAGGCACCACGTCCCTGAGGGACGCTCCCTGAAGCCTGGCCGGTGCCCCGCCCCCATCCAGCCCCCGCTATCGGGGCGGGGCACCGGACAGAAACGCTTCTCCCAGCTTCTGCTCAACCTCCGCGCCACCCCTCCCGGCGCGGCATCCCGCCGGTCAGGCGGCGAAGGAGATGGTTCACGTGTCCGCTACGCCCGTGCTGGCGTTGCGCGGGGTCTCCAAGCGGTTCGGTGCCGTTCAGGCGCTCACCGACGTAGAGCTTGAGGTCCACGCCGGTGAGGTCGTCGCCCTGGTGGGCGACAACGGCGCCGGAAAGTCCACGCTGGTCAAGACGATCGCCGGCGTGCACCCCATCGATGAGGGCGTCATCGAGTGGGAAGGCAGGGCCGTGTCGATCGGCAAGCCGCACGACGCCCAGAACCTGGGCATCGCGACCGTCTACCAGGACCTCGCGCTGTGCGACAACATCGACGTCGTCGGCAACCTGTACCTCGGCCGGGAGCTCCGCAAGCGCGGCGTCCTCGACGAGGTCGAGATGGAGCGCCGCTCGCGCGAGCTGCTGAGCACGCTCTCCATCCGCATCCCCAGCGTCCGCATCCCGATCGCCTCGCTCTCCGGCGGCCAGCGCCAGACCGTGGCCATCGCCCGTTCGATGCTCGGCGCGCCCAAGCTCGTCATCCTCGACGAGCCCACCGCCGCGCTCGGCGTCGAGCAGACGGCGCAGGTGCTCGACCTGGTCGAGCGGCTGCGGGAGCGCGGCCACGCGGTCATCCTCATCAGCCACAACATGGCCGACGTGAAGGCCGTCGCAGACAAGGTGGCGGTGCTCCGGCTCGGCCGGAACAACGGCGTCTTCGACGTCAAGTCCACCTCGCAGGAAGAGATCATCTCCGCCATCACCGGCGCCACGGACAACGCCGTGACCCGTCGTGCGGCGCGCACCTCGGAGGCGCAGAAGTGAGCATCGACAAGACTCCGGCACCCGCCGGCGGCCGCCACCGGGTGGTGAACCCGGACGCCGCACACGACGCGGTCACCGCGGTCGACCCCCGGCTCCTGGTCCGCGAGCAGGGCTTCGGCGGCTACATCGCGGAGTTCAAGCGCAAGCTGCACGCGGGTGACCTGGGCTCCATCCCGGTCGTCATCGGTCTGATCCTGATCTGCGCGATCTTCCAGAGCCTGAACTCGAACTTCCTCTCCGCGCAGAACCTCAGCAACATCGCGGTCACCATGGTCGCCACCGGCATGATGGCCGTCGGCATCATCTTCGTGCTGCTGCTCGGCGAGATCGACCTGTCCGTCGGCGCGGTCAGCGGTGTGTCCGGCGCGATCGTGGCCGTCCTCAGCGTCACGAACGGGATGAACGAGTGGCTGGCCCTGCTGGTCGCGATCGCCGGCGGCGCGGTCATCGGAGCCCTCCACGGCTTCTTCTTCGCCCGCATCGGTGCCCCCGCCTTCGCCGTCACCCTGGCGGGCCTGCTGTTCTGGCAGGGCTTCATGCTCCAGCTCCTCGGCTCCCAGGGCACGATCAACCTGGACGGCGACGGCGTCGTGGCCAAGCTGACCACGTACTACTTCTCCGACGTGGCGGCCGCCTACGGTCTCGCCGCGCTGGCCGTGGCCGTGTTCTTCGTCTCGGCGTTCGTCGACAGCCGCCGCCGTGACGCGGCGGGCATCCCGTCCCGGCCGCTCGGCGACATCCTGTTCCGCACGGTCCTGCTCGCCGTCGTGTCCTTCGGGGCCGCCTACATGCTCAACCAGTACAAGGGGCTGCCCCTGGCGCTGGTGCTGTTCCTCGTGGTCCTGGTCGTCACCGACTTCGTCCTGCGGCGCACCGCCTACGGCCGGAAGATCTTCGCGCTCGGCGGCAGCGTCGAGGCGTCCCGCCGCGCCGGCATCAACGTGACCGCCGTCCGGATCTCGGTCTTCGCCATCGCCGGCACCTTCGCGGCCGTCGGCGGTCTGTTCTGGGCCTCCAAGATCGCCGCCGCCAACCAGAGCGCCGGCGCCGGCGACCTGCTGATGAACGTCATCGCGGCGGCCGTCATCGGCGGCACCAGCCTCTTCGGCGGCCGCGGCCGCACCTGGAACGCGCTGCTCGGCGTCATGGTGATCGTCTCGATCCAGTACGGTCTCGCGCTGGAGGGCATCGCCACCCCGATCCAGTTCATGATCACCGGTGGTGTGCTCCTCGCCACCGTCGTGATCGACTCGGTCACGCGCAAGACGCAGAAGACCGCCGGCCGCGCGTAGCGGCCACCGCCAGCAGTGCCCGGCGCCGGAACCGGCGCCGGGCACTGCTGCGTGTTCCCCTTCGGGACCGGCCGCCGGCCCCGGAGGGCCTCCGTGTCCTCCGACGGCGTGACGCGGAACGCACCGCCCGATGACAGCGGCCGGGAGCGGAACATTAGACTCGACAGATCGGCAAGCTCGACCAGCTCAAACGCAAGGAGGCACGGGTGGCATTGCTTACCCGTATCAGGGGACCGCGCGATCTGGACCGACTCGGCCCGGAGCAGCTCGACCAGCTGGCCGCAGAGATCCGCACCTTCCTCGTGGACGCGGTCTCGAAGACCGGCGGCCATCTCGGCCCCAACCTCGGCGTGGTCGAGCTGACCATCGCCCTCCACCGCGTCTTCGACTCACCGAACGACAAGGTCCTCTTCGACACCGGTCACCAGAGCTACGTCCACAAGCTGCTGACCGGCCGCCAGGACTTCTCCAGGCTCCGCGCCAAGGGGGGCCTGTCCGGCTACCCCTCGCGCGCCGAGTCCGAGCACGACGTCATCGAGAACTCGCACGCCTCGACCGTCCTCGGCTGGGCGGACGGCCTGGCCAAGGCCAACGAGGTGCTGAAGAAGGACGACCACGTCGTCGCGGTCATCGGTGACGGGGCCCTCACCGGCGGCATGGCCTGGGAGGCGCTGAACAACATCGCCGACGCCAAGGACCGCCCGCTCGTCATCGTCGTCAACGACAACGAGCGCTCCTACGCGCCCACGATCGGCGGCCTCGCCAACCACCTGGCCACGCTGCGCACCACCGACGGCTACGAGCGCTTCCTCGCCCGCGGCAAGGACATCCTGGAGCGCACCCCCGTCGTCGGCAGGCCGCTCTACGAGACCCTGCACGGAGCCAAGAAGGGCCTCAAGGACTTCATCGCCCCGCAAGGCATGTTCGAGGACCTCGGCCTGAAGTACGTCGGTCCCATCGACGGCCACGACATCGAGGCCCTGGAGTCCGCGCTGACCCGCGCCAAGCGGTTCCGCGGCCCGGTCATCGTGCACTGCCTCACCGAGAAGGGCCGCGGCTACCAGCACGCGGAGCAGGACGAGGCGGACCGCTTCCACGGCATCGGCCCGATCCACCCGGACACCGGGCTGCCGGTGAAGGCCTCGGCTGCCAGCTGGACGTCCGTCTTCGGCGACGAGATGGTCGAGCTCGGCCGGGAGCGCGAGGACATCGTCGCCATCACCGCGGCGATGCTCCAGCCCGTCGGCCTGAAGAAGTTCGCCGACACCTTCCCCGAGCGCGTGTTCGACGTCGGTATCGCCGAGCAGCACGCGGCGACCTCCGCCGCCGGCCTGGCCACGGGGGGACTGCACCCGGTCTTCGCCGTCTACGCCACGTTCCTCAACCGCGCCTTCGACCAGGTGCTGATGGACGTCGCCCTGCACAAGTGCGGAGTGACCTTCGTCCTGGACCGGGCCGGTGTCACCGGCGACGACGGCGCCTCCCACAACGGCATGTGGGACATGTCGATCCTGCAGGTCGTCCCGACCCTGCGGATGGCCGCCCCGCGCGACGCCGAGCAGCTGCGCGCCCAGCTCCGCGAGGCCGTCGAGGTCAAGGACGCGCCGACCGTGGTCCGTTACTCCAAGGGCGTGGTCGGCCCCGCCGTCCCGGCCGTCGGACGCGTCGGCGGCATGGACGTCCTGCGCGAGGCCGGCACGGACCGGCCCGACGTCCTCCTCGTCTCGGTCGGCGCGCTCGCGCCCATGTGCCTGGAGATCGCCGGCCTCCTCGACAAGCAGGGCATCTCCACCACCGTCGTCGACCCCCGCTGGGTCAAGCCGGTCGACGAGGCCCTCGCCCCGCTCGCCGAGAAGCACCGCGTCGTCGTCACCGTCGAGGACAACGGGCGCGTCGGCGGCGTCGGCTCCGCCGTCTCCCAGGCGCTGCGCGACGCCGGGGTGGACCTGCCGCTGCGCGACTTCGGCATCCCGCCGCGCTTCCTCGACCACGCCTCCCGCAAGGAGGTCATGGCCGAGATCGGGCTGACGGCGCCGGACATCGCCCGTCAGGTCACCGGCCTCGTGGCCAAGCTGGAGGGCCGTCTCGACGACGAGCCCAGCAGGACCGCGGAGCCCGCGCGGGACTGATCCGGCGCGCCCTCCGGCGCACGCACCCCGGCAGACGGATTGGGCCGGTCGGAGTACCGTAAGAGGTTTCCGGCCGGTCCTTTCGTGTGAAACGCACTCCGTGGGCGGGCGAGGTCCAGCACCCCTCTCGATCATGGATATACGGCCATGGGTACGGAGGTACGCCGGTGAGCACACAGCAGCAGCCCCCGAGAAGCACCGGGGCGTTCCGGACCAAGACGGTCGAGCAGTCGATCCGGGACACGGAGGAACCGGAGCACGCGCTCAGGAAGTCGCTCTCCGCATGGGACCTGACCGTCTTCGGCGTCGGCGTCATCATCGGCACGGGCATCTTCGTGCTGACGGGCATCGCCGCCAAGGAGAACGCCGGGCCGGCCACGGCCCTGTCCTTCGTCGCCGCCGGTGTCGTCTGCGCCCTCGCGGCGCTCTGCTACGCCGAGTTCGCGTCCACCGTGCCGGTGGCCGGGTCGGCGTACACCTTCTCGTACGCCTCGATCGGCGAACTGCCCGCCTGGATCATCGGCTGGGACCTCGTCCTCGAGTTCGCCCTCGGTACGGCGGTGGTGGCGGTCGGCTGGTCCGGGTACGCGCGCCACCTGCTGGAGACCAACCTCGGCTGGGAGATGCCCGCCGCGCTCTCCGGACCCGACGCGGGAGGCCACTTCGACCTGCTGGCGTTCCTGCTGATCCTCGTGCTGACCGCGATCCTCGTCATCGGCATGAAGCTGTCGGCGCGGATCACCGCGATCGTCGTCGCGATCAAGGTCACCGTGGTGCTGCTGGTCATCGTCGCCGGCGCCTTCTTCATCAAGGCCGACAACTACACGCCGTTCATCCCCCCGGCCAAGCCGCAGGAGACGGGCGGCGGTCTCATGGCGCCCCTGGTGCAGGTGCTGTTCGGCTACGAGCCCACGAACTTCGGCGTCATGGGCATCTTCACCGCGGCCTCCATCGTCTTCTTCGCCTTCATCGGCTTCGACGTCGTCGCCACCGCCGCCGAGGAGACCAGGAACCCCCAGCGGGACATGCCGCGCGGCATCCTGGGCTCCCTCCTCGTCTGCACCGTGCTGTACGTGGCCGTGACCCTCGTCGTCACCGGTATGCAGAAGTACACGGAGATGTCGGCGACCGCTCCGCTCGCCGACGCCTTCAAGGCGGTCGACCAGCCCTTCTTCGCCGGTGCCATCAGCCTCGGCGCGGTCGTGGGACTGATCACCGTCTGCATGATCCTGCTGCTGGGCCAGACCCGGGTGTTCTTCGCGATGAGCCGCGACGGACTGCTGCCGCGCTTCTTCTCCGTCACCCACCCGAAGTTCCGGACGCCCCACCGGGCGACCATCGTGCTCGGCGTGGTGATCGCGGTGATCGCGGGCTTCACCAGCCTCGAGGCGCTCGCGGCCCTGGTGAACATCGGCACGCTCTTCGCCTTCGTCATCGTGGCCCTCGGCGTCATCATCCTCCGCAACACCCGGCCCGACCTGCACCGCGCCTTCCGGACGCCCTGGGTGCCGGTGCTGCCCATCGTGTCCATCCTGGCCTCGCTCTGGCTGATGCTGAACCTCCCGGCCGAGACCTGGCTGCGGTTCGCCGTATGGATGGCGATCGGCGTGGTCGTCTACTACCTCTACGGCCGCTCCCACAGCCGCCTCGCCAAGCTCGGCAAGAACGCCGAGCTCTAGCCGCGCACCGGACGCCCCCCGCCGGGGGTGCCGTCACGACCGCACACGGCCCCGTATGCCCGCCTCGACGGGACATACGGGGCCGACGTGTGTGCGCATGCCCGTCGGATCGCCGCCTTCACCGCCGTACCCCCTCCGCCGTGCGGCCGCCCCGCCGGGAGGCACCGGACGGCCGGGCGGCACCCCGCCCGGAGCAGCACCCACCCCCGCCGGCCCGCCACCGGGGTGCGGCACCGCGCCGGGCCTCCGGGTGCGGGCGCCGCCTGGGGGCGTGCACCCCGAGACGTACCGGCTCGCCGACCGGCCCCCGGCCGGTGAGGCGGCCGGGGGGCCGGGGTCAGCCGCGGTGGACCGCGCGCGGCCCCACGACGCGCGCCCCCAGGGCCTCGACCCGCTCCCGCAGCCCCCGGTCCGCGGTGACCACCACGGCGGACCGGCCGGCGTTCTCCCGGACCAGCTCCACGACGCGGTCGTCACCGCTCCCGGGCGCGGACTCCACGCGTACGCCCGGCACGGGCCCGACGCCCCTCGCCCGCCCCTCGACGACCAGCACCACCTCGACCGGACCGGGGTGCCCGGGGATGCCCTCCTCGGCGAGCGGGACCAGTGCGTCGCGGAGCCGCTCGGCCGCGCCCGCCCGGTCGCGCCACCAGCCGTCCGGTACCGAACCGACCACGTTCGCGCCATCGACGATCAGGAGAGGGACCATGGCGGAAGCGTGTCACAGAGCCGGTCCACGGGCGGGCGGACCGGTGTGTCGACGGGTGTTATCGTCACGTGAATCACACGTGAATCAAGCGCCTGCACGGCGCTCGGGGAAGGTGGGCAACGGGCCATGTCATTGCGGTCTGCGCGGGGGTCGAAGCGTCGGACGGGCACCCCGCCCGACACCGTGGGGGCCGAAGGCCGGCAGCGCCGGGCGGCCCGGGCCACGACCTCGCTGCCCGCCGACCCGTCGCTCCCGCCGACCACCGGCTGGCTGCTGCGCGGCAAGGACGGGCGGCTCTCCGCGTACACGCCGGCGGCCGACGGCGTGCTGCGCTGGACCGAGAAGCGGGCGGGCGGGCCCGAGTGGATCGGCCCCGAGCTGTTCCCCGCCCCCGGCATCCTTCCCTACCTGGCGATCGCCCAGGGCTCGGACGGCTATGTGCAGCTGGTCGCGCTGCGGCGGACCCCGGTGGCGGGCGGCGAGGTCGCCACGGACGTCGTCCAGGCCATCCAGTACCAGACCGGGCGCCCCATGCGGGACTGGTACGCCCTCGGCACCCCGTACGCCCAGGACCGCGCCCTCGCGGCCACCATAGGGCTCCCCGCGGCCGTCGTGGACGCGGAAGGGTCCCTCCACGTCTTCGTGCGCAACGCCGGCGGCGGTGTCTGCGGCCGCGCACAGGTGCCGAACGGCAAGTGGAACAAGTGGGCCGACCTCAAGGGCAGCGGGCTGCTCGGCCTGCCCGCCGCGTCGGTCACCGACCACGGGCTGATGGAGGTCCTCGCCCCGACGGAGGACGCCGTCCTGCGGTGGAACCAGGAGACCCAGGGCGTGAAGTTCCAGCGGGCCGACGACATCGCGTTCTCCGCCGCCGACGGCTCGGTCAGCTCCGAGCGCACCGGCCGCGAGCGGCTGACCCACTTCTGGCGCGACGCGGCCACGGGCGTCGTGCACGCCTGGCGCGAGGGCATGGCCGCGCCCGCGGCCCTCGGCGGCGAGGGCGGCACCGGGCCGGTCGCCGTGCTCCGCACGCCGGTCGACGGCCAGGACTGCACGATCCTCGCCCAGCGCGGCGCCGACGGCCGCCCGGCCCTCGCCGCGTACCCGACGGAGGAGGAGTCCGCCGGCCTCAACTGGACGCCCACGGGCGAGTCCTGCGTCGGCGCCCCCGCCCTCGCCATCGACGGCACCGGCCGTGTCGTGCTCGCCGCCCTCGCCGCCGACGGCTCCCTGCGCGTGACCCGGCAGAAGTCCGAGTCGGGCCTGGCGATGGAGGCGTGGACGCGGGTCTGAGCCCTCCGGCGCTCCCGGCCGGGCGGGCGCCGGGGACGCACACGACAGGAACGGGCCGTACGGGAGGATTCCCGTACGGCCCGTTCCTGTCGGCCTGTCAGGCCGTCACGCGGTGACCGGTCACGCGGGGACGCTCGCCACGCCCTGCGCCAGGAACCGCTTGCCGTTGACGCGCTCGCTGACGCCCTCGCGGTCCAGGTACGGCGTGATGCCGCCCAGGTGGAAGGGCCAGCCGGCGCCGGTGATCAGGCAGAGGTCGATGTCCTGCGCCTCGGCGACGACACCCTCCTCCAGCATCAGCCCGATCTCCTGCGCCACCGCGTCCAGGACGCGGGCGCGGACCTGCTCCTCCGTCAGGACGCTGTCGCCCTGCTTCAGCAGCGCGGCGACCTCCGGGTCCAGCTCCGGCTTCCCGGAGTCGTACACGTAGAAGCCGCGCTTGCCGGCCTCGACGACCGCCTTCAGGTTGGGGGAGACCGTGAAGCGCTCCGGGAAGGCGCGGTTCAGCGTCTCGGACACGTGCAGACCGATCGCCGGGCCGACCAGCTCCAGCAGCACCAGCGGCGACATCGGCAGACCGAGCGGCTCGATCGCCTTCTCGGCCGTGACGACCGGGGTGCCCTCGTCGATGACGTTCTGGATCTCGCCCATGAAGCGGGTCAGGATGCGGTTCACGACGAACGCCGGGGCGTCCTTGGTGAGCACCGCGGTCTTCTTCAGCTTCTTGGCGACGGCGAAGGCCGTGGCCAGGGAGGCGTCGTCGGTCTTCTCCCCGCGGACGATCTCCAGCAGCGGCAGCACCGCGACCGGGTTGAAGAAGTGGAAGCCGACCACGCGCTCCGGGTTCCGGAGCTTCGAGGCCATCTCCGACACCGACAGCGACGAGGTGTTGGTCGCGAGGATCGCGTGCGCCGGGGCGACCGCCTCGACCTCCGCGAACACCTTCTGCTTGACCGTCATCTCCTCGAACACGGCCTCGATGATGAAGTCCGCGTCCGCGAAGCCCTCGGCCTTGTCCAGGACACCGGTCACCAGCGCCTTGAGGCGGTTGGCCTTGTCCTGGTTGATGCGGCCCTTGCCCAGCAGCTTCTCGATCTCGGCGCGGACGTAGCCCACACCCTTGTCGACGCGCTCCTGGTCGATGTCGGTGAGGACCACCGGCACCTCCAGACGGCGCAGGAACAGCAGCGCCAGCTGAGAGGCCATCAGACCGGCGCCGACGACACCGACCTTGGTGACCGGGCGGGCCAGCGACTTGTCCGGGGCGCCCGCGGGGCGCTTGCCGCGCTTCTGCACCAGGTTGAAGGCGTAGATGCCGGAGCGCAGTTCACCGCCCATGATGAGGTCCGCCAGCGCGGTGTCCTCGGCGTCGAAGCCCTTCTGCAGGTCGCCGTCCTTGGCGGCCTCGATGATGTCGAGGGCCCGGTAGGCGGCCGGGGCCGCGCCGTGCACCTTGGAGTCGGCGATGAACCGGCCCCTGGCGACGGCCTGGTCCCAGGCCTCGCCGCGGTCGACCTCGGGGCGCTCCACCACGATCTCGCCCTTGAGGACGGACGCGGTCCAGATGAGCGACTGCTCCAGGAAGTCCGCGCCCTCGAAGATCGCGTCGGCGATGCCCAGCTCGTGCACCTGGACGCCCTTGAGCTGCTTGTTCTGGTTGAGCGAGTTCTCGATGATCACCGAGACCGCGCGGTCCGCCCCGATCAGGTTCGGCAGGATCGTGCAGCCGCCCCAGCCGGGGACCAGGCCGAGGAAGACCTCGGGCAGCGAGAAGGCCGGCAGGGCCTTGGAGACGGTGCGGTACGAGCAGTGCAGACCGACCTCGACACCGCCGCCCATGGCCGCGCCGTTGTAGTACGCGAACGTCGGCACGGCCAGCGAGGCCAGCCGCTTGAAGACGTCGTGGCCGCCCTTGCCGATGGCGAGCGCGTCCTCGTGGCGCTTCAGCAGCTCGACGCCCTTGAGGTCGGCGCCGACGGCGAAGATGAACGGCTTGCCGGTGATGCCGGCACCGACGACGGCGCCC
This sequence comes from Streptomyces sp. HUAS CB01, assembly GCF_030406905.1. Lineage (NCBI taxonomy): Bacteria > Bacillati > Actinomycetota > Actinomycetes > Kitasatosporales > Streptomycetaceae > Streptomyces > Streptomyces chengbuensis. Next base: position 6,083,390 of record NZ_CP129137.1, read on the forward strand.
TCGGACGCCTCCTTCTCGACCTGGTCGATCGCGGCGTTCAGGTTCGCGAGCGACTGCGGGCCGAACGTCGTCGGCTTGGTGTGGTCCAGGCCGTTGTCCAGCGTGATGAGGGCGAACCTGCCCGCGCCGCCGGGGAGGTCCAGGTGGCGTACGTGCGCCTGGGTGACGACCTCGTCCGGGAACAGCTCGGCCGCGCCCTTCAGGAGCTCAGCGGTGGTGGTCACTTGTCGCCTCCGGCGTCCTTGTGGTGCGGGTTCTCCCAGATGACGGTGGCGCCCATGCCGAAGCCGACGCACATCGTGGTGAGGCCGTAACGGACCTCCGGCTGCTCCTCGAACTGCCGCGCAAGCTGCGTCATCAGACGCACGCCGGAGGAGGCCAGCGGGTGGCCGAAGGCGATGGCGCCGCCGTACTGGTTCACCCGCGCGTCGTCGTCGGCGATGCCGTAGTGCTCGAGGAAGGCGAGCACCTGGACGGCGAAGGCCTCGTTGATCTCGAACAGGCCGATGTCGCCGATGGACAGGCCCGCCTGGGCGAGGGCCTTCTCCGTCGCCGGGATCGGGCCGTAGCCCATGACCTCGGGCTCGACGCCGGCGAAGGCGTACGACACCAGGCGCATCTTGACCGGGAGGTTGTTCTCCCGGGCGAAGTCCTCGGAGGCGATCAGCGAGGCGGTGGCGCCGTCGTTCAGGCCCGCGGCGTTACCGGCGGTGACGCGGCCGTGGACGCGGAACGGGGTCTTGAGGCCCTTGAGGTTGTCCAGCGTGGTGCCCGGGCGCATCGGCTCGTCGGCGGTGACCAGACCCCAGCCGGTCTCGCCCGCCTCGGAGTTGGTACGGCGCACCGACACCGGCACCAGGTCCTGCTGGATCTTGCCGTTGGCGTACGCCTTGGCGGCCTTCTCCTGCGAGCGCACGGCGTACTCGTCGGCGCGCTGCTTGGTGATCGTCGGGTAGCGGTCGTGGAGGTTCTCGGCCGTCATGCCCATGAAGAGGGCCGACTGGTCCACGAGCTTCTCCGACACGAAGCGCGGGTTCGGGTCCACGCCCTCGCCCATGGGGTGGCGGCCCATGTGCTCCACGCCACCCGCGATCGCGATGTCGTACGCGCCGAAGGCGACGGAGCCGGCGACCGAGGTCACGGCGGTCAGCGCGCCGGCGCACATGCGGTCGATGGAGTATCCGGGCACGGACTGCGGCAGACCCGCGAGGATGCCGGCGGTACGGCCGATCGTCAGACCCTGGTCGCCGATCTGCGTGGTCGCGGCGATGGCGACCTCGTCGATCTTCTTGGGGTCGAGGTCCGGGTTGCGGCGCAGCAGCTCCCGGATGGCCTTCACGACGAGATCGTCGGCACGGGTCTCGTGGTAGATGCCCTTCGGGCCCGCCTTGCCGAACGGGGTGCGGACGCCGTCGACGAAGACGACGTCCCTGACGGTACGAGGCACGATGGCTCTCCTCCAGGGTGCGGGGTGGCACTGCTGCGTGGCGCGCGGCTAAGCGTGCGCTTGCTGCCCTCATGCTACTTGCGGGTAACTGGGTTGCCCACCCCTCGTGGCGGGAGCGGCGAACGTCACACGCACGACCGGTGGCGCCGCGGCTTTCGCGCCGTGGCGCGGGACCGTCGGTCGTCGTGGCGTGGCCGTCGTGTGGTGTCCGTGTCGGCTTCGCGTGCGTGGGCGTGGGGTGGCCGTACTGGCGTGGCCGTGCCGCCTCGCGTGGTGGTCGCCGTGCGCCGTCGGAGGGCGCGTGCTGTGCGCGCCGGGTGCCGCAGTCGCGTCCGGCGCTGCCCGCGCTGCCCGCGCGGCGCCGCGCGGGTGGGCGCCTGCGCCTGCATCCGGGGGTTCCGTGCGGGGCGGGGCGGCGTGCCCGCGCCCGTGACGCCTCCGGACGTGCGGCGCCGGACGATGTCGCTCCGGCAGCGTCCGGTGCCACCGTGCGGTGCCACCGTGCGGTGCCACCGTGCGGTGCCACCGTTCGGCGCGCCACGGGGCCGCTCCGCGGCGCCCGGCGCCCGAGTACACGGAGTGCACGGGACGCTCCGGCGCACGTGGCGCTTTCGCGTGGGGCCGCGAGAAGGCCTTCCCGGGCGCCGGCCGCGACGTGTGGCGTCACCGGCCCCGGACCGACAGCCGGCCCGGTCCGCGCCGCCGTACGTCAGCGGCCCGGACCCACGCGGACGCGCCACGCGTCAGGGTGTCGCCTGGAGTGCCCTCGTCAGCAGCGGCGTCACCAGTTCGACCTGCCACGGCCGCGCTCCCAGCGCGGTCAGCGCCGACGCGACCCCCTCCGGGGTCGGTTCCGCCGGCGGCTCCCAGCACAGGCGCCGCACCGTGTCCGGCGTGATCAGGTTCTCCTGGGGCAGGTTCAGCTGCTCCGCCAGCGTGGACACCCCCGCCCTCGCCGCGGACAGCCGCGCCGCCGCGGCCGGGTCCTTGTCCGCCCAGGAGCGGGGCGGAGGCGGTCCGGTCACCTGCTGCCCCGGCTGCGGGAGCTCCGCCTCCGACAACGCCCGCGCCCGGTCCACCGCCGCCTGCCACTGCTCCAGCTGACGCCGTCCCATCCGGTGCCCGAAGCCGGGCAGGGCCGTCAGCGCGTGCACATTGAGCGGGAGCGCCAGCGCGGCCTCGATGATCGCCGCGTCGCCGAGCACCTTGCCGGGGGACACGTCGCGGCGCTGCGCCACCTTGTCGCGGGCCGTCCACAACTCCCGTACGACGGCCATCTGACGGCGGCGGCGCACCTTGTGCATGCCCGACGTGCGTCGCCAGGGGTCCTTGCGCGGCGGCGCGGGCGGGGCCGAGGCGATGGCGTCGAACTCCTGACGCGCCCACTCCAGCTTCCCCTGCCGGTCGAGCTCCTTCTCCAGCGCGTCCCGCAGGTCGACCAGCAGCTCCACGTCGAGCGCCGCGTACCGCAGCCATGGCTCGGGGAGCGGGCGGGTCGACCAGTCGACCGCCGAGTGCCCCTTCTCCAGGGCGTAGCCGAGTACCGACTCGACCATGGCGCCGAGTCCCACCCGGGGGAAGCCCGCGAGCCGCCCGGCGAGCTCGGTGTCGAAGAGCCGGGACGGCAGCATGCCTATTTCGCGCAGGCACGGAAGGTCCTGGGTGGCGGCGTGGAGGATCCACTCGGTGCCGGTGAGGGCGTCGCCGAGCGCGGAGAGGTCGGGGCAGCCGACCGGGTCGACGAGGGCCGTGCCCGCGCCCTGGCGGCGCAGCTGGACGAGGTACGCGCGCTGCCCGTAGCGGTAGCCGGACGCACGCTCGGCGTCGACGGCGACGGGACCGGTCCCGGCGGCGAACGCGGCGATCACGGACGCCAGCGACTCGGGCGTGGAGACCACCGGGGGGATGCCCTCCCGAGGCTCCAGCAGGGGGATCGGCGCCCCTTCGTCAGAGACGGCGTCGTCCGGGGGGCCGCCCCCGGTGGTGAGCAGGTCCGGCTCTGCTGCGGTCTCTTGGGCGTCGGTCACCTGTCAAGGGTATCCGTGAACGGCAAGCGCCCGTCGACGGAACGTTCCGTCGACGGGCACCGGTCCCGTGTAAAGGAGGCTCAGTGGATGATGCCGGTGCGCAGCGCCACAGCCACCATGCCGGCGCGGTCACCGGTGCCGAGCTTGCGGGCGATGCGGGCCAGGTGGCTCTTGACCGTCAGCGCGGACAGGCCCATCGAGACGCCGATCGCCTTGTTCGACTGGCCCTCCGCGACCAGCCGGAGCACCTCCACCTCGCGGCCCGAGAGCTCGCGGTAGCCGCCCGGGTGGCTCGGGGCGCCGGGGGGACGGCGGTGCAGCCGGGCGGCCGCGGCGCCGATCGGGGCGGCTCCGGGGCGGGTGGGGTGGCCGAGGTTGGTGCGCGTACCGGTCACGACGTAGCCCTTCACCCCGCCGGCCAGCGCGTTGCGGACCGCGCCGATGTCGTCGGCGGCGGAGAGGGCGAGGCCGTTGGGCCAGCCCGCGGCGCGGGTCTCGGACAGCAGGGTGAGCCCGCTGCCGTCGGGCAGGTGGACGTCGGCCACGCAGATGTCGCGCGGGTTGCCGACGCGGGGACGGGCCTCCGCGATGGACGACGCCTCGATGACATCGCGCACCCCGAGCGCCCACAGGTGGCGGGTGACGGTGGAGCGGACGCGCGGGTCGGCCACGACGACCATGGCCGTCGGCTTGTTCGGGCGGTAGGCGACCAGGCTTGCGGGCTGCTCGAGGAGAACGGACACCAGGCCTCCTGGGAAGGTGGGGGACGGAGCCGGCTCGGGGATGAAGCCGGGGCGAACCGTGCTTGATGGGTCACCACCTCTTCGGCAGCAAACCTGGTCGCCTTTAGAGAAAGATCACGATTTGGTGAGTAACAATTCCGGCAATTAGGACGCGTGATCGATCATGCTGTGACTCCGTCCGGACATCCCGGCGCCCTCTCCACGGTCCCGGTCCGCGGCCGGCACCGGCCGGCGCCGCCCCGGGCGAACGGCCCCGGAGACGCCCGAGGCGTCCGCCGCGCGTCGCCGCCGACCCGGCCGCTGCGGCTGCGTCCGCCACACCCGCGGCGCGTACCCCCACCCCGGTGGCCGGGCCCGTCCGGCACCCGACGTCCGGCCCCGGCTCCCGCTCGCACCGCGCCGGTTCGGTCTCCGGCACCCGACGTCCGGTCCCGGCTCCCGCTCGCACCGCGCCGGTTCGGTCTCCGGCACCCGACGTCCGGCCCCGGCTCCCGCTCGCACCGCGCCGGTTCGGCCTCCGCCGTCCGACGTGCCGCGCCGTCCGACGTGCCGCGCCGGTTGCGCCTCGCGTCGCCGCGCTCGCCTCGCCGCACTCCGCCTCGCCCGTTCCGGAGGCCCCGGCACGGTACCGGGCCCTTCCGCGTCCCCGTGCCCTCGGCGTCCTTCCGTGGCCCTCCGCGTCCTTCCGTCGTCCCCCGTGCCGCCGGACGCTACGGCGCGTGCGGGCCCCTGCGCTGCGGCAGCGTGACGACGCCCGCCGCCGTGCCTTCCGGGCCCGCGGGCGGCAGGCCCGCGATCTGGCAGAGCAGGTCGCACCAGGCCGCGAGGTGCGCCGCGGTGTCCGGGGCCCCGTCGCGGCCCTCACGGGGCGTCCAGGACGCCCGGATCTCGATCTGCGTCGCAGGTCGCCGGTCCGCGAGTCCTCCGAAGTAGTGAGACCCCGCCCGGGTGACGGTGCCGCTCGGCTCCCCGTACGAGAGGTTCCGCGCCTCCAGCGCGCCCGTCAGCCACGACCAGCACACCTCCGGCAGCAGCGGGTCGGCCGCCATCTCCGGTTCCAGTTCGGCGCGCACCAGCGTCACCAGGCGGAACGTGCCCTGCCACGCCTCGTGGCCCGCGGGGTCGTGCAGCAGGACGAGCCGGCCGTCCGCGAGGTCCTCGCCGTCGTCGACGACGGCCGCCTCCAGGGCGTACGCGTGCGGCGCGAGGCGCTGCGGCGGCCGTGCGGGGTCCACCTCGATCCCCGGCCGCAACCGTGCCCCGCACAGCGCGTCGACCGCGAGCCGGAACGCCCGCGGCACGGAGTTCCGCTCGGCGTCGTCCGTGCCCTCGGCGCCGTCGGATGGATCGGAGAACTGTCCCTGAGCCGCAGCCATGCGGGGAAGAGTAGGCGGAACGCGGGCCCGGCGCAGGGAGGGACACCCACCCGCGCACGCTCCTTGCCCGCACATGCGAAGATTCTGGGCGTGAGCGCCAACGACCTTCCCCCGGCTCGGAGCACCGCCCCCGCCGGGGACGCCCCGTCCGCGGGCCAGCAGCCGACGACCGACGCCCTCCGCGATTCCGCCTTCCTGAAGGCATGCCGGCGCGAACCCGTGCCGCACACGCCCGTGTGGTTCATGCGGCAGGCGGGGCGGTCGCTGCCCGAGTACCTGAAGGTGCGCGAGGGCGTCCCGATGCTGGAGTCGTGCATGCGGCCCGAGCTCGTCACCGAGATCACGCTGCAGCCGGTACGCCGCCACAAGGTGGACGCCGCGATCTACTTCAGCGACATCGTCGTGCCGCTCAAGGCCATCGGCATCGACCTCGACATCAAGCCCGGCGTCGGCCCCGTCGTCGCCGAGCCGATCCGCCGCCGCGAGGACCTCGCCCGGCTGCGCGACCTGACCCCCGAGGACGTCGCGTACGTCACCGAGGCGATCGGGATGCTCACCGGCGAGCTCGGCGCCACGCCGCTCATCGGTTTCGCCGGCGCCCCGTTCACCCTCGCCAGCTACCTCGTCGAGGGCGGGCCGTCCCGCAACCACGAGCACACCAAGGCGCTGATGTACGGCGACCCGCAGCTGTGGGCCGACCTGCTCGACCGGCTCGCCGAGATCACCGCGGCCTTCCTGAAGGTGCAGATCGAGGCCGGCGCCTCCGCCGTGCAGCTCTTCGACTCCTGGGTCGGCGCGCTGTCCCCCGCGGACTACCGCCGCTCGGTCATGCCCGCCTCCGCGAAGGTGTTCGCCGCGGTCGAGGGGTACGGCGTGCCGCGCATCCACTTCGGCGTCGGGACGGGCGAACTGCTCGGCCTGATGGGGGAGGCCGGCGCGGACGTCGTCGGCGTCGACTGGCGCGTACCGCTCGACGAGGCCGCCCGCAGGGTCGGGCCCGGCAAGGCGCTCCAGGGCAACCTGGACCCGGCGGTGCTGTTCTCCACCCGGGAGGCCGTCGAGGCCAAGACCCGCGAGGTCCTGGACGCGGCGCGGGGCCTGGAGGGCCATGTCTTCAACCTCGGCCACGGCGTCCTGCCCACCACCGACCCCGACGCCCTGACCCGCCTCGTGGAGTACGTCCACACCCGGACGGCGCGCTGACCCCAGCGCCCGGGCGGTGACGGCCACGGCCCCGCCCCGGCGGTGCCGGCGCCGTCACCCGGCGCCGCCCCCACGGGGCGTCAGCCCGCCTTCACCACCGCCGCCGTCGCCTTGCGCGCCGCCACCAGCACCGGGTCCCAGACGGGGGAGAAGGGCGGGGCGTAGCCCAGGTCCAGGGCCGTCATCCGCTCCACCGTCATACCGGCGGTGAGTGCGACGGCCGCGACGTCCACGCGCTTGCCCGCGCCCTCGCGTCCGACGATCTGGACGCCGAGGAGCCGGCCCGTACGCCGCTCGGCGAGCATCTTGACCGTCATCGGCGCAGCGTCCGGGTAGTAGCCCGCACGGCTGGTCGACTCGACCGTGACCGTCACGAAGCGCAGGCCCACCGCCAGGGCCTCCTTCTCCAGCAGGCCCGTGCGGGCGATCTCCAGGTCGCAGACCTTGCTCACCGCGGTGCCCACCACCCCGGGGAAGGTGGCGTAGCCGCCGCCGACGCCCGCGCCGATGATCTGGCCGTGCTTGTTGGCGTGGGTCCCGAGGGGGATGTGCCGCTCGCGGCCCGAGACCAGGTCGAGGACCTCGACGCAGTCGCCGCCCGCCCAGACGTCGTCGTACCCGCGCACGCGCATCGACAGATCGGTGAGCAGCCCGCCGTGCGTCCCGAGCGGGAGACCCGCCGCGCGTGCCAGCGCCGTCTCGGGCTCGACGCCGATGCCGAGCACCACCACGTCGGCAGGGAACTCCCCGTCCTCCGTGGCGACCGCGCGGACCCGGCCGTCCGGGCCCGTGAGGATCTTGGTGACCTCCGCGTCGTTCACCGTGGTGATCCCCAGGCCGTCCATCGCCTCGTGCACCAGGCGGCCCATGTCCGGATCCAGCGTCGCCATGGGCTGCCGGCCCCGGTTGACGACGGTGACCTCGAAGCCGCGCTTCAGCAGCGCCTCGGCCATCTCCACGCCGATGTAGCCCGCGCCCACCACCACGGCGCGACGGCCCTCCAGCCCCGCCAGCGTGTCCAGCAGCGCCTGTCCGTCGTCGAGGGTCTGCACTCCGTGCACGCCCCGCGCGTCGATCCCGGGCAGCCGCGGCCGCACGGGCCGCGCGCCGGTCGCGATGACGAGCTTGTCGTAGGCCGTCCACGACTCCGAGCCCGACTCCAGGTCCCGGGCCCGTACGCGCCGCCCCGGGACGTCGAGCTCGACGACCTCCGTGCGCGTGCGCAGGTCGATGCCGCGCTTCCGGTGCTCCTGCGGCGTGCGTGCGACGAGCGCGTCGCGGCGACCCACGTCGCCGCCGACCCAGTACGGGATGCCGCACGCCGAGTACGACGCGAAGTGGGACCGCTCGAAGGCGACGATCTCCAGCTCCCCGGGAGCCCTGAGCCTGCGCGCCTGCGACGCGGCGGACATCCCCGCCGCGTCGCCGCCGATGACCACCATGCGTTCCATACGGAACACGCTACGGGGGGCCGACCGTTCAGTCCTGCCCGGGGGCGGGCGCCGGTGCCGGTGCAGGGTCGGCACCGGACCGCCGGGCCGCCGGCCGCTCCCGCAGCGGCCGGACCAGCCACCGCCACACCACGTACAGCACCGCGAGCGCGGCACCGAACGGGAACACCGCGGCCACCACCACCCCGATCCACCGCGCGGTCGTCACCAGCGCGTTCCAGCCGCCCGACAGCGCGTCCACGAAGCCCGGGTCGTCCTCCTCCCGCGGCCCTTCCCGCTTCTCGGGCTCCGACAGCCGCAGCGTGATCGTCGCCATCGTCGTCCGGTCCTTCAGCGACGCCTGGCGGGACAGCAGGGACTCCAGCTCGGCCTGACGCCTGCTCAGCTCGCCCTCCAGCGTGACCACGTCGGAGAGCTTCGTCGCCCGGTCCATCAACGCCCGCACCCGCGCCACGCTCGCCCGCTGCGTCGCGACCCTGCTCTCCACGTCGACGACCTGATCGGTGACGTCCTTGGCGTCCGCCTTGCGGGACAGCAGCTTCCCGGTGCCCGCGAGGCGGGCCAGGACCGACGCGTACTGGTCCTGCGGCACCCGCAGCACCACCGTGGACTCGACATGGGTCCTGTCGACCCGCTCCGTGGACTCGTTGGCGACGTGCCCCCCGGAGCCCTCGACGACGGCACGGACCTCCGCGAGCGTGCGGGTGGCGTCCTTCACCTGCACGGCCACCTCGGCCGTCCTGATGATGTGGGTGGCTGCCGGCAGCTGCCGGCCGGGCGAGGCCGGCGCACCGGCCTTCGGACCCGCCGCTCCGGCCGCGGCCTCCGGCGCGCCGCCCTTCGCCGCTTCGTCCACGGCGGCCCGGTCGGCGCTCGCGGACTTGCTGTCGGAGGCGCCGCAGCCGGCGAGTGCGAGTGAGGCCAGGAGAAGTACCGCCGTGAGTTTGTGCCGTGCACGCATATCGGTCCCCCCAAGGGATGCGGTGTATCGGTGCCGGTTCGACGTGCGACCGCGGAACGGGGTTGCTTCGTCCCGATTCCGAAGCGGTCACGGTAGGGACTCGTTACGGCACGGTTCACGGCGGGCGGTTCACGGCGGGGCACGGCTCACGGCGGCCGGCTCACGGCGGGGCACGGTTCACGGCGGGCGGTCCGCGGCGGGGCACGGCTCACGGCGGGCGGTCCGCGGCCACGGCCCCCCGGCACGCGGTACGGGCAGGGGACGCGACGGCGAGCGCCACGGGCGCACGGGGGACAGGATCGGCACGGGCAGGGCGCGGGACGGCTCGCGACGGTCGGGACGGCACGGGCAGGGCACCGGACGGGTCGGGACGGCACGGGCAGGGCGCGGGACCGTCCCCCCACCGACGCCCGTCACCGGCCCGCCAGGGCGACCGAGCCGATGCCGTCCGGCCCTGGGCGGTTTGAGAGAGTGGAGGCATGCTGCCCACGTCCGAGCACCCCCACGCCCGCACCGGCCGCGTCGTCGTCATCGGCGGCGGGATCGCCGGCCTCGCGGCGGCGCACCGGCTGGCCGTGTCCGGCGTACGGGTCACCCTGCTGGAGGCCACCGACCGGCTCGGCGGCAAACTCCGGTCCGGCGAGATCGCCGGAGCCCCCGTCGACCTGGGCGCCGAGTCGATGCTCGCCCGCAGGCCCGAGGCGGTCGCCCTCGCGCGCGCCGTCGGGCTCGGCGACCGGCTGCAGGCACCCGCCACCACCACCGCCTCCGTATGGACCCGCGACGCCCTGCGGCCCATGCCCCAGGGCCATGTGATGGGCGTCCCCGGCAACCCCGGGGCCCTGTCGGGACTGCTGTCCGCCGAGGGCGTCGCCAGGATCGGCCGGGAGCGCGAACTGCCCCCCGCCGAACTGGGGGAGGACGTCGCCGTCGGCGGGTTCGTCGCCGAACGCCTCGGCCGCGAGGTCGTCGACCGGCTCGTCGAGCCCCTGCTCGGCGGCGTGTACGCGGGCGACGCCTACCGCATCTCCATGCGGGCCGCCGTCCCCGCCCTCTTCGACGCGGCCAGGGCCGCCGGCGGCAGCCTGCTGGACGGTGTCCGCGAGGTGCAGCGCCGGGCCGCCGAGCGCCAGGAGACCGGCCCCGTGTTCATGGGCATCGACGGCGGCATCGGCACCCTCCCGCCCGCCGTCGCCGACGCCGTCCGGGCCGCCGGCGGCGAGGTGCTCACGGGGACGCCCGTCCTGGGCCTGACCCGCGGCACCGACGGCTGGCGGATCCGCACCGACGAGCGGGAGCTCACCGCGGACGGCATCGTCCTCGCCACCCCCGCCTGGTCGGCCTCCGCGCTGCTCGCCGACGCGGCACCCGCCGCCTCCGCCGAACTCGCCGGCGTCGAGTACGCGTCCATGGCCCTCGTCACCCTCGCGTTCCGCAGTGCCGACACGGACGCGCTGCCCGCCGGCTCCGGTTTCCTCGTACCCCCGGTCGACGGCCGCACGATCAAGGCGTCCACGTTCTCCGCCCGGAAGTGGGCCTGGGTCGCCGACGGCGCCCCCGGGCTGTTCCTGCTGCGCACGTCCGTCGGCCGCTACGGCGAGGAGGAACAGCTCGACCGGGAGGACGACGACCTCGTCGCCGTCTCCCTGAAGGACCTCGCCGAGGCCACCGGACTCTCCGCGCGTCCCGTCGCCACCGAGGTCACCCGATGGATCGGCGGACTCCCGCAGTACCCCGTCGGGCACCTCGGCCGGGTCGCCCGCATCCGGGACGCCGTGGCCGCACTGCCCGGGCTGCGTATCTGCGGTGCGGCGTACGACGGCGTGGGCATCCCCGCCTGCATCGGCAGCGGACAGCGCGCGGCCGACGAGATCATCGCCACGGCCCCCCTGGTGCAGGGCACTGTCCGTGACGGGCGAGAATAGCCCTATGAGTGCGCCCGAAAAGATCCCGAACGCCGGTAAGAAGGCGAAGGACCTCAACGAGGTCATCCGCTACACCCTGTGGTCCGTCTTCAAGCTGCGGGACGTGCTGCCGCAGGACGCGGACCGCGCCGGGTACGCAGGCGAGGTCCAGGAACTGTTCGACCAGCTCGCGGCCAAGGACGTCACCGTCCGTGGCACGTACGACCTGTCCGGTCTGCGCGCCGACGCCGACCTGATGATCTGGTGGCACGCCGAGACCGCGGACCAGCTCCAGGAGGCGTACAACCTCTTCCGCCGCACCCGCCTCGGCCGTGCGCTGGAGCCGGTCTGGTCGAACATGGCGCTGCACCGCCCCGCCGAGTTCAACAAGTCGCACATCCCGGCCTTCCTCGCCGACGAGACGCCGCGCAACTACGTCTCGGTCTACCCGTTCGTGCGCTCGTACGACTGGTACCTGCTGCCCGACGAGGACCGCCGCCGCATGCTGGCCGACCACGGCAAGATGGCCCGCGGATACCCGGACGTGCGCGCCAACACGGTCGCCTCCTTCTCCCTCGGCGACTACGAGTGGCTGCTCGCCTTCGAGGCCGACGAGCTGTACCGGATCGTCGACCTCATGCGGCATCTCCGTGCCTCCGAGGCCCGGATGCACGTCCGCGAGGAGGTTCCCTTCTTCACCGGGCGCCGCAAGAGCGTCGCGGACTTGGTGGCCGGTCTGGCCTGACGGCCGCGAACGACCTGGAGGCGGGCCCCCGCACGGGCGGCCCGCCTCCCTTTGACCCGGAAGATCAGACAGCCGGCGGCAGCACGCGCTCGACCGCCCGCTGGTCCAGCGACACCGGGTCCGGCTGCGGGTGCGGCGCGCACGAAGCGCGCCGCACCGGCGTCCTGCCGGTGAGCAGGTACTCCTCCATGTGTCTGTTGACGCAGGTGTTGTCGCCGCCCGAGATGCCGTGCGTCCCCGCACCCCGCTCCGTGACCAGCACCGAACCCGCGAGGCGCTCCTGCAGCCTCAGCGCACCCGCGTACGGCGTGGCCGCGTCCCGCTCGGCCGCGAGGATCAGCAGCGGCGGCACGTCGCCCGGCCCCGTGCGCACGTCGACCGGCCGCTGCCGCGGCGGCTGCCAGTACGCGCACGGCAGGTTCATCCAGACGTTCGCCCAGGTCTCGAACGGCGCCCGCCGGGCAAGCGCCGTGTTGTCCCGGTCCCACACCGCCCAGTCGACCGGCCACGGCGCGTCGTTGCACTGCACGGCCGTGTAGACGGCGTTGCCGTTCTCCTCCTCCGCGGCCGCCGCGGCGCGGGGCCCGGCCTGCTTGACGAGCTGCCGCGGATCGCCCCTCAGATACGCCGACAGCGCGAGGGCGCGGCGCGGCCAGTACAAGTCGTTGTAGATGGCCCGGGTGAACGCCGACTGCAGCTGGCCCGGGCCGACCGTACCGTCCGCCGGTTCCCTCGCGAGCAGGCCGCGGGCGCGGTCGTAACTGCCCTGCACCTGCTCGGGTGTTGTACCGAGGCCGTACGTGGCGTGGTGCCGGGCGACCCAGGCGCGGAAGTCCGCCCACCTGCTCTCGAACGCGAGCGACTGCTCCAGGTTGCTGCGGTACCAGACCTTCGCCGGGTCCGGGTCGACGGGGGAGTCGAGCACCATGCGCCGCACGCGCTCGGGGAACATCATCGCGTACAGGGCGCCCAGGTAGGTGCCGTAGGAGGCGCCCAGGAAGGTGAGCTGCCGCTCGCCGAGCGCCGCCCGCAGCACTTCCAGATCACGGACGTTGTTGAGGGAGTGGTAGTGCCGCAGCGCGGGGCCGGCGTTGCGGGCGCAGCCGCGCGCGTACGCCCGCGCCCGCGCGATGCCCTCCCGCTTCTCCGCGGCCGAGGGATGGACGGGGGCGGCGGTGGGGCCCTTGGTGAACGCCACCGGGTGCTCGCAGGAGATCGGCGCGGACCGGCCCACACCGCGCGGCGCGTAGCCCACCATGTCGTACGCCTCCGCGATGCGTTTCCACTCGGGCTCCTTGGCGAGCGCGGGGAAGTACATGCCGGAACCGCCGGGGCCACCGGGGTTGTACAGGAGGGCGCCCTGGCGCGCCGCCGGCCCGCCCGTCGCCTTCACCCGGCTTACCGCGAGACCGATCTGCCGGCCCCAGGGGTCGGCGTAGTCGAGAGGGACCCGGACCGCGGCGCACTCGACGGTCGGCGGCAGTTCCTCCTCCGCGGGGCAGGCGCCGAACGTGACTCCGGCGGCCACGGCACGGGCGGCGGCCACGACGGTGCCGCGGTCCTCCGGGGTGCCGTACGGGGACGGGGAGGTGCTCGCGGCGGGGGCCGCCGCGAGGGCCGACAGGATCAGGGAGCCGGATGCTCCGTACAGGGCTGCTGCTCTCATCGCGTTCCCTTCGCACCACCGGTCGTGGCTCGAAGGTCACCAGAACACCGGACTTTGTAAAGGATCTTGTTCGGGTGTCGCGCCCAATGACCCTTTTGCGGCACGCGTAATGTTTCACACGTCAGGCGTCACACGTCCGTTGTCCGTCGTCGGTGCCGGGTGCCGGGCGGCCGGTGCCGTGCTCAGGCGTGCCGGGCCGGCCGCCGTCGGTGGTCGAGCGCGGCGTGCAGCGCGGGGACGCCTACCGGCACGTCTCGTGGACGAGCATCACGTACGGGGACCGGTCCGCACAGCTCCAGGAGATCCGTGCCGTCGACCGGGAGCGTCAGGGCCGCTGCTCGTTCTCCGTGTCACTCGAGCGAAGTTCGCATGCACGGCGTGCGCCTTCGCGGCCGACGCAGTCCACGTTGGCGCGACGAACGTTCCCAACAGGACCGGGCTGGTCCGCTGCGACGCCGCCCAGCCACGACCGCAGGAGACCCCGCGCGTCTACCCGTGGGTGGAGCCACGATGCGGACCAGTGGACCGGTGCGTCCGGTGCCACGTGCTGTCGTGCCGCGGCCCCCGCAGGAGCGGCCGTCAGGTCGAACCGCCTCCACCGCAGCCGGACCCTCCGCCGCAGCTCGACCCACCGCCCGAACCGCCCCCGCAACTCGAGCCACCGCCGGACGATCCGCCGCAGCCGGAGCTGCAACCACCGGCCGAGCCGCAGGAACTGCCACCGGCCCCGCCGCAGCCTCCGCCGCCCGCACCGCCCGAGTCACCGGTCGAGGCCGCGCACCACACGGCGAGGGGGACGTACGCAGCGGTGTCGGCCGTACCGCTGTGGCCGCCACCGGCACGGGTACCGGTGCGGGAGGGCCGCCCCCGGCCGGCGGTGCGCACCAGCCGGGCCGCCGCGATCAACTGCTCCTGGAGCACGGGGTCGGGCACGGCGCGCAGTCCGCCGAACGTCACCAGATGGCCGGCGTCGGTGCGGTGGACGTGCGCGGCCCGGTAGTCCGCCGCCGCACGGTGTCCGGCCGCGGTGACCCGGCTGCGGGCCCGGGACGAGCAGACCGCCGCGACGACCACGCCCGCGAAGCACGCGGGAAGGACCTTGACGACGAACGGGAAGGGCATGTCGGCGAAGCCCTCGTGGAACGCGTACTGCATGAAGGTGGCGACGAAGGAGACCGGCAGCAGCACCAGCGACAGCACGACCTGCCGGGTCGCCCACTTCCTCCAGCGCCGGACGTCGCCGGGTGCGACCATCAGTCCCCGCGCCGCGAGTCCGTCGCCGATCTCCTGTACGGCGGGATTGCGCATCACCGCGAGCCGGAGTTGGTCCAGGGCGCCGCTCGGCGCACGGGTCAGCTCGTCCAGGATCGCGCGTTCGACGTGGTCGCGGGCGACGGGCTGACGGACGGCGACGATGCCCGGCCCTCCGACCATCAGCCGCCCGTCCGTCACCATCGCGGTCAGCGCGGCGTCGACGGCCCTGGCCGGCCCGCCGTTGAGGAACGCGGCCTCCGTGAGGTCGTGCACCGGACCACCGGGGCCGTGCCCGCGCCGCGCCCGTGCCAACCCTTTGACCAGCACGGCCGAGGAGACGCCCACGGCGAGGTACGCGGCGACGGCGAGTACGTTCATCAGCATCCGGGTTCACCCCCTGACGAGCGCGGCACGGGCCGCGCGGACGAAGCGGGTGGCGCGGCGCGGTGGGCGGGGCGCCGCCCGGTCCTGCCACCAGTGGGTGAGCCGCCGGCGTGCGACCGGGTCCTCCGGCCGCCCCGCGACGAGCAGGTGCTCGGCGAAGTCCAGCGCGTCCCGGCGGTAACCGTCCTGCATCGGGCGGGACTTGGCGTAGTCGAGGTACGCGGGCCGGTAGCCGGCGCCGAGGATCTCCGGCAGCTCGGGCGCCACCTTGGCGACCACGTCGGCCCGCTTGGCGGCCAGTGCCCGGATCTGCACCCTCAGGCGCCGGGCGTCGAAACCCTCCGGCGCGGGCGTCCCCGCGACCAGTGCGGACAGCAACGCGGCCTGGGCGAGCCCGAGCCGCTGGCGCGCGGGCAGCTCGGGGCCCTGGCCCGGTGCCGAGGGGGCTGCGGGGGACGGGGCGGCGGGCGCCGGCACGGCAGGGCGCGCCGACTCGTGTGCCGTCGCAGGCGCAGGCGCAGGCGCAGGCGCAGGCGCAGGCGCCGAGACCGTTGCCGTCGCCGAGACTGTCGCCGCCTCGGACACCGTCACCGCCTCGGACACCGTCCCGTTCCCGGGCGTCGCGGGCGCCACGTCTGCCTCGCGCACCACGTCCGTACCCGTTCCCCGGGTGCCCCGCGCCTGAGCAGCGGGCGTTCGCCGCACGGGGGCGGCGACGGTCGCGCGGATCGTCTCCAGTTCCGCCGCCAGCTCCTCCTCGGGCGGGAAGTCGTCGTCGCGCTCCAGCAGCACGCCGGGCGGATCGGTGCGCGAGCGCAGCTCGGCGAGGATGTCGAGCACCGCCCGCGGCACGGGGTGGGCGTGGGTGTCGTGCCAGACGCCGTCCCGCTCCAGACCGCCGGCGACATGGACGTACGCGATCGCCTCGACGGGCAGTTCGTCGAGGGCCCTGACCGGGTCCTCGCCGCGGTTGACGTGGTTGGTGTGCAGATTGGCGACGTCGATCAGCAGCCGCACCCCGGTGCGCTCGACGAGCTCCGCCAGGAACTGGCCCTCCGTCATCTCCTCGCCGGGCCAGGAGATCAGGGCGGCGATGTTCTCCAGGGCGAGCGGCACCGGCAGACTGTCCTGGGCGATGCGGACGTTCTCGCAGAGGACGTCCAGCGCGTCCCGGGTGCGCGGTACGGGAAGCAGGTGCCCGGCCTCGAGCCCGGGCGAGGCGGTGAGGGCGCCGCCGGCGCGGACGAACGCGATGTGCTCGGTGACGAGCGGCGCCCCCAGGGCCTCGACGCGTCCGGCCAGATCGGCCAGCCGGCGCGCGTCCGGCCGTTCCGCCCCGCCGAGCCCGAGTGAGACGCCGTGCGGGACGACCGTGACGCCCCGCTCCCTCAGCCGCCCGATCGAGTCGGGAAGATGGCCGGGGCAGACGTTCTCCGCGACGACCTCGACCCAGTCGAGACCGGGGAGCCGCTCCACGGCAGCGGCGATCTCCGGGCGCCAGCCGATACCGGTTCCGAGCCTGTCGAGCTGCTTCATGGGTCCCCCTCCTCTGCGTGTGCAGGGGTCATGGCCCCGTGGGACCCTGCCCAATCCAGAGGAGGGGACGTTCAGAGCTTCATTTGAGGTTCCGGCCCCTGGTGCGGGACCCGGTGCCTGCTGCCGGGGCCGCACTGCGGGTGCCGCCCGCCGGGGCGGCCACGGTTCCCGGCGCCGACGCCGGACGCGCGGAAGCCGGGTTCCCGGGCCACCCGGCCCCGGAACCCGGCTCGGTCACGGCGTCAGTTGCTCGCCCCCGGGGCCGGGCGGTTGGTGTTGATCGCCGTCGGCGGCCCGGGCTGGGTGGAGGGACGCGAGGTGGTCTCGGACTGGCCCGACGGCACGGCCGGGGTCGGTGCCGGCGGCAGGTTGCCGTCCGGGGGCGGCGGGCCGGTGGGGCTGGCCGTGGCACCGCCGGCGGCCTCGTTGGCGATCGCGTCGAAGTCGACCATGCCGGTGTTCTCCAGCATCGTGATGTGGTCGAGCACGGTCTGGTTCGCGTCGCTCGCGAGCTGACGTATCAGGGTGTTGCGCGTGGTGTGCCGGACCTGGGCCACCAGGGAGAACACCTTCCCGTGCGCGTTGCGCAGCAGGTTCGCGAACTTGTACTCGTACTCGCGGCCGCTCGCCGCCGACAGCTCTCTCAGCCAGCCCTGCTGCTGCTCGTTGGGCTGGTTCGGCAGCTCCACGCCGAGCTTCGCGGCCACGTCGCGCGCGCGCACGTCGAGGTCGGTGTGGCCGACGACGAGGTGGTCGCCCGCGTCCTTGATCGCCTGGGTCGGGGCGCGCTCGATCGCCTGCTGACCGGCGGGCAGCTCCCACAGGCCGGCCAGCCGCACCTTCACCAGGAAGTCGCGGTCGGTGGCCGACAGCGGACCCCACTGCGTCGCCACGGACGAGGCGTTCAGATTGGCCTGGCCTGTTCCGGACCGGTCGGCGTAGGACCATACGGGGAAAGCGAGTGCGCCCACTGTGGCGACCAGAGCCGCGATGATGAGAGCTGTCCCGTTGACGCGACGCAGCAAGTGTGCCTCCCGATCCGATGTGCGTACCGCGGAATCGCCGGCTACGGAACCCGCGATTCGAACTGCTTGGCAGTACTGGGAGGTACGTATCGGGGAGCGGATGCGTTCAGCCCTGAACGGAAAGTTCTCAATCCCGTACGGGGTGATCGGCGACGACCGTCACGGAGCCGGGGGCGATCTCCGTGAAACCGGCATCCCGGACCGTCGGCAGCCCGCTCGCGGCGAGTTCGGTCCAGCGGTCGTCGGCGGCGGTCCGGACGGCCAGCGGGAAACCGGCGTCACGCCACGCCGTACGTTCGGCCTCGTCCATGTCCCACCACAGCAGTTGGGCCCCGTGCCCGACCTGGGCCATCTCCTTGCCCGTCGACATGCGCAGTTCCGGGTTGAGCCAGATCAGGGCGTGGCCGGGGGCGACGTCGCCGGAGGGCTCCTCGGGGTCCTCCAGTTCCGTGCCCGACACCTGGAGCTTCGACAGTTCCCTGGGCCAGCCGTCGAGCGGCACCGGCGGGAACACCCGTACCTCGGCCCCGCCCCCGGTCACCGTGATCCCGGGCAGCTCCGACGCCTTGCGCCACTCCGCGCCGCGAGCCCGGCGCACCACCTTGCGGATCCGGGCGTCCTGCCAGTCCCGTACGCGCGCTGCCCACTCGCCGTCGCCGGACGACCGCTCGTCGGAGAGCATCACCACGACCGCGCGGGCGGCGGTCTCCAGCGCGTCGGTGCGGGACGGCGGAGCGTTCCTCTCGATCCTGACCACGAGCGGCAGGACGAACTGGGGGGCCTCGTCGCGCGGCGTCGGCTCCTGACGGAAGGGACTGTCGGTGCCGTCGGTGCTGCTGGGACTGTCGGTGCTGTTCACCCGCACAGTCTGCCAGCCGACGGGGAGCGGTCCGGGGGCCCGGGCCCCCGCCCGGAGCGAAGGCGGACGGCGGGCTGACGGCCCCGGACGCGAGGCGGACGGGCGGCGGCCCCCCTCGGCCGGTCGGTCGCGCTTCGGCCACGGCGAACAGGCTCCCGGGCGTGGACGAGAACTCCGCGTACTGCGAGCCCGCGGCCGCCACGGCCCGGCCCGCCCCCGGGCAGGACGGCGGGCCTTTCGCCGACTGTGCGCTGTGCGGGGAGCCGACGGAGTACCCCGGGTCCGTGAAGGGCGCCACGCTCTGCCCCGTCTGCGAATGGCGGGAGGCCCAGCGGACAGCCTGCTCCGGCCGGCCGCACCCACGACCCACCCGGTCCGGCGCAGCCGCCGGACCGGCGCGAACGCACTGCTCACACCCCTCTTGCGCCACGCCCGGGCGCACCCCGGTGACGCATGACCCCACGCTTCCTGACGATGCGTCAAGAAGATTTCTTTGCGGGGGCGATGAACAAACACGGGTGCGGCGTCCGTATGAAGGGCCGGACGCGTCCCCCCTCCCGGTCCCCTTCGGCGACCGGAGTCCGTACCCCGCAGGAGGCGAAGAGTTGAGTCACAGGCGTATACCCAAGCGGAAGGCGATCCTCGCCGGAGCCGGAGCGGTGGGCATCGCCGCAGCTGCCGTACTGCTGCCGAATGCCAACGCTTCGCAGTCCGGATCGGAGGACGACCGGACCGCCCCCAGAAAGATGAGCGCCGCCTCCGCCGCGGATCTCCTCCAGCAGCTGGGCAAGCAGCTCGGCGACTCCTACGGCGGGGCGTACTACGACGCGTCGAAGCAGCAGCTCGTCGTGAACGTCGTGGGTGACGACAACGAGGTGAGCGGTGAGGTCGAGCGGGCCGGTGCGGTGGCACGCAGCGTGCAGAACAGCTTCTCCACGCTGAAGTCCGCGACCCGTGAGCTGTCGAGCGAGGCCGCGGTCCCGGGCACGGCCTGGGCCATCGACCCCAGGAACAACCGGATCCTGGTCACCGCCGACCGCACCGTCACCGGTGACCGGTGGAACACCGTCGAGTCGGCCGTCGAGTCGCTGGGCGACGGCGTGGCCCGGATCCAGAAGTCGAAGGGCGAGTTCAAGCCGCTCCTGGAGGGCGGGGACGCCATCTTCGGCGGCGGTTCGCGCTGCTCGCTCGGCTTCAACGTCACGACGCAGGACGGACAGCCCGGATTCCTCACGGCGGGCCACTGCACCGCCGCCTCCGACCAGTGGTCCGAGCAGCAGGGAGGCCAGCCCATCGGCACCGCCCAGGAGTCCGTCTTCCCCGGCGAGGGCGACTTCGCGCTCGTGACGTACGACGACCCGAACACCGACGCGCCGAGCGCCGTCGACGTGGGCAACGGGCAGCTCCTGGAGATCCGGCAGGCGGCCGACGCGGCGGTCGGCCAGGAGGTGTTCCGCATGGGCAGCACCACCGGCCTCAACGGCGGCCAGGTCACCGGTCTGAACGCCACCGTGAACTACCCGGAGGGCACCGTCAGCGGTCTGATCCAGACCAACGTCTGCGCCGAGCCGGGCGACAGCGGCGGCGCGCTGTTCACCCGGGACGGCAACGCGATCGGCCTCACGTCCGGCGGCAGCGGTGACTGCACCTCGGGCGGCGAGACCTTCTTCCAGCCGGTGACGACCGCGCTCGAGGCGGTCGGCGCACAGATCGGCTGACGCGACCGGGGCGGGCCGGAGCCGGCACAGCTCGCCGCCGACCCGCTGCTCGCGACCGTACGACCGGCCGGGCACAGCACGGCCGGCAGGTCGGTTGTCGCGGTGGAGAGCACGGCATCCGACCACGACGGGAGAGCGAGAGGACGAGGGGAGGGAGAGACGGCGGCGCGGCCCTCGGCATCGGCGGATGCCGGGGGCCGCGCCGTCGCCGGCGGCATGAGCCGTCCTCAGCCGTCCTCCTGCAGCAGCTTCCGGCTCGCATCGAGGTCGAAGTCGCCCTGCGGGTACTGCGGGTCGAGTTCCTCCAAGTGCTCCAGCAGCAGCCGGGTGACCGCCCAGTTGCGGTACCACTTGCGGTCGGCGGGCACGACGAACCAGGGCGCCTCGGGGGGCGAGCAGCGTTCCAGCATCCGCTCGTACGCCTTCCGGTAGGCCGGCCACAGGGCCCGCTCCTCGATGTCACCCTGGTTGAACTTCCAGTGCTTGTCCGGGTTTTCGAGGCGTGCCAGCAGCCGCCGCCGCTGCTCCTCGTGGGAGATGTGGAGGAAGACCTTGACGATGGTGTGCCCGTCCTCCGCGAGCGCCCGCTCGAAGGCGTTGATCTCGTCGTAGCGGCGGCGGATCACCTCGCGCGGCACCAGCTCCCGGACCCGGGCGATCAGGACGTCCTCGTAGTGCGAGCGGTCGAAGATCCCGATGTCGCCGGAGCGCGGCAGCTCCCGGGCGATCCGCCAGAGGAAGTGGTGGTCGCGCTCCTCCTCGGTGGGGGCCTTGAACGCCTTGATCCGGCAGCCGGCGGGATTGAAGTGGCCGATGACGTGTTTGACGGTGCCGCCCTTGCCGCTGGTGTCCATGCCCTGGAGGATCAGCAGCAGCCGGCGCCGGTCGCCCGCCGTCGCCGCCGCGTACAGCCGCTCCTGCAGCTCGGCCAGGCGCGTCCCCGCCGCCGCGGCCGCCTCCAGGGCCTCGGCCTTGCTCCGTGGACCGGCCGGGATGCCCCCGGGGTCGTACGAGGAGAGGTCGACGCGCCCGCCCGCCGGGACGCACAGCACGTCACGGAGCCGGCCGGGGTACGCGTCGGGGGACCGGTCGCCGGGCTCGTCGGGAAGGGGGTCGGCCGGACGCCCGGTGCGGCCGCTCTTCGTGGTCATCCCTGGTCACCTCGGGCTCTCTTCCGGCCGGCTCCGGCACTCGGCTTCTCCGGCCCCGGTATCTCTCCGGCACAGCCCTTCGATCCTCCACCGGAACCGGGGGCGGCGCGAGCGACGTACGGTCCGGCGGCGCGGCGGCCGCCCTGGAACGGGCGGGGCGGCGGTCCCGGGGCCGGCGGTACGGCGGACGCCCGGAAGGCATCCGGGTGCCCGCCGCCTCGCACCCTCGGACCGTACGTCGCCGTCGTACCGCGGTCGCGCGCCGCCGGCCGCGGTCCGGACCCGGGACTCGGCGCCGGGGCCCGGTCCCGGGACTCAGCGCCAGACCCCGGTCCCGGTCTCAGCGCCCGGGCCCGGTCCCGGGCCTCACCGCCAGGGCCCGGTCACCGCGAACGTCGTACCGGGCGTGTAGCAGTTGACGTACATCGTCCCGCCGTCCGGTGAGAACGTGACGCCCGCGAACTCGCCCCACTCGGGCTCCTCCGGGGTGCCGATGTTCTGGCGGTTGCGTGCCATCGCGTACACCTCGCCCCGCTTGGTCAGCCCGTACACGTGCTGGGCCCCGTTCCCGTCCTCCGCGACCATGAGCCCGCCGTCCGGGGCGAGGCAGATGTTGTCCGGGGACTCGCCGGGCAGCTGCACGTCGGTCGCCGGCCCGAAGACGATCACCAGGGTCAGCCTGCGTCGCAGCGGTTCGTACCGCCACACCTGTCCGAAGTGGTCGGCCGCCGAACCCTCGGCGCTGCGGGCGAAACTGGAGACGAAGTAGACGGACGAACCGCCCCAGTAGCAGCCCTCCAGTTTCTGGGCGTGGGTGATGCCCCTGGGGCCGAAGTCCTGCAGCCGGATCGGGGTCCGGCCGGCCTGCGGATCGGGTACGGGGACCCACTCGACGCCGTCGAAGCGGGCGCCCGTCTCCTGGATCGCGGACAGGTCCGGCAGACCCGGGACCCGCATCGCCTCCAGCCGTCCGCCCGCCCGCAGCGAGCCGGTGCCGCCGAGCGGTTTGTCCGGCAGGAAGCGGTAGAAGAGCCCGAACGGCCTCTCGAAGGCGTCCTCCGTCTCGTAGACGATCCCGCTGCGCGGATCGACCGCGATCGCCTCGTGCTGGAAGCGGCCCATCGCGGTCAGCGGCACGGCGCCGCTGCGGCGCGGATCGGCGCCGTCCACCTCGAAGATGAAGCCGTGGTCCTTGGTGTAGCCGTTGGTACCGGCCTTGTCCTCGGTCTCCTCGCAGGTGAGCCAGGTGCCCCACGGTGTGGGCCCGCCCGCGCAGTTGACGGCGGTGCCCGCGATGGCGACGCGCTCGTCCAGGACGTTGTCGCGGCCGTCGAGGGTCAGTGCCGTGCAGCCGCCCTTGGCCGCCGGGTCGTAGGTGAGGCCGTCGACGACGGGAACACCGATGCGGCCGTTGTGCCGGTTCTCGTGGTTGCGCACGAGATGGACCCTGCCCCGGCGTCCGGGCAGGGCGGTCATGCCGTCGTGGTTGCTGGGCACGGGGCCCTCGCCGGAGCGCAGCGGCTCGCCCTCGCGGGAGAGCATCCGATAGCGGAAACCTTTCGGCAGGTCGAGGAGGCCCTGGGGATCGGGGACGAGGGGGCCGTAACCGGAGTGGCCGCGGGCGGCGGCGGTCCCCGCGAACAGCTCGGAGAAGGCGCCGGTGAAGGCGATTCCGGCGACTGCGGCACCCGTACCGGCGAGGACCTGACGCCGTGTCGCGGAGGAGGCCCCGGAGGGGGCCGGCGCTTCGGCGGCCCCGCCCCCGGCGGTCCCGGTTGATTCCTGCGTGCGTTCTGCGGTCATGAGGCAACTCCCTGTTGGCGGACAGAGATGTGACCCGCATGTGTGTACCAGGCGTGTGGTCACGCGTGAAGCATGCGGGTCACTGTGCCCCGTGGGACGCGCGCCGGTGCGTGAGCAACGAGAGGCGTCGCGCGAGCGCGGCGAGGGGTGTTACGCGAGCTTCGCCGTCAGCGTGATCGTCGTTCCCGAAAGGGCCTGGCTCACCGGGCAGTTCTTCTTGGCCTCCTCGGCGGCCGCCTGGAAGCCCTCCTGGTCGAGACCGGGAACCTGGCCCTCGACGGTCAGGTGGATGCCCGTGATGCCCTCGCCCGGCTGGAAGGTGACGTCGGCCTTGGTCTCCAGGCGGGTGGGCGGCGTACCGGCACCCGCGAGGCCGTGCGAGAGGGCCATGGAGAAGCAGCTGGAGTGGGCGCCGGCGATCAGCTCCTCCGGGCTCGTCTTGCCGTTCGCCTGCTCGGCGCGCGACGGCCAGGAGACGGGGAAGTCGCCGATGCCGGAGGAGTCGAACGTGACGACGCCGGAGCCGGAGAGCAGGTCGCCGTCCCAGACGGTGTGGGCCTGGCGCGTGGTGGCCATGATGGATCCCTTCTCAAAGCATTCAATGAATCGGTTCCAACCGGGCCCAACCTACTGGAACCTACTGTTCGACGAGGCCCTTGGCGTCCCGGGCGAGTGCCGTCAGCCGGGAGATCGCCCGGAAGTACTTCTTCCGGTACCCGCCGTTCAGCATCTCCTCGCTGAACAGCCGGTCGAAGGGGAGCCCGGACGCCAGGACGGGCACCTCCCGGTCGTAGAGCCGGTCGGCGAGCACGACGAGCCGCAGCGCCGTGGACTGGTCGGGCACCGGCCGTACGTCGGTGAGGCAGACCGCGCGCACGCCGTCCGTCAACGCGCCGTAGCGGCTCGGGTGCACCCGAGCGAGATGCTCCAGGAGCTGCGGGAAGGCGTCGAGGGAGGCACCCCCGGTGGCGTGTGCGGCCCGGGTGACCTGCTCGTCCGAGAAGGGCGCGGGCGCCTCGGGCAGGCCGCGGTGACGGTAGTCCTCGCCGTCGATCCGCAGCGGCCGGAAGTGCGCGGACAGGCCCTGGATCTCGCGCAGGAAGTCCGCGGCGGCGAAGCGGCCCTCGCCGAGCTTGCCGGGCAGGGTGTTGGAGGTCGCCGCGAGTGCGACGCCCGCCTCGACGAGCTTGCCGAGCAGGGTCGACACGAGCACGGTGTCGCCCGGGTCGTCCAGCTCGAACTCGTCGATGCACAGGAGCCGGTGGCCGCTCAGGGTCTTCACGGTCTGCTGGAAGCCGAGCGCGCCGACGAGGTTCGTCAGCTCCACGAAGGTGCCGAACGCCTTGAGTGACGGCTCGGCGGGTGTGGCGTGCCAGAGGGAGGCGAGGAGGTGCGTCTTGCCGACGCCGTAGCCCCCGTCCAGATAGACCCCCCGCGGTGCGACGGGCGGGGCGGGCTTCTTGGAGAACCAGCGGCGCCTGCCGCTGCCGGTGGCGTGCGCCCCGCCCAGCCCCGCGGCGAACGAGCTCAGCACCGTGACCGCCTCGGCCTGGCTGGGCTGGTTCGGATCGGGGACGTACGTCTCGAAGCGCACCGAGTCGAAGCGCGGCGGCGGCACCATCTCCGCGACCAGTCGGTCGGCGGGGACATGGGGCTCACGGGCGCACAGCGAGAGCGGGACGGCTTCGGTTATGGGGGTGGTCGACACAACCACCCACTCTACTGAGTCCGCAGGGACGGCCGCCCCGCACGTCGGGCGCCTCCGTCATCGGGCCCGGGCGCCGTGCGGTGGGCGCGCTCGGGCCACTGCGGCGTCCCGGGGCGTCCCGCGGCGTCCCGGGGCGAGGGTCCCGTCGCGGGGCCTGCCGCGTGCGCCGCCGGACGCCGCCGGGCCGACGCGGCACGGCACGGCGAGCGGGCGGGCCGGCGCGGCTGGCGAGCGCACCGGGGCGGGGCGGTACGGGAGTGCACGGTGCCTCAGGAGAGCGGGCGAGCGGGCCGCGCCACGGACGCGGGCGGGCACGGCACGGCACGGCGAGCGGGCGGGCCGACGCGGCACGGCGCGGCGAGCGCACCGGGGCGGTGCGGTGCGGGAGTGCACGGTGCCTCAGGAGAGCGGGCGAGCGGGCCGCGCCACGGACGCGGGCGGGGACCCGTGTGCGGCCGGACCGCGTGGCACCGCGCCCGCGCAGGAGGCGTACCGCGCGGCCGGGTACCGCGCGGGCCGGGTCGTTCAGGCCGGACCGGGGTGCCGGGTACCGCGCGGGCCCGGTCGTTCAGGCCGGACCGTGTCGTCAGGGCGGACCGGGTGCGCCGCGTCCCCGTACGCGCACGTCCGTGCAGCCGGGCCGGGCGCCGCGACCGGTACGGCGGCCGGTCGCGTCCGCACGGAGCGTGCCAGACTGCTCGGTATGCGACGTCTGTTCCCGCTGCCCGACCCCGACGATCCCGCCGCGACCGACCACGAGTGGGGGCTGGACGAGCTGGCCGACGCCTACGCCTATCCGGCCACGGAGGGCCCCTGGCTGCGGGCCAACATGGTCTCGTCCCTCGACGGGGCCGCACAGCACGACGGGAAGTCGCAGCCGCTGTCGTCCGACTCGGACATGCGGATCTTCGGCACCCTGAGGGGACTGGCCGACGCGGTCGTCGTCGGCGCGCAGACGGTCCGGCAGGAGGGCTACCGCCCCGCCCGCGCCCGGGACGCCTTCGCCGACCGCCGGGCGGCCGCCGGTCAGGGCCCCGCCCCCGCCATCGCCGTGGTCAGCGCGAGCCTCGACCTCGACTTCTCCCTGCCCCTCTTCGCCTCCCCCCTGGTGCCGACGCTGGTCCTCACCGGCGCCGCCGCTCCCCCGGCACGCGTCGCCGCCGCGGAGAAGGCGGGCGCCGAGGTCCTCGTGGCGGGCGACGGGACGGGCGTCGACCCGGCCCGGGCCGTCGAGGCGCTGGCCGGACGCGGCCTGCGGCGGCTGCTCACGGAAGGAGGGCCGAGGCTGCTGGGTCAATTCGTCGGATCCGGGGTACTGGACGAGCTGTGCCTGACGGTGTCGCCCACGCTCACCTCCGGCAGCGCCCAGCGGATCGCGTACGGAGCCGACCGGGCGGTGCCGGAGCGTTTCGCGCTGGCGTCGCTGCTGGAGGAGGCCGGGTTCCTCTTCACCCGATACCGTCGGACCTGACATTCCAGGCCGGTTATGTACCGGTTTGCTCCGGCTGGGCACACTACTCGCAGACCCCGTACGGACACGGGGAAGGACGGTTCCGGCAGAAGGGCTCCTGACGTGTTCACAAGCGTATTGATGATCGAGAAGCCCCTCACGGCGACCGACGTGGAATTCGTCACGACGCTGCACGGGGACGAGCCCGTGTCGTTCATCGTGCTCATGCAGCCGCGCGGCGACCAGGCAGACCTGCTCCTGCGCGCCATCGACGACGTGGCCATGGGCGAGCTCAAGGAAGCCGTTCGCGAGGGGGAGGAGCCGGAGGGCGAGAAGGCCCGGCAGCCGGCGGAGCTCGCCCTCGTGCACTCCCTGAACGCCCTGCGGGCCGCCGGGGCCGAGGCCGTCGGCCAGGTCGTCGAGGACCACCCGCTCGACAAGATGAAGAGCGTCGTCGACGAGGCCGGTGCCGACGAGGTGATCGTCCTGACCGCGCCGCACTACGTGGAGGAGTTCTTCCACCGCGACTGGGCCTCCCGCGCCAGGCACAAGGTCGGCGTACCGGTGCTGAAGCTCTTCGCGCACAGCGAATAGGCTGGGCCTCTCGTACGACGTCGCACCCTGGGAGACACGCGCATGGCATCCGGCATCCCCAACGCCATGGAACGGCCGCACTTCATCGGCATCGGCGGCGCCGGAATGTCCGGGATCGCCAAGATCCTCGCCCAGCGGGGCGCCAAGGTCGCCGGCAGTGACGCCAAGGAGTCGGCGACCGCCGAGTCGCTGCGGGCCCTCGGCGCGACCGTGCACATCGGGCACGCCGCCGAGCACCTCGCGGACGACGCGTCCTGCGTCGTCGTCTCCAGCGCCATCCGCGCCGACAACCCGGAGCTGACCCGTGCCGCCGAGCTCGGTGTACCGGTCGTCCACCGCTCCGACGCGCTCGCCGCGCTGATGCGCACCTCGCGCACCATCGCCGTGGCCGGCACCCACGGCAAGACCACGACCACGTCGATGCTGGCCGTGGCCCTGACGGAGCTGGGCCTCGACCCGTCGTACGCCATCGGCGGAGACCTCGCCGGGCCCGGGACGAACGCCCGGCACGGCGAGGGGGACCTCTTCGTCGCCGAGGCCGACGAGAGCGACCGCAGCTTCCAGAAGTACGACCCGGACGTCGCGATCGTCCTCAACGTCGAGCTCGACCACCACGCCAACTACGCCTCCATGGACGAGATCCACGAGTCCTTCGAGGCGTTCGTCGCCAAGATCCCGGCCGGCGGGACGCTGGTCGTCGGCGAGCACGCCGGAGCCCGCGAGCTGGCCGCCCGGGTCTCGGGCCGCCCGGACCTCACCGTCGTCACCGTCGGTGAGGACGAGGGCGCCGACGTCCGGATCCGCTCGATCACGCCCCACGGCATGACCAGCGAGGTCACGGTCGCCCTCCCGGACGCCGGGGAGATCACCTTCACCGTCTCCGTCCCCGGACGCCACTACGCCCACAACGCCGCGGCCGCCCTCGCCGCCGGCGTCCGTCTGGGCCTGGACCCGGCCGGCCTGGCCCACGCGCTCACCGCCTACACCGGCGTCGGCCGCCGCCTCCAGCTCAAGGGCGAGGCGAAGGGCGTCCAGGTCATCGACTCGTACGCGCACCACCCCACCGAGATGACCGCCGACCTGGAGGCCATGCGCGCCGCTGCCGGGGACCGGCGGCTGCTCGTCGTCTTCCAGCCGCATCTGTTCTCCCGCACCCAGGAGCTCGGCACCGAGATGGGCCAGGCCCTCACGCTCGCCGACGCCTCCGTGGTCCTCGACATCTACCCGGCCCGCGAGGACCCGATCCCCGGCGTCACCAGCGCGATGATCACCGAGGCGGCGGAGGCGGCGGGCGCCCGGGTGACGGCCGTCCACGACAAGGCGAGCGTCCCCGACGTGGTCGCGGGAATGGCCGCACCCGGGGATCTGGTTCTCACCATGGGGGCCGGCGATGTGACGGACCTCGGTCCGCGGATCCTGGCCCGTCTGTCGGACTGAGGCCCTCCGGGGCCCACGTGGTGAAGGAGACCGATCATGGCCTACGACGTCGAGAAGCCGGACGAGCAGTGGCGCGCGGAGCTGAGCCCCGCGGAGTACGCAGTGCTCCGGCAGGCCGGGACCGAGCCCGCCTTCACCGGTGAGTACACGGACACCAAGACCAAGGGGGTGTACTCCTGCCGGGCGTGCGGCGCGGAGCTCTTCACCTCCGGTGAGAAGTTCGAGTCGCACTGCGGCTGGCCGTCCTTCTTCGACCCGAAGGACTCGGACGCGGTGGAGCTGCTGGACGACCGGTCCTACGGCATGGTCCGCACCGAGGTCCGATGTGCGCGCTGCGGCTCGCACCTCGGGCACGTCTTCGAGGGCGAGGGCTACCCGACGCCCACGGACCAGCGCTACTGCATCAACTCGATCTCGCTGAGGCTGGAGCCGGCCGAGGACGCGTGATCACGGCGTGACCCGTCGGGGCGACCCGATGTGTGCGAGGGCCCGGAGGCGTCACGCCTCCGGGCCCTTCGTCCGTCGAACGGGTGACCAAGGGCGCGATCGCGGGCCTGCGGGTTAACGCTTGCATTAACTTCCGGCCCACGGGTCAATGGGAAGTGATCCTCGTCGAGGAGGTAGCGACGTGGTTCGAAGAACTTGCGGAGGCCGACTGGGACAGCGCTGAACAGGTGGAGGACGCCGTCGACGCCTTGTCGATGTCCGGTCCCACGCTGAGCCGCCCACTCGTGGACCGGATCAAGGGAGCTGAACAGCATCACTTGAAGGAACTGCGACCGGGTTCATCGGGGACGAGCGAAATCCGCATCCTGTTCGCGTTCGACCCGGTCCGCCGCGCGGTTCTTCTGGTGGCCGGCGACAAGAACGGCAACTGGCAGAGCTGGTACGACACCAGCGTTCCGCTTGCCGAGAAGCGGTATAAGGCACATCTGGGAGAAATCACAAGCAGGGAGTACACATGAGCGCGGTCCGCTGGGAGGAGACCAAGCGACGGGCGCATGAACGCCGCCGAGCCGCAGGGCTGCCTCTGCGCTCGGGGGAGGACAAGCAGGCGGCCATGAACCGTCTCGCGGCCGAGATCCGCGCGTACCGTCTCGCGGAGATCCGGCGTGAGCAGTCGCTGACCCAGAAGGACGTGGCGCAGACGATGGGCGTCTCCGCCCCCCGGGTATCGGCGATCGAGAACGGCGAAGCCGACCGCACGGAGGTTGCGACCCTGCGTTCGTACGTGGAGGCGCTCGGGGGCGAACTCCGCGTAGTGGCCGACTTCGGGGACACCGAGTACACGGTCGCCTGACGGTTCCTGGCTCGGAGCGGACCGATGTGTCGAGGGCCCGGAGGCGTGACGCCTGCGGGCCCTTCGTCGGTCCGGGAGGGAGTCGTCCGGGAGGGGGATGGAGGGCGCGGTGCGGCCCGGGCGGCCGGAGGCGTGGTCGTCACCGGCCGGTCCCACGTCGCGATGGGTCCCATGGCCACTGGCCGGTACGCGGTCGTCACGGGTGCACCGCGTCAGACCGCGTCCAGCGCGGCGCAGAGCCAGTCGTGGGCGGAGCCCGGATTCGGCTCGGGCGGGCTCCCCGGTGGGGTGGTCAGGTCGGCCGTCAGCTGCCAGTACAGGTCGATACGGGGGTCCGCGGCCAGTTGCCGGGCGAGGAGCCGGCGGAAGTCCGGGGTGTCCCGGGTGCCGCGGGAGACGGCATAGGCGGAGACGAAACTGTCGAGGGCCTCGCCCGCCCGCGGTGGCCGTCCCGCCCGAAGCTCGGCCGAGGCCAGCGCGTACGCCTCGCCGAGACCGTCGTAGAGCACGTCGGGACGGTAGCCCCGCTCGGGCCGGTGCACCGCGGGCTGCGGGCGGACGGAGCCGGAGCAGTTCCCGGACACCAGCGCGTGCATCCGGGCGAAGGCCCACACCTGCGCGGGAGTCGGGTCGTCGGGGAGCTGGGGAACCGCCTGGTCGAGGAACGCCGAGACCACCCGGGCGGGCAGCCGCGGCGGCAGCCAGTACCGCCAGAACCGTGCCATCGAGGCGGTGCTGGGCGGGACGGTCACGGCGCCGATCAGCCGGAGACGTTCGGCGCGCTCGCCGGCGCCGCAGTCGCGCAGCAGCCGCAGTGACGCCTCCCGCCAGCGCATGGCGGCCAGTTGGGATCCCAGCACCTGCAACCGGTCGCTGATCACGCTCTCCAGAACGTCGCCGAGCGCCTCGTCCTCGTGGTCCAGGACCCGTCCGACGTCGGGCACCGGCAGGTCGAGCCCGCGCAGTGAGCGGATCAGCCGGAGCCGGTCCAGCGCTCCGGGGCCGTACCGGCGGTGCCCGCCCGTGCTGCGGCCCGACTCGGGCAGCAGGCCGCGGTCCGAGTAGAAGCGGACCGTCTTGACGGTGACGCCCGCACGCTCCGCGAGCTCTCCGATCGTCCATGTGCCGTCAGCCGACAAGGCGTGAGCCTCCCTCGGGTTGAACCTCCCTCAGGGGGAGT
Organism: Streptomyces sp. HUAS CB01; assembly: GCF_030406905.1. NCBI lineage: Bacteria > Bacillati > Actinomycetota > Actinomycetes > Kitasatosporales > Streptomycetaceae > Streptomyces > Streptomyces chengbuensis. The sequence goes on from NZ_CP129137.1 coordinate 6,114,312, forward strand.
TCCTACGGTACCCGGACCTGGCCGGCCCACGGGGGCCGGCCGTGCTGAACGTGCCCTGGCCGAGGAGGCGTTGATGACGGAGTTCGTGCTGGTGTCGGGCGGTCACACCGGAGGATGGATCTGGCGCGAGGTGGCCGCCGCGCTTCGGGAGTCGGGAGCCGGGGCGCACCCGGCGACCCTGACGGGCCTGGGCGACCGCCGCCATCTCGCCGGCCCCGGTACGGACATGGACACCCATGTCGAGGACCTGGTGCAGCTCATCGACCACGTCGACGAACCGGAGGTCGTCCTCGTCGGTCACTGCTACGGCATCTACCCGGTGCTCGGTGCCGCCGGCCGGCGCCCCGAGCGCACGGCCCGGATCGTGTTCGTGGACGCGCCCCTGCCCCGCGACGGCCTCTCCCTGCTGGACCAGGTCCGCGAACAGATGCCGGAAGGGCCGGTCCGTGACCGGATGCTGAGCCAGCCCGCCCGGGCCGAGGACGGCTGGCGCGTGCCCGCGCCCACGCCGGAGGAATGGCGGCAGTGGGGGAACCTCGCGGGTGTCTCCGAAGAGGCCCTTGTCCGGCTGGCGCTCCTCGCCGCACCTCAGCCGGTGGGCACGCTCACCCGGCCGGTCAGGTTCACGGACGTGGTGGACGCGCTGCCCATGACGGGCGTCTTCTGCACGGTCGGCGGCACGATGGACATCGCCGGGGTCGAAGCCCTGGTGGCGACGGGCAATCCGCTCTTCCGGCAGCTCGTCGAGCCGAGGTGGGGATTCTTCGAACTCGCCACCGGCCACTGGCCGATGCTGTCCGTGCCGGACGAACTCGTGACGGTCCTGCTGCGCGCCGCCGCGGGGGAGGGGCACCGGGTGGCGAGGGCCGAGGGCGTCCGTGACGGTGCCCCCACGGGCTGATGCCACGGTGCGGTGGACGCCCCCGCGGGCCGATCTGCGGCACGATGGGCCGAGTCCCGGCCCCGTGAACCTCGGCAGTCCCGTGAGCCTCGGGAGTCCCGAGGAACTGGGTCCCGTGAGGCCCGGGAGTCCCGCGGACCTGCGTCCCGTGAGGCTCGGGAGCCCGTGAACCTCAGGGGTCCTGGAAGCCTCAGGAGTCCCGAGGTCGTGCCCACAAAGGGAGTCCCCGCGTGCGTGAAGTGGCGATCATCGAGGCACCGTCGGTGCTCGGCCTGCGGCCGTCCGGTGTGCAGGACCTGCCCACGGCCCTCCTCGACGCCGGGCTCCTCGACCATCCCGGGGCGGTACGGGGCGGCCGCCTGGAGGCCCCGCCCTACGATCCCGAGCGCGACCCCGGCACCGGGGTCCTCAACCCGGGGGCCATCGCGCGCTACTCCGTCCTGCTCGCCGACGCGGTCGGCGACGTCCTCGACCGGGGAGCGTTCCCGCTCGTCCTCGGCGGCGACTGCAGCATCCTGCTCGGCAACCTCCTCGCCCTGCGCCGCCGCGGACGCCACGGCCTGCTCTTCCTGGACGGCCACACCGACTTCTACCAGCCGGCGGCCGAGCCGCTCGGCGAGGCGGCCTCCATGGACCTCGCTCTCGTCACGGGCCGCGGCCCCCGCCTCCTCACCGACCTGGAGGGCCGGGGGCCGCTGGTGCGGGACGAGGACGTCGTGGCGTTCGGCTTCCGCGACTCCGCAGAATCCGCGGAGGCCGGTATGCAGCCGCTCCCGGCTGGGCTGCACGCGGTGGACCTCGACGCCGTACGCGCGGTGGGCGCCCATGCGGCGGCCCGCGACGCGGTCGCCCGGCTCACCGGCGGCGCGAGCGCCGGGTACTGGGTCCACCTGGACGTCGATGTCCTGGACGACGCGGTCATGCCGGCCGTCGACTACCGCCGGCCCGGCGGACTGAGCTGGTCGGAACTGGAGAACGTGCTCCGGACCGCACTGGCCGACGAGCAGGCCACGGGCCTCGACGTCACGATCTTCAACCCGCGGCTCGACCCGGACGGCGGCATCGCGGCCCGCCTCACGGAGTGCCTGCACCGTGGCCTGTCGGCACTGAGCGGCCCGGACGGCCCGGGCGGCGAGGCCCGGGCCTGAGCGCGGGGCCTCGTGCTGCGCCTCACCTCCCTGCAGCACCGCACGGCGCTGGAGGGCGGCCCGTTGCCGTAGGAGTCAGTCCTGGGCGGCGTACGGGACGAAGGCTGCCCAGGCGGTGGGGGAGAGGGCGAGCCGGGGGCCCTGGGTGTGCTTGGAGTCCCGGACGTGGACGGTGGTGGGGCAGGCGGCGACCTCGACGCAGTCGCCTGAACCGCCGCTGCTGTAGGAGGACTTGTGCCAGGAGAGCGCGACCTCCACGCAGTCGTCGCCGGAGCCACCGCTGTAGCTGCGCTTGAACCAGGCCAGTTCCGCCGTGTCGCTCATAGCACTCCTCGCATCCGCCGCAACAGGCTCAGGGAGTCTTCTAGGGTAAGAGCCTGTGAGCGCATCCTGGCATACCGCATCTGGAGCATGCTGACCACTTTCGCGTCGGAGATGAACTGGCCGCTCTCCTGCCCCTCGCAGTAGCCGAACCACTTGTTGTCGGGGGTTTCCAGCAGCTGCATCGGGCCGTCGAGCCCCGCATGGCTCTCCCGCACCAGCGGCATGATCTGGAGCTCGATGTTCCGCTGTTCGGCAAGGTCGAGGATGTGGTCGACCAGCTCGCGGGTCACCGCCGCGCCGCCCGTCCGCCGAAGGAGCAGGTGCTCTTCGAGGATGAAGCCGTACGCCGTGTTCGGGCGCTCCCGCAGCAGCCGCTGCCGTTCCAGCCGGGCTGTCATCTGCGCCTCGATCTGCTCGTCCCCCAGCGGCGGGAGCTGGTTGACGAACAGCGTCCGGGCGTACGCCTCCGTCTGCAGCAGGCCCGGGACCAACCGGCATTCATACGTGCAGAGACTGCTCGCCACGGCCTCCAGCCGCGCCCACCTCCGGAACCACGCCGCCAGCCCCGGCCGGCGCGAGAGGTGCTGCGCTGCCCGCCGCAGCGCCCCCGTGTTCCCGAGCGCCGCCTCCGCCCGCTCCACGAAGTCGTCGTCCGGCATCCGGCGGCCCAGTTCGATCGAGGCCACCGTGTGCTTGGAGTAGCCCACGAGCGGGGCGAAGTCGCCGCGGCTGAGGCCCGCGTGCTCGCGTAACGCCTGGACCACCGCGCCGAACGTCCTGAGACTGTCCGAGGCCTCCGGCTCCGTCGCGTTCGTACCGGCTCCGCCGGTGTCCGTCATCGCCATCGGACCATGGTCACGGATGGTGACGCGTACCGTCCACCGGGAGTGCGCGTACGCTGACCCGGCGTACGCGGCGTCCCTCTGGAGAAATCCCTGGTCCGGCCGCCAGATTGGGGTGCATGACCGCATCGGCCACCCCACCGACCGCCACCGCCGCGCCCCAACCGCCCGTTACCGTACGTGTGTTCACCCAGCGCTTCAGCTCCACACCACGGGGCGCCCGGCTCGCCCGGCACCTCGCGCTCCACCAGCTCCACTCCTGGGGCGTTCCGCACGGGACGGAGGTGTCCGAGACCGCGGCCGTGCTGGTCGCCGAACTGGCGGCGAACGCGGTGACGCACGGCCGCGTGCCGGGGCGGGACTTCGAGCTGAGGCTCGCCCTCGACGCGGGGACGCTCACCGTCGATGTGTCGGACACGCGGGGCGAGCGCCGCCCGCCCGGGCCCGGAGCGACCGGCTTCCCGGCGGGTGACACGGAGACCGGCCGCGGCCTGCTGCTCGTCGCGGCGCTCGCCGACCGGTGGTCGGTCCTCGACCGCGTACCGGTCGGGAAGACCGTGCGCGCCGAACTCGACCTGCCGCGGTGAGCGCTCGGAGGGGCCGCCGGCGCGGGCCGCTCCACGGGCTGCAGCGGGTCGCCGGGCTACTCCGCGGGCTGCAGCAGGTCCCAGCGGTTGCCGTACAGGTCCTCGAAGACGGCGACCGAACCGTACGGCTCGTGGCGGGGCTCCTCCAGGAAGCGGACGCCCGCCGCCGTCATCCGGGCGTGGTCGCGGGCGAAGTCGTCGGTGTGGAGGAAGAAGCCGACCCGGCCACCGGTCTGCGCGCCGACACTCGCCGACTGCTCGTCGCCCTTCGCCCGCGCCAGCAGCAGATCCGTGCCCCCCGCGCCGCCGCCCGGGCGGACCACGACCCAGCGCGTACCGTCGCCCCGGTCGGTGTCCTCGACGAGGGTGAAGCCGAGGGCGTCCCGGTAGAAGGCGACGGCCTCGTCGTAGTCACGGACGACGAGCGTGACGAGGGCGATACGGGGCAGCGGTGCGGTGGACACGGGGTCGGATCTCCTTGCTCGGGGGGCGCCCCAGTATCGCCGACGCTGTGCACAATGCCTCGCATGGACCCGTCGATCGAGCAGCTCACCGACCGTGCCCGACGGCTCGCCCGCCCCGGTGCACGGCACCTCCTCGGTATCGCCGGGCCACCGGGGGCGGGCAAGTCGACGCTCGCCGCGGACCTCGTGTCGCGCCTGGGCCCGCAGCGTGCCGTGCTCGTCCCCATGGACGGCTTCCATCTCGCCGGGGCCGAGCTGGAACGGCTCGGCCGGGCGCAGCGCAAGGGAGCGCCGGACACCTTCGACGCCGCCGGGTACGTGGCGCTGCTGACGCGGCTGCGCGCCCCCGAGGCGGGTTCGGCGGTGTACGCGCCGGCCTTCGACCGGACCCTGGAGGAGCCGGTCGCGGGCAGCATCCCGGTCGGTCCGGACGTCCCGCTCGTCGTCACCGAGGGAAACTACCTGCTGCACGACGAAGGGCCCTGGTCGCGGATCCGTGCGCTGCTCGACGAGGTCTGGTACCTGGAACTGCCCGACGCGGTGCGGTTGCCCCGGCTCGTCGACCGGCACGTCCGCTTCGGCAAGGACCGCCCCCGCGCCGAGCGCTGGGTCCGCGACTCCGACGAGCTCAACGCCCGGCTGGTGGCGCACGGTCGGCACCGCGCCCACCTGACGGTGCAGATGGGGCCCGGTGACTGATCGCCGCCGCCGCGCGCGCGGGCGCCCGCCTCAGCGGCAGAGTGCGTCGATGTCGTCGGAGAACGTGGGGAATTCGGCCCCGGCCTCGTCGATGATCTGCCCTGCGGGGCGGCGAGGGGTGGTCGCGTGCCGCTCGGCGAGGGCGGCCAGCTCCGGGTCGGCGTTCGGGCGTGCCTCTCGTTCCCCGAACTCGACGGCCTCCAAGGGGCCTATGCCATCGGCCAGCACCCAGAGGAAGTCCGACAGGTTCCCCGCCACGACGCCTCGCTCGCCCTCCGAGCCCATGAACACCACGGGCTGTTCGGCCAGGGGCTGTCCGGGGCGGGCGAACCATAGGGCGGCGAGGCCGCCGGTACCGTCCTGGCCGAAGGGACGGAAGGCGTCGCCGTCCAGCTCGTGGTTGCCGGTCCAGTGGCGCAGCCAGTCGGTCGTCTCCTCGGCGGAGTCGAAGGCGTCGTACGGTTCGAAGTCGACGCCCTCGCCGTCCTCCCCGTACACGAACTCCACGCGGGCCACCTCGGCCAGGGCGGGCGGGAAGGCGCGGTCGTCAGGGGTCGTCTCGATCATGGGGGAACGGTATCCGGCACCACTGACACCACCGCCGGGAACTAGCCGCCGAGGCTGCCCATCGCGCGCCCGATGAGCGCGTCGTACGCCCGGTCGGGCAGCACGCGGCGGGTAAGGATCAGCGGCTTGGCGCCCATGCCCACCGCGTAACGGGTCCTGGGGCGGCGGCTGGTGGCGGCCCGGCCGATGGCGCGGGCGACGACCGAAGGGGACGAGGACCGGCGCGCGTTGCTCTCCGACTCCAGGGCCCCGGCCATCGACGCGATCTGCGCGGCGTACGCGCTGCCGCCGCTCACCTTGCGGAGCCTGTCGGCCGCGATCCCGCTCCATTCGGTGCGGATGGCGCCCGGCTCCACGATGACCACGTCGATGCCGAAGGGCCTGACCTCCATGCGGAGGGAGTCGCTGAAGCCTTCGAGCGCGAACTTCGTGCCGTGGTACCAGGCGCCCAGCGGCGTGTGGATCCTGCCGCCCATCGAGGTGATGTTGATGATGCGGCCGCTGCGGTGGGAGCGCATGTGCGGCAGGACGAGCTGGGTCAGCCGGGCGGCGCCGAAGACGTTGACCTCGAACTGGTACCGGGCCTCGTCCAGGGCGACGTCCTCGACCGGGCCGTACGAGCCGTATCCGGCGTTGTTGACGAGGACGTCGATGCGGCCGGTCTCGGCGACGATCCGGTCCACGCCGGCGCGCAGTGAGTCCTCGTCGGTGACGTCCATGGCGATCGTGCGGATCCCTCGCTCGGCCAGTTCGGACATCCGCTCGACGCGGCGGGCGGCGCCGTAGACGGTGAATCCGCGCGCGTGCAGTTCCAGGGCGGCGGCTTCGCCGATCCCGGACGAGGCTCCGGTGACGAGGGCGACCTTGTTGGACATGAGGGGGTCCTTCGTGATGAGGGGCGGCAATAAAGTGAACCAAGGCTCACAATCATCATGAGTGCTGGTTCATGTTTGTGCAAGCGGAGTGTCCGTGATCCTGAACTAGAATTCATGTTCTTGCCGCGGGCCCGGTGCCGAGCTCCGGCACGACAGCACGACAGACCGTCCCCTGGCGGAGTTGGAGGACCCGATGGCCGCTTCCCGGCCGCTGCGCGCGGACGCCGTCCGCAACCGGACGAAGATCCTGGCCGCCGCGCGCGAGCAGATCACCCTCCACGGGCCAGACGTCCCGATGGACGCCATCGCCGAGGCGGCGGGAGTGGCCGTGGGCACGCTCTACCGCCACTTCCCGACCAAGACGGACCTCGTCGGGGCCGTCATCGCCGAGCACAGCGAGGTCATCACTGGGGAGATCGAGGCCGCTGCCGAACGGGTCGGGGAGGGCTCGCGGGCGATGGCGGAGATCACCCGCCTGGCCGAGCGCACGGTCGAGGCCGCGGCCCGGGACCGCAGCGTGAAGGCGGCGGCGCAGACCCTGGGCGCCGCGCACTGGACCGAGCAGCAGGAGGAGCGGTTCAGGGGCGCGATGAAGCGGATCGTCGCCGCCGCCGTGGCCGACGGGGACCTCCACCCCGACGTCACCGTCGACGACTTCCTGATGCTCATCGCCACCGCCCCCACCGACCAGGGGCCCGCCGTACGGTCACGCTGGCTCACCCTCTTCCTGGCCGGTTTCACGGTCCGTGCCCGCGAGGGGACCGGCGGGGCCTGACGGCGCACCGGCCCGGACCCCGGCCCGGACCCGCCGGCGCCCGGCGCCGGCCTGGCCTGGCAAGCGGGGCGCGTGGTGCGGTCGGTACGCTCGAAACCTGAGCACACCCGTGAGCACACCAGAGGAAGACCGAACAGACGCAGCACCTGAGCAATCAGGATCCGATCCGACACAGGACGAGCGGGGGCCGACGTGAGGCTGTTCCGGCGAGGGCCGAAGCGGGACGGGGACGACGCGCCCCGGGACGCGGAGTTCGCCTTCTTCTCGGTGGCGGAGGGCTCGCACTTCCGCGGCCAGGTCCGGGAGGCGTTCGCCGAACGGGGCCTGGAGGTCACCGTCTACTCCGACGTCGTCACCGACAGCGCAGGACGGCAGTTCGGGCTCGGCAACCTGGCCGCGGTCTGCCACAACGACGAGCGCGGCCCCCGCGTCTGGCCCAAGGTCATCCGCGGCCACGTCGGCATGGTGCTGCGCACCATGGACGCACCCTCCGCGCTGGACACCCTGCCGCCCGACCAGATCCGGTCCCAGCTGTACCCGCGGGTGATCGGCTCCGAGGGCCTGGACAGGGAAACGTTCCGCTACGCCCGGGCGCTCGCGCCGGGACTGAGCGAGGTGCTCGCGCTCGACCTGCCCGAGAGCGTGATGATCCTGACCGACGACGCCCTCGAGCCGCTCGGGGACGTACCGGTGCTGCGCGAGCGCGCGATGGCCAATCTGCGGGAGCTCCCCGTGGAGGGCCACGAGACCATCAAGGACGCCGGGGGCATGCACCTGGAGGTGGTGGTCGGCGACTCCTTCTACACGGCCAGCCGCGTCCTCGTCCTGGACGCGCTCGTCCGCCGGGTCACCGGGCAGCAGATCACGGAGGACGGCGCGCTGGTCGCGCTGCCGTTCCGGCACCAGATCGCCTTCCACGTCATCCGCGACGCCGGGGTCATCCCGTCCCTGAACGCGCTGGCAGCCTTCGCCGCGTCCGGGTACGCCGACACACCGGGTGCGATCACCCCGTACGTCTACTGGTGGCGGGCGGGGACGCTGACCCAGCTCAGCGACCGAGACGAGGACGGGGAGGGGCTGCGGATCGTGGTCGGCGCGGACTTCCAGGACATGCTGGAACGGCTCGTGGCCCGGCATCCCGGCGACGACTGACCCCGGTCCGGCCGGCGCGGGGACCCGCGCGGGGGACCCGCGTGGGGACCGCTCCAGCCGGGAGTGGACGCCCCACCCGCCGGGCCGGGAGCCCGGTCCGGCGGACCACCGAGGACCTCCGTCCGGCGAAGAGCGCCGACAGCGCCGGACGGCGGATCGCGAGCCCGCCGGTCCGAGGACCGCCACTCCGGCCGGGGACCCCGACCCGGCCGGCCCAGGACGAGCACCGACCGCAGGAGGAGCCCATGTCCAGCACCGCCGAGTCCGCGCAGCCGGCGCCGTTCACCGCCGACGACCACCGGGCGCGGATGGCCCGGGCCGCCCGGTCCGCCGCCGAGGCCGGGCTGTCCGGTCTGCTGGTGGCTCCCGGCCCGGACCTGGTCCACCTCACCGGCTACCAGCCCGTGCCGACCGAACGGCTGACGTTCCTGGTCCTGGTCGAGGGACAGGACCCGGTGCTGGTCGTCCCGACCCTGGAGGCCCCCGACGCGCGGCAGGCCGCCGGAGGGCCCGCGCTCACACTGCGCGACTGGACCGACGGAAAGGACCCGTACGCCGTCACCGCCGCACTGCTCGAAGGACGCGGCCGCTACGGGATCAGCGACAACGCCTGGGCCATGCACCTGCTCGGCATGCAGCGCGAACTGCCCGGCACGACGTACACCGCGCTGACCCAGGCCCTGCCCATGCTGCGCGCGGTCAAGGACGAGCGGGAACTGACCAGGCTGGAGGCGGCGGGAGCCGCCGCGGACGCGACGTACCGCGAGATCCTGAAGGTCCGCTTCTCCGGCCGCAAGGAGACCGACGTGGCCGTGGACCTCGCCGCCCTGCTGTTGGACTTCGGCCACTCGCAGGTGGACTTCACCGTCGTCGGCTCCGGCCCGAACGGGGCGAACCCGCACCACGAGGCCGGTGAACGCACGATCGAGGAAGGCGACATGGTCGTCCTGGACTTCGGCGGGCTCAAGCACGGCTACGGCTCCGACACCAGCCGGACCGTCCACGTCGGCCGGCCGACCGACGAGGAGCAGCGGGTCCACGACATCGTGCGCGAGGCGCAGCAGGCCGGGTACGAGGCGGTCCGGCCGGGTGCCACCTGCCAGGACGTCGACCGGGCGGCGCGCGCGGTGATCGACGACGCCGGCTACGGGGCGTACTTCATCCACCGCACCGGCCACGGGATCGGCGTCACCACGCACGAGCCGCCGTACATGATCGAGGGGGAGGAGCAGCCGCTGGTCCCCGGAATGTGCTTCTCCGTGGAGCCCGGCATCTACCTCCCCGGCCGCTTCGGAGTGCGGATCGAGGACATCGTGACGGTCACGGGGACGGGCGGCAGGCGGCTGAACAACACGCCGCGCGAGCTGGCGATCGTGGAGTAGCGGGCGCCGGGGTGGTTCCACGGCTTCGTCGAGGTGATCGGCACCGTCAGGGGTCTGTGGCTGCAGGCCGGCTTTGGCGCAGCTGGCCGTGAGCCTTTTCCCAACCTCGCTTTGAGCTGGTCAGATGAAGGGTGAGGACGGCCTGGACGAGGCTGGTGATCCGGGTGGTCGAGCACCGTAGTCTGCGGAGGCTCGCCGGGATTTACGGGCGACGGCCTTCTCGACGAGGGCTCGGAAGTTCGCGTGGGACCGGTTCACCGCCTGCTGGCCTGCGGAGAGGGCCTCCCATCGTCCCCACCACGGAATGGGGACCGTGCCGCCGGCACCTCGGCATCCCTTTTCGGCCCAGCACTGGATGCCGGATTCGGTGAGGGCGCCGACGATGCCTTTGCTTGTTTGTCGCTGCCGCGTTTTCTGACTGCGGGTAGTCCCGGGTACGAAGAAGCGGCTCGCCAAGAAAGACCTTGGCGAGCCGCTTCGGCCGCACGCGATGTCACTCGGCGCCTGTAGTGGCCGACTGCAACACCGTGCAGTCCGAATTCCACGACGGCAGCTCGTGCCGGACTTGATCGAGATTGCGCCCCGGGTATCCCGGTGGCCCTTCAGGGATCCCGTGGGCTTCCAGAAGGTAGAAGTCCGCACGGTCCCCACTGACGGAAACCTTGCCGTCTGGGAAGAACTCCAACTCCAGTCGCAGACCGCCGTCGGTGATCCGCGAAGGGCGGCTGGACACCACTGAGAATGCCATCAGCTTCTGCTGCTGTGGCACCCCGTCCCACTGGAACGATCGCAGCCCGCGGACCACGAGGAGAGCGGAGTTTCCCATCGGATAGAACAACGCACTGCGCATCTCGAACAGCAGTGCCGCGCGATTTGCGGTCGGACACACCCTGCAGTCCAGGAGTTGGGCGTCGTCCAGGGCGTCTTGTTCCTTTAGCGGGTCCCAGTTGATGGGCTCCGCAGCCCGCCGGTAATCCTGAGACGTGAAGAGGTCTTCTACAAGGGTCATGGGATCGGAATGTGCCAGTAAGGGTCGGACTTGGCCATGTTTGCTGCCCCGGTTATCGGATGAATGATCTGACCTGCTTCGTTGAGGTAGCTGATGTAGCCCTTGGGATACGGATGTGGCCCGGTGGTGCCCGGATCCATGACGCGCACGTACCTGACGGTCTTGTGGAATCCGTTGGCCGAGGCTTCGGATGCCTTGATGCAGTAGAACCACCCCTTCAGGTTGTGGCCGTCGCAACGGCCTTGCGCCCCTTGGGCAGCCACAGCTTTTCTCCCTGAGGTCCGACGATGTCGCCGACCAGACAACGGCTGTTGTGGACCAGCACGGGGGTGTTGCCCGCCAGCATGGTACGTGTGGAGATCGTTGACGGTGAGGTTGTAGGCAGACGCGAGGCCGGTCCAGTGCCGGACGGCGTTGATCCGCGCCGTGCCGCCGTCGGGGGTGCGGAGGCTGTCTTCAGGGGTGAGGTCAGCGGCGTTTTTCCACTTCCCGTCACTCCCCGCCCAGAAAGGGTGGTGACCTGTCGCCGTGAGGGAACCGTCGCCGTCGGCCTCGTCGACGGTGATGCTGGTGAAATCGCGGTCGTCCGGAGTGTGGATGGTCGCGTCGACGCGGCGCGGGCCGGATTCTCCTGTTTCCGGATCGGCTGCCAGGACCTGATCGCCGATCTTGATCTGCTCGATCGGACGGGTGGTGCGGTCGCCCATGAGGACGCGAGTGCCCGCCGGGAAGCTGTGCTTCTCTTCGGCAAGGCACTCGGTGACCTGACTTACTTCCTTCGATTCCTTGCGCAGGCGGTTGCCCTTGACGGCGTCCTCGACGGCGTCTGCGCCCTTCTTGATTATTTTGAGTTTGCCGGCGGGGGTGATGGTGACGACTGCCATGGCGCAGTCGCCCCAGGAGGGGTTCTTGACGCATTTCTCGATGTCAGCGCCGCCCACGAGCTCCCATGCGAGGTCGTCGAGGCCGAAGGCGTCGCTTTCCTCGCAAGGGTTGGGGTGGGCGTAACCCGCCACCATGGTGTAGCCGCAGGCACCCGGTTCTTTGCGGGCTTCTTCGGCCTTCCGGACTTCTTCGGCCCGGCGCCCGGCTTCGGCGAATTCCGCTTCACGCTTGCGCTACCGGCATGCGCCTCCTGGCGGCCACCGACTTCACCGGCGACGGCAGGGCCGACATCCTCGCCGCGAACACCAACGGCAACCTCTACCTCTACCCGGGCAACGGCAAGAACGGCATCACCGGCTCCTCCGTCGTCGGGAGCGGCTGGGGCGGCATCCGCCTCATCGCCGCCGCCGACTTCAACGGCGACAAGAAGGGCGACCTGGTCGCCGCCCACACCAACGGCAACCTCTTCTTCTACCCCGGCAACGGCAAGAACTTCGCCTCGGGTTCTGTGTCCAGCACCGGCTGGACCAACATGCGCATGCTCTCCGCCGGAGACTTCACCGGAGACGGCAAGGCCGACATCTACGCCGTCCACAACAGCGGAGACCTGTACCTGTACTCCGGCAAAGGCAACGGCACCTTCCACACGGCCAAGAAAACCGGCAGTGGCTGGCAGAACATGCGACTGCTCTCCGAAGCCGACTTCAACGGCGACCAGAAGAGCGACCTGATCGCCATCCACACCAACGGCAACATCCACGCCTACTCCGGCAACGACAACGGCGGCTTCGGTACCCCGATCGCCACCCCCGCCCCAGTCATCCAATAGACAAATGAGCGGCTGCGGGTGGGTCCTGCGCTACGACTTCGGTGCGTTCCATCTGAACAGGTGCAACGCACCGAAGTCGTATGTGAGTTGCGATGCGTGCAGCCCGCATTTCTACCGTCGATCCCAGCAGTTGGTCGGCGATGGCGAAATGACCCGCACCTGAAGGCGCCGCACGACACGTGCCACGTCACGCGTCGTGCAGCACCACGCACGACTCGCCCGGCAGTTCCAGCACGCCCTCGGGGCCCGGGGGGCCGGTCTCTTCCCAGGCGGCCAGGACCCTCCCGCCCCCGGCGCCCAGGGGGATGGTGACCGGTTCCTCGCCGAAGTTGGCCGCGACGCGTACGTCGCCCCGGCGGAAGACGAACCAGCGCGCCTCCTCGTCGTAGGCGACCCGCACGGCCGCGAGGTCCGGGTCGGACAGGTCGGGCTCGGCGCGGCGCAGGGCGATCAGCTCGCGGTACCAGGCCAGGAGCCGGGCGTGGGGTTCACGGTCCCGTTCGGACCGGTCCAGGCAGGAGCGCTCCCGGGTGGCGGGGTCCTGCGGGTCGGGGATCTCCCGCGCCGCCCAGCCGGTCCCGGCGAACTCCCGCCGCCTGCCCTGGCGTACCGCCTCCGCGAGTTCCGGGTCCGTGTGGTCGGTGAAGAACTGCCACGGCGTACGGGCGCCCCACTCCTCGCCCATGAACAGCATCGGGACGAACGGTCCCGTCAGCACCAGCGCCGCCGCGCAGGCGAGCAGCCCGGGGGAGAGGGTCGCTGAGAGCCTGTCGCCGGTCGCGCGGTTGCCGATCTGGTCGTGGGTCTGGGCGTAGCCGACGAACCGGTGCGCGGGGGTGCGGACCAGGTCGACGGGCCGCCCGTGCGTCCGGCCGCGGAACGACGAGTACGTGCCGTCGTGGAAGAAGACATGGCCGAGGGTCTTGGCGAGCGCGCCGAGCGGCGCGTGCGCGAAGTCGGCGTAGTAGCCCTGCGATTCACCGGTCAGGGCGGTGTGCAGGGCATGGTGGAAGTCGTCGTTCCACTGGGTGTGGATCCCGAGCCCGCCCTCCTCGCGCGGGACGGTGGTCCTCGGGTCGCAACGGTCGGACTCGGCGATCAGGAACACCGGCCGACGGACGTCCGTCCCGAACCGGTCGACCGCCGCCGACAGTTCCTCCAGGAACGTCAGCGCCCGGGTGTCGACGAGGGCGTGGACGGCGTCGAGCCGCAGTCCGTCGACGCGGTAGTCCCGCAGCCACGCCAGCGCGCTGCCGATCAGGTAGGCGCGCACCTCGTCGGAGCCGGGCGCGTCGAGGTTGATCGCCGAACCCCACGGGGTGTGGTGAATGTCCGTCAGATAGGGGCCGAACGCGGTCAGATGGTTGCCGGACGGCCCCAGATGGTTGTGGACGACGTCCAGGACCACGCCGAGGCCGAGACCGTGGGCCGTGTCGACGAAGTGCTTCAGCGCCTCCGGGCCGCCGTACGGCTCGTGCACGGCCCAGGGCGCGACACCGTCGTAGCCCCAGCCGTGCCTGCCCGGGAAGGGGCACAGCGGCATCAGCTCCACATGGCTGACGCCGAGTTCCGCCAGCTCGCCCAGCCGGGCGGCAGCGGCGTCGAGGGTGCCCTCGGGGGTGTAGGTGCCGATGTGCAGCTCGTACAGGACCGCGCCCGTGAGGTCCCGGCCGCGCCAGTCGTCGCTGTGCCACACGTACGCGTCGGGGGCGACCACCGCGCTCGGCCCGTCCGGGCCGTCGGGCTGGCGGCGGGAGCGCGGATCGGGGAGGACGGGGCCGCCGTCGAGCCGGAAGCCGTAGCGGTCGCCGTCACCGGCCTCCGCCTCGGCCGTCCACCAGTCCTCCCGCGACGGATCGCGCTCCATCCCCTGTTCGGTGTCCTCCAGCCACAAGTCGACCCGGTCCTGCGCCTGCGGTGCCCATACCTCGAACAGCACTGGTGATCGATCCCCTGTCATCTCGGCGTCGGTGGTGCCGGTGTCCGTCGTGCGGCGTGTCGGCGTCCGTCACTCCGGTGTCGGCTGAGTCGTGTCGTCGGCGGCAGTTGTCCCCATCCTGGCAACATCGCCCTCTGGAGGCGCCGTACTCGCCGGTACTAGGGTCCGCGCCATGACAACGCCCTCCACGAGACCTCCCTCCGCGACACCGCTGCCCGCTTTCCCGCCCGGATTCCTGTGGGGTGCCTCGGCGTCCGCGTTCCAGACGGAGGGCGCCGCCGACACCGACGGCAAGGGCCCCTCCGGCTGGGACGTCTTCGCCGCGGAACCGGGGCGGATCAAGGACGGCGCCGACGCCTCCCGCGGAACCGGCTTCCACGACCGCTACCGCGAGGACGTGGCCCTGCTCGCCGGAATGGGCGCCGGCGCCTTCCGCTTCTCCGTCAGCTGGCCCCGGGTGGTCCCCGGCGGCAGCGGTCCGGTGAACCCCGCCGGGCTCGGCTTCTACGACCGGCTGGTCGACGAACTGTGCGAGCACGGCATCACCCCTGCCCCGACCCTCTACCACTGGGACACCCCCCTGCCCCTGGAGGAGGCCGGCGGCTGGCTGAACCGCGACACCGCGGCCCGGTTCGCCGACTACGCGGCCGTCGTCGCCGAGCGCCTCGCCGACCGCGTCCCCATGTGGATCACGGTCAACGAGCCCGCCGAGGTCACCATGCTCGGCTATGCGCTCGGCGAGCACGCCCCCGGCAAGCAGCTCCTCTTCGACGCCCTGCCCGCCGCCCACCACCAGCTCCTCGCCCACGGCCTCGCCGTCCGGGCCCTGCGCGCCGCGGGCGCCGGCAACATCGGCCTGGCGGTGTCGCACTCACCCGTGCACCCGTCGAGCGAGAGCGACGAGGACCGTGCGGCCGCCGAGCTCTACGACACGCTCACCAACCGGCTGTTCTCCGACCCGCTGCTGACGGGCCGCTACCCGGACGGCTTCGACGGGCTGATGCCGGGCCCCGTCGCCGACGACCTCGCGGTCATCTCCGAGCGCCTGGACTGGTACGGGGTGAACTACTACAGCCCCATGCTGGTCGGCGCCCCCGCGGCCGACGCGCTCGCGTCCTACGCGGGACTGGGCATGCCCGCGGAACTCCCCTTCGGGCTGCGGGAGATCGAGGGCACGGAGCGGACCCGCTTCGGCTGGCCCGTCGTCCCGGACGGCCTGCGGGAACTGCTCGTCGGTCTCAAGGCGCGCTACGGCGACCGCCTCCCGCCCGTCCACATCACGGAGAACGGCTGCTCCTACGACGGCGTCGACGACCACTCCCGGATCGCGTTCCTCGACGGCCATCTGCGCGCCCTGCACCGCGCGGTCGAGGAGGGCGTCGACGTCCGCGGGTACTTCGTCTGGTCCCTCACGGACAACATCGAGTGGGCGGAGGGCGCCTCGCAGCGCTTCGGCCTGGTACACGTCGACTACGACACGCTGGAGCGCACCCCGAAGGCCTCGTACGGGTGGTACCGGGACGTCATCCGCGCCCAGCGCGCCGCGCGGCCGGCGGACTGACCGGTTTCGGGGCCGGATCGGGACCGCGGAGCGGAGCGGTCGCCGGCCGGGGGACCCGCCGGGGACGTAGTGGGCGCGGACGCAGGTGGGCGCGGACGTACCGGGGTCGGGGAACGCGCCCGGGTCGGGGAACGCCCGGATCGGGGAACGCGCCGGGCTCGCCGGCCACGGCGCGTCCGCCCTCCGCCGGGGGTGCCCCGAGACCGCGGACACCCCCGGCCGGATCACTGAACCGGGTCAGAAATCGAGATGGACGCGCTCCTGCACCACCGGGTGCCCGGCCTTGGCGAAGTTGGCCGCCATCGGCGCGTTGCCCTGGTCGGTGGCGCCGGCGATGAACTCCGCGCCCCGCTCCGCCAGGAAGTGCGTGCACTCGGCGAGCAGGTCGTACGCGTAGCCGTTGCCGCGGTGCTCCGGAACGACGCCGATGAAGCCGATGCACGGGCCCGACGGGTTGTGCGCCGGGATGTGCAGACCGACGAGGTCGCCGTCCCGGGTGCGGGCCAGCTGCCACCACTCGCGCGGCGACGGGCACCAGTGGATGAAGTCCAGCTCCTCCCGGGCGGCCTGGTCCAGGCCGCCCTCGGCGATGGCGCGCAGCGCATGGGCGTCGAGGGTGCCCGTGTGGACGCGGCGCAGCACGTCGAGGAACACGGCGTCGTCGGGCTCGGGCCGGAACTCCAGCCGTCCGGGCCGCTCGGGGAGGCCGCAGTCGGGCGTCCACCGGTACTGGAAGCGTTCCACGAGGACGCTCATACCGGCGGCCTTCGCGGTGCGCAGCCTTGTCCCGGCGGCGGCCCGGGACACGGGGTCCTCGCGCCAGGTGGCGGGCAGGATCAGTTCGTACTCGACCCGGAACGGGGAGGTGCGCAGCAGTTCGGCGCCCGCCTCCTCCTCGCCGTCGGCGACGTCGAACCAGTTGAGATTGACGGGGGCCGTGTCGTCGGGGCCGCCCCACCAGGCGGCACGTGCGACGACCTTCCCGTCGCGCAGGGCGACCCGCTTCCACTCCGGGCGGTGGGTGGTGCGGGCCAGGGCCCGGCCCACGCCGAGCGGATCGGGCAGGGTGTCGAAGAGATGCGCGTCGCTCTCGGAGAGCGCGCGGAAGATCGGACCGGTCGAAGCGGTCATGAGGATGTCCTCCGGGACTGCGGAACGGGTGCTGCGCTCCCGGTCAGACGACGGACGCCGGGCGGTCGGGGCGGGAGCGCGGGAACGGTGTGGTCTGCACTGCACTCGCCTCCTTCCAGCGGCCGTGGGCGTCGCGAGCATGCTAGACGCCCCGGGCGGGAGACCTTCAGCCCTTATTCCGTACGCCGGCTGCGGGGCACGGAGCACGGCACCTCAGGAGGTCCGGGAACGCGGGAAGGTGACGGGGCACGGGGCGCCCGGAGGGGTCTCGGGTCCGGCGAACCGTTCCCGCGCACCCGTCCCGGGCCGTGCACGCAACCGGCCGACGCGAGGAAGCGGGAAGGGGGCGCGACACAGGCCGAGTCCCCCCGCGGCCCGTGTCCCTCGCCCCCTTCCCCCTGCGTCACTCCCGCGTCAGGCCGTACCCGTGCTCAGGCCTCGGATGCCCGCGCCAACTGCTCGCGTACGTACTCGGCATGGCGCAGCAGCCCGTCCGCCGCCTCACTCCCCAGCTCCTTCAGCTCGCCGACGAGGGCGTCCATCCGCCAGGCGCCGTCCCCGGCGCGGCCGAGGGCCCGCTCCGTCCAGGCGGCACGGACCAGGCACTGGACACGGTCGCGCAGCGCGGCCTCGTCGAACTCCGCGAAGGCCCCAGCCGCCCGGTCGAGCAGCCGGACCATCTCCTCGCGGGTGGCGGCGTCGGCGGCGGGGTCGCGCTCGCTCCCCGCTCCGTCGCCGTCCCCCTCCTCGTCGAGGTCGTCGTCCTCGTCGTCCTCGTCGTCGTGCCCGAGGCCGTCGTCCAGCAACTGGGCCAGCTGCAGCCAGGTCTGGGCACGCTCGTAGCGCAGCTGCGGTTCGTCGGAGCCGTCGAGCACGTCCAGTGCCCGCTCCATCAGGGCCCGGGCCCGCCGCCGGTCCGTGCCGTCCGCCGCACCCTCCTGGTCGTGCGCGTGGTGATCCTCGCCGGCGTCGTGCTCGTCGTACGCGTCGGTGTCGTCGTCCACGGACATCCAGGCCAGCGAGCGCAGCGCCCGCACCTCGCCCACGGGGTTGTCGCCCGCGAGCCGGTAGAGCTCCAGGGCCCGGGCGTACGCGGCCCCGGACTCCCTCCTGAGCCCGGCCTGGGCGAGGGCCTCGGCGGCCGAGTGCGCGAGACCGGCCTCGGGGCCCGGCTCTCCCCAGCCCTTGACCGTCTCGGCGGCCTGGAGGAACTGCTCGGCGGCGGCGCGCGGATCGCGCAGGTCCTGCAGCAGCCGGCCCAGCGTCTCCCGGGCCTGAACGCCCTCCTCCTCGCCGTGCTCCAGCAGATCGGGCAGCGCGGACTGGAGCACCTCGGCCGCCTCGGCGGTGCGGTCGGTGACCGCGTACGCCCGGGCCAGCAGCAGCCGTGCCCTCGCTCCGCCGCCCGCGGCCAGCCCCTCCTGGTCGAACCAGTGCGCGGCGTCCAGCGCGTGCGTCGCGGCCTCCTCGGCACCTTCGCCGCCCCGGCGCAGCAGCACCTCCGCCAGGCTCATCCGCACGGCGGCCTGCTCGCCGCCGTCGGTCACCTCACCGGCGTGGCCGAGTGCGGCACGCGCCACCGTCTCGGCCTCGTCGAGGGCTCCCCGCGCCGCCAGCACCTGCGCCCGCACCGCGAGCGGCTCCACGGCCTCCCACGGGCGTTCCGCGGCGAGACAGTACCGGGCCGCCGAGTCGAGCAGCGGCTCCGCCCGCCCGAGGTCTCCCACCGTCAGGGCCACCTTCGCCAGCAGCAGCTCCGCCGCGCCGACGACATCGGCCACGTCGGCCGCCACGGCCGCTTCCCCGGAGCCGGACGCACCCGAGCCCGCGACGAACGCCTCCAGCTCGGCCACCATCAGGGCGTCCACCCCGTGACCGGGTGCGTCGGGCCCGGCGCCCTCGCCGTGCGCGGCTGCCTGCTCGGCGCCCTCCGGGCCCTCGCCGGTGCCGTCGTCCTCCGCGTCGTCCTCCCCGCCGGAGTGCTCCTCGTGGCCGCGCAGGAAGGCCTCGACACGGATCCTGGTCAGTTCGGCGGAGGCGTGGCGCCGGGGCCGGGACGGATCGGACGCGTCCAGTGCCTGGGCGGCCGCCAGCGCCGTGCCCAGCAGCCGGCGGATCTCCTGCGGCCCGGACCCGGACTGGACCGCCGTCCCGGCCGCCGCCAGGTCGGCGTAGGCCGCCCGGCCGTGCTCCCCTGCCTCCCGGTGCGCCCCGGCGGCCTCGGTGAACAGCGCCACCGCCTCCGCCTCGCCGGCGATCGCGGCCGTGTGCGCCCGGTGTTCCAGCAGGTCTCCCGCGAGCCCCGCGTCCGCGACGACCTCGTGCGCGCCGGCGAGCCGTGCGACGGCCGTCCACAGGCCGTCGGCGGACGGGTGCCCGCGGCGGCGGGCCGCACGGGCACGCTCGACCAGTGCGGGGAAGTCCACGTCGGCCGATCCCGGACCGGTCCCCCCGGCAGATGCCCCTCCCGCACCGACCGGACCCTCGGCGGCAGTCGTGCCGCTTGCCGCGAGGCCGACCGCACGCGCACCGGACTCCGGGACCGTGCGCGCCGTGCGCGCCGGGGCCGCGCCGGCGGGCAGCACCTGGCTGCGCACGCCGAGCGGAAGCGCGTCGAGCAGCGGCTGCCGCGCGATGCGCTCGGACAACCGCGCCGAGACGTGCGCCGAACCGTTGCGCGCGTCGAACCGGGCGGCGATCCCGAACGCCTCCGTGTGCAGCAGGCCGTGCAGTTCGCCGACGGTGCGGGGCGTGCCCTGGTAGGGGGCCGCGGGCAGGTCGCCGTGCCCGAGGTCCACGAGCCGGCGCAGCAGTACGAGGATGCCGCCGGTGAACTCCATCTGCGACTCGACGTCAGCGAGCGGGCCGAGGTGGTCGGCGTGCTCGGCGAGGATCTCCAGGCCGCGCGACTCGTTGCCGGTCAGGGCGCAGAACTCGATGTGCTCGCCGACCGAGCGCAGCAGGCTGTCCTTGCCGCGGGTCATCCGGTAGCCGCGCAGATGGTGGGAGCGTGCCTCGGCGGCGCGGCCGAGCCGGACCAGCGGCAGCAGGGAGTGGGCGAGCACCCGGTGCGGCTCCTCCATGCAGGACTTGCCGCCGGACAGCACCGGCTCCCAGATCTCGACCGCCCTGGCGTCGTCGCCCTTGCGCGCCCGGTACCAGCCCTGGGTGTTGATCTCGCAGGCGTGGCAGTCGCTCATGCCGTCGCGTTCGGCGGCGGCCCAGCCCGCCATGGCCCGGTCCATCCGGTCCTCGTCGCCGATCGCGTCCGCGAGGTGGAACTCGGCCTGGCGGACGGCCCGTTCGCTGTACCCGGCGAGCCGGTAGCGGCGCTCCATGTCCGTCAGCCAGCGGTCCACCGTCGCGAGGGGGATCTCGGGTGACTCGACGATCCGTCCCGCGGCCCACTTGAAGCGCCAGTACAGGTTGTGCACCTCGTAGGACCCGAAGGACGACGGGTCCCGGTCGTACTCCTGGAGGAGCCGGGCGAAGGGGACCATCATCTTGGTGCGCTCCGAGCTGTACTCGTACGCGTCGATGAGGCCCTGGAGCGACCTGCGGAACAGTTCGCGGTCACCGGTGGCCTCCGCGGCGGCGTTCAGCGACTCCGCGCGGGCGTTGCGGGCGGCGCCGTAGGGGGCGCAGGAGTTCTCGCCGAGTGCCTGGCGGATCTCGTCGGGGGTCATCGAGGTCACTGCTGGTCCTCCCGGGGGTTCGCGCTCTGCGCCGCGGAGTGGGTCGCCCATTCCAGGAGCCCGAGGAAGGCCCGGTTGAGCAGGGTGGAGTCGGCCGGGCGCAGCGGTCGCTGCGACATCAGCAGGGCCTGGCCGTACAGCGACTCGACGGCGGTGCCGGTGAGCTCGGCGTCCGGCAGGGCGGCGATCCTGCGGATCAGCGGGTTGTTGTGGTTGAGCACCAGCCGGGCGCGCGGGGCCGAACCGCGCAGCGAGCCGAGGATGTCGCTCCACAGCGAGTCGGCGCTCTCCTGCGCGCTCGCCCGGTCGCGCTCGTGCCTGGCCTGCCGGTCGTCGAGGAACAGCGCGGGCACGGTCACCGGCTGGAAGGCGCGCAGCGACACGTCGCAGCCGTGCGGGTCCAGCCGGCCGCGGGCCGTCCCGAGGAAGGCGGCGAGCGCCAGCTCCTCGGTGGTGGAGACCGGGTCGAGCCGGTCGGTGACCGCTCCGGCGTCGAGCTCAATGACCTTCGCCGACGGCCGGATGCCGGGGAGCAGGGCGAGGAGTTCGGCGTCGTACGTGTATCCCGCGTTGACCACGCCCAGGCCGTGCGCCGCGGCGATCGGGGCGATCTGCCGGAACTCCTCGACGGTGCGGGTGAAATGGATCTCGGAGTGCGCGGTGGCGAACTCCTCCAGGTTCTGCTGTCCCTCGCTGGTCTCGAACGGCAGCCACGGCAGCATCAGCTCGAACAGCTCGGAGTCGTGCCGGGCCAGGGACTTGACGCCGAGGTGGTGGACGGACAGGAAGGCGGCGAGCCGGTCGGGCGACCCGGCGGCGAGCTCCGCCAGCCACTGCCGGATCCGGGAGCCGAGGGCGTCGCGGACCGCGGCCAGCGTCTCGTCGTCGTACAGGTGCTCGCGCGAGGCGGTGGGACGCAGGGAGTCGGCATCCACCACGGCGCGGACGAAGAAGGCCCACTCCGGGAGGAGTTTGTCCTCGTGGTCGGTGAGGAGCATGCCCTTCAGATAGGCACGGTGACCGGCCCGGTGCGCGGGGCTCGTCGGCTCCGGGAGGACGTAGGCCACGCCGCGGACGCCGGCGACCGGCAGGTCCAGGTCGATGACGTCGAGCGGGGTGAACCCGAACAGACGTGCGCAGTGCCCCGACAGTGCCACCCGGCGGGCGGCGGGCGTGGGGTAGTCGCGCTCCCAGACGGCCGGACGGTCGGTGACGGGACGCTCGGCGCCGTCGTCGCCGCGGAAGGTCATGTCGTACGGGAGCAGCGACCCGAAGTCCCGCGCCAGTTCCTCGACGCGCGCCGCCGCCGTCCACTCCTCCGCGCCCGGGCGCGGCTCGAGGTACACGGTCGTGCCGGCCTCGGGACGTGCCTCGTCGGGCAGGACACGGACGGTGTACGAGCCGTCGTCGGAGGCGAGCCACTCGACGGGGGCCGCGTCGGGCGTCCTGGCCGAGCGGGTGACCACCCGGATCTCGCGGGCGACGACGAAGCAGGCGAGCAGGCCGATGCCGAACTGGCCCAGGAACTCCCGGCGCGCGGACTCCAGGCCGTACTCGCCGCCGCGCTTGGAGCTCCGGCCGATCGTGGCGAGGAGCGTGCGGACCTCGTCGGCGGTCAGGCCGATCCCGCTGTCCTCGATGGAGACCCGGCCGCCCTCGGAGGACAGCCGGATGCGGATCGGCGCGGCGGGGTCGACGGCGTGGCGAGCGGTGACCGCGTCCACGGCGTTCTGCAGCAACTCGCGGACGTACACCCGCGGGCTGGAGTAGAGATGGTGGGACAGCAGATCGACCAGCCCGCGCAGATCGACCTGGAAGCTGCTGACGTCCGGCGGGGTCTCCCCGGCCCGTGCGTCGGAAGTCATGGCGCATCACCTCGCGTTGAGAACTCGTGGAAAACGGTGATCGCGAGGTCCCCCCCTCACAGATCACGAAGCGAGAGACAGAGTACGGGCGGCCACCGACAACCTCCTCCGGATTTGCCCCGGCCGCCTCCCGCCGCCCGCGGGCGGGCCGGACGGGGGCGTTCACGGCACGGCGGGCGCGCGGTACCGCCCTGCCCGCCGGGGCGGTACCGTACCGCGACGAAAGTGGTCTTCACCTGATTCCTCCCGGGATGCCCGGTTCTTCGGGGCGGTTGGGTACGGGTCCCTGGCTGGGAGTCGCGAAGTGGCGGGGTTCTCTGCGCTTCTGTTCCGACTGGTTCCCGGGTCATGACGACGGCAGCAGGGATGGCCGGCGGGGTGGCCTACCGCTGGGAGGTACCCCCGCGTCCGGCTGGTCCCAACCCGGCTGGTGCTGCATCTGCAGGCCCCGCCCGTCGCTGACGGTCAGGCGAAGTGAGCCGGGAATCCCCTCTCTTCAGGGAGGGGAGGAGTCGACGTTCCTTCTGGACACCCGGGGCGCCCGCCCGGACAATCACGACTGTGACGTCCTCCTTCGAGTTCCAGACGTGTCCCGCGCGGCCCTCCGACGCCGAGCGGGAGCGCGTACTCGGAGTGCTCCGGGAGGGCGCCGTCCAGGGCAGGTTGTCCCACGACACCTTCGTGCGGCGCATGGAGCTCGCCCTGGCCGCCCGCGGCCCCGACGAACTCCGCGCGCTCACCGCGGACCTGCGGCCCGACGGCGGGCGGCTGGCCGAGAGGCTGTACGGCGCGGTGGGCAGGATCTCGGCGTTCTCGGTGCGGCTCGGCCGCGCCTGGCGGGCGGAGCGGCTGCCTCCGCTGCTGCTGCCGGAGCCGGGACCGTATCCGCTGCGCATCGGCCGCGACCCGTCGAACGGACTTCGGCTCAGCCACGAGACGGTGTCGCGGCTGCACGCCGAACTGTCGCTGCGCGGCGGGCTGTGGGTGCTCCGAGACCTCGGTTCGACCAACGGCACGACCGTCAACGGCCGTCGTGTGACGGGGTCCGTGGTGGTCCGGGCCGGCGACATGGTCGGCTTCGGCCACATGAGCTTCCGCCTCGACGCCCGCTGAGACGGAGGGCGTCGCGGGGACGCCTCGCGGGGGCCCTCTCGCCCCCGGCCCGTCCGCCGCGTGCCGGACGGGCTCCGCGCGCGGAACCGGCGCGCGTGGGGTACGGGCCGGCCTCGCGCCCGGTGCCCCGCGTACAGGACCGGCGGCCCCGCACACCCAGCCGCGTCCGGCTGGTCCCACGCGCGGCGACCGCGCAGTCACCGTCCGTCATGCCCTGAATCGCGCTGTTCCTCCCGAGTCGGTACTTTCTTGATCAGGTGTCCTCTCGCGTCGACGGCCGCGCCCACCGCGCCGGCCCTTCGCCAGAGCCCGAGGCAAGGAGGGCAGCATGTCCCGAGCCATCGCCGTGGGAGTGGACGGCTCCGACGGAAGTCTCGCGGCCGTGGACTGGGCCGCCGACGAGGCCGCGCTGCGCGGCGCCGCACTGCGGCTGGTGAACGCCACCCGGTGGGCCGAGCACCAGTTGCAGGCCGTGCGGGTGTCCCACGAGGACCGGGCCGGCCAGGCCGACGGCGTCCTCGGCGCGATGGAGGAGCGCGTCCGGTCCCGCAGGCCTGAGCTCGCCATGACCGCCGAGGAGATCGAGGACTCGCCCGCGAGCGTCCTGCTGGAGGCGGCGTCCCGGGCCGACGCGCTGGTCGTCGGATCGCACGGACTCGGCAGCGTGGGCGGCTTCATCATCGGCTCCGTTGGCCAGGAGGTCGTCGCGGACGCGAAGGAGCCGGTGGTGCTGGTGCGGCCGGACTACCGCGACGACGCGCACGGTACGCACGGTGGGGGTCAGCGCAAGGTGGTCCTCGGCCTCGACGTGACCGACGCCAGGGACGAACTCCTGGAGTTCGCGTTCGACCACGCCGCCCGGCGCGACGTCCCGCTCCACATCGTCCACAGCTGGCACGCCCCGTTCTTCCACCGGCCGGGCGGGAAAGCGGAGACGGGCACACAGGCCGCGACGGCAGCCGCACTCGCCCGGGCCGTACGCCCGTACCGCGACAAGTTCCCCGCGGTGAAGGTGACGGAGGAATCGGCTCCGGGACGGCCCGCCGGCCGGCTCGTGGAGGCCGCCGCGGACGCCCGCCTGGTGGTCGTGGGGCGGCGCCGGGCGGCCTCCGGTTCGCACATCGGCTCGATCACCCACGCCGTCATCCACCACGCCGCCTGCCCGGTGGCCGTGGTTCCGCACGGCTGACGTGCCGACGGGCCCCGTGCCCGGAACGGGCCGTCCGCTCCGGGCGCCTCACCCGCTCCGCGTTTCACCCGGCCCGGGTGAGGTCCACCCGTGGTCGTCACGGACACGATGCGAACAGGAGCCCGACGCCGCCGGGCCCGCGGGCGCGCCCGCGGCACACCGCGCGAGACTCCCGGCCCCGGCCGTGCGCCGGGGCCGCCCCGACCCCCCACCGCCCGCCGACCCCACCGCACCGCCCGACCGGACCCGACCGCCCGCCCCTCCACCCGACCGGCCGCCATCGCCGCCATCGCCGCCAACGCCGAGCACGCCGAGCACGCCGAGCACGCCGAGCACGCCGAGCACGCCGAGAACGGGGAACGCTCATGACCGACGACCTGGACACCCTGTCGGTGAACACCATCCGCGGCCTGTGCATGGACGCCGTCCAGCGCGCCGAGTCCGGGCACCCGGGCACACCGATGGGCATGGCCCCCGTCGCCTACACGCTCTGGCAGCGGTTCCTGCGGTACGACCCACGGGACCCGATCTGGCCCAACCGAGACCGCTTCGTGCTCTCCGAGGGCCACGCCTCCACCCTGCTGTGGTCCCTGCTGTACCTGGCCGGCGTCCATGCCGTCGACCCGGACTACGAGGTGCTCGGCCGGCCGGCGGTCACGATGGAGGACCTCGAGTCCTTCCGCCAACTGGACTCCCGCTGCCCCGGTCACCCCGAGTACCGCTGGACGAGCGGCGTGGAGACCACGACCGGCCCGCTCGGCCAGGGCGTCGCCACCTCCGTCGGCATGGCCCTCGCCGGCCGTTGGCTCGGTGCCGCGTACAACCGCGAGGACTTCACGCTCTTCGACTTCGACGTGTACGCCCTCGCCGGTGACGGCTGCATGATGGAGGGCATCTCCTCCGAGGCCGCCTCGTTCGCCGGCCACCAGCGGCTGTCCAATCTGTGCTGGATCTACGACTCGAACCGGGTCACCATCGAGGGCCACACCGACATCACCTTCACCGAGGACGTCGCGGCCCGGTTCCTCGCGTACGGCTGGAACGTGACCACCGTCGCCGACGCGAACGACCTCGACGCCGTCACCCGGGCCTTCCACGACTTCCGGGCCGAGACCGAACGCCCCACCCTGGTGCTGGTGCACAGCCACATCGGCTACGGCTCGCCCGTCGAGGACTCCCCGAAGGCGCACGGCTCACCGCTCGGCCCCGACGGCGTCCGCGCGGCCAAACGCTTCCTCGGCCTGCCCGAGGACGAGGAGTTCCGGGTGCCCGACGCCGTACGGGAACGGTTCGCCCAGGGCATCGGCACCCGCGGCGCCGAACTGCGCGCCGCGTGGGAGAAGCGGTTCGAGGACTACCGCGCCGCATGGCCCGCCGAGGCCGACGAACTGGAGCGCATACAGCGCCGCGAACTCCCCGACGGCTGGGACCGGGCGCTCCCCGAGTTCCCCCCGGACCCGAAGGGCCTCGCCACCCGGGACTCCTCGGGCCGGGTGCTGAACGCCCTGGCGCGGAACGTCCCCTGGCTCCTCGGCGGCTCCGCCGACCTGGCCCCGTCCACGAAGACCAGGCTCACGTTCGACGGCGCGGGGGACCAGGAGCCGGACGAGCCGGGCGGACGCAATCTGCACTTCGGCGTCCGCGAGCACGCGGCCGCCGCCATCTCGAACGGGATGGCGCTGACGAAACTGCGCCCCTACTGGTCCGGCTTCCTCATCTTCTCCGACTACGCCAAGGGCGCCATCCGGCTGTCGGCGCTGATGGAACTGCCGGTGGTGCACATCTTCACCCACGACTCCATCGGCGTCGGTGAGGACGGACCCACCCACCAGCCGGTCGAACAGCTCGCGGGGCTGCGGGCGATGCCGGGTCTGCTGGTGTTCCGCCCCGCGGACGCCGGCGAGGTCACCGAGACCTGGCGCTACGTCGCCGCGCTGCGCCACGAACCGGCGGCGCTGGTGCTCTCCCGGCAGGCGCTCCCCACGCTCGACCGCACCCGGCTCGGGGCCGCGTCGGGCGTCGCGCGCGGCGCGTACGTCCTGGCCGACGCGCCGTCCGGCGAGCCGCAGGTGATCCTGCTCGCCACCGGGTCCGAGGTGTCCCTGGCGCTGGCGGCGCGGGAGGAGCTCGCGGGCGAGGGCATCGGCGCCCGGGTGGTGAGCATGCCGTGCTGGGAGCTGTTCGACCGTCAGCCCCAGGCGTACCGGGACGAGGTGCTGCCGCCGTCCGTGACCGCCCGGGTGGGCGTCGAGCAGGCGTCCACGTTCGGCTGGGACCGGTACGTCGGCGACCGGGGCGCCCTCGTCGGCATGCACACGTTCGGCGCCTCGGCGCCCCTGAAGCAGCTGCTCGGAAAGTTCGGGTTCACCGCCCAGCGGGTGGCCGAGACCGCCCGCGGGCTGCTGGCGGCCGGCCGGGAGACGGCGCCGTGACGGGCCGCCGCCGAGCAGCCCCGCAGACCGTCCGCACCCACCGAGAACGGGGAGAGCGACCATGACCACGGACACACCCATGCAGCTCGGCATGGTCGGACTCGGCCGGATGGGCGCCAACCTCGTGCGCCGGCTGATGCGCGACGGCCACCGCTGCGTCGTCTACGACCTGGACACCGACGCCGTCAAGGAGATGGAGAAGGAAGGGGCGACCGCCGCCTCCTCGCTCCACGACCTCGTCGACAGGCTCGAACAGCCCCGCAACGTCTGGCTGATGCTGCCCGCCGGTGTCGTGCAGCCGACCCTGGACCAGCTGGAGGCCCTGCTGACGGCCGACGACACCGTCGTCGACGGCGGGAACTCCTACTACCGCGACGACATCACCCGCGCCGCGCAGCTCGCCCCCAGCGGGATCCACTACGTGGACTGCGGCACCTCCGGAGGGGTGTGGGGCCTCGAACGCGGCTACTGCCTGATGATCGGCGGCGAGGACGAGCCGGTGACACGGCTCGGCCCGGTCTTCCGCACCATCGCCCCGGGCATCGGCGACGCGGCCCCCACCCCCGGCCGGACCCGCACCGACGGGACCGCCCCGGAGGGCTATCTGCACTGCGGGCCCAGTGGGGCCGGCCACTTCGTGAAGATGGTCCACAACGGGGTCGAGTACGGGATGATGGCGGCCATCGGCGAAGGGCTCAGCATCATCAAGCACGCCGACGCCGGCCTGCGTTCGCGCACGGTCGACGCCGAGACCGCCCCGCTGCGCGAGCCGGAGGCGTACCGGTACGAGATCGACGTGGCCGAGGTCGCCGAGGTGTGGCGGCGCGGCTCGGTCGTCGGGTCCTGGCTGGTCGACCTCGTCGCCGACGCGCTCGCCCGCTCGCCCGGGCTCGACGCGTACACCGGCCGGGTCTCCGACTCCGGTGAGGGCCGCTGGACGGTCCTGGCGGCGGTCGACGAGAGCGTGCCGGCGCCCGTCATCACCAGCGCGCTGATGCAGCGCTACGAATCGCGCGGACTGGGGCAGTTCACCGACAAGGTGCTGTCCGCGATGCGCGGCGAGTTCGGCGGTCACGCCGAGAAGGCGGGGTGACCCGTGACCGGCGGAACCCGCTCGGAGCACCACGGTGCCGTTCCCGACGACCACGTCATCGTGCTGTTCGGGGCCACCGGTGACCTCGCCCGGCGCAAACTGCTGCCGGGACTGTTCCATCTCGCCAAGGCCGGACTGCTGCCCGACCGCTACCGGATCGTCGGCTCCGCGCCCGCCCAGGCGGCGCTCAGCGACGACGAGTTCCGCAAACGGGCGCGGGAGTCGGTCGCCGAGTTCGGCAGGTCCGGCCCCGAGGGCGAGGCGTGGCAGCGGTTCGAGGAGTCGCTGTCCTTCGGGGCCGCCGACCCCGAGGACACGGAGCCGCTGATGGAGGCCGTGCGCGACGCGGAGCAGGCCGTGGGCGGCAGCCCGCGCCGGCTGTTCCACCTCGCCGTGCCACCGAAGGCCTTCGCCTCCGTCATCGAGATGCTCGGCGCCACGGGCCTCGCGGACGGCGCGCGCGTCATCGTGGAGAAGCCGTTCGGCACGGACCTGCCCTCCGCGCGGGCCCTCAACGAGACCATCCACTCCGTCTTCGACGAGTCGCGGGTCTTCCGCATCGACCACTTCCTCGGCAAGGAGTCGGTAGACAACATCCTGGCGCTGAGGTTCGCCAACGGCCTGCTGGAGCCGGTCTGGAACCGCGACCACATCAGCCATGTGCAGATCGACGTGCCGGAGAGGATCGGCATCGAGGGCCGCGCCCAGTTCTTCGAGGGCACCGGCACCTTCCGGGACATGATCGTCACCCATCTCTTCCAGCTGCTGGGCTTCGTGGCGATGGAGCCGCCCACCACGCTCGCCGCCAAGCCCCTGCGGGACGAGAAGGAGAAGGTCTTCCAGTCCATGCGGTCACTGGACCCGGCGCACGTGGTGCGCGGGCAGTACGAGGGCTATCGCGAGGAGCCCGGCGTCGACCCCCGCTCGGACACGGAGACGTTCGTCGCGCTGCGCGTCGAACTCGACAACTGGCGGTGGGCGGGCGTGCCGTTCTACCTGCGCTCCGGCAAGTCGCTGGCGGAGGGGCGGCACATGGTGACGCTCGGCTTCCGGGAGCCCGCCCTGCGGATGTTCCCGCTGGCCGCACGCCACTGCACCCGTACCAACGAGCTGGTGATCGACTTCGACGACCCGGGCAGGATCGCGGCGCGATTCCTGGTGAAGGAGCCCGGGCCCGCCATGCGGCTGGACGACGCCGAGATGGTCTTCAGCTACGCCGGGTCCTTCAACTCCATGCACGCGCTCGAGGGGTACGAGCGCCTCATCCTGGACGCGATGCTCGGCGACCAGTCCCTGTTCACCCGCTCCGACGGCATCGAACGCCTCTGGGAGGTGTCGACCCCGCTGCTGCAGAACCCGCCGCCGGTCGAGCCCTACGCCCCCGGCTCCTGGGGACCGGACAGCATCGACCGCCTCATCGAGCCGTACCACTGGAGCCTGCCGGGCCGCGGCTGACGCCCGGGGCCGCCCGTCCCGGGTCCGCGTCCCCCGCCGGGGACGCGGACCTTCCGGGCGCGGAGGCCGGCGGGTACCGAGCCCGGCGGGCTGCTCCGGATGGCACCGGGCACGTCATCCCCACGGGGTACGCGCGGTGCGGCGGGAGTCCGCTGCCGCACCCGGCGGCGGCCGCCGCCTCCTAGCCTCGACCGCATGCTGGGGCTTCCCGATCACGTACGCACCTGTCTGTTCGACCTCGACGGCGTCCTCACCCGCACGGCCAAGGTCCACGCCGCGGCCTGGAAGGAGATGTTCGACGACTTCCTGCGCCGGCGGGCCGATCGCGAAGGAGCCGCCTTCGTACCGTTCGACGCCGTCCGCGACTACGACGAGTACGTCGACGGCCGGCCCCGCGACGACGGCGTCCGCACCTTCCTCGCCTCGCGAGGCGTCGAGCTGCCCGAGGGGGCGCCGGACGACCCGCCGGAGCGGGAGACCGTCAACGGCCTCGGCACCCGCAAGAACGAACTGGTCCTCCGCCGGATCCGCGAGGACGGCGTGGAGGCGTACGAGGGCTCCGTGGCCTATGTGCACGCCGTCCGCGACGCCGGGCTGCGCACCGCCGTCGTCTCGTCCAGCGCCAACTGCCGGGACGTGCTCGCCGCCGCCGGTATCGAGGACCTGTTCGACGAGCGTGTCGACGGGATCGTCGCCCGCGAGCAGGGCCTGCACGGCAAGCCCGCGCCCGACACCTATCTGGCCGCGGCCCGCGCCCTCGGTGCCGCGCCGCGGGACGCGGCCGTGTTCGAGGACGCCCTCGCGGGGGTGGAGGCCGGCCGGGCGGGGAGCTTCGGCCTCGTCGTGGGCGTCGACCGCACCGGGCAGGCCGAGGAGCTGAGGCGGCACGGGGCGGACGTCGTGGTGGACGACCTGGCCGAACTGATGGAGTCACGATGATCACCCACTCCGACTACACGGTCGAACCGTGGTGCCTGCGCGAGACCGGGCTCGACCTGGACGTCCTCGCCCAGAGCGAGTCCGTCTTCGCCCTCGCCAACGGCCACATCGGCTGGCGCGGCAACCTCGACGAGGGCGAGCCGCACGGGCTCCCCGGCTCCTACCTGAACGGCGTCTACGAACTCCGTCCCCTCCCGTACGCCGAGGCGGGCTACGGCTACCCGGAGTCCGGTCAGACGATGGTCAACGTCACCGACGGCAAGATCATCAGGCTGCTCGTGGACGACCACCCCTTCGACCTGCGCTACGGCGAACTCACCTTGCACGAGCGGGTGCTGGACTTCCGCGCCGGGGTCCTGCGCCGCACCGCGGAGTGGACGTCCCCCGCCGGCAGGTCCGTCCGCATCACCTCCGAGCGGCTGGTGTCGTTCACCCAGCGCGCCATCGCCGCGATCGCCTACGAGGTGGAGCCGCTGGACGGGACCGTCTCGGTGGCGGTCCAGTCCGAGCTCGTCGCGAACGAGCAGATGCCGCACGCCACGGGCGACCCCCGGGTCGCCGCGGCCTTCGACACCCCGCTGGAAGCCGAGGAGGACTCCGCCCGGGACACCCGGCTGCGCCTCGTGCACCGCACCAGGACCAGCGGACTGCGGGTGGGCACCGCCGCCGACCACCTGGTCGACGGCCCGGCGGGGACGACCTGGTCCGCCGAGAGCGAGCCGGACGTCAGCAGGTTCACGGTGACCTCCACCCTGCGGCCCGGGGAGCGGCTGCGGCTCGTGAAGTTCGTCGGCCACGGCTGGTCCGGCCGGCGCTCGCTCCCGGCCGTGCACGACCAGGTCGACGCCGCGGTCGCCGCCGCCCGCAGCACCGGCTGGGAGGGCCTGCTCGCCGAACAGCGGGCCTTCCTCGACCACTTCTGGTCCTGCGCCGACGTGGAGGTGGACGGCGACGCGCAGATCCAGCAGGCCGTGCGGTTCTCGCTGTTCCACGTGCTCCAGGCGGCGGCGCGCGGCGAGGAGCGGGCGATCCCCGCCAAGGGTCTCACCGGCACGGGCTACGACGGGCACTCGTTCTGGGACGTGGAGTCCTTCGTGCTGCCCATGCTCACCCACACCGCCCCGCGGGCCGTCGCGCCGGTGCTGCGCTGGCGGCACTCCACCCTGCCCGCGGCGCGGGAACGGGCCCGGCAGCTGGGGCTGGCCGGGGCGGCGTTCCCCTGGCGGACCATCAGCGGCGCCGAGTGCTCCGCCTACTGGCCCGCGGGCACGGCCGCCTTCCACGTCAACGCCGACATCTCCTTCGCCGTGACCCGGTACGTGGAGACGACCGGCGACGAGGTGTTCGAACGGGGTCCGGGGCTGGAACTGCTCGTGGAGACCGCGCGCCTCTGGCACTCGCTCGGCCACCACGACCCGGAGGGCGTCTTCCACATCGACGGCGTCACGGGCCCCGACGAGTACAGCGCCATCGCCCGCGACAACCTGTACACCAATCTGATGGCGCGGCGGAACCTGCTGGTCGCGGCGGACACGGCCGCCCGCCACGCCGACCGGGCCGAGGAACTGGGCGTCGACGACGAGGAGTCCGCCGCGTGGCGGGACGCGGCCGCCCGGATGGCCGTGCCGTACAACGCGGCACTCGGTGTGCACGAGCAGTCGGCCGGCTTCACCAGCTTCCAGCACTGGGACTTCGCGAACACCTCGGCCGACCAGTACCCGCTGCTGCTCCACTTCCCCTACTTCGACCTGTACCGCAAGCAGGTCATCAAACAGGCGGACCTGGTGTTCGCCATGGTGACCTGCGGGGACGACTTCACGCCGGAGCAGAAGGCGCGGAACTTCGCCTACTACGAGCCGCTGACCGTACGGGACTCCTCGCTCTCCGCCTGCTGCCAGGCCGTGATGGCCGCGGAGACCGGTCATCTGCGGCTCGCCTACGCCTATCTGGCCGAGGCCGCGCTGATGGACCTGGAGAACCTGGAGCACAACACCCGCGACGGCCTGCACATCGCCTCCCTCGCGGGCACCTGGATGGCCCTCGTCCTCGGCCTCGGCGGCATGCGCCGGCACGAGGGCAAGGACGGGGCGCGCGGCGTGCTGGGGTTCTCGCCGCGGCTGCCGGAGCAGCTGACGCGTCTGCGGTTCACGGTGCTCGTGCACGAACGGAAGGTGCAGGTGGACATCCGCGGCGACACGGTCCGGTACTCCGTGGACGAGGGCGCGCCGCTGCGGATCCTGCACCACGGCGAACCGCTGTCCGTCTCCCCGGACCGGCCGGTGGAGCGGCGTGTGCCACCGCCACCGGTGCTGCCCGAGACACAGCAGCCGAAGGGCCGCCGCCCGGCCGACCGCGTCCTCACCGGCGCACCGGCGGACGACCCCGCTGCCTGCTGACCCGTGGCGGCACTCGCCCCGCCGGCCGCCACCCGCGGCGAAGCCCGACTCCCGCGCGATGGGCCCGCCTCCCGCGGCGGGTCAGGGCCCGACGCGCGCGCCGCTGGCCGGCGTTCGCGTTCGCGACGGCGGCTCCGCCGAGCGCCGGGTTTCCCGGGCGGCGCGGGCCGCCTTCCTGCCGCGCGTCCCGCTCCCGGCGGCGTCTCGCCCGCGCGTCCGGTCCCGGCGCGGGCTCGGCCTGCGCGTGGCGTCCTGCCGATCCGCGCGGCGTCCCGGCCTCGCGACGGCGGGCGCGTCCCGGCCGCCCGGTTCCGGCACGCCGTCCTGCGTTCCCTCGCCGGGCCCCCGCCACGCGCGGTCCCCCTCTTCCGCGCCTGGGCCGTGCCCTGTGCCCCGTGCCCCTCGCCACCACCCGCCCCTTGCCGCCGCGCCGGTGTGCCGCCGTGCCCGGGTCAGCCGGCCGGCGGACCGGTCAGCCGTCGGCCGTGCGCTCCAGCAGCGCGACCGGATCCGTGGCGAACAGCTCCGCCAGCGGCAGGGAAGCGCCGCCCGTGAACTCCCGGCCGGGGGAGAGCAGATCCGTCCACCGCCCGGCCGGGAGGGGCAGCGCGGTGTCCCGCCAGCCGCCCGACTCCTCCAGCCGCAGCGCCAGCCGGGTCACCGCCGTGATCACCTCGCCCGAGCGGGCGAACGCGACGCAGTGCCCGGCCGCGGGCCCCTCCGCGGTCAGCGGCGCGTACGCACCCGACTCGCCGAAGACCCCGGGCCGCCGCCTGCGCAGGCCCAGTGCCGCCTTCGTCACCGCCGTCTTCCGGTCCTCGCCCCGCTCCCGGAACGGCCGCCGGTTGTCAGGGTCCACCAGCGCGACGTACTCGCCCTCCGTGCCCTGGTACAGATCGGGCACCCCGGGCATCGTCAGATGCACCAGGGCGGCGCCGAGCGAGTTGGCGCGGACGTACGGGTCGAGTTCCCGGGCGAACAGGGCCAACTGGTACAGGGGCGGACCGGCGGGCCCCGCCTCCACGAACTCCTGCACGGCCTGCTCGTACCCCTCGTCCGGTTCGGTCCAGCCGGTGTGCAGCCCCGCCTCGCGCGCCGACTTCAGCAGCGCCGGGCCGAGCCGCTGCGGATGGGGGACACCGAAACCGGACGCCGTCTGCCACGCCACCCACGCGAAGTGACGGTCCGGCGCCGGTGCCCAGTCCAGGCTCGCCAGCAGCCGCGCCCAGCGCTCCGGGCACTCCGACAGCACCGCGATCCGCGCCCGTACGTCCGCGCTGCGCTTGGTGTCGTGCGTGGAGAGCACCGTCCCGGTGGCCGGCCAGTCCCGGGCGATCCTGCCGCAGTAGGCGTGGAACTCCTCCGGGCCCACCGCGGGCCGGCCGGGATCGCCGCCCACCTCGTTGGCCGAGAGCAGCGGGACGTAGCGGTAGAAGGCCGTGTCCTCCACCGACTTCGCCCGCAGCGCCGACGACGTCTGCGCGAACCGCGCCCGGAAGGCGCGCTGGTCCGGGCCGTCGCCGAGCCGGCCCAGCGCCAGGTCCCGGATCACGTCGACCGCGTCGCCCTCCCGGGCCACCGCGAACACCGCCTTGGCCCGCAGTGCCGCGTCCGCCGTCACCACCTGCTCGCCGCCCGTGCGGTACGGGCGGTACACGGGCACCCGCACCAGCAGTTCGCGGATCGCGGTGCGCAGCGCCCAGGGCGCGTGGTCGCGCAGGGCCGTGTCCGCGGCGCAGACCCGCTCGGCCAGCCGGGCCAGGGCCTCGGTCTCGGCCGCCAGCTCGTGCGTCACCACCTTGTGGGCGGCGCGCCGCACGGTCGCTCCCCAGTAGCCGCCGCGGTCCCCGGCGGGGGCCGCGTAGTCCCGGTACTGCCGCAGCAGTTCCTCGGCCCCGTCCGGGTCGGTGAACAGCCCGTCGATCCGGTGCAGCGCGTCGTAGCCGGTGGTGCCGGCGACCGGCCAGGTGGCCGGCAGCCGCTCGTCGCCGGTGAGGATCTTCTCCACGACCGTCCAGCAGCCGCCGGTCGCCTCGTCCAGCCGCAGCAGATAGCCGTCCGGGTCGGCGAGCCCGTCCGGGTGGTCGATCCGCAGGCCCTCGACCACCCCGTCCCGGACCAGTTCGAGGATCTTGCCGTGCGTGGCGGCGAAGACCTCCGGGTCCTCCACGCGGACGCCGATGAGATCGGAAATGGTGAAGAACCGCCGGTAGTTCAGCTCGGTGCGGGCCAGGCGCCACCAGGCGAGCCGGTACCACTGAGCGTCCAGCAGCTCCGGCAGCGCCAGTCCTTCCGTCCCCTCCCGCAACGGGAACGTGTGCTCGCCGTAGTGGAGGGTCCGCCCCTCCACCCGCAGCGCGCCGAGCTCCTCGCCCAGCCGTTCGCCCAGGACCGGCATCAGCACCTTCCCGCCGCCGGCGTCCCAGTCGATGTCGAACCACCGGGCGAACGGCGACTCCGGCCCCTCCCGCAGGACCTCCCGGAGGGCCCGGTTGTACCGGGGCACGGCGGCCATGTGGTTGGGCACGATGTCGATCACCAGTCCGAGGCCGTGCTCGCGTGCCGTGCGGGCCAGCGAGCGCAGCCCCTCCTCGCCGCCGAGCTCCTCCCGCACCCGGTCGTGGTCGACGACGTCGTACCCGTGCAGGGAGCCGGGCACGGCCTCCAGGACGGGGGAGAGGTGCAGATGGGAGACGCCGAGGCCGGCGAGGTAGGGGACGGCCTCCTCGGCGGCCCGGAAGGGGAAGTCCGGTTGCAGCTGGAGCCGGTACGTGGCGGTGGGCGTCATGCGAACGTACGTACCCGGATCGCGGCCTTCTGTGTCATCGGCCGCCGTACCGGCGGCGGTCACCGCCCGAACGTTCACCTGATACGACGAACGCGCCGCGGACCCTGACGCGAGACGTACCGCCCGTGCCCCGGACCGGACCCTGACACGAGCCGTACCGCCCGTGCCCCGGACCGGACCCTGACACGAGCCGTACCGCATGCGCCCCGGACCCGGCCGCGAGCCGGACCCGGGGCGCGCCGCGCCCGTCGGGATCACGCGGGACGCCGCAGCACCGTCAGGCTCCGGCTGATCATCCTGATCCGCTCGCCCGCGTCCACCTTCGGCCCCTGCCCCGGGGGGACGCCTTCGGGCCGTGCGGTGTCCACGACGACCTGCCACTGCCGGCCGTGGTCGACCGGCACGGCGAAGTCCAGGTCCTCGTCGCTCGCGTTGAACATCAGCAGGAACGAGTCGTCGGAGATCCGCTCGCCGCGCGGTCCCGGCTCCGAGATGGCATGGCCGTTCAGGAAGACCGTGAGGGCCTTCGCATGGGCCGCCTGCCAGTCCCGGGACGTCATCTCCCCGCCCTCCGGAGTGAACCAGGCGATGTCGGAGAGCTCGTCGTGCGTGCCCTCCACCGGCCTGCCGTGGAAGAAGCGCCGCCGCCGGAACACCTGGTGGTCGCGGCGCAGCCACACCATCGCGCGCGTGAACGCGAGCAGCGTGCCGTCCTGGTCGGCCGTCGACTCCGGCCAGCGCACCCAGGACAGCTCGTTGTCCTGGCAGTACGCGTTGTTGTTGCCCTGCTGGGTGCGGGCGAACTCGTCGCCGTGGCTGAGCATCGGCACGCCCTGCGACAGCATCAGGGTCGCGATGAAGTTGCGCATCTGGCGGTTGCGCAGTTCCCGGACCTCACCGTCCTCCGTCTCGCCCTCGGCGCCGCAGTTCCAGGACCGGTTGTGGCTCTCCCCGTCCCGGTTGCCCTCCCCGTTGGCCTCGTTGTGCTTCTCGTTGTACGAGACGAGGTCGTGCAGGGTGAACCCGTCGTGGCAGGTGACGAAGTTGACGGAGGCGAGCGGACGCCGGCCGTCGTCCTGGTACAGATCGGAGGAGCCGGTGAGCCGGGACGCGAACTCGGCGAGGGTGCGCGGCTCCCCGCGCCACAGGTCCCGCACGGTGTCCCGGTACATGCCGTTCCACTCCGTCCACAGCGGCGGGAACTTGCCCACCTGGTAGCCGCCCTCGCCGACGTCCCACGGCTCGGCGATCAGCTTCACCTGGCTGACCACCGGGTCCTGCTGGACGAGGTCGAAGAACGACGACAGCCGGTCCACCTCGTGGAACTGCCGTGCGAGGGTCGCCGCCAGATCGAAACGGAAGCCGTCGACGTGCATCTCGGTGACCCAGTACCGCAGCGAGTCCATGATCAGCTGGAGGACGTGCGGCGAGCGCATCAGCATCGAGTTGCCGGTGCCGGTGGTGTCCATGTAATACCGGCGGTCGTCGGTGAGCCGGTAGTACGAGGCGTTGTCGATACCTCGGAACGAGAGCGTCGGGCCCAGATGGTTCCCCTCGGCCGTGTGGTTGTAGACGACGTCGAGGATGACCTCGATGCCCGCCTGGTGCAGCGCCCGCACCGCGGACTTGAACTCCAGGACCTGCTGGCCCCGGTCGCCCCAGGACGCGTAGCTGTTGTGCGGGGCGAAGAACCCGATGGTGTTGTAGCCCCAGTAGTTGTTCATCCCCGCGTCGACCAGCCTGTGGTCGTTGACGAACTGGTGCACGGGCATCAATTCCAGCGCCGTGATGCCCAGTTCCGTCAGGTGCGAGATCACCTCGGGGTGGGCGAGCCCCGCGTACGTCCCGCGCAGTTCCTCCGGCAGCGCGGGGTGCAGCATCGTCAGGCCCTTGACGTGGGCCTCGTAGATGACGGTGCGGTGGTAGTCGGTGCGCGGCGGACGGTCGTCACCCCAGTCGAAGTACGGGTTGACGACGACCGACGCCATCGTGTGCGGCGCGGAGTCGAGATCGTTGCGCGAGTCCGGTCTGCCGAAGTGATAGCCGTAGACGGCCTCACC
Organism: Streptomyces sp. HUAS CB01; assembly: GCF_030406905.1. NCBI lineage: Bacteria > Bacillati > Actinomycetota > Actinomycetes > Kitasatosporales > Streptomycetaceae > Streptomyces > Streptomyces chengbuensis. Next base: position 6,152,407 of record NZ_CP129137.1, read on the forward strand.
CCAGTCGACACGGCCGCTCATCGCCCGCGCGTACGGGTCGAGGAGCAGTTTCGCGGAGTTGCACCGCTGCCCGTGCTCGGGCTCGTACGGGCCGTGCACCCGGAAGCCGTACCGCTGTCCGGGCATCACGCCCGGCAGGTAGGCATGGCGCACGAACGCGTCGGTCTCGCGCAGCTCGACCGCGGTCTCGGAGCCGTCGTCGTGGAGCAGACACAGCTCGATACGGTGCGCGGCCTCTGAGTAGACCGCGAAATTGGTGCCGGCGCCGTCGTACGTGGCACCGAGTGGATACGCCTGTCCCGGCCAGACCTGCATAGATAAGACTCTTCCACTTCTGATCCGGGTGCTGGGGACCTCTTCGGCCAGATCCTTCCCGAAAGTTGGGCAACCTCCTAGGACTTACCACCGTCCTACCGGGTGACCACGGGTACGAGGGGGTAAAAGTGCGCACATTGATGCGCCGCCACCTGGGGAAGCTGGTGGCAGGCACCGCCATTGCGGTGACGGGCACCGCGGCGACGGTCGCCGTCACCCTGCCGGACGCGGCGGGGGCACGGGCGGGCCGGGGTGCCCAGACCGCCACCGGGGAGACGGCGGAGCCGCACGGCGGCACGCCCGGGCCCGGGGTCGTCGTGGCGGCTCCCGCGGAGGGTAAGCAGGGCACCGGACGCGATCCGCTCACCGACGACGAACTGGAGCGCGCCCGGCGGCTGGCGGCCGCTCCCGCGGAACGCACGGGCCGGGACGCCGCCGGCGACCGGGGCCCGCAGCACCTCACCGCCGATCTGGCCGAACCCCTCCCGTCCGAGGCCGGGTCCGCCGCACCGCCGCGCCGCGCGGTCGTCTCGTACTACGACTACCGCACCGACCGGCTCGTCACGTCGACCGTCGACGTCACCACCGGCACGGTCGAGAGCCGGGCCGCCCGGCAGGGCGTGCAGCCCTCCCCGGTCCGGGCGGAACTGACGGAGGCGGTCGAGCTGATCCTCGCGAGCCCGCACGGCGCCGGGCTCAGGGCGGACTACCGGGACGCCACCGGCGCGCCGCTGACCACGCCCGCGCCGCTCACGCTCAGCGGATACGTGTACCGCAAGGAACGCGAGGCCGTGGTGCCGCCGGGACTCCGGTCCTGCGGCGTGCACCGCTGTGTGCGGGTCGTCACCAGGATCACCGGCGGGCCGTGGATCGACACGCGGGACCTCGCCGTCGACCTGAGTGCCCGCACCGTCGTCGTCACACCGTCCGGCTGAGGGGTGCGCTCGCGCATGGACAGGAACGGACTTCCGGGTGCCCGCAGACGGAGCGGCCGGGCCGGCGGCCCGGGTGCCGAGTCGCCCGTCCGTGCCGGCGCGGCCTCCGCGGCCGGCAGCGGAGGCCGCGCCGGCACCGGCACCGAGGGCGTAGCCCCGGCCGTCCCCCCGCCCGGCGCCGCCCCGGTGCGCACGCCCCGCAGGGCCGTCTCCGTGGCCGCCGCTGCGGTGCTGCTCGGCGGTGCGCTGACCGCGGCCGGTCCCACCGCGGCCGGGGCGGCACCGCCGACGGGGCCCACCCCGCCGCCGGCCCCGGGCTGCAGCGCGCCCCACCGCGTCACGCAGCAGCTCGCCGGCGGAACCACCTGGCGCATGTGCTGGCACTACGACTCCTCCGCCGGGCTCGTCCTGGACGACGTCAGCTACCAGCCGCGCGGCGAGGCCCGTCCGATCCGCGTGCTGACCAGCGCCAAGCTCGCGCAGGTCCATGTCCCCTACGACGACGGCCAGGCAGAGTACGACGACATCACCGGCTTCGGCTTCGGCTACGGACTGCAGAACCTGAAGCCCGCGGAGTGCCCCGGCGGCAGCATCCGCTCCGTGAAGGTCCCCGACACCGGCCGGGTCGACGGGCTGTGCGTCACCACCCGCTCCCGCGGCCACGCCTACCGGATGGCGAGGGACCAGGGCACCGGCGTCTGGCACGAGGAGGGCAGGGACCTGCTCCTCTACACCGTCAACAAGGTCTCCTGGTACGAGTACATCACCGAGTGGCGCTTCTCCTCCGACGGGACCGTGTCCGCGAACGTGGGCGCCACCGGCAGCCTCTCCCCCGGGGACTACGACGCCGGGGACGGCCGGGGCTGGCCCATCGGCAAGGGCGCCGAGGACCACGCCGTCAGCCACAGCCACAACGTCTTCTGGCGGCTGAACTTCGGACTCGACGGCGGCGCCGGGGACCGGATCGAGCAGTACGACTCCGCGGTCACCCCGCCTCCCGCCCAGGGCAGTCCGACGACGAGGACCACCCGTACCCCCGTCACCAGGGAACTGGCCGGGGACGCCGAGGCCATGCGCTGGTGGCGCGTGGTCAGCGCCAAGGGCCGGAACGCCGACGGCCACGCCCGCAGTTGGGAGATCGTGCCCGGGCCGACCACCAGGCACGCCGGACGCCCGTACACCCGGCACGACGTCTACTTCACGCAGAACCGCCCCTGTGAGCAGTTCGCCAGCAACAACACCCTCGACTGCGGTCCGAACGCGCCGGACAGCGTGGACGAGTGGGTCAACGGCGAGAGGCTCGTCAACCCGGTCGTGTGGGTCCACATCGGTTTCCACCACATCGCCCGCGACGAGGACCAGCAGCCGATGCCCGTCCACTGGCAGGGCTTCCAGCTCGCCCCCAGGGACGTCACGGCTATGAATCCGCTCACGCCGGCGGAGCTCGCCGACCAGAACGGTGCGCCTCCGACGGGGAGTTGAGCGAGGAGCCTGCGGATCCTGCTGCACCGCGTCCCGCTCCCGGAGTACCCTTCCTTGATCGTTGAAGACGGGTGTGCGGGAGCAGAAGGCGGTGCGCGGGTGAGCTCGGGAGGGCTTGAGCTACCCCCTGGTGACACGGGTCACGACGGGGACTCCTCCGACGCGCCGCCGGGCGCGGTCTCCCTCGCCCGGCCGGTGGACATGGGGTCCGAGATCGGGCCCGAACTGGACTGGGGCGCGGACGCCTGGAGCGAGGTGCGCACCCGCGCGCAGCGGGCAGGGCGCGCGTACATCTGGCTGAATCTGGTCGAACAACGCCTGCGTGCCGTCGTGGCCGCCGTGCTGCGCCCGATCTACGAACCCGTGCACGGCGAGGAGTGGGTCGTCGCCGCGGCGGGCCCGGCCGGGCAGGAGTGGGTGCAGCGGGCCGTCGCGGTACGGGAGGTCAGCCGCCGCAAGGGGTACCTCCTCGACCCGGCGGACGACAACGTCCTCAGTTTCCTCACGCTCCCGCAGCTCAGGGAACTGATGGTCCAGCACTGGCCCTGCTTCGAGCCGTACTTCGACGACCGGCGCGACGTGGAACTCGCGCTGGACGAGCTGGAGGTCGCGCGGAACGTAGTCTCCCGCAACCGGGCGCTCAACGAGACGGTGCTGGCCCAGGCCGAACGGGCCTCGGCGCGGCTGCTGGAGATCCTCGGCAGCGGCGCCGGAGTGCCGTCCGCCGACCGGCTCCCCGTCGACGCGGTCGAGGACCTGGTCGGGGACCGGTACGCGGACGTGGTCTCCATCCACCCCGACCGTGTGCGCCTGCAGCGGCAGCTTCCGGCGGAGGACCTGTTCGGGGGCGCACGGCGCCTCGACGCCGTCGGCATAGGTCTCAACCTGCTGGTGCAGAACTTCTCCGGGCGCCGGCTGGTGCGCCTGGCCGAGTCCGGCTGCCGGGTGCGGCTGCTCTTCCTCAACCCGGCGAGCAGCGCGGTGAAACGCCGTGAGCGCGAACTCGGCCTGCGGAAGGGGGAGCTGAGCCGCTCGGTGGAGATGAACATCCTGCACATGCGGCGGGTGCGGTCGCGGCTCCGCGACCCGGGGGCGTTCGAGATCCACGTCTTCGACGAGACGCCCCGCTTCACCGCGTACCTCGTCGACGGGGACGGGGCGGACGGGCTCGCCGTCGTCCAGACGTACCTCCGCCGGGCGCGCGGCATGGAGGCGCCGGTGCTGGTCCTGCGCGGCGGGGGCCGGTCGGTGGTGAGGTCGGGTCAGGACACCGAGCACGGGCTGTTCCAGACCTACCGTGAGGAGTTCGAGTCGGTGTGGGCCGACTCCCGGCCGGTCTCCTGAGGCGGCCGGTTCCCCTCCGGGTGTGGCGCCGGCGATCCGGGGGAACGCCCACGGGACGGCGCGCGGCGGACGGCCCCGTGGAGGGACTGTCAGTGCCGCGTGCGAGAGTTCTTCGTCAGCAGGACCGACAAGGGGGGACGATGACCTGGCACCGTGAGCGGCTGGTGGGCTTCGATCTGGAGACGACGGGCACCGACCCGCTCTCGGCGCGGATCGTGACGGCGGCGGTCGTCACGGTCGACGGCGACGGCACGGTGGAGCGGCGCACCTGGCTGGCGGACCCGGGCGTCCGCATCCCGGCGCAGGCGTCGGCGATCCACGGCATCAGCAGCGAACGGGCCGCGGCGGAGGGCCGCCCGGCCAGGGAGGTGGCCGCCGAGACGGCGGCGGCGCTGGCCGGGCACTGGGCGCGCGGTGTGCCGGTCGTGGCGTACAACGCCGCGTTCGACCTGACCCTGCTCGCCGCCGAACTGCAACGGCACGGTCTGCCGCCGCTCCTGGACACCGTGCCGGTCGTCGACCCCTACACGATCGACCGCGCGGTCGACCGCTACCGGCGCGGCAAGCGCACGCTGGAGGCGGTCTGCGCGGAGTACGGCGTGGTCCTCGCCGACGCCCACGAGGCGTCGGCCGACGCCCTGGCGGCCGTCCTGGTCGCCCGTGCGATAGCCGACCGTCATCCGTCCGTCGCCGCGCTCTCCCCGGCCGACCTCCATGCCCGCCAGATCGGCTGGTACGCGGAATGGGCGGCGGACTTCCAGGCGTTCCTCCGCCGCAAGGGCGAGAAGGACGCGGTCGTCGACGGCACCTGGCCGCTGCGCGCCCTGGCACCCGTCCCCGGCTGATCCCGTCGCCCGGGCGGACGCGGGCCCTGTCGCGGCCCGGTCACTGCGGGCCGGTTGCGATCGGGCGGTGTGCCTGCCCGGTGGTCATCGGCCCTGTCGCGGTCCGGCCGCGGTCCGGCCCGGCGATCTGCGGGCCGGTTGCGATCGGGCCGGTGTCGGCCGGGTGTGGTGTCTCTCGTGGACCCCGCGGTGCGGTCGCCGGGCGACCCGCCGGGTTCCGCGGCTGCCCATCGGGGCGGTCGGGTTTCCCGTGAAGCGCCGGGCAGACGGTGCGCGTCCGTGCCGCGGCACCGGTGCTCCCGAGCCGACGGCCGCCGTCCCCGGCCGGGACGTCGGCCAGGTGGGGCACCAGGGCGGCCGCGGCACACCGGGCAGACCGTGGGCGCGACCGGAACCCGCGGGCGGAGGCTCCGTCAGAACGGGTGCCAGCGCACCTCGGGATCGCCGTCACGCAGCGACGCGACCCGCCGGCGGAACTCGGCCAGGGCGCGGGGGTTCGAAGGCGCGTGCTGAGCAACCCAGGCGCAGCTCGCCGTCTCCCGGGCGCCGCGCAGGACCGTGCAGCCGTCCCACTCACGGACGTCCCAGCCGTAGGCCGAGGTGAACGCGTCGTACGCCGCCGGGTCGAGTCCGTAGCGGTCGCGGGACAGGGCGAGGACGACCAGGTCGTGCTCGCGCAGGTCGGAGGAGAAGGTCTCCAGGTCGACCAGGACCGGACCGTCGGGCCCGACGAGCACGTTGCGGGGGAGCGCGTCGCCGTGGACCGGCCCGCGCGGCAAGTGCGGCGTCAGCGTGGCGGCCGCGGCCGTGAAGCCGTCCCGGCGCTCCCGCAGATAGGCCGCGTCCGCCGGGTCGATCGCGTCCCCCGCCAGCCGCAGCCACCGCTCGACACCCCCGAGCAGCTCCCGTCGCGGCAGCGTGAACGGCGCTTCCGGCAGGGCGTGGACCTGCCGCAGGAGCGGTGCCAGATCGCGGGGTTCCGCCGGGCGCACCGCCTCGGGCAGCCGGTGCCACACCGTCACCGGATGGCCCTCGACGAGCCGTGCCTCCGGCTCGGCGGCCCGTACCGCCGGGACACCGGCCGCTTCCAGCCACGCGGACACCGCCAGTTCGCGTGCCGCGCGCTCCAGCAGCTCGGCGCTCCGCGCGATCCTCACCACGCGGGCGCCGACCGCGAACACCGCGTTCTCGCCGAGCGCCAGCAGCTCCCCGCTCCGCGGCAGCCCGGCGGCCGCCAGGACCTCCCGCGCCCGTGTCTCGTCCATGGCGCGAATTCTCGCATCCCCGCAGGTGGGGTCGGCGCACGCGGGGTTGACGAACCGACGGCCCGTCAGCACGATGGCGAGGGCCGCTGCATTTTCGCAAAGGGGTCGATTCCGTGACATCGGCGACCGCAACGGAGCGGTCCGGCAGGGCGAGTCCGACACCGCGCCCCCAGGCGCGGCGCCCCGGCACGGACCACGGAGCCTGGTTCCTCGTCCTGCCCGCGCTGATCCCGATCCTCGTGCTCAGCGTGGGCCCGCTGCTCTACGGCATCGCGCTCTCCCTCACCGACGCCCAGTCCGGCCGTACCCGGGCCACCCGGTGGACGGGTACGCTCAACTTCCAGGACCTGCTGCACGACACGCTGTTCTGGGAATCGTTCCGCATCGGCCTGGTGTGGGCCGTCGGCGTCACCCTCCCGCAGGTCGTGCTGGCGCTCGGACTCGCGCTGCTGCTGAACCAGAACCTCCGGCTCCGCTGGCTCGCCCGGGCCCTCGCGATCGTCCCGTGGGCCATGCCGGAGGTCGTCGTCGGCATCATGTGGCGCCTCGTCTACCACCCCGACGCCGGAGTCCTCAACGAGACAATCCGCGATCTCGGGCTCGGCGACGGCCGGGACTGGCTCACCGGCCTGGGCACCGCCCTGCCGGCCGTGATCGTCGTCGGCATCTGGTCCGGGATGCCCCAGACCACCGTGGCCCTGCTCGCCGGACTCCAGAACACCCCGCGGGAACTCCACGAGGCCGCGGCGCTCGACGGCGCGGGCGCCTGGCGGCGGTTCCGCGCCGTCACCTGGCCCGCCCTGCGTCCCGTCGCCGTCGCCGTCACCGCGCTCCAGTTCATCTGGAACGTCAACTCCTTCGCCCTGGTGTACGTGCTCACCAGCGGCGGTCCCGGCGGCCGCACCCGTCTGCCCATGCTGTTCGCCTACGAAGAGGCCTTCCGCTACGGGCAGTTCGGCTACGCGGCGGCCATGGGCTGCGTCATGGTGGCGGTGATCTCCGTGATGCTCTCGCTGTACCTCGTGGCCCGGCTGCGGGGAGGTGCGCCGCGATGAGCATGCGCACCGGCAGGGCCGCACGGGCCGGCCAGTACCTGGCGCTCCTCGCCTATCTCGTCTTCCTGGCCTTCCCGTTCCTCTGGCTGCTCTCCACCGCCTTCAAGCCGCCCCGGGAGCTCGGCTCGCTCCATCCGTCGTGGATACCGGACGAGCCCACCCTGGCCAACTTCCGCCAGGCGTTCGACGAGCAGCCGCTGCTGCGGGCGGCGGGCAACAGCCTGCTCATCGCGCTGTGCGCGGCCGTCGTCGCCGTCCTCGTCGCGACGCCGGCCGCGTACGTCGCGGCCCGGCACCGCGGACGGCTCGCGAAGGCCGCCACGGGCTGGGCCGTGGTCAGCCAGGCGTTCCCGTTCGTCCTGCTGATCATCCCGCTCTTCCTGATCCTGAAGAACCTCCGGCTGGTCAACACCGTCACGGGGCTGGTGCTGGTGTACGTCGTCTGGTCGCTGCCCTTCGCGCTCTGGATGCTCGTCGGCTACGTGCGGGCCGTGCCCACGGAACTCGAGGAGGCCGCCGCCGTCGACGGCGCCGGACGCGTCCGTACCCTCGTCTCCGTCACCGCTCCGCTGCTCGCACCCGGTGTCGCGGCGACCGCGATGTTCGCCTTCGTCACGGCGTGGAACGAGTTCTTCTTCGCGCTCGTGCTGCTCAAGACCCCGGAGAAGCAGACCCTTCCGGTCGTCCTCACGCACTTCCTCGGCGCGGAGGGCGTCGCCGACCTCGGGCCGCTCGCCGCGGCCGCCTTCCTCGCGACGATCCCCTCGCTCGTGGTCTTCGCGATCGTCCAGAGACGGATCACGGGCGGGATGCTCGCCGGGGCGGTGAAGCACTGATGCGCGCACGTGTCTGGACCGCGGCCGCCGCCGCGCTCGCGCTGCTCCTCATCGGCTGCTCCGCGAAGGACCGCCCGGCCGACGACGGGACGATCACCCTCCGCTTCCAGTCCCTGGCCTGGCAGCAGGAGTCCGTCGCCGTCAACAAGCAGCTCGTGGCGGAGTGGAACGCCACGCACCCCCGGGTGCGGGTCGAGTACGTCCAGGGCAGCTGGGACAGCGTCCACGACCAACTGCTCACCTCGTTCGAGGCCGGTGAGGCGCCCGACATCGTCCACGACGCCTCCGACGACCTCGCCGACTTCGCCTACGGCGGCCACCTCGCCGACCTGCGCGGGCTGCTGCCGGCGCGGCTGACCGCCGACATCCCGCCGCAGAGCTGGGAGACGACGACGTTCGGCGACGGAGTCTACGGTGTGCCGTTCCTGCAGGAGCCACGCGTCCTCATCGCCAACAAGAAGATCCTCGAGGCCTCCGGTGTCAGGATCCCGACCCCCGAGGACCCCTGGAGCTGGGAGGAGTTCCGTCGGATCAGCGAGGAGCTGACCCGACGGGCGGGCCCCGGCCGGTACGGCGTGGCCTGGCCGTTCAGGGACCCGGTCTCCGCGACGCTCAACCTCGGCCTCTCGGCGGGCGGCAGGATGTTCCAGCGGGACGCGGACGGGAAGGCGCGCATCGAGTTCACCGACGCCGACGCGGTCGTTCCCGGCACGGTCCACGACCAGGTGAACGTGGACCGCAGCGCGTTGCGGACCGCGCTCGGCGGAGGCGGTTCGGACGCCCTGCCCGGCTTCTTCGCCGGCAAGTACGCGATGGTGCCGCTGGGGTTCTCGTACCGGCAGCAGATCGCGCAGCAGGCGCCCGACGGTTTCGAGTGGATCGTGCTGCCCGCGCCCGCCGGGCGGGCGGGGCTCGCCCAGGGGGTGAGCCCGCAGACCCTGTCGGTGGCCGCGGACAGCCCCCACAAGGAGGAGGCCGTCGCCTTCGTCGACTTCCTCCTGCGCCCGGCGAACATGGTGCGCCTGGCGAAGGGCGACTGGATGCTCCCGACCGGCCGGCAGGCCCTCGCCGACCCGAACCTGCGAACCGGGGAGGACGGCTGGGCGACGGGCGTGGCGCTCGCGGGCCACCTGCGCCCGGCACCCGCACAGTCGGTGCGCGGCTACCCGGAGTGGAAGGACAAGGTGGCGACCCCGGCGCTGCAGGAGTACTACTCCGGCGGCATCGACCGGGACGAGTTGAGGAGGCGACTGGTCGAGGACGGCAACCTGGTCCTCGCCCGCTACCAGCGCGATTAGTCCGTGTCCGACACATCCCGCCCGGCTCGCGACTCCTGGCCCGCGCACTCGCTGCAGGTCGTCGGATTCATCCGAGGTGCCCGGTACGGGGGTGGCCCTCCGCCTTGTGATGGCGCGCACCGGACGTCCCGAGCCCCGCCCTCGGGTGGACGGTGCCATGTGTCGAGCACGAACTGGTCCCCTCGCAGGCGCTGGAGCCGGGGGGTGCGGAACCACATTGCACGAGACGTATCGTCTCGCTTAGGGTGAGGGCATGACCGCAGCGAAGCGTGCCCACATCGCCATGTTCTCCATCGCCGCCCACGGGCACGTGAACCCGAGCATCGAAGTGATCCGGGAACTCGTGGCCCGCGGGCACCGCGTCAGCTACGCGATCCCCCCGTCCTTCGCCGAGAAGGTCGCCGCCACGGGAGCGGAGCCGGTGCTCTGGGACTCCACGCTGCCGACGGACGACGAGCCGGAGGCCTGGGGGACGGAGCTGATCGACAACATCGAGCCGTTCCTGGACGACGCGATCCAGGCGCTGCCGCAACTCGCCGAGGCGTTCGCGGGGGACGAGCCGGACCTCGTCCTGCACGACATCACCTCCTATCCGGCGCGCGTCCTCGCGCACCGCTGGGGCGTGCCCGCGATCTCCCTCTCACCGAACCTCGTCGCCTGGGACGGGTACGAGGAGGAGGTCGGCGAGCCGATGACCGCCGGGCTCAGGGCCACGGAGCGGGGCAGGGCGTACTACGCCCGGTTCGCTTCCTGGCTGTCGGAGAACGGGATCGGCACCCACCCCGACCCCTTCGTGGGCCGCCCGGCCCGCTCCCTGGTGCTGATCCCCAGGGTGCTGCAGCCGAACGCCGACCGGGTCGACGAGAGCGTCCACTCCTTCGTCGGGGCCTGCCAGGGCGACCGCGCCGAGCAGGGGGAGTGGCGGCGGCCCGCGGGCGCCGGGAAGGTGCTGCTGGTCTCCCTGGGCTCCGCCTTCACCAATCGGCCGGGCTTCTACCGCGAGTGCGTGAAGGCCTTCGGCGAGCTGCCGGGGTGGCACGTGGTGCTCCAGATCGGCACGTTCGTCGACCCGGCGGAACTGGGCCCCGTGCCCGCGAACATCGAGGTACGCGACTGGGTGCCGCAACTGGCGATCCTCAGGGAGGCGGACGCCTTCGTCACCCACGCCGGCGCGGGCGGATGCCAGGAGGGTCTCGCCACCGCGACGCCCATGGTCGCGGTCCCGCAGGCGGTCGACCAGTTCGGCAACGCCGACATGCTCGCCTCACTCGGCGTGGCCCGCCACCTGCCGATGGAGGAGGCCACCGCCGACAACCTCCGCGAGGCGGTGCTCACGCTGGCGGGCGACCCGGAGGTGGCCCGCCGTCTGGAGGGGATCCGCCGCTCGATGCTCCTGGAGGGCGGTACGCGTCGCGCCGCGGACCTCGTCGAGGCGGAACTGCCGCGGGGCTGAGGGCGGTTGAGGGCGCCCGGGCCGCGTCCCGGACGCCCGGACGCCCGTACGCCAGGCCGTCGCGCCTCCCGACCGGCGTCGCGGCGGTGTCCGCGCGGGCACCGCTGACCGGTCCCCGCGACCGTCCCCGTGACGGCCGAAACGGCCCTGGCGGGCCGGGTGTACGCCGCCCGCGTCGCCGCCGTCTTCACCGTGTGACCGCCGGATGACCGCCCCGTCCCGCGGGAGTGACCGTCCGGCCGGCTCCCCCCACGGTTGCGCGGCCGTGGCCGTCGGCGGGCCGAACCCCCCTTATGGATCAAGCCGATCCTCCCGGCGGCACCGGCTGTTCGTGCGCTCCTCCCGGCATCCGGCCCGCACGCCGCGGTGCGGTTTCCGCGCGTCCCCCGCGTGCTCGGCGGCGTATACCCGTATTCGCCGGGGACACACGCCGATTACCGCATGGGCACATTTCCTCGACACAAATTCCCTGCGTGTGAGGGAAGTTCGACCGTCGGTCCGACTTGTGGAGTGCTGGCCGATTTCGTATTACAAACTCTTGTTGATCAAGTCACACCTGGATGAAGGTCTTGATCTGAGCCCGTCAATCGGTCAGGGTTTCGACTCAGCGCCCGGAGATTTTCCTCCCGGGAGCCAATCCCCCCACAAATGATGACGAGGAGAACCCCTCTTCATGGCATCTCACAAGCGCACCAACAGGATGAAGCTGACCGCGGCAATAACCGCCGTTGCGGCCGCCGCCGGAGTGACCGTCCTCAACACCTCGTTCGCCGGCGCGGCCCCCGCGCCCGCCGAGGGCAAGATCTACGGTGCGAACGCCGAAGGCGCCGTCGCCGGCAGCTACATCGTTCTGCTGGACGAGAAGGCGGACAAGAAGGAACTCGCCGAGGAGTACGGCGGCTCGCTTCAGCGCAATTACAGCTCAGCGGTGAACGGCTTCTCCGCCAGCGGCCTTTCGGAGACCGAGGCCAAGCGCCTCGCCGCCGATCCGGCCGTCGACAAGGTCGTCCAGAACAAGAAGTTCACCGTCAACGCCACGCAGGACAACCCGCCGTCGTGGGGCCTGGACCGCGTCGACCAGGCCGACACCGCCGGGGACAGCAAGTACACCTACCCCGACGGCGCCGGCGAGGGCGTCACCGCGTACGTCATCGACACCGGGGTCCGCGTCACGCACAAGGACTTCGAGGGCCGCGCCAGCCACGGCTTCGACGCCATCGACAACGACGAGACCGCCGACGACGGCAACGGCCACGGCACCCACGTGGCGGGCACCATCGCCGGCGCCTCCCACGGTGTCGCCAAGAAGGCGAAGATCGTCGCCGTGCGGGTGCTCGACGACAGCGGATCCGGCACCACCGAGCAGGTCGTCGCCGGCATCGACTGGGTCACCAAGAACCACCAGGGCCCGTCCGTGGCCAACATGAGCCTCGGCGGCGGCGCCGACCCCGCCCTCGACGAGGCCGTGCAGAAGGCCATCGCCGCCGGCGTCACCTTCGGTGTCGCCGCCGGCAACGAGTCCAGCGACGCCGGGCAGGGCTCGCCGTCCCGCGTCAAGGAGGCCATCACCGTCGCCTCCTCGACGAAGGACGACAAGCAGTCCGACTTCTCGAACTTCGGCTCGGTCGTCGACGTCTACGCCCCCGGCTCGGACATCACCTCGGCCTGGAACGACAGCGACGAGGGCACCAAGACCATCTCCGGCACCTCCATGGCGACCCCGCACGTCGTCGGCGCCGCCGCGGTCTACCTCGCCGGGCACAAGGACGCCACGCCGGACCAGGTCGCCAAGGCCCTGACGGACGGTGCCACACCCGACAAGATCGGCAACCCGAGCGAGGGCACGCCGAACAAGCTGCTGAAGGTCGTCGAGTAGCCGACCGGCCGACAGCATGATCGGGCGGCCGCCGTGCCCTCCCCCACGGGGCACGGCGGCCGCCCTATGGTGTGCGCATGGCGAAGACCCACGCGTACGCCGCACTGCTCCGCGGCATCAACGTCGGCGGCCACCGCAAGGTCCCGATGGCCGACCTGCACGGCCTCGTGACGGACCTCGGCCACGGCCACGTCCGCACCTACCTGCAGAGCGGCAACGCCGTGTTCACCAGCGAGACGGACGACGAGGACGCGCTCGCCCGCGGCATCGAACGGGCCGTCGAGGAACGCTTCGGCTTCACCGTGGACTGCCTCGTCCGCGGCGGGCCGTACCTCGCCTCCGTCGTCGCGGACTGCCCCTTCCCGGCCGGCCGGCTCGAGGGCAGGCAGTTGCACGTCACCTACTTCTCGGAGCGTGTCGACCCCGAGCGGTTCGCCCGCGTCGACCGGGACGCCCATCTGCCGGAGGACTTCCGGCTCGGCGACCGTGCGCTGTATCTGTACACACCCGGTGGAATCGGCCGTTCCAAGCTCGCCGACGTGCTGGCACGGTCGAGCGTGAGCAAGGGGCTCGTCGCCACGACCCGCAACTGGAACACCGTCGTCAAGCTCGCGGAGATGACCGGGGACCCCGCCTGAGCCAGGGCATGCCCCCGGGCCCCGCCGGTCCCTCGGACGGCGTCGTGCCGACGGGTCTCACCGGCACGACGACCCGGGGCGCGGGCCGTTTCCCTCCCGCCCGGCGAGCCGGCTCCTCCGGCACGCCGCCTCAGCGCCGGCGGAAGTGCCGGTGCCAGCTGAAGCCGCCGGGCAGCCGCACCGACGCGCTGCCGTGGCCCCCGCTGCCCCGGGTGATGCGGGCCCGGCGCGTGCCGAGGCTCAGGGACCAGCCGTGCGTGCCGATGTTCAGGTGCAGCAGCCTCGGGATGAGCGTGATCCGCTTGTGGTAGTAGAGCGACATGTCGGCCTCCTCGCTGCCATGGTGCCCCGCCGGCTCGTCGTCTCCGTCACGACGGCGCCACGGTCGTGTCACCGCGGGGACCGGCACCCCGCGCCGCCCGGACAACGCACGCGGTCGTCCCCCTGGTTCCCCCGTCCGCGGGCGCGAACGTCCTCCCGCCCGGCGACTGTCGGTGCCGCGGCCTATCGTCGGTCCCATGTACGACGACGGGGACGGGCCGCCGCGTCCGGGCGGCCCGCGCGAGGCGCAGGCACGGGCCGCCGAGGTGCGGGTGGCGTTCGAGGGCATGCTCCAGATCCGCCGGCTGACCAACACCGGCGCCGACCCCGCGTCGGTGCCCGCACCCTGGGAGCTGGGGCGGATGGTCCGTGCCGTGGCACTCGCGCTGGAGGCGGCCGGCATCACCCCCTCCGCCGTCGACGCCGATTCGGGACGGCGGGTGGCCACCGGATACCGGGTGGGCCCCGCCGCGGACGAGCCCGGCACGGTCACGGTCGAATGGCTCGGACCGCCCGGCAGCGGCGCGGCCGGCGAGGAGGAGGGCGCGCTCGCCGACTGCGCGCGGGTGCTGCAACGCCTGGGCTGGGACGCCCTGGTGTACCGGGGGCGGAGCCGGCGCCGCTTCGTCGAGGTCCGGCCACCGCACCCCGGAGGCTGAACAGCCGGGCCGGGCACGGTGATTGGCCCAGCAGAACCGGTGGCCATTGGCCCGGGCGAACGGGACACACCGCTCCTAGGCTCACCGTCATGACCGACGAGCACCGAACCGACGAGCACCGCACCGGCGCACCCCGCACCGGCGCACCCCGAACCGACGAGCCCCGCACCACCGTCGACTTCTGGTTCGACCCCGCCTGCCCCTTCGCCTGGATCACCTCACGCTGGATGCTGGAGGTGGAGCGACTGCGCCCGGTCGACGTCCGCTTCCACGCGATGAGCCTGTATCTGCACAACGACGGGAACGAACTCCCCGGCTGGTACCGCGACCTGGTCGACCGCTCCGTCGGGCCGGTGCGTGTCGCGGTCGCCGCCGCAGAGGCGCACGGCGAGCACGTCCTGCGGGACCTCTACACCGCCATGGGCACCCGTATCCACCGGCGGAAGGCCGAGGACTTCGACACCGTGATCGCCGAGTCGCTCGCGGAGACGGGACTCCCCGCCGCCCTCGCCGGCGCCGCGCACGACCCGGGCCTCGACGACGCGGTGCGCCGCAGCCACGAAGCCGGCAAGGACCCGGCGGGGGACGGCTACGTCGGCACGCCCACCCTCCACGTCGACGGAGCCGTCTGGTTCGGGCCCGTCCTCAACTCCGTGCCCCGGGGGGAGGAGGCGGGGCGGCTCTTCGACAGCTTCCGTGTGCTCGCCGGCCACCCGGACTTCTTCGAACTGAAGCGCACCCGCACGGGGAAGCTCGACCCGCACTGAGCCGCCGGATCCCGGCAGTGGGCAGGGCCCCTCAGCCCGCGGCCGCGAGGCGGCGCACCGCCCGGGCCTCGTCGTACCGGCGCAGCATCAGCCGGGCCAGCGCGGGTGACGGCCCGAGGACGTCGGCCAGTACCTCCGCGCCCGCCGCCCGCGCGCCGTCCGCGATCCGGTCGGGCAGCCGGCCGGGGGCGATGACGTACGGTGCCACCGCCACCCGGGCCACGCCTTCGGCGCGCAGCGCCCGCACCGCGTCCTCGGGACGGGGCGGGCTCGCGGCCGTGACGGCGGAGGCGAACGCAGGCCGCACGGCGCACCAACCGGTGTGCCGCAGCTCCCGCGCCATGTCAGCGATCACTGCGATCGCCTCCGGGTCGGAGGAGCCCGCCGAGGCCAGGACGACCCCGGTCGAGCGCTTGTCGGCCGGGGCCAGCCCGGCCTCGTACAGCCGCTGTTCGACGGCGTCCAGCAGCAGCGGGGACGGGCCCAGCACCCCGGCCTGGGCGAGGCGCAGCCGCGGATGCCTGGCCCGTGCCTCGTTCAGCACGGACGGGATGTCCGTCTTCGCGTGGAAGGCGCGGGTCAGCAGCAGCGGCAGCGCGACCACGTCCCCCACTCCGTCGTTCGCCATCCGCTCCAGGACCTGAGGCACGGACGGCGCGTTGAAGTCCAGGAACGCCGTGCTCACCCGCAGCCCGGGCTCCCGCGACCGGATGTGCCGCACGAGGGCGTGCACGGTCGCGGCGTGCCGCGGGTCGCGGCTGCCGTGGGCGACGACGAGAAGGGCGGGGCGGTCGGGGCCGTGCACGGGATCAGCTCAGCTCTTGACGAGGAGCCCGCGGCTGCGGAGCACCCAGCGCTCCAGCGGGCTGAAGACGAGCAGGTCGACGGCGATACCGACGATCAGGATCAGGATGATCGCCAGGAACACGCCGGGCATGTCGATGTTGTTGCGGCCGTTCTCCAGCAACTGCCCCAGCCCCAGACCCAGGTCGGGGGAGGAGGCGATGATCTCCGCGGCCATCAGAGAGCGCCAGGAGAAGGCCCAGCCCTGCTTCAGACCGGCCAGGTAGCCCGGGAGGGCCGCCGGCATGACGATGTGCCAGGTGCCCTTCAGACCCGTGGCGCCGAGCGTCCGCCCGGCCCGCAGGAACAGCGGCGGCACCTGGTCGACACCGGACACGAGCCCGTTCGCGATCGACGGCACCGCGCCGAGCAGGATCACCGCGTACATCATCGAGTCGTTCAGGCCCAGCCAGATGACGGCCGGCGGCACCCAGGCCACCGACGGCAGCGACTGCAGACCGGACAGGATCGGGCCGATCGCTGCGCGGACGACCTTCACCCGCGACACCAGCAGACCCAGCGGGGTACCGATGGCCAGGGCCAGCAGAAAGCCGAACAGGCCGCGCGACACGCTGGTCCAGATGACCTCGAGCAGGGTGCCCTGCAGCCACATGTCGGACAGGCCCGCCCACACCGCGGACGGAGCGGGCAGCTTGTCCTCGGTCGTGACGCGCGCCGAGACGAGGACCTGCCACACCACGACGACGAGTGCGACCGCCACGACCGGCGGCACGACCTTCCTGACGAGGACCTCGCGGACCGGAGTGCGGCGGACCTCCACGGCGTCGAGCGCGTCCAGGCCGGCCTCGAGGCCGGCGAGGTCGTCCGGCCGGGCGGGCGAGGTGCCCGCCTTCGCGCCGTCGTCGCGGACGTCAGTGCTGGCCATGTCGGCGGATCTCCCCACGCAGTTGTTCAGTGATCTCTACGGACAGCTCCGCCACGGCGGCGTCCTCGATACGGCGCGGCTGCGGAATGTCCACCGTCCACTCGCGGGCCACCCGGCCCGGCCGTGACGACAGCAGGACCACGCGCTGCGCGAGCCGTACCGCCTCGCGGACGTTGTGCGTGACGAACAGGACCGACACGTTCGTCTCGCGCCAGATCCGGGTCAGCTCGTCGTGGAGCACGTCACGCGTGATGGCGTCGAGCGCCGCGAACGGCTCGTCCATCAGCAGCAGGTCGCTGTCCTGTGCGAGCGCCCGGGCCAGCGCGACGCGCTGGCGCATGCCGCCCGAGAGCTCGTGGACGCGCTTGCGGTGCGCGCCGCCGAGCCGGACCAGCTCCAGCAGCCGCTCCGCCTCGGAGCGGCGCTCGGCCTTGGGGACCCCGCGCAGCCGCAGGGCCAGTTCGATGTTCTTGCCCGCGGTCAGCCACGGGAAGAGGGCGTGCTCCTGGAACATCAGGGCGGGCCGCCCGCCCGGCGTCGCGATGGAGCCGGCGGTCGGCCGGTCCAGCCCCGCGATCAGGTTGAGCAGCGTGGACTTCCCGCATCCCGACGCCCCGAGGATGGTGACGAACTCGCCGGGGGCGACATCGAGACTGATGTCGTCGAGGACGAGCTGCGATCCGGCCGGGCCGGAGAAGGACTTCGAGACGTGCTCGATCCTGGCGGCGTGCGACACCGCGGTGGTGTCCTCGGCAGCCTTGGCAAGCGTGGTGGCCATGGTCGTCACCTCCTGGGAACGTTCGGGGACTCGCGTGCCTACTTCGCGCCGAGACCGGCGTCGGCGACCTCGGGCCTGCCCTCGGCCTTCAGCACCTTGTTCAGCAGCGTCAGGTCGTAGATGCCGTTCAGATCGGGCTCGTCGATCAGCTCGGCCTTCACCGCCCACTCCGACTGCGTCTTGAGCGTGGCGGCCAGCGGGTCGTCCGTGATCCGGATGCTCGGCCAGGCCGGGTCGATGACCTCCGGGGCGAGCTCCTTGCCGGTCTCGGCCTTCAGCGCCGCGTTGGCGGACGCCTTGGCCTTCTCCGGGTTGGCGTTGATCCAGGCGTTCGTCTTCACCGTGCCGCGCAGCACGGCCTCGACGACGTCCGGGTGCTCCTTCAGGAACGTCTGCGACACGATGACGTTCGTGATCACGAACTGCTTGCCGGGCCACAGGGCCGTCTCGTCGAGGAGGACCTTCGCGCCCTCGGAGACCAGCTTGGACGCGGTCGGCTCCGGCACCCAGGCGCCGTCGATGGAGCCGGACTTGTAGGCGTCCGGGGTGACCTTGTTGTCCGTACGGACCACGGAGACATCGCCCTTGCCGCTCTCCGCGTCGACCTTCCAGCCCTTCCCGGACACCCAGTTCAGGAACGCGACGTCCTGGGTGTTGCCCTTCTGCGGGGTGGCGATCCGCTTGCCCTTGATGTCGTCCAGGGTCTTGATCCGGTCCGGGTTGACCACGAGTTTCACACCGCCGGACGCGGAACCGGAGATGATCCGCAGGTTCTTGCCCTGGGACTTCACGTACCCGTTGATGGACGGCGAGGGCCCGATGAAGCCGATGTCGAGGGAACCGCCGTTGAGGGCCTCGATCTCGGACGGGCCGGCGTTGAAGGTCTGCGGCGCGATTCTGGTGCCGCCGAGTTCCTTCTGGATCAGGCCTTCCTGGACGCCGACGAGGGCGGTGGCGTGGGTCAGGTTGGGGAAGTAGCCGATGCGGACGGTGTCGGCGGAGAGCTTCTTGCCCTCGGCGGCGACCTCGGACCTCTTGTCCTCCTTGGCCTCGGAGCCGTAGCCGCAGGCGGTGGCGGCGACGGCCAGCAGGGGGAGGGCGGCGGCAGCGGCGAGACCGCGGCGCAGGGTCGTACGGGATGCAGGCACGGGAGGTCTTCCTCTCGGGGGCCCGGTTCCTACGTCCCCCGGTGGTTCCGGGTGGTGCGGGACGTGGCCGGGAGATCGGCGGGTCTGTGTCTTCGTCTGTGGCGCGGCCGGGGTGTCGCGCAGGTCATCGGACACATCGCGTGACACCTCCCGAACCCGCGCCGAGGACACCGCTGCCCACGCGGCCGCCCTCCTTGGCGAAGGTCGCGTACACGTCGATCGTCATCAGAAGTCCCACCCCTCGTCGTCCTGGGCCTGCGCGGGCACGGCGGCGGCGAAGGACTCGCCCGCCATACCCGCCGCCAGGGTCGTGCCGTCCGCCGGGTCGATCAGCAGGAAGGACCCGGTACGGCGGGAGTCCGCGTATGCGTCGAGCGCCAGGGGCTCGGCGGTACGGACCCGGACCCGGCCGATGTCGTTGGCCACCAGTTGCCCGGGAGCCGGGTGCTGGGACAGATCGTCGAGCGTCAGCCGCGACGGGATCTCCTTCACGATCGCCTTCACCGTGCGGGTGGTGTGCTTCAGCAGCACCCGCGTGCCCACCGACAGCGGCGTGTCGGCGACATGGCAGACCGTGGCCTCGACGTCCTGCGTCGTGGCCGGCGCGTCGTCGCGGGGCACGACGATGTCGCCGCGGGAGACGTCGATGTCGTCCTCCAGCAGCAGCGTCACCGACTGCGGCGTCCAGGCGACGTCCACCGGCGCGCCCAGCAGGTCGATCCCCGCGATCCGCGACGTCCGGCCCGACGGCAGCACCGTCACGCTCTCGCCGACGCGGAACGTGCCCGCGGCGATCTGGCCCGCGTAGCCGCGGTAGTCCGGGTGCTCGGCGGTCTGCGGACGGATCACGTACTGCACCGGGAAGCGTGCGTGGCAGCTCGTCAGATCGTGGCTCACCGGCACGGTCTCCAGGTGCTCCAGCACCGTCGGGCCGCCGTACCAGTCCATGTTCGCCGACACGTCCACCACGTTGTCGCCGGCGAGCGCCGAGATCGGGATCGCGGTGATCTCCGGAACGCCGAGCTCGCTCGCGTAGGCCGTGAACTCCTCGGCGATGGACGCGAAGACCGGCTCCTCGTAGTCCACGAGGTCCATCTTGTTCACGGCGAGGACGACGTGCGGGACGCGCAGCAGCGCGGCGATCGCGGCGTGCCGGCGGGTCTGCTCGACCACGCCGTTGCGGGCGTCGACCAGGATCACGGTCAGCTCGGCCGTCGACGCGCCCGTGACCATGTTCCGCGTGTACTGCACGTGCCCGGGGGTGTCGGCCAGGATGAACCGCCGCCGCGCCGTGGCGAAGTAGCGGTACGCCACGTCGATCGTGATGCCCTGCTCCCGCTCGGCCCGCAGACCGTCGGTGAGCAGCGCCAGGTCGGGCGCCTCCTGGCCGCGGGAGCGGGAGGCGTGCTCGACGGCCTCCAGCTGGTCGGCGAGCACCGACTTGGAGTCGTGCAGCAGCCGGCCCACCAGCGTGGACTTGCCGTCGTCGACGGAACCGGCGGTGGCGAAGCGCAGCAGGGTGGTGGCCGACAGCTGCTCGGCCGGCTGCTCGGTGGAGCTGGTCATCTCTAGAAGTACCCTTCGCGCTTGCGGTCTTCCATCGCGGCCTCGGACAGCTTGTCGTCGGCGCGGGTCGCGCCCCGCTCGGTGAGCCGGGAGGCGGCGATCTCGGCGATCACGGCGTCGAGCGTGCGGGCGTCGGAGTCGACCGCGCCCGTGCAGGACATGTCGCCGACGGTGCGGTAGCGGATCAGCCGCTTCTCCACGCTCTCGCCGTCCTTGGGGCCGCCCCAGTCGCCGGCGGTCAGCCACATGCCGTTGCGGGGGAAGACCTCCCGCTCGTGGGCGAAGTAGATCTCCGGCAGCTCGATCCGCTCGCGCTGGATGTACTGCCAGACGTCGAGCTCGGTCCAGTTGGAGAGGGGGAACACGCGGACGTGCTCACCGGGAGCGTGACGGCCGTTGTACAGCTGCCACAGCTCCGGGCGCTGGCGCCGCGGGTCCCACTGGGAGAACTCGTCCCGCAGCGAGAACACCCGCTCCTTGGCCCGGGCCTTCTCCTCGTCGCGCCGCCCGCCGCCGAACACGGCGTCGAACCGGTGCTGCTGGATGGCCTCGGTGAGCGGAACGGTCTGCAGCGGATTGCGGGTGCCGTCGGGGCGTTCGCGGAGCACACCGCGGTCGATGTAGTCCTGTACGGAGGCCACATGGAGCCTGAGGCCGTGGTGGCGGACCACACGGTCGCGGTACTCGATGACCTCGGGGAAGTTGTGGCCCGTGTCCACGTGCATCAGCGAGAAGGGAATCGCGGCGGGCGCGAAAGCCTTCAGCGCGAGATGCAGCATGACGATGGAGTCCTTGCCGCCGGAGAAGAGGATCACCGGCCGCTCGAACTCGCCCGCCACCTCGCGGAAGATGTGCACCGCCTCGGACTCCAGGGCGTCCAGGTGCGACAGCGCGTACGGGCTGTCCGTGTTCCCGCCGGCGGTCATGCCAGCCCCCTCTCGATGAGCAGCGCGTGCAGCGCCTGCGCCGACTCCTGGACCGTCTGGGTGTGCGACTCGATCCGCAGGTCCGGGGACTCCGGCTGTTCGTACGGGTCGTCCACCCCGGTCAGGCCGCTGATCTCGCCTGCCGCCTGCCGGGCGTACAGGCCCTTGACGTCGCGCACGGCGCACACGTCGACCGGGGTCGCCACGTGCACCTCGACGTACGGCGTGCCCTCGGCGGCGTGCCGCTTGCGGACGGCCTCGCGGCTGTCCGCGTACGGGGCGATCACCGGCACCAGGGCCGTCACACCGTTGGACGCCAGCAGTTCGGCGACGAAACCGATCCGCTGGACGTTGGTGTGCCGGTCCTCGCGGCTGAACCCGAGGCCCGCGGACAGGAACTCGCGGATCTCGTCGCCGTCGAGCACCTCGACACGGCGGCCCTCGCCGCGCAGCCGGCCGGCCAGCTCGTACGCGATCGTGGTCTTGCCCGCGCTCGGCAGCCCGGTGAGCCAGATCGTGGCCCCAGTCACGTGCTTCTCCCGTTGGTTCAGGGTCGGTTCGTTCGGATCGTCTGCTGTGTTTCCCGGCGCCGCCATCAGCCGTGCAGCCCGCACTCGGTCTTCGCGCGGCCCGCCCAGCGGCCGGCCCGGGCGTCCTCGCCCTCCAGCACCCGCCGGGTGCAGGGGGCGCAGCCCACCGAGGCGTAACCGTCCATGAGCAGCGGGTTGGTGAGGACACCGTGCTCGGCGACGTAGGCGTCCACGTCGGCCTGCGTCCAGCGGGCGATCGGCGAGACCTTCACCTTCTGCCGCTTCTCGTCCCAGCCGACGACCGGGGTGGCCGCCCGGGTCGGGGACTCGTCGCGGCGCAGTCCGGTCGCCCACGCGTCGTACGCGGTGAGGCCCTCCTCGAGAGGCCGGACCTTCCGCAGCGCGCAGCACAGGTCGGGGTCGCGGTCGTGCAGCCGCGGCCCGTACTCGGCGTCCTGCTCCTCCACCGACTGGCGTGGGGTGAGCGTGATGAGGTTGACGTCCATCACGGCCCCGACCGCGTCACGGGTGCCGACGGTCTCGGGGAAGTGGTAGCCGGTGTCGAGGAAGACCACGTCGACACCGGGGTAGGCCCGCGAGGCCAGATGGGCGACGACCGCGTCCTCCATGGAGGAGGTGACGCAGAAGCGGGGGCCGAAGGTCTCGGCCGCCCACGTCAGGATGTCGAGGGCGGACGCCTCCTCGAGGTCCCGCCCGGCGCGCTCGGCCAGGGACTTCAGCTCGTCCTTGGTCCGTCCGTTCCTCACCGCCGTCATATCGCTTCCCCTCCGCCGTCGTTGTGCCGGAGCCCGCGGGCGAGCAGCCCGAGGAACTTCAGCTGGAAAGCCCGGTTGCACGCGGCGCATTCCCACGCGCCGTGGCCCTGCTCGCTCGGACGCAGGTCCTCGTCGCCGCAGTAGGGGCAGTGGAAGGGGGCGGCGCGCTCGCTCATGACAGCGTCTCCCGGTTCGCTTCTCCGCCCACGCGGCGCAGAGGTGCGGCTTTCGCGGTCGGCTGCGGCCCGGCGGCCGCGTGTGCGTCGCTCACAGCGTCTCCCCGGTTCGCTTCTCCGCCCACGCGGCGCAGAGGTGCGGCTTTCGCGGTCGGCTGCGGCCCGGCGGCCGCGTGTGCGTCGCTCATGACAGCGCCTCCTCGCTGGCCCGCGCCACCCACGCGGCGAAGCGCTCGCCGTCCTCGCGCTCCGCCTGGAAGCGCTTGAGGACGCGCTCGACGTAGTCGGGCAGCTCGGCCGAGGTGACCTTCAGACCGCGGACCTTGCGGCCGAAGCCGGCCTCCAGGCCCAGCGCACCGCCCAGGTGCACCTGGAAGCCCTCGACCTGGTCGCCGTTCTCGTCCAGCACCAGCTGGCCCTTGAGACCGATGTCCGCCACCTGGATACGGGCGCAGGCGTTGGGGCAACCGTTGATGTTGATGGTGATCGGCTCGTCGAACTCGGGGATGCGGCGCTCGAGTTCGTCGATCAGCGAGGCGCCGCGGGCCTTGGTCTCGACGATGGCCAGCTTGCAGAACTCGATGCCGGTGCAGGCCATCGTGCCGCGCCGGAACGGGGACGGGGTGACCCGCAGGTCCAGCGACTCCAGCCCGGACACCAGCGACTCGACCTGCGACTCCTCGACATCGAGGACGATCATCTTCTGCTCGGCGGTCGTACGGACCCGGCCCGATCCGTGCGCCTCCGCCACCTCGGCGATCTTGGTGAGGGTGGCGCCGTCGACGCGGCCGACGCGCGGCGCGAAGCCGACGTAGAAGCGGCCGTCCTGCTGCCGGTGCACACCGACGTGGTCGCGCCAGCGCTGCACGGGCTGCTCGGGTGCCGGGCCGTCCGTCAGCGGACGCCGCAGGTACTCGTCCTCCAGCACCTGGCGGAACTTCTCCGCGCCCCAGTCGGCGACCAGGAACTTCAGCCGCGCACGGGTGCGCAGCCGGCGGTAGCCGTAGTCGCGGAAGATCGAGATGACGCCCTCGTAGACGTCCGGGACCTCCTCCAGCGGCACCCAGGCGCCGAGCCGGACGCCGATCTTCGGGTTGGTGGAGAGACCGCCGCCGACCCACAGGTCGAAGCCGGGGCCGTGCTCGGGGTGGTCCACGCCTACGAAGGCGATGTCGTTGATCTCGTGCGCCACGTCCAGCAGGGGCGAGCCGGAGATCGCCGACTTGAACTTGCGCGGGAGGTTGGAGAAGGCCCTGTTGCCGACGATCCGGCGCTGGATCTCGTCGATGGCGGGCGTGCCGTCGATGATCTCGTCCTCGGCGATACCGGCCACCGGGGAGCCGAGGATGACGCGCGGGGTGTCACCGCACGCCTCGGTGGTGGACAGGCCGACGGCCTCCAGGCGCTCCCAGATCTCGGGTACGTCCTCGATGCGGATCCAGTGGTACTGGACGTTCTGCCGGTCGGTGATGTCGGCGGTGCCGCGCGCGAACTCCTGCGAGATCTCGCCGATGACGCGCAGCTGCTCGGTGGTCAGCCGCCCGCCGTCGATCCGGACGCGCAGCATGAAGTACTCGTCGTCCAGCTCCTCCGGCTCCAGGATCGCGGTCTTGCCGCCGTCGATCCCGGGCCTGCGCTGGGTGTACAGGCCCCACCAGCGCATCCGGCCGCGGAGGTCGTTGGGGTCGATCGAGTCGAAGCCGCGCTTGGAGTAGATCGTCTCAATGCGTGTCCGCACATTGAGACCGTCGTCGTCCTTCTTGAACTGCTCGTTGCCGTTCAGGGGCGTGAAGTGGCCGACGGCCCACTGACCCTCGCCGCGGTGGCGTCCGGCCTTGCGGCGGGGCGTGGCGGTGGCGGGCTGTCCGGGGGTGGCGGCCATGGCGATTACGTCCTTCGGGACTACGGGAGGGCGGCTCTGACCTGCACATGCGCGCCCGGGTCACGGGAGGGCGCGGCGATGCGCGGAAGTCGGTTGATCTCAGGGAACGCGGGGAAAACCGGTGCCGGGGCCGAAGGCCCCCGGGGCACTCAGTCCACGCGACACATGGCGCTGGACATGCGGCCGAGGTCGACGTGCCGCCGACTCACCAAGGCAATTCCAGCTCGAGACATGACGGAAGCGTGGCACGGGACTTTGGACCCAGTCCACCGTTATCCATAATGTGGACAGCAATGTCCCGCATCGCAAGACGGTGTGGGGTCGGTCACGCTGCTCCGCGGGCGGGCGGGGACGCGAGGGTCGGGCCGGCTGCCGGCCGGGCCCCGGAATCGCCCCGGCCCCTCCCCGCCGGGCCTTCACGGCCGGGGCTCCGGAGGCGGCCGGGCTCCGGCAGCGGCCAGGGCGCCGGGAGGGGCCCGGCGCGGGAGGGGCCGAGGACCCGGCGCCGCTCCGGACCCGGCGGTCAGCCGCGGGCGCCGGGCCAGGGGCCGGGGGTGGCGACCTCCGGCTCCTCCTCCACCTTGGTGTCGAAGAGCGTGTAGCCGCGGCGCAGGTAGTTGTCCATCGCGTACGGGCCGTCCTTGGAGCACGTGTGGAGCCAGACCCGCTTCGTCGGGGTGCGTCCCGGCCAGCGCTCCGCGAGGTCCCAGGCGCGAGCGGTGCCGTACGACAGCAGATGACCGCCGATCCGCCGGCCGCGGAAGGCCGGGATCAACCCGAAGTAGACGATCTCGACCGCACCCTCTTCCTGGGCCTCCAGCTCGACGTACCCGGCGGGCGTGCCGCGCTCGTACGCCACCCACGTCTCGACGCCCGGCCTGGTCAGCGACTCCTCCCACTGCGCGTGGGTGAGCGCCAGCCGGTCCGTCCAGCGGATGTCCCCGCCGACCGCCGTGTAGAGGAAGCGGCTGAACTCGGGCGAGGGGACCTCGGCACGCACGATCCGTACGTCTCCCGCGGGCTCGGCGGCGGGGCGCAGATCGGAGGGGGAGGTCTGCTCCAGGGACCACGTGGTCACAGTGATGCTCATGGCCGCCAGGGAACCACGGGTGCCCGGCCCGGGACAAAGCGGACCCCTCCGGGGCCGGGCGGCGGATGGCGCGTCGCCCCGGGGCCGGTACGGGGCGCGGGGCGCGGCACCGTGCCCGGGCCGGTACGGGTGGCGCGGGACCCGGGCGCTCAGGCGGGCGGGATGTTCTGGTTGGCGTGGAGGAAGTTGTCCGGGTCGTACCGGCGCTTGACCTCCCGCAGCCGGTCGTAGTGGTCCCGGTACGTGGCCGTGACGCGCTCCGGGCCCTCGTCGGCGCCCACGAAGTTCACGTACGCGCCGCCCATCGAGAACGGGTGGAGCGCGGTCCAGTAGTCGACCGCCCACTCCCTGATGAGCCCGGCGTTCGCCGGGTCCGGGTCGATGCCGGCGATGACCCCCGACCAGACGGCGTCGCGGTAGGCCCACGCGGTGTCGCCCGGGGCCACGTCGTGGGCGGCACCGTCCACGGGGTAGAGGTGCATCGTCGACAGCGGGGTCGGCAGGTTCTCCCCGTACTTCAGGTGCACGTCGACGGCGCCGTCCGCGATCCGGTCGAAGAAGTCGCCCCGCCAGTACCACTGGAGTCCCCTCGGTATCAGCCCGTCGAAGAGGGTCTGCAGCCCCGGGTAGGGCATCGGCGTCGCGAAGTGGAACAACGGCTGGGCCGGCTCGGTCACCGCGGCGAAGCCCTCGTCCAGCCCCGGCCGCTCCAGGTCGCCGGTCCGGCACCACACCACCCCGCACACCTTCCGTCCGTGGATCTCCTCGGGGAAGGGCGGCCCCGGCGGCACGGACAGCAGGGCGAAGAAGCCGTAGAGGTCCCGGGGCGCCTCCGGCAGGAACGCGCGGTACCAGTCCAGCACCTCGCGGGTGCTCTCCACCGGCCACACGGTGATCGCGACCCCCACCGTGTCCACCGGGTGGAGCCGGTACGTGAAGGAGGTGACGACGCCGAAGTTCCCGCCACCGCCGCGCAGGGCCCAGAACAGGTCGGGCCGCTCGTCCTCGGAGACCGTGACGAACGTGCCGTCGGCGAGCACGACGTCCGCGCCGATCAGATTGTCGGCCGTCAGCCCGTGGCGGCGGGTCAGATAGCCGTGACCGCCGCCGAGCGTCAGGCCGCCGGCACCCGTCGTCGACATGATGCCCGAGGGGGTGGCCAGCCCGAAGCCGTGACCCGCGTGGTCCAGGTCGCCGAGCACGGAGCCGCCGCCGACCCGAGCCGTGCGGGTCACAGGATCGACGCGCACCCAGCGCATCAGGGACAGATCGAGGGTGAGGGCGCCGTCCACCAGGCAGAGCCCGGGCCCGCTGTGGCCTCCGCCGCGTACGGCGAGCTCCAGGTCCCGCTCACGGGCGAACCTGACGGTCCGCATCACGTCGGCCGCGTCCACGCACCGGGCGAACGCGGCCGGACGCCGGTCGATCATCGCGTTGTAGATCGCCCGGGTCTCGTCGTACTCGGGGTCCTGCGGACCCACCACCGGCCCACGCAGGGCCTCACGCAGCGCATCGAGAGCGGCGCTGTCCATGTGAACTCCTCGGGGGGCGCGCGCCCGGCTCCCATCCCCCTGACCTCCGGCCCCACCGGTCGCACTCTGGATCAGGTGGGCGCACCCCGCACGTCCGTCCCGCACGGTCCTGCGGGGGCGTCGGCAGAGCCCGTCGGCGGCCTTACGGGCGCCTCAGGGCCGACATCCTCAGCCTGGCACCCGGCCCCTGCACCCGCAACGCGTCAGCCGGCGCGCGTGCCGCGGCCCGACCCGGTCCCGGACCGCTACCGCGTCCCGGATCGCTACCGCGTCCCGGTCCCGGACCGGGCCCGCGCCGCGGCGACGGCCGGGGCCGAGGAGTGCGGGAGCAGGTCCCCGGGGTGGGCGGGGCGCACGATCTCCACGTCGACCTCGTCGGTGAAGCGGTACGGGCGGTGCGCCAGCACACCCGACAGGTAGCGCCTCACACGTGACATTTCAGCGCGCACCGTGACCGTGCGCGTCGGGTCGCCGAACACGTCGCCCGCGAGCTCCGCGGCCGTACGCCCCTGCGGATGCACGGCCAGTACGTACAGCAGTTCGGCGTGGCGGGGACTCAGCTCCTGGGTCCAGCTGCCGGCGGGACCGTAGACCGCGACCGTCCAGCGGCGGGCACGGCTCAGATCCAGGACGACCCGCCCCCCGGACTCCGACGGCCGCGACTCGTCGGGGCGCACCAACCACCCCCCGGGCAGCGGTTCCACGGTGCACATGCCCAGCGACGGGAGCCACACCCGGCCCGCGCGGAACGACTTGGGCAGCGGCAGCCGGTCGACCGGCGCCATTCCGGTGACCGCGGCCGTCCAGCCGTGCACGTCCACGGCGAGCGCCCGGCCGCCGACCCGGCACAGGATCGGCGCCGCGACCGAGCGGAGCCGTTCGATCTGCCGCAGATGACGGCCCCGCAGCTCCGCCTCGGCGAGCTGCGCCACCGATCTGACGAGCGCGAGGGTCGCCGGATGGAAACTGGACGCGGGGCCGCTGACGTCGACGATGCCCAGCAGCCGTCCGTCGCGCGGGTCCTGGACCGGCGCGGCCGCGCAGGTCCAGTTGTGCAGGGTGTGCACGAAGTGCTCGGCCGAGTGGACCTGCACCGGGCGCCGGGCCGCGAGTGCGGTACCGATGGCGTTGGTGCCGGTGCTGTCCTCGCTCCAGGCCGCACCCTCCTCCAGGCAGATGGTGCCGGCCTGCCGGAGCACGCCCGCGTTCCCCTCCCGCCACAGCACCCGGCCCTGACAGTCCGTCACCACCATGATCTGGAGGGACGCGTCGGCGATCGCGGTGAGGCCGCCGCTCAGCGTGTGCATCACCTCGCCGAGCACGGTCGACCTCCTCCGGTGCTCCAGCTCGTCGCGCTCCAGCAGCACGCTGCTCGTGGAACGGTCGGGGTCCAGCCCGAGTCGCAGCATCCGCTGCCAGGACGCGTCGATGACCGGCCGGGGCGGGATCGGCGGGCGCCGCCCCGCCAGCGTCGCCGCATGGACCTGATGCAGCACATGGGCCGCGTGCGCGGCGTCCGCGGCGCTCAGCCGTGAGATGTCCAGAGCCGTGTTCCTCATCGGAAGTCCCCAGCCGTCGTCGGCGCCGTGTGGTGCGGGTCGGAAGTGCGTGTGGTGCGGGTCGGTCGCGTGCGTGTGGTGCGGGTCGGTCGCGTGCGTGGTGCGGGTCGGTCTGAGCGTGGTGCGGGTCCGGCGTCCGCCGGTGCTGCGGGAGCGGTCGTGCCGTATCGGTTCTGCTCGGTGCGCGAGCGACCGCGGACCGTCCGGAACCATCGTGCCGCCCCCGTCCCGACCAGTGAGCGGAGTTCGGACATCTTCTGCAACGGTCTGCAACTCTGGCCAACGACCCACGGGTGGGTGAAGGTGACATGAGCGGAGGGTGGTGCCGTGTCGGCGCAGCACCACCCCCCGCTTTCGCGCAGGTCAGCCCCGTTCGACGCCGCCGCGGACACCGACGGTGCATGGGAGCTGCCACCGGCGCGCGGTGGCGCCGTTCACACCTCCACGCGCGCCCGTTCCACCACCGCCGCCTGGTTCAGCCCGTACGGCAGCGTCCCGAACGCCGCCCCCCAGTCACCGCCCAGCCGCGAGGCACAGAACGCGTCCGCGACCTCCGGCGGTGCCCAGCGCACCAGCAGCGACCCCTGCAGCACCAACGCCATCCGCTCGGCCAGCCGCCGCGCCCGCACCTCCGCCGACCCGAGATCCGCCAGCTCCGTCAGCATCCCCTTGATCGCTCCGTCCAGCCGGTGGTCGGCACCCCGGGCCAGGCCCACCTCCCGGAGGAAGGCGTCCAGGGGCGGCATGTCCCTCCCGCCCCGGCCGGCCGTACGGGGCGCGCCCCGCAGCGCCCGCAGCACGTCCAGCGCCTGGATGTTGCCCGACCCCTCCCACACGGAGTTGAGCGGCGACTCCCGCAGCAGCCGCGGCATCCCCGACTCCTCCACGTAGCCGTTCCCGCCCAGACACTCCAGCGCCTCCGCCACGACCGGCGTACACCGCTTGGTGACCCAGTACTTGGCCGCCGGCACCGCGAGCCGCAGCAGGGCCCGCTCCGACTCCGAGCCCTCACCGGCGGCGTCGTACGCCGCGGCCAGCCGCATTCCCAGCACCGTCGCCGCCTCCGACTCCAGCGCCAGATCGGCCAGAACGTTGCGCATCAGCGGCTTGTCGGCGAGCGGGCCCCCGAACGCGCTCCGGTACGAGGCGTGGTGCACGGCCTGCGCCACCGACTGCCGCATCAGGGCCGCCGAACCGAGCACGCAGTCCAGCCGGGTGGCCGCCACCATCCCGATGATGGTGCGCACCCCGCTCCCCTCCTCGCCGACCCGGCGCGCCCAGGTCCCGGAGAACTCCACCTCGGCCGACGCGTTCGACCGGTTGCCCAGCTTGTCCTTCAGCCGCTGGATCGCGAACACGTTCCGCGTCCCGTCGTCCAGCACCCGCGGCACGAGGAAGCACGTCAGCCCACCGGGCGCCTGGGCCAGCACCAGGAAACCGTCGCTCATCGGCGCCGAGCAGAACCACTTGTGCCCGGTCAGCTCGTACTCCGAGGCCGCGGCCAGCGGCACGGCCCGGGTCGTGATCGCGCGGACGTCGCTGCCTCCCTGCTTCTCCGTCATGCCCATCCCGAACAGCACGCCGGGCTTCCGCGCGGCCGGCCGGAGCTCCTGTGCGTACACGTCGGACGTCAGCCTCGGCTCCCACTCCGCGGCGAGGTCCGGGTCGGTGCGCAGCGTGGGCACCGCGGCGTGCGTCATCGACACCGGGCAGCCGTGCCCGGCCTCCGCCTGCGACCACACCAGGAACCCGGCCGCGCGCCGCACGTGCCCGCCGGGCCGTCCCCAGGCGTTCGTCAGCCCGGAGGTGACGGCCTTGCCGAGCAGCCGGTGCCATGCCGGATGGAAGTCGACCTCGTCGATCCGGTTGCCGTACCGGTCGTGCGTGCGCAGCACCGGCGGGTTCGTGTCGGCCTGGACCGCCCAGCGCTGCGCCTGGGCAGAACCGGCGGCCCTGCCGAGCTCCGCCAGCTCCCGCCGCGCCGCGTCGTGGACCCCCGGGTCGAGGTGCCGCTCGACCGCCTCGGCCAGCGCACGGTCCGCGGAGAACACGTCGTACGCCACCAGGGGCGGAGGCTGGTTGGTCACGGTGTGGGTGCTGGTCGCCATGCCGATACGGTAAGGAGGTGCAGGCAGCAAACGAAACACCCGACCGGCCCGCCGGCCGGCTCCACCGGGCCCGAGTCCTCTACCGCAACGTCTCCAAGCGGAAGCTCGCCTGGCTGCTGCTGAAGGACACGGTCAATTCGTGCATCGAGTACCGGATCCTGGGGCTGGCGGCCGAGGCCGCGTTCTTCACCCTGCTGTCCCTGCCGCCGCTGATGCTCGGCATGCTCGGCCTCCTCGGCTACGTCGACGACTGGACCAGCACCACCACCGTCGCCTCCATCCAGGAGAACATCCTCCGCGCCGCAGGCACCGTCCTGTCCGACCGGGGCGTCAACGATATCGCCAAACCCCTGCTGGAGGACGTCACCCGCGGCGGCCGTCCCGACGTCATCTCCCTCGGCTTCGCGATCGCCCTGTGGTCCGGCTCCCGCGCGGTGAACGTCTTCATCGACACCATCACCGTGATGTACGGACTCGACGGCCAGCGCGGCATCGTCGCCACCCGGCTGCTGGCGTTCCTGCTCTACCTGATCGCGCTGCTGATCGGCGCCGTCGTACTGCCGCTCGCCGTGGTCGGCCCGGACCGGGTCGTCGAGTTCGTGCCGTTCGGCGCGGACCTCGTCAGCGTCCTGTACTGGCCGGTGGTGATCCTGCTGTCCGTCGCCTTCCTCACCACGCTGTACCACGTGTCCGTGCCGGTCCGCTCGCCCTGGGTGGAGGACATCCCGGGCGCACTGGTGGCCCTCGGCATGTGGTTCCTCGGAAGCTTCCTGCTGCGCATCTATCTGACCAGCACCGTCGAGGGCCCCACCATCTACGGCTCCCTCGCCGCGCCCATCGCCGTGCTGCTGTGGATCGGCATCTCGGCGTTCGCGGTCCTCGTCGGCGCCGCCGTCAACGCCGCCATCGACCGGGTCTGGCCGTCGGTCGCCACGGCCGCCGCCCGCGCCGCGAACCAGCGCGTACGGGCCGCCCACGCCGCCGAGCTGGTCGCCCGCGCCCGGGCGGCGGAGGAGGAGAGCGAGGACGGGGAGGAGGGCGGGGACATGCCCTCGGAGTTCCCCGAGCGCTGGTCGAAGTTCCTGCCGCCGGACGACGTGAGGTCACGGCTGCAGGGGAGCCGGGAGCATCGCGACAAGGACAGCCGGGACCCTCGTGGAAAGGACAGCCGGGACCCTCGTGGAAAGGGCGACCGGGACCCTCATGACAAGGACAAGGGTGAGCAGAAGCTCTGACACTCCGGGGCAGCGGGACCACCGGGGCATGTCCTAGCCTCGACAGCATGTACGCGGAAAGGGCTTCGCTGCTGGACGGCGCCGTCGTCTGGCACAACGAGCCCGGCCCGGGCCCGGCCGTGCCGGTCCTGCCCGACGGCTGCATGGACCTGCTGTGGACCGGCGGCCGGCTGCTGGTCGCCGGACCCGACACCCACGCGCAGCCGTCCGAGGGCACGCGGGCGGCCTACGCCGGCCTACGCTTCCCGCCCGGTGCCGCACCCGCCTTCTTCGGCGTCCCCGCGCACGAACTGCGCGACCTGCGCGTCGACCTCGCGGACGTCTGGCCCGCCCGGCGGGTGCGCGCGCTGGCGGACCGGGTCACCGACGCGCCGGACCGGGCCGCCGCGCTGGAGGCCGTGGCACTGCGGCACGCGCTGGACACACCGCCTCCCGACCCGTTGCTGCGGGCCGTCGCGCAGGGACTGGACGCGGGCGGGACCGTCGCGGCGACCGCCGCCGCCGTCGGTCTGGGCACCCGTCAACTGCACCGCCGCTCCCTGGACGCCTTCGGCTACGGACCGAAGACCCTCGCCAGGGTGCTGCGGCTGCAACGCGCTCTCGCCCTCGTACGGGACGGCGTGCCCTACGCCGAGGCGGCCGTGGCCACTGGCTGCTCCGACCAGGCGCACCTCGCGCGCGAGATGCGGGACCTGGCCGGGCTCACCCTCGGGCGCTACGCGGAGCTGACCGCCGCGTCCCGGTTCGCGAACAGCGACACTCCCGCGCCGTCCGGGTCGAGGACGACCGCGTAGCGCTGCCCCCAGTCCGCGTCCCAGGGGGCGAGGTGGCCACGATGTCCCGCCCCGACGAGCTCTTCGTACATCTTGTCCACCTCGGCGGGGCCGTCGCAGAGGAAGGCGAGCCCCACCCGGTCCCCGCCCTCGGGGCGCGTCCAGCCCGGGTCGAAGGAGCGGATGGTCTCCTCGGTGTCGAACAGCACGCGCGGCCCACCCGGCAGCACGGCCTCGACGTGCGGCGCGGACTCGGCCCCCTCGGGGATGTCCAGGCCGAGCAGACGGTAGAAGGCGAGCGAGGCGGCCATGTCGGAGACGACCAGGCCGACGGCATCGAGTCGTGGAGTCATGCGGCCACCGTAGGACGGTCGGCGCGGCGGCGTCTTGAAGGAATCGGACGTCGTTGGGGACGTCGCCGGCCCCGCGCCGCCCGTCCCGCCGGGGCCGGCGCGACATGGCTCGGGGCGTCACGGATTCGTAAGGACGCCCGCGCGCACCCGGGGCCCCGCGCGGAGAAGACTGGGGCCATGCACAACATCCTGGTCGTCGACGACGATCCGACCGTCGCCGAAGTGGTCACCGGCTATCTGGAACGCGCCGGGTACACGGTGGCCCGCGCCGCGGACGGGCCCGGAGCGCTGGAGGCCGCAGGGGAGCGCTGGCCGGACCTCGTGGTCCTCGATCTGATGCTGCCGGGCATGGACGGCCTCGAGGTCTGCCGCAGGCTCCGCGGCCGGGGCCCGGTTCCGGTCATCATGCTGACCGCGCGCGGGGACGAGGACGATCGGATCCTCGGCCTGGAGACCGGCGCGGACGACTACGTCACCAAACCGTTCAGCCCGCGCGAACTGGTGCTGCGGGTCGAGTGCGTGCTGCGCCGCGGCCGGTCGGCCGGCGACGCTGCCCCGGGCGGGCCCGTGCTCAGCTGCGCCGGGATCACCGTGGACCCGGCGGCGCGCCGGGTCACCAAGGACGGCGCGGAAATCGGGCTCACGCTGCGGGAGTTCGACCTGCTCCTCCACCTCATGCGCCACCGCGGACTCGCCATCGGGCGCGAGCGGCTGATGCAGGAGGTGTGGGGCTGGGACTTCGGCGATCTGTCGACGGTCACCGTGCATGTGCGACGCCTGCGCGGCAAGATCGAGGACGATCCGGCACGGCCGCGTCTGATCCATACGGTCTGGGGCGTCGGCTACCGGTTCGACGCGCCCGCGGAGCCGGAGCGGCGGCCGGTGCCGACGCTCGGGGACGCGACGGACGCGCCGGACGCGCCGGACGCTACGGTGGACCCGGAGGGACCGGAGGGACCGGAGGGACCGGCACCCGGGGACGGCGGTGCCCGGCCCCCGCGTCCGTACGACCGGACCGCGGCCCCGGAGCCGGACGACCGGACCGCGGCCCCGGAGCCGAACGACCGGACATCCGCCGAGCGGACGGACGGACGGCCGGCCGGCGGGCAGGTCGGCTCGGCGCCGGACGGGCAGGCCGGTCCGGGGCTCGGCCGGCAGGTCGGCGGTCCGGGGCTCGGCGGCGGTTCTGGTCCGCGGTTTGGCGGGCTTGACGCTCCGGGGCTCGGCGGCGGGGATGCCGCCGACGGGGGAGCTGCCCCGTCGGACGGGGCGTGAGTGCCGTGCGCGACGTCCTCCTCATCGCCCTCTTCGCGTTCCTCGGCGCTGCCGCGGCCGGCCTCGCCGGTGCCGTGGTGCTGCGGATGCTGCGCCGGCGGTCCCTCACCGTGTCGCTGACGGTGGTCGCCGGCGTGACCGTCGTGGCGATGCTCGCCGGGACCCTGGCGGTCGCCCGTGCCATGTTCCTGTCCGCGCACGATCTGACCGTCGTCACCACGGTCGTCGCGATGGCCGCGGTCGTCTCGCTCGCCACGGCCCTGCTGCTCGGCCGGTGGGTCGTCGCCCGCAGCCGCGAACTCGCCCTCGCCGCCCGTACGTTCGGCGAGGACGGCAGCTTCGCCCCGCCCGGGGGCGAGGCCACGGCCGAACTCGCCGAGCTGGGGCGGGAACTCGCGGCGACCAGCGCCAGGCTCACCGAGTCCCGCGAGCGGGAACGGGCGCTGGAGGCATCCCGGCGTGAACTCGTCGCCTGGATCTCGCACGACCTGCGCACCCCGCTCGCCGGGCTGCGCGCCATGTCGGAGGCGCTGGAGGACGGCGTCGTCGCCGACCCGCAGCGGTACTTCCGTCAGATCCGCGCCGAGGTCGAGCGGATGAACGGGATGGTCGGCGACCTGTTCGAGTTGTCCCGCATCCACGCCGGCGCGCTCGCGCTCACACCGACCCGTATGTCCGCGCGCGACCTGGTCGGCGAGGCGCTGGCGGGTGCCGGCCCGCTGGCCCGGGAGCACGGGGTACGGCTCGTGGGGGGCCGGGTCGAGCAGGTGCCGATCGAGGTCGACGCGGAGGAGATGACGCGGGTCCTGGCCAACCTGCTGGTCAACGCGATTCGCCGGACACCGGCCGACGGGACGGTCGCGGTCGGCGCCGAACGCCGTGAGGACGCCGTCGTGCTGTCCGTGACCGACGGCTGCGGCGGCATCCCGGAGGAGGACCTGCCCCGGGTGTTCGACACCGGCTGGCGCGGCAGCGAGGCCCGTACCCCTCCGGCGGGGGCGGGCCTCGGCCTCGCGATCGTGCGGGGCATCGTCGAGGCGCACGACGGCCGCGCCGGAGTGCACAACGTGTCGGGCGGCTGCCGCTTCGAGGTGACCCTGCCGGCCGCTACGTGACCACTGCCGGCTACGTGACCACTGCCGGCAGCGTGACCACGGCCGGCTGCGTGGCCGCCGGTGGCGCGTCGTGGTTGCCCTCGCGCATCGTGGTTGCCGGAGCCGGAGCCGGAGCCGGAGCCGGAGCCGGAGCCGAGTCCGTGCGGCCGGGAGGCCGTGCAGGGCCGCACAAGGCCCGGGCCGACGCCGCCCCGGTCGTCGGCCCGCCCCGCCGTCGTCACGGCCCGGACCTCGAGGCCGCCCGCGGTCACGGTCCCGGTCGTCGGCCCGCCCCGCCGCCGTCACCGCCCCGGACCTCGCGTCGTGACGCCCCGCCCGGCGTCACGGCCCCGGTCGTCGGCCCGCCCCGGCCCGGCCTCGCGTCACAGCGCCCCGTACACCGCCTCGACCAGCGCCATCTTGCGCGGGTCGTCGGCGATGCGTGAGCCCATGCGGTTCATGACGTACCCCATGGACAACTCCGCCTCCGGGTCGGCGAGTCCGCAGGAGCCGCCGAAGCCGTCGTGGCCGGCAGCCCGCGGGTTGGGGCCGTACGACCCGTTGGGGCCGCTCAGCCACAGCCCGAGCGCGACCTCCGTGTCATGGGCGAAGCCCGCTCCGAGGACGAGGTCCCGGCAGGGCCCCTGGCCTTCGCGCACCCGCTCGGCGGCGCCCGCCGACAGCACCCTCCGCCCGCCGAGCAGACCGCCCGAAGCGACGATCCCGTACAGTTCGGCGACCGCGCGGGCCGTGCCGTGGCCGTTGGCGGCCGGGATCTCGGCGGCCCTCCAGCGCGGGCTGTTCGCCTCCCTCGCGCCCACGGCGGGGTTGGCCAGGGCAGCCAGGGCCACGGGTTCCAACTGTGCGAAGACCGCGGCCTGTTCACTGTCCGACGCGGCGGGCGCGTGAACCAGCTCGGCGGCACGGTGGTACTCCTTCTCCGGCAGTCCCACGGCGAAGTCGACGCCGTGCGGCCCCGTCACCTCCTCCTGCAGGAACGCGCCCGGCAGCAGACCCGTGATGCGCCGCACCACCTCGCCGACGAGGAAGCCGTACGTCATCGCGTGGTAGCCGGACCGGGTTCCGGGCTCCCACCAGGGCTCGGACGCGGCCAGCCGCGCCACGGTCAGCTCCCAGTCGCAGAGTTCGGCGAACGTGTGGGGCTCCCGCAGCCCGGCCAGTCCGGAGCGGTGCGACAGCAGGTGGCGGACGAGGACGGACTCCTTGCCGGCGGCGGCGAACTCCGGCCAGTACGAGGCCACCGGCGCGTCCAGGTCGAGGAGCCCCCGGTCGGCGAGGAGGTGCGCGCAGAGGGCGACGGGGCCCTTCGTCGTCGACCAGACGTTGACCACGGTGTCCCGCTCCCACGGCCGGGTGCGCGCCTGGTCCGCCCAGCCGCCCCACAGGTCGACGACCGTCCGCCCGCCGGCCCGGACGGCGACGGCGGCACCCAGTTCGCCGCGTGCGCCGAAGTTCTCCTCGAAGGCGGTGCGCACAGCGGCGAACCGCGTGTCGCAGTGCCCCTCGATGCGTGCCCCGGTGTCGGTCATGGCCGCCCCTCCCTGGTCCGTCGTCCGTCGTCCGTCCTGCGCCGCCGTACGCCGCCGTACGGCGTCCTGCGCCGGCCGGTGGCCAAGAACGTACCGACTGGTCGGACCGCCGGGAAGGCGGCGGGCGCCGCCGCCGTGACGGGAGCGTGCCGGGGAGGCGTTGTCAGTGCCGTACGGCAGGGTGGCGGGTGCACCGTCACATATGACGCGAGACGACCCGAGAGGAACGGCCGACCGATGAGTGCCACCGCTGTGATGACGTCCCGTGAACGAGCGGCCGCCCAGGCGTACTTGCGGCTCCTCGGCGCCGTGCGCGCCGCGCTCGCCGAACCTCCCGGCGCCGACGCCCCGCCGCCTCCCGTCCTGCTCAGCGCCCCCATGGCGGAGGCGGACGAGGCGTTGGCCGCGGCGGGTCTTGCCGGCAACGAGCAGGAGCTGTTCGGTCTGGTGGCGGGGCTGCACCGCACCGCGCCGTCCGGGCTCGCGGCGCACCGCGTCCCCCGGCCGGCGCGGGTCATGCCTCGTGGCGCAGGGGCGTGAGCTGCTCGATGTCGTAGCGGGCCCGGAGCTCGGCGACGGCCTCGTGGTCCGGTGGGCCGCCCGCGTCGAGGATGCCGATCAGCTCCTCGAAGTACCGCTCGTGGTCGGGCGGAGGGGACGCCTGGAAGAACATCCGCGCGGGCTTCCCCGTGCGGTTGGCGAACGCGTGCGGACAGCCGGGCGGCACGACGACCACCGTGCCGGGTCCCGCGCGCACCGGCCGCCTCCCGGTCGGGGACTCCCAGTCCCGCCAGTCGCCGCCCGTCCGAACCCGCGGCTCGAAGGCGAGCATCTCCAGCTCGCCCTCGAGCACGTAGAACAACTCCTCGCTGCGGGTGTGCACGTGCGCCCCGACGTCGAACCCCGGGGGGACGACCACCTCGAAGCTGGACGACACACGGGAATGCTCACCGGTGACCTTGAACGTCACCTCCTGGGCCGCCGCGCGCAGTGTGCGGCCGTGGCCGCCGGGCACGAGCAGCCCCTCGGCCGACGCGGTGTACGCGCCCCGCGGCGCCTGTACGTGGGACGTCACCAGACCACCGGCAATCCCTCGGGCCCCCGGATCAACGCGCCCGGTCTCCAGCGCAGTTCCTCCGCCGGCACGGCGAGGCGCATCCCGGGGAAGCGGTCCACCAGGGCGGCGAACAGCAGCTCGGTCTCCAACCGTGCGAGCAGGGCGCCCACGCAGTAGTGCGGCCCGTATCCGAACGCCACATGCGGGTTGGGGCTGCGGTCGAGCACGATTCCGTCCGGATCGGCGAAGACGTCCGGGTCCCGGTTGGCGGCGAGGTAGGAGACGTAGACGGCTTCGCCCCGGCGGATCACCTGGCCGCCGACGGTCACGTCCTCCGTGGCGATCCGGCACAGGCCGACCCCGTTGCGGTGCGGTATCCACCGGAGCAGCTCGTCGACGGCCGTGGTGCGCAGCCCCGGGTCCTCGTGCAGCCGGTCCCTCAGATCGGGCCGGGTCAGCAGGATGTACGCCATGTTCCCGGTGTTGTTGGTGACCGCCTCGCCGCCGATCTGGATCAGCAGCGCCAGCCCGACGGCCTCCCCCTCGGTGACCTCCCCGTCGGCGACGGCCGCCGCCAGCAGTCCGATCACGTCCTCGCCGCCGGTGCCGCGCCGCTCGCCCAGCACCCCGGCGAAGTAGTCGCACATCGCGTTCCTGGCCCGCTCGCTGCGCTCGGCGCCCTCGGCCGAGGACAGGATGAGGGACGTCCACTCGTGCATGGCCGGCCGGTCCCCGGCGGGCACGCCCATCAGTTCGCAGACGACGGCCAGGGGGAACGGCGCGAGGACACCCGCGACGAGATCGGCGGGCGGTCCGTCGCGCAGGACCTCGTCGACGAGTTCGTCGAGGACGGCCTGCGCCCGCCCGCGCAGCCGCTCCACACCACCGCTGGTGAACGCGGGGGCCACGGCACGGCGCAGGCGGGTGTGGTCGGGCGGGTCCTCGAAGCCGACCGCCCCGGCCACCGGGATGAAGTGCGGTGCCAGCCTGGTGACATCGCTGCCGACGACCGCCCTGCGGCTGAAGCGCGGATCGTTCGTCACCGCCCGCACGTCCTCGTGGCGCGTCACCAGCCAGGCCCAGCCCTCGCCGTTGGGGAGCCGGATCCGGGCCAGGGGTCCCTCCCGCATCAGCGCCGCGAGGTCCGGGTCGAACTCCACGCCGGCCAGGTCCCTTACCGGCCAGAAGCGGACCGGGGGGAGCGGGACCGCCGCACTCGCACTCGCACTCGCACTCGTACACGCACGCGTTCGCGCATGTGTCTGCGTGGTCGCCGCCGGCGTGGAGATGTCGTCCCGCACGGTCAGCACCTCCCCGCGGCGGCCGGCACCTCGGCCTCGGTCCAGCGCCCCAGGCTCATCTCGGCGGTGATGCCGGGGCCGAAGCCGGCGAGGATGCCGCGCGCGGCGTGCCGGGTCGAGCCCTCGTCGAACAGCCTGCGCAGTGCGTCGAGGACGACGGCGCTGGCGATGTTCCCGTACTGGGTGAGCGTGGCCCGGCTGAACCGGAAGGCCTCGGGCGGCACTCCGAGGTACTTCCCCAGGTCGTCGAGGATGCGCGGACCGCCCGCGTGGACGATGTAGAAGTCCAGCGAGGCGGCGTCCCAGCCGTGTTCGGCCGCGAGCGCCCTCAGTGCCGGTGCCAGCGGTTCCATGGTGCCCGGAACCCGTCGGTCCAGCTTGAAGTGGAAGCCCGTGGAGCGGACGTCGTAGGCGATCCAGTCCTCGGTGTCGCGCACCAGATAGGAGCCGTTGCGTTCCAGGGACACACCGTGCCCGCCCCGGCCGCGGACCACCGCCGCGGCCAGGCCGTCGCCGAAGAGTCCGTTGGACAGCAGATTTCCCACGTCCAGATCCGTCGGCTGGTAGCACAGCGAGCAGAACTCGCAGGCCACGATGAGGGCGTTCGCCTCCGGGTACGCCGTGCAGAAGTCATGGGCCCGGTTGACCGCCGCGCCGCCGGCCGCGCAGCCGAGCTGCGCGATCGGCACCTGACGCGCGTCCGTGCGGAAACCCAGCGAATTGATCAGCCAGGCCGTGAGCGACGGCATCATGAAGCCGGTGCACGACACGTAGATGATCACGTCGATGTCGACGGGCCTGAGCTCGGCGTCGGCCAGCGCCCGGTCGATCACCGCGGGCACCCGGGCCTTCGCCTCGGACTCGTAGAGGGCGTTGCGGTGTTCGAATCCGGGATGCTTCAGCGTCTCCTCGATCGGCTGCAGCAGGTGCCGCTTCTCCACTCCGGTGTTCCGGATCAGGCGAAGCGCCAGGTCCAGTTGTGGATGGTCCGCGTGAACGGTCCGCGCCAGGTCCAGGGTCTGCTCCATGGTGATCACGTGTTCGGGTACGGACACCGCCGGTCGGCACAGAGTGGCCATGTTGGTGCGCCCTTCTCTCGCGTTCCCCTCCCAAAGGATCCGGGAGGTCACCCGTTCGCGCCCGCCGAGGAAAGCCCTTGTGTCTGGTCCGTCCGGGTGATCGCGGGCCGGTGCCGTCCCGATGGCGCGGCGACCAGGAAGGGGTGGTCCGTCCGGGTGATGGCGGGCCGGTGCCGTCCCGATGGCGCGGCGACCGGGAAGGGATGTGGAAGCCGTTGAACGCCGCCCGCTCCGCTCACCGGGAGTCACCGGGGGCCGCGGCGGCATCGGGCGTCGGACGTTGGGAGTCGAACGTGAAGACGTCAGAACCCGGGACGCCGGCCGCGGCCGGCCCCGGTCCGCAGGGCGACGAGGACGTTCGCCACTGGAGCCTCGAGGACCTGAGTGCCCTGGACTTCGACCCGTTCCTGACCACGGTCCTCCGGGACGAGCCGGTGGTACGCATCCGGCTTCCGTACGGTGAGGGCACCGCCTGGCTCGTGACGCGCCACGAGGACGTCAGGTTCGTCACGTCGGACCCCCGGTTCAGTCGCCGGGCGCTCGCCGACCGGGACGTGACGAGCGCTTCACCGCACGCCATCGCCGCCAGGCACGCCTCCCTCAACTACACGGATCCGCCGCACCTCACGACCATGCGCCGGGTCGTCGCCCGCGCCTTCACCGGCAGCAGCATGGAGCGGCTGAGGCCCCTGGCCCAGCGGACCGCGGACGGACTGCTGGACGAGATGGAACGGCACGGGCCCCCGGCCGATCTGGTGGGTCACCTGCACGGGCCGTTCCCGCTGTCCGTCGTCGGCGACCTGCTCGGACTGCCGGAGGAGGACCGCGCCGGGATGATCTCCTGGACGGACGTGATCATGACGCCGGGCCCGGCACCGGCCCGAAGCCAGGAGGGCAGGAAGTCGGTCCGCGAGGTCGTCGAGGCGCTCCTCGCCCGCAGGCGGGCGGAGCCCGCGGACGACCTGGCCGGCGTCCTCGCCGCCGCCGCCTCCGAGGGGGAGATCAGCGACGACGAGGCCCTGTCGATGGCGACGGCGATCCTCGTGAGCGGGGCGCACGCGGTCCGCAACAACAGCGCAAACATGGTGTACGCGCTTCTCACCCGTCCGGAGCAGCTGGCCCGGCTGCGCGCCGAGCCCGCGCTGCTGCCCCGGGCGGTCGAGGAACTGCTGCGCTACATCCCGCACCGCAACGGGGTGGGCCTGCCGAGGATCGCCACCGAGGACGTGGAGGTCGGCGGCGTACGCATCCGGGCCGGGGAGGTGGTCCACTGCTCGTACCTGGCCGCGAACCGGGACCCCGAGGTCTTCCCCGACCCGCACACCCTGGACTTCGACCGCCCGGCCGCCGCGCATCTGTCCTTCGGGTTCGGCCCGCACCACTGCGTGGGCCCGATGCTGGCGCGGATGGAGTCCGAGGTGATGCTCGCGACGCTCCTGAGCCGCTTCCCGCGACTGGCCCTCGCGGTGCCTCCGGAGGAGATCGCCTGGCAGGAGGGCGCGCTGATCCGCGGGCCCAAGTCGCTCCCGGTGAGCTGGTGAGGTCGTCATGGACGTCGATCTGCGCATCGTGCACGGCGCTCCGGACGCCGAGGAACTGGCCGCCGTCATGGCCGTGCTGACGGTCGTCGCCCACCGGCGCTCGACCGCCCGCCCCGGCGCGGGCGGCGGCACACCGGACGGCGGATCGCGGCGGCGCGCCCACTGGGACCGCGCCTGGGGAGGCGGCTTCCAGCCCTGCGGCTCGTGGCGGGAACGGGACCGGACGGTGACGGCGTTCGACCCGGGCAGTCGCTGACCGGGCAGCCGCCGGCCCGGGCCGGTCGGCGCCCTCGGGCAGCCGCGCGCCCACGCGACGACCGTTCGGAGATCGCCGCGCATGAACGCGCACACCCCGGGTATCCGAAGTCCGCGAATGCCCCCCACGAAGGGGGCGGCACCCCCCATGCCGCCCCGCGAACGGCCCCGCCCGCCGCCCCCCTCCGGCAGGCGGGGCCGACGCATCCCGGGGAGAACCGACCCGGGACGGCGGCGTCGGGAG
Organism: Streptomyces sp. HUAS CB01; assembly: GCF_030406905.1. Taxonomy (NCBI): domain Bacteria; kingdom Bacillati; phylum Actinomycetota; class Actinomycetes; order Kitasatosporales; family Streptomycetaceae; genus Streptomyces; species Streptomyces chengbuensis. The sequence continues at coordinate 6,195,053 of NZ_CP129137.1, forward strand.
CGCGGCGTCGTGACGGCGGGCTCGGCACCGAGCGCTCGGGACAGTGCCCTCCGACGGTGGCCGGACGCGTCCCTCGGATGCCGTCAGACCAGGAGCCGCAGCGATGTGTCCGACACCCCGACACGGACCGACTGGCCCCACGTCAGTTCCAGCGCGTCGGACTCCATGCCGTCCCCGAAGGCCACCAGCCGGTCGGACTCGACGGTGATCCGCAGCCGGCGCCCGGCCGGGAGGTCCCCTTCCACCAGCGACGTCCCGGTCGTGGGGGAGGGCCAGGCCTCGCGTACGAACCACAGCAGCCGGGCCTCGGCGGGTGCCGGCAGCGGGTGGCTGCCCCCGCGCTCCCGCCACAGCGACCGGAGCCAGCCGGTCGCGCCCGTCCCGGTGCCGACGAGGACCCCGGAGGACGCCTGGGCCTCACCGGCCCGGGCGTCGTCGCCCGCGCGCCCCCGACGGCCCGCGTCGCTGCCGCGTCTCCCGGTACCGGGGTCAATGCGGCCACTGCGACCGCTCCGGCCACCGCCGTCGCCCCCGGTGCCCACGGTGGCTCGGGCCGGTTCCGCGGGATCGCCCGGGCCGTCGAGGTCGAGCCGGTAGCGGGACGTCTGGTGGTCCGGCCGGCCCAGGTAGATCTCGTTGAGCGCGACGAGCCGCTGGGTGTCGTCGGCGACGGCCTCCACCATGGTGAGTTCGTCCGTCGTGGCGGCACGCCCCACGGCGGCCCGCAGCAGCCGGGCCGTGTCCGCGGGGCGGTGCCGTACCAGTACGCCGGCGTTGCGCCCGGGGTCGGTGTCGATGCCCACCACCGGCTGGCCGTCCAGGTACTTGGCCGTGTTGGCGACGAGCCCGTCCTGTCCGGCGACGACCACCACGTCCTCGGGCGCGAACAGGAACCGGTCGAGGTCCGCCCGCTCCACCCGGGCCCGGCGCCACTGCGCCGGCACCGCCGCCGAGACGGCGGCCAGGGCACGACGGGTGCGGCCGTGCCGCTCGGCGACCTCGTGGATGCTCCGGCCGCGGGAGGAGAGGAAGAACTCGGCCTGGCCGTGGGTGCCGTGGCGGGCGAGCAGTTCCTCGTACTCGGTGGTGCGGTGCACGATCACCGCGCGCGGGGCGAGACTCACGCTCCCCCCGTCCCCGTCCCCGTCCCCGTCCCCGTCGCCGGGCCGGCCAGTCGTGCGAGGAGCCCGGTGAGGACGTCGGGGGAGAGGGTGACGCTGTCGACGCGCGGCAGGTTCTCCGCGAGCCGCGTGACGGCGAGGGCGTGCAGGGTCGCCGGGTCGGCCTCGGAGTGCACCCGCAGCCACGCGGCCTGGGCCCCGGCACGGGCCTCGCCCACCTCGCGCGCCGCCGTGGCCTCGGCCTTGGCGAGCCGTACCTTCCGCGCGGCCTCCGCCTCCGCGCGCACCGCGTCCGCGGCGGCGCTCTCCTCGGCCTCGCGCCGCGCGTTGGTGCCCTTCTGGTCGACCAACCGCTCCTCGCGGCGGGCGAGTTCGATCCTGCTGGCCAGCTCGTTCTCGGCGATGGCCCGCTCCCGCTCCACGGCGACCGCCCGCCGTTCGTACGTCGCGCGGTCGGCCTCCTGCTGGATCTGCTCACGGGCCGGGGTGCGCAGGGCGCGTTCGACCTCGGGCTCGGGCCGCAGGGCCATGACGCGTACGGCCGGCCACCACCTCGATACCCGTGGCGGTCAGCCGTGGTTCCGCGCCCAGCCCGCCGGAGATCCGCTCGCGCACGGCGGCGACACCGTCGACGAGGGCCGCCGACAACGGGGTGCGGGCCAGCACGTCCAGTGCGTGCTGCTGGGCGGTCTCGGTCAGGAGGGTCGAGATCTGCTCCAGTGGAGCGCCCCGCCAGGCACCGGTGTCCGGGTCGATGGAGAAGTCCAGCCGGGCGGCCGCCGTGGCCGGATCGCTGATCCGGTACGTCACCGTCGCCTGCACCGACACATCCTGGAAGTCGGACGTCCTGGCGTGGAAGGTCATCGCCAGTTCCCGGTCGTCGACGGGGACTTCGGACAGCGCGGCGGTCAGCGCCCGGAACCAGAAGCTGAGCCCGGGTCCGTCGTGGACGAGCCGGCCGCGGCGGTGGTGGCGGACGTGGGCGGTGGGCGCGGAGCGCAGATGGCGCCTGCCGAAGCGCCTGGTGATGTCGGCCATGTGGGCAACCCCCTCTTTCTCGTCAGTGCGACGATATCCGAGGCGGCCCTTTATCGTCAATACGACGAAATGGGGAGGGTTCGCGCTTGCGCCGCGAGGTCGCGCACAGCAGGCTGACGGCATGGCGACCATCAACGTGCGCAGGGTCTACGACGACCCCGACCCGGCCGACGGCACCCGCGTACTCGTCGACAGGCTCTGGCCGCGCGGTGTCTCGAAGGAGCGGGCCGCCGTCGACGTCTGGCTCAAGGAGGTCGCGCCGACAGGCGAGTTGCGCGGCTGGTACCACCACGACCGTTCCCGGTACGAGGAGTTCGACGCCCGGTATCGCAGGGAACTCTCCGACGGTCCGGCCGCGGCGGCCATGGAGCAGCTGCGCGGACTCGTCCGGGGCGGCCCCGTCACCCTCGTCACCTCGGTGAAGAACGTCGAGGGCAGTCACGTCCCCACGATCGTCGCCGTGCTGGAGGAGTAGCCCGCTCGGCCGGCCGCGACCCGGCGTCCTCGGCCGAGTCGCCGTGCGGCGCCGGGTCGCGGCCGGGCCGGGTGCGCCCGCCGGGTCAGCGGGCGGGGCCGAAGGCGCCCACTCCCGTGAGCTCGGCCGGCAGCGCCCACGGACGTGCGGCGTTGCCGGGGTCCGTCGCGTAGGCCCGCACCCCGCTGTTCAGCTCGTCCGAAGCGCCCTCGCGAGCGCCTCCGCGACGTCGCAGTCCTCGAGGTAGAGCCCGCCCATGTCCGCCAGCCGGCTCGACGTGGCCGCCCACACCTGCGTCGCCGCGCCCTGCTCCGGCGTCTTGAAGCTCGGGTCGAGCGGGTTTCCCTCTTCGTCGATCCAGCCGCGGCCGACCATCTCCTCCTTGGACGGATGGCGTACCAGCTCGGTGACGATCTCGAGCCCTCCCGTGCCATGACGTGTGGGACGCCCGTGCCGTGCGGCCGGGAGGACGACCCGGTCAGCGGGCCGGCGCCGGGAAACATCACGGCCGGGCAGTCACTTGTGAGCGGAGTCACATGGAGGGGAGGTGTCGCGGCGGCGTCAGGTCGCTCGGCCAGGAGGGACCCGTGTCGCCGGCCGGAGCGTGCGTCAGGAAGGTTCGTCCTCGATGGACGACAGATGGAAGAGCCCGCCTTCGGGATCACGGATCGTCGCCGTGCGCCCCAGCGGTGTGTCCTGCGGGGGCGTCACGACGGTGCCGTGCGCGGCACCCGCGCGGGCCGCCGCCTCGTCCACGTCGTCCCGGCAGAAGTGGACGTGCCACTGGGGGCGGATCGCCCCGTCCCCCGACTCCGGCACGCCGCCGTACAGTCCCGCCACCGTGCGGCCGCCGGCCCGCAGCATCACCCGGTCGTGCTCGTAGCGCACGTCGATGACGTCCGGATGGGCGTCCCATTCGAACACCCCGCCGTAGAACAGCGCTGAGGCGAACGGGTCCCTCGTGTGGAGCTCCAGCCATGCCACGGCGCCCGTGCCCCGTCCTGCCTGCCACCCCGCGGTCGCGGGTCCCTCCCAGACGCAGAACACCGCGTCCAGTGGATCGGCGGCCCACGCCATCCGGCCCCGGCCGAACGCGAGCGGTCCCACGGCGACCGTCCCGCCCCGTTCGCGCACGCGCGCCGCCGCCGCGTCGGCGCTGTCGGCCACGAAGTACGCCGTCCAGGCGACCGGCAGCCGAACCCCCATGGTCTGCGCGGACTCCACGAGACCGGCGACCGGTTGGCCGTCCGCGTGCGCGACCACATACCCCTCCGCCTGGACATCGGGCTCGAACTCCCAGCCGAACACGGCACCGTAGAAGTCCTGGGCGGCCCGCATGTCCTGCGTCGTCAGGCTCACCCAGCACGGCGTGCCCGGCACCCCGGGTGAAGTGCTCGCCAAGGCCGCTCACCTCATTCGTGTGCGTCCCGGGGCAGGGGCGCGGGCAGGGACAGGTGGACACTCCCTGACACCCTTCAACAGAATCGGGGCGGTCGCCACCGCAGCGGGGCCCGGTGGTGCCACCGGGTGGCGGCGTCGCGAAAACGCGTTGGCACGGTCCGGGGGACGGGTTAGTGTGGCGTCGCCGCCGTGCCCGAGGCACGGCGAGAGCATCGAGAAGGACACGGAGGTGAGGACGTTGATGACGGTCACTGCGCCGGGCGCTGCCCGGAACCCGAAGTCCATCACTCCCATTTCCGTGGTCACCGGCTGAGCCGTTCCCTCCTTGTCGTACGCCTGCGCGCGTGCGTTGCCGGGGCCACCCGTGTGAAGGGTCTCCCTTGTCTCTCTCCTCCTCTGCTCACTCTTCTTCCTCGGCTTCTCCCGAGCGCCCCGTCTCCCGCGAGCACTCCGCTTCGGACGAGCAGCCCGGCTCCCCCGCGCACTCCTTCCCGCCCTCCGTTCCGGGTGCCGGTGCCGGTGCCGGTGCCGGTGCCGGTGCCGGCGGTGGCGCGCCGCACGCGCTCGCCCCGTACGGCTGGGACGAGGACCTCGCGGCGGCGTTCGCGCCCCACGCCGAACGAGGGCTGGTGCCCGGGCGGGTCGTCCGGGTCGACCGGGGCCAGTGCGACGTCGTCACCGCGGACGGGACCGTCCGCGCCGACACCGCGTTCGTCACCCCGCACGATCCGCTCCGCGTGATCTGCACCGGCGACTGGGCGGCCGTCGACCCCGAGGGCGGCAACCCCCGGTACGTACGGGCCTGTCTGCCCCGGCGCACCGCCTTCGTGCGATCCACCTCGTCCCAGCGGTCCGAGGGCCAGATCCTCGCCGCCAACGTCGATCACGTCGTCATCGCGGTCTCGCTCGCGGTCGAGATCGACCTCGGACGGATCGAACGGTTCCTGGCGCTGGCCTGGGAGAGCGGGGCGCAGCCGCTCGTCGTGCTCACCAAGGCCGACCTGGTGCCGGACGTGACCACCCTGTCGTACCTGGTGCAGGACGTGGAGACCACGGCACCGGGTGTCCAGGTGCTGCCGGTCAGCTCGCTGACCGGCGAGGGCATGGACGTCCTCGCGGCACTCGTCTCCGGCGGCACGAGCGTGCTGCTCGGCGTCTCCGGCACGGGGAAGTCCACGCTGGCGAACACCCTGCTCGGCGAGGACGCCATGGAGGTGCAGTCCACGCGTGGCGTGGACGGGAAGGGACGTCACACGACGACGACCCGGAACCTTCTCGTCCTCCCCGGTGGCGGCGTGCTCATCGACACCCCGGGACTGCGGGGCGTGGGCCTCTTCGACGCGGGGGCGGGCGTGGGCCAGGTCTTCTCGGAGATCGAGGGCCTGGCCCGGGACTGCCGCTTCCACGACTGCGCCCATGAGTCGGAGCCGGGGTGCGCCGTTCTCGCGGCGCTGGCCGACGGCTCCCTCCCGGAACGACGGCTGGACAGCTATCGCAAGCTGGTCCGCGAGAACCAGCGCATCGTCGCGAAGACCGATGCCCGGTTGCGTGCGGAGATCCGCCGCGACTGGAAGCGCAAGCACGCGGAGGGCCGCGCGGCGGGCGAGGCGAAGAGGGGCGGGCGCGTGCGCTGATTCCCCGTCGGGCGTCTCCGGCGGTCCCGGGGGCCGTCCGGCGATGCGGCGGTCCCGGCTCTTCCGGCGGTCCCGGCTCTTCCGGCGGTCCCGGCTCTTCCGGCGGTCCCGGCTCTTCCGGTGGTCCCGGTGGTCCCGGTGGTCCCGGCGGTCCCGGCGGTCCCGGCGAGGAGGGTGCCCCGAGGGGGGCGGGGTGCGGGGGCACCCGGGCACCCGTGGCGGGGCCACGGTCGGGGCAGCGGTGCGGGTGGTGGTGAGCCGCTGCCGGGGCGGAGCCGGAGCCCGGGCCGGACCAGGCGTCGCTGCCGGCATCGGCTCCGGGGGAGCGGGCTGTTGCAGGGCCGGGGGTTGTGCCCCGGCCTTCGCGGCAGGGCTGTCGGGGCCGGGGTGTCCGCGGGGATTCGGGGCCCGGTGCCCCGGGGCAGTGGGCTGTTGCAGGGCCGGGGGTTGTGCCCGTTCTTCGCGGCAGGGCTGCCGGGGCGCGGTGTCCGCGGGTGGCACAGGGGCGCCGGAGGGCCCGAGCCGGGTCCGTGCGCCTCAAGGGCCATGGCCCCTGAGGCGCACGCGATCGCCCGGAGCGGTTCGCCGAAGCGCCCGGCTGGAGCAGGGGCGGGCGGGCTCGCCCCTGCTCCGGTCGCCCCCGAGGCGTCGTGTCCGAAATCCGCCGGACCGGCGGCCTCCGGAGACGGACACTGGACGGTGTGATGGACGACGACAGCAGGTACGAAGCCGTCAGCAGCCGGGACGCACGGTTCGACGGGGCGTTCTTCTTCGCGGTGGAGACGACCGGGATCTACTGCCGTCCCAGCTGCCCCGCGGTGACGCCCAAGCGTGCCAACGTCCGCTTCTTCCCGTCGGCCGCGGCCGCCCAGGGCCACGGCTACCGGGCGTGCCGGAGGTGCCGGCCCGACGCCGTTCCGGGGTCGGCCGAGTGGAACGTCCGGGCCGATGTCGTCGGGCGGGCCGTACGGATGATCGGGGACGGTGTCGTCGACCGGGAAGGCGTCCCCGGGTTGGCCCGGCGGCTCGGCTACAGCGCGCGGCAGGTGCAGCGGCAGCTGAACGCGGAGCTGGGCGCCGGTCCCGTCGCACTCGCCCGCGCGCAGCGGTCGCACACCGCGCGGGTGCTGCTGCGGACGACCGCGCTGCCCGTCACGGAGATCGCGTTCGCGTCGGGGTTCACGAGCGTGCGCCAGTTCAACGACACCATCCGGCAGATCTACGCCCGCACGCCCACCGAGCTGCGCGCCGAGAGGGGAGCGAAGCGGGCCGCCGGCAGCGCCGGGATCCCGCTGCGGCTGGCCCATCGCGGCCCGTACGCCGCGGGCGAGGTGTTCGACCTGCTCGCCCGGGAGGCACTGGACCGGATCGAGGAGGTCGTCGGGGTGCCCGGGGCGCGTACGTACCGCCGCACCCTGCGGCTGCCGTACGGTTCCGGGATCGTGGCCGTGGACGAACGCTCGGCCGGTCCGTGGCTCGACGCCCGGATCCATCTGACCGATCTGCGTGATCTGACCACCGCCGTGCAGCGGCTGCGCCGGCTCTTCGACCTGGACGCCGACCCGTACGCCGTGGTGGAGCGGCTCTCGGCGGACCCGGTGCTCGCGCCCCTCGTCGCCGCACGTCCGGGGCTGCGGTCACCGGGCACGGCGGAGCCCGAGGAGTTCGCCGTCCGTGCGGTCGCCGGGCGGGAGGAGTCCGCCCGGCTGGTCGAGACGTACGGAAAGCTCCTGGACCAGCCCTGCGGCGGGCTCACCCACCTCTTCCCCGAGGCGGCGGCGCTCACCGGTCACCCGGTCGTCGGCCCCCTGGCGACCGCGCTCGGGGACGGCGACGTACGGCTCGACCCGGGCGCCGACCGCGACGACGCCGAACGCGCGCTGCTGACGGTGCCCGGGCTCACGCCGCGCAGCGCCGCGCTGATCCGGATGCGCGCGCTCGGCGATCCCGACGTGGACCCGGAGCCCGAGGGGCGGGGCGGGCCGTTCCGGTGCTCCGGCGGCGAAGCCTGGCGGCCCTGGCGCTCCTACGCCACCCGTCACCTCCAGGCCGTTTCGTCCCGGCGCCCCCCGGCGGCCGTCGGCGCCGGCTGAAGGGAGCCGGGGCGACCGCCCGTCGTCCTCGCAGATCCGGGTCTCCCTCCACCGGGGGGTGGAGCAGGAGACCCCTGCGCGGCGACGGGGCCGTCGTGGTCACCCCGCGGCGGCCGGCGCCGTTTCCCCGTCGAGGGCGGTCGTCCGGGGCCGCGCCGTGTCGGCAGCCCACATTCCCGTACCCGTGTCCGCTTCGGGGCCCGGCGGTTCCGCGGACGCCGTCGCCGCGAAACCCGCCTCGGTGTCGGCGGCAGGCCCGGCGCTCGCCCCGGACGTTCCGGAGGCCGCCGCCGCGCCCGTCCACGCACCACCCGCCCGGTCCTCGGCTGCCGTGCGTGCCACCCACCCCTTCTCGTACGCGTGCCAGCCGAGTTGGAGCCTGGTCGTGACGCCGGCCAGTTCCATGAGGCCCTTCACGCGTCGCTGGACCGTGCGGAGGCCGAGGTCGAGCTGCTTGGCGACACTCGCGTCCGTCATGCCCGCGAGCAGCAGCGAGAGGATCTCCAGGTCGGCGGCGTCCGGGCCCGCGGGGCCGTCCTCCGTCACCCCGCCGCCCCCGCCGAGGCGCAACGGCAGCGCCTCTCGCCACACGGCCTCGAACAGGCCCGTCAGCGACTCCAGCAGCCCGCTCGCGTGGACCACGAGCGCCGCCGGCTCCGAGCCCCGCCCGGTCAGCGGGACCATCGCCAGCGTCCGGTCGGCGACGACGAGTTTGGTCGGCACGCGGTCCACGACGCGGACCTGTTCGTCACGGCCGAGCGAGGCCGACACCTCGACGAGCCCGGTCGGCAGCGTCAGCACCTCGCGTTCGATGACCACGCGGTACGCGACGCCGCGCTGCGCCGCCCGCTCCTCCGCCTCGTTGTCCGTCCCGGACACGACCATCGGCTTTCCGGTGACGAGCGCGCACACCTCTTCGGACGCGCCCAGCTGGAGCTGGAGGAAGCGGTGCGCCACCGCGCTCGCGCCGGTGACGACCTCGACCAGGTCGTGCACGGGCAGTTCCGTGGCCTCGGCCCGGTACTCCTGGGCCAGCAGCGCCGCGGCGAGTTCGGCCTGCTCGAGTTCGTGCCGGTGCTGGGTGAGCAGCGCGCCGAGGGCGACGCCCGGCGGCGCCGCCACCCAGCGGCCGGTGCGTGCGGACGACTGGGCGGCCAGCCCGTGGTGCTCCAGCAGACGCAGCGTCCGTTCGGTGTCCGCCTCCGGGAGCGCGAGGCGGTGCGCCAGATCGGCCACCTCCGCGGCGCCGAGCGCCACCAGCGTGCGGTACGCCGACTCCTGCCTCGCGTCGAGACCTATTGCTCCCAGCACCCCTGAGCCCTCCCCGGACCTCGCCATTCCGCTTGCTGCGGGCACGATCGTGGCGGAAACCGGCCACGGCGTAAACCCGCCGTCCTCATCATCCCCGCAGGGCTTCCGGCTCTGCCAATGTGGCGCCACCACCAAGGATCACCGACACGGACCGCGTCCGGAATCGACCTGGGAGGGCGATGTGTCCGAACGCGCGCACGAACACCGGCGGACGGTGCCGTCGACGCGCCGCCGGCCGGGCGCCGTCCCGGACGGGAGCGCCCCTGCGAATTCCCCCGCGGCCACGGCGATCGGGCAGCCGGCGCCGGCGCGCAAGCGGAACGCGGAGGCGCCCACCGTCCGGACCCGGGGTTCCGCGCGGCGCGGAAACGCGTACGCCCGGGGAATCCCGGTCCTCTTCCCGGCTCCCGGCCCTCCCGTGGGCGGCCGCAGGACGTTCCCGGTGACGGACGGCCAGAAGCCGACGCCCCGGAAACGCCGGACGCGCTCGGTGCGCACGGATGACGCCGCGGGCCCAACCGGCCGACGCGGGCGGGAGATCCGTCACCCGGTCCGTCGAACTCGCGCACGCCGTGCGCTGACCACCTGAACGTCCGCCGGGCGTCCTTCCCGTGGGGGGTTGGGACGCCCGGCGGACTCCCAGCCCGGCCGGGTTTTGTGGAATACGCCGTTTTCGTGCGGCCTCCGCGGTCGACAATAGGGACATGAGTCAGCAGGGGGACAGGCCCACCGCAGGCGACGACTGGTGGAACCGGCTGTACGACGAGTCCGCCCCGGACACCGGCCCCGCCGCCGCCGCGGGCGACACACTCGACGACCGCTTCGACTCCGCGGTGGACACGGTGGGCCCGGACGGCCCTCGGGGTTCCTGGTGGGACCCGTCCCACCGGGGCGGCGGCGCCCCTTGGGAGCCTCCGCCTCCCACCACTTCGCCCGCCGCGGCGGGTTCCGGTGCGGATCCGCTCGTGTCCCGAGCGGGGCCCGGGGTGCCCGCATCCGCCGTGCCCGCACCCCCGCCCCCACCGTCGGCCCCGCCCCCCGCGCCGCCCGTACCGCCCGTACCGCCACCTGCGCCGCCCGTACCGCCGGCCCCGCCCGTCGAGCCCGGGGGCCCCGCGGTCTCCATCCCCTCACCGGCCTCGTCGAGCGCTCCTGCCGCTCCCGTCCCACCGATCGCGCCGCCCCCGGCTGCCGGCCGCCACACGCCCGGTGCCCCGTCCGGCGCGGCCCCGTCGGGGACGCCGCTGCCCGCCGCCTCCGGTGCGGAGCCCGCGGGAGGGTCCGTGCCGGAACCCGCGCCGGAGCGACCGCCGATGCCCGCCGCGCCCCCTGACGGGACGTCCGCCGCTGCCCCCGACCGGGGCACCCGGGCCGCGGGGCTTCGTGCGGCCGTGCCGTGGGGACGGCGCAAGGAGGGCGCCGGCGCGGGACGGGGCGACAGCAGGGACGGGTACGTGGGGGACCGGCCGCCCACGTACGACGCCGAGCCCACCGCGCTGCCCGCCGCGGATCCGCAGGAGCTCGACGGGCTCGTCGCGGACACGGTGCTGGACGGCGCGCGGTACGGCTCGTTCACCCTGCGCGCCGCCTCCGTGCGCGGCGACTCGGCCCGCTACCGCGGTGAGCACCGCCGCGACGCGCTGCTCACCGCACGCTTCGGCGCCGGGGAGCACGCGCTCGTCCTGGTCGCCGTGGCCACCGGGGCACGGGCCGCGGAAGGCGCGCACCTCGCCGCCGCCGACGCATGCCGCTGGATCGGCGGCGCCGTCGGCCGCAGCCACGCCCGGCTCGCCGAGGACATAAGGGCCGGCCGGCGGGGCGACCTGAAATCGGGGCTCCACCGGCTGACCGACCGCTCCTTCGGCCGGCTCCGCGCCCGCGCGGACGAACGGGGCGTACCCCCGGAGGAGTACACGGCGAGCCTGCGATGCCTGCTGCTGTCGGCCGATCCCGCCTGCCGCACCCGGGTGTTCTTCGGCGTCGGCGCCGGAGGGCTGTTCCGCCTCCGCGACGGCGGTTGGCAGGATCTGGAGCCGGCGCTCCCGGACGCCCTCGCCGGCGAACCCGTCGTCGGCTACGGCTCACCTCCCCCGGAGACCCGGGAGGGCGACCGGCTCACCATGGACCTGGGCGTCCCCACGCCCCCGTCGCCGCACGTCGACGCACCCGTCCCGCCGCCCGCCGAGCCGTTCCGCTTCCGTGCGTCCGTGGCCCGCCCGGGGGACACGCTGCTGCTGTGCAGCAACGGCCTCGCCGACCCGTTGCGCGGTGAGTCCGCGCTCGCCCAGGAGTTGGCGGAACGGTGGGCGGGCACGGAGCCGCCCGGTCTCGCCGCCTATCTGGCCGACACCCAGCTGAGGGTGAAGGGCTACGCCGACGACCGTACGGCGTGCGCCCTCTGGGAGGCGTAACCGCCGGGGCCGTGGATAGATGGATCCATGGCCAAGCAGAACGTCGCAGAACAGTTCGTCGACATTCTCGTCCGCGCCGGTGTGCGGCGGCTGTACGGAGTCGTCGGCGACAGCCTCAACCCCGTTGTCGACGCCATCCGCCGCAACTCCGCGATCGACTGGGTCCAGGTCCGCCACGAGGAGACGGCCGCGTTCGCCGCCGGTGCCGAGGCACAGATCTCGGGCCGGCTGGCCGCGTGCGCCGGCTCGTGCGGCCCCGGCAATCTGCATCTGATCAACGGCCTGTACGACGCCCATCGCTCCATGGCCCCGGTCCTCGCCCTGGCCTCGCACATCCCGTCCTCCGAGATCGGGCTCGGCTACTTCCAGGAGACCCATCCGGACCAGTTGTTCAGGGAATGCAGCCACTACTGCGAGCTGATCTCCAACCCGCAGCAGATGCCGCGCCTGCTGCAGACCGCTGTCCAGCAGGCCATCGGCCGCAGCGGCGTCAGCGTGGTCGCCCTCCCGGGGGACATCGCCTCCCGTCCCGCCCCGGAGAAGTCCATCGAGCACGCCCTCGTCACCTCGCGCCCCACCGTCCGGCCCGGCGACGCGGAGATCGACGCCCTGGCCCGGATGATCGACGAGGCGGACCGCGTGACGCTCTTCTGCGGCAGCGGGACCGCCGGCGCGCACCACGAGGTCATGCAGTTCGCGGAGCGCGTCAAGTCACCCGTGGGTCACGCGCTCCGCGGCAAGGAGTGGATCCAGTACGACAACCCGTACGACGTCGGCATGAGCGGACTGCTCGGCTACGGCGCCGCCTACGAGGCCACCCACGAGTGCGACCTGCTGATCCTGCTCGGCACGGACTTCCCGTACAACGCCTTCCTGCCGGACGACGTGAGGATCGCCCAGGTCGACATCCGGCCCGAGAACCTCGGCCGCCGCTCCAAGCTGGACCTCGCCGTCTGGGGCGACGTGCGCGAGACGCTCCGCTGCCTCACCCCGCGCGTGCGGCCGAAGAACGACCGGCGCTTTCTCGACAAGATGCTCAAGAAGCACGCGGAGGCGCTGGAAGGCGTCATCAAGGCGTACACGCGCAAGGTCGACCGGCACGTGCCCATCCACCCCGAGTACGTGGCGTCGGTGCTCGACGAACTGGCCGCCGACGACGCCGTGTTCACCGTGGACACGGGCATGTGCAACGTCTGGGCGGCCCGTTACATCACCCCGAACGGCCGGCGCCGCATCATCGGGTCCTTCAGCCACGGCTCGATGGCGAACGCCCTGCCGCAGGCCATCGGCGCTCAGTTCGTCGACCGCGACCGCCAGGTCGTCTCGATGTCCGGCGACGGCGGATTCACCATGCTGATGGGCGACTTCCTCACCTTGCGGCAGCACGACCTGCCGGTCAAGATCGTGTTGTTCAACAACTCCTCGCTCAGCATGGTCGAGCTGGAGATGCTGGTCGCGGGCCTGCCTTCGTACGGAACCGCCAACCTCAACCCGGACTTCGCCGAGATGGCCCGGGCCGCGGGCGTGTACGGCGTCCGGGTGGAGAAGCCCAAGCAGCTCGCGGGCGCCCTCAAGGACGCGTTCGCGCACGACGGCCCGGCTCTCGTCGACGTCGTCACCGACCCGAACGCCCTGTCCATCCCACCGAGGATCAGCGCCGAGATGGTGACCGGGTTCGCGCTCTCCGCCAGCAAGATCGTGCTGGACGGCGGCGTCGGCCGGATGGTGCAGATGGCCCGCTCGAACCTGCGGAACGTACCGCGTCCGTGACTACGGGTGAAATCGGCATGCGTGGCGGCACGGCGGCGGGGCATGCATTCCGGGAGTGCCTGTTCGAGCCGGACGGGACGAGCGAAGGGGAAGGGACCGTTCCGACGTGCGGTGGGGGAAAATGGCGGGGCGTCAGGAAGGGTCGGGCGCCGCGCAGTTGCGGCGCAGCGTGAGGCGCGCGGACCTCAGGGCGGTACCGGAGGTGCGGAGGGCCCTGCGGGCCCTGCTGGGTCACTGGGGCGAGCCGGGCTCGGCCGAGGTGGCGGAGCTGCTGACCAGTGAACTGGTGACGAACGCGCTGGTGCACACGGAGGAGGGGGCGGTCGTCACGGCGACGGTGGCACCCGCACGACTCCGGGTCGAGGTAAGGGACTTCACGACCGGGCTGGTGGAGCCGCCCGCGGAGCCCGTGCCCGACGAGAGCACGCACGGCAGGGGACTGCTGCTGGTGCAGAGCCTCGCCGACGCGTGGGGTGTGCGGGCCCACGGCCTGGGCAAGGCGGTGTGGTTCGAACTGCACGGCGGGCGCGCGTGACGGGCGCGGATGGCCCGCTGCCTGCGGAGGGTGCGCCACGGATACGGCGTGCCTCGAGGCGGGCTTGGCGCGGGTCGACGGGGTTGACGCGGGGGTGACGCGCGAGGTCGGGCCGGTGCGCGCGTGAACTCGGACGGGCGGGACCCGTGCGGCCGTGCGAACGCAAGGTCGGCGACCGGCGAGTCCGTGCCGACCCGGACGTGAACGCGGACGGGCGGGACCCGTCGAAGGGTCCCGCCCGTGTCGCCGGTTCGCGTTGTCAGCCGAACTGCTGCTCGAGATGCTTGAGCTTCTTCTCGAGGGAGTCGAGACGCGGCAGCGCCTGGGTGTCGTCCTCGGCCGTGAGGTCGACGGTGACCGGGTCACCGCCCTTCACGGCCTGCAGGGAGGCCCGGGCGCGCGACGGCGGTTGCCCGGACTCGGCCGTGGCGGGCTCCGCGACGGACCCGACGGCCGGGGCGGAGCCCGGGACGGATCCCGCCGCCGCGGCGGGGCCCGCGAGGGTGCCGCTCACGGTGGTGGTGACCTCCAGCTGCCGTCCCCCGCGCCGCCCCCACGCCCGGTGCTGCCGGCTGAGCGCCCTCAGCCGGGCCCGCTCCAGTTTCTCGTGGTCCCGCCGGCGCATGCGCTCCTGCTCCTTCTGCCGCCGGTCCTCGCGCACCTCGTCGACCGCCTCGTCCAGGGTGCGTACGCCTTCGAGCAGCATCAGCGACCAGGCGCCGAACGTCTCACGGGGAGCCCGCAGCCACCGTACGACCCGGATCTGCGGCAGCGGCCGGGGTACCAGGCCCTGCTCGCGCAGCGCCGCCCTGCGGGTCTGCTTCAGTGCCCGGTCGAAGAGCACGGCCGCGGAAAGCGACATGCCCGCGAAGAAGTGCGGGGCCCCGTCGTGGCCGAGACCGCGCGGCGCGTGGACCCAGTTGAACCAGGCCGCCGCACCGGCGAACAGCCAGACCAGTATGCGCGAGCCGAGCGCCGCGTCGCCGTGGCTGGCCTCCCGCACCGCGAGCACGGAGCAGAACATCGCGGCGCCGTCGAGGCCGAAGGGGACGAGGTACTCCCATCCGCCGGAGAGGTTCAGGTTCTGCCGGCCGAAGCCGACCAGGCCGTGGAACGACAGTGCCGCGGCGACCGCGGCGCAGCAGAAGAGCAGGAGGTAGGAGGCGGTGCCGTAGACGGCCTCCTTGCGCCTGCGGCGCTCCTCGCTGCGCTCCCAGGAGTCGTCGCTCGCGGTACCGCCCCCCGTGCGCCTGCCACGCGCGAGCACCGCCACCGCCGCGACGACCCCTGCGAGCATCACGCCGCCCGGAAGCAGCCAGTCGAGCGATATGTCGGTCAGTCTCATGCGGTGTCCCTTGCATCTGCATCGCGTTGGGCGTTTCGCGCGCCATATTGGCCGAAGTGCCGTCGCGGGCAGGGGGTTTCCCCGCAAGAGGGCGCCAAGAGGGCTTCGCGGACTGCGAATAGGTGTCTTTCGCTCGAACATCACAGCAGGCGCAGGGAATTGAGTTCGATTACTGCTGCCCGGGGCACGTCGCGGTGCCGAGCGCGGGGTGGTCCCGGCGGGTCAGCTCTGCGTGGCGAGCCGCCGCACGCGGTCGGCGTCGCAGGTGCGAGGACAGGTGACGCAGGTGTCCTCGGGGCGCAGCGTGTAGAACAGGCAGCAGCTCGCACGGTCCCTGGTGGGCAGCGGCTCCCCGGACGGCCCGGTGAGTTCGCGGAACCCTGCCGTGCCGACGTACGGCTTGGTGGTGCCGGGCAGCAGCGCCTCCAGTTCCGTCATCGCGCGGCGCTCCTCGCCGAGGAGGTGCGCCACGTACCAGAGCCCTTCGACGATCTCGTCCGTCGCCATGCCCCACAGGGCGCGCCGGCCGCGCCGCATGCGCGGGCCGAAGCCGTCGAGGATCGCCTCCATGTGCTCGGCGACGGCGTCCCGGACCTCCGCGCGCAGCGCGTCCTCGTCGGCGACCACCCGCGCGCCCGGGAGCACGGCCGCCGGGTCGCCGGGGAGACAGGAGAAGGCGCGGACGCGCACCGCCATCCGGCCCCGGGCCCGCTGGTACGAGACGTCCTCGACGGGCAGCCGCGGCACGCGCCGCTCGAGGAACCACGGCACCGTGATCAGCAGACAGGCGGGCCAGGCGTAGCGGTGGAGTCCGAAGCTCGCCACGACGTCCGGGCGGGCCTGCTGCCCGTAGTCCTGCAGCACCTGTGCGTTGTCCCACGCCAGGAACGCGTCGAGGGCCGCGCCACCGGCCGCGAGGTCCGCCGCCGCGACCCAGCCGGCGCCGCGCGGAGCCGGTTCGCCGTCCGCGAGCTGCCGCACACCGAGCCCGGGGAACACCGCGGACATCCGTGCGTACGCGCCGGTCACGGGCGCCGTGGCGGCGGAGGGGGCGGCAGGCCGCGAGTCGTGGAGAACAGCGGGGACCGTCATGCGGGGACCACCGAATCGCGCTCGTGAGCAGGTTAGCCTTACCTTACCCGACGCTATCGGTGTTTGAACTGTGACCCCGTCCGCCTATCGTGCACGCAGGACCCGCGCCGTGCGAGCCGGGTCCGGAACGCGGTCGGAGGAGGACCCGAGTGGAGCAGGGCAGAGCGCGCGGCGACGCCGCGGCACCGCCGTCCGCGTCCGTCCGCGTTCCCGGACAGACCCGAGGGGAGCACGCTCCCGGCCCCGGCCAGGGCCCGGTCCCGGCCCAAAACCCGGCACACGGTCCGGCCCGGGGCCCGGCGCCGTCCCACCCGTCCCGTCCGTACGGTCCGGTCGCGTCCCACGGTCCGGCAGACGACCCGGCGCCGCCCCGCGAAACGTCGGAGGGGCCGGTCGTGTCCCACGGGCCGTCGGAGTCGTACGGGCCGGTCGCCTCCCACGCGTCGGCGCGGGGACCGGCGTCGCACGGCCCGTCTCCGTCGCACGGTTCGGCACACGGCCCGGCGGCGTCCCGCGAACCGTCCTCGTCGCACGGCCCGGCCGCGTCCCGCGGCCCCGCCACGCCCTGCCGACCGGCCGACGGTCCGTTGCCCTCGCATCGCCCGGCTCCGGCCGAGGCCGGTGCGGAGCGGTCCGCGCCGGAGCACCGTCCCGACCCGGGGGCCCGTCCCGGACCGGCGCCGCTCCCCGGGGAAGGGCCGGCCCGGATTCCCGGGCAGCCCCGCGAGGAGCGGGACCCGAGTACCCGATCGTCTCCCGGCGGACGGGCGAGCGGCGCGGGCGCGGGAGTCGGCCGTGAGCCGTCCGGCACCGGCGTCGCACCCGCCCCGCGCCGGTACGACGAGGGGGTCGAGCCGCCGTCCGGCGCACAGGTCCGCGGTGAGCACACCCACAGCGAGCCCCCGGCTCCCGGCACCGTCGTCCGGCGCCACTCCGTGCGCGGCCAGATCCTGGACGCGCTCCGAGCGGCCCTCGTCAGCGGTGAGCTGCGCCCCGGGGAGGTCTACTCGGCGCCCGCGCTGGGCGAGCGGTTCGGCGTCTCCGCCACCCCCGTGCGCGAGGCGATGCAGCAACTGGGCCTCGAAGGCGCGGTGGAGACGATTCCGAACCGCGGCTTCCGCGTCGTCGTGCGCACGGCCCGGGAACTGGCGGAGCTCGCCGAGGTCCGCGCTCTCATCGAGGTACCGGTGATGCTGCGGCTCGCCCGTACCGTTCCTGCCGCCCGCTGGGCCGAACTCGTCCCGCTCGCCGAGGCGACCGCGGCCGCCGCCGCGACCGGGGACCGGGCCGGCTACGCGGAGTCCGACCGCGCCTTCCACCGCGCCGTTCTGTCGCTCGCCGGCAACGACCAGCTGGTGGCCGTCGCGGACCACCTCCACCGACGCGCGCAGTGGCCCCTGGTGAGCGCCCCCGCGCCCCGCCGGGCGGACCTCGTGGCCGACGCCGCCGAGCACGCGGCCCTGCTGGAGGCGCTCATGGCGCAGGATCTGGCAGTGGTGACCTCCCTCGTACGGGAGCACTTCAACGGCGCGGACCGCTAGGCGCGACCGGTGGCCGACCCGGTCGTCCCCCTCACGGCCCAGAGCGTGCGCGGCACTGTCTGGACCCTCGCCAACCAGCTCGGCGTCGTGGCCCGGAGCCCCGGCGAACTGGTCGGCGCACTCACGGGCCTCGGAGTCACGGGCGTGGTCGTCGTACCGCAGTCACCCGCGGCCGGGGAGCCGGCCGAGGTGGACGAGGCGGCCGAACTCGTCCGTGCGCTGCGGGACCTCGGCCACATCCGGCTCGTGACCGCACCCGGGCGGGAACGGGGGAGCGGCCGCGAGGGTGCCGCCACCGGCGTGGTGGTACCGAAGTCCCCGCCCCTTCCGTCCGGCGGGGCGACCGGCGCGGTCACGGACGACGGCCTGGTCCGGGATGCCCCGTTCGGAGCGTCCGACCTCGGCGACCCCGCCGCGGTCTGCACCGCGGACCCGTCGAGCGTGACGGCCGCGTTCGAGCACGGCCCGCACGGCCCGCACGGCCCGCACGGTCGGTACGAAGGCGACGGCCCGGAGGGACGCGCCGGCGGAGGCGACGGTCCGCACGGAGGCGCGCGCGGAGACCACGGCCCGGAAGCGGGCCCGGAGACCCGCCCGGACGAGCACGGCGGACTGCGAGCCGCCTGGTTCCGCGCCGGACAGTCCCTCATCCGGGAACAGCCACCGGCCCAGCGGGCACTCGTCCTGCTCACCGCGCTCGGTGACGACGCCGACCCACGGCTCCGCCCCGCCCTGAACGCCCTTGCCGCCACGGCCCCGTGGCGGTCCGACTGGACCCGGGTGCGGGGCGATGTCTCCCCGCCCTGGCCCGGTCCGGTGGCGGCACTCGCCCAGGGCACGGGCCGCTGGTCGGGGCATCTGCTCGTCGCCGACCAGCGCGGAGCGATACGTTCCGTGCACCCGGCCGACGCCGCACCCGCACCGGGCACGGCCACCCTGCCCGTCCGGATCACGGCTCTCGCCCCCATGCCCGACGGTGCCCTGCTGATGCTGGACGAACGGGGCCGCCTCCGCACCCACGGCGACACCCCTCTGACGGACGCGGTGGCCGCCACGCTGGACGCACACCCCGGCACGGCGCTGGCCGCCACGAGCAGGCTCGTCCTGGTCGGCGACCGCCACGGATCGCTGCACGCGTTCGGTCACGGCGGCATGCACCAGGCCGCCGCGCACCGCGGCCGGGTCACCGCCGTGGCGGTGGCGGACGGCCCGGCAGCGGTGGTCTGCAGCGGGGGCTCCGACGGCACGGTCCGCACCTGGACGCCCGGTCGCAGCACGGACGACACCCCGCTCGCGGAACGGGGTTGCGCGGTCACCGCCCTCGCGGCCCACGGCCGGACGCTGGCCGTCGCCTGGGCCGACGGACTCGTCGAACTCCGCCGCCTCGGTACGGACGAGGCCCTGCCGCTGCGGCCGGGCCCGCCGGTCCGGGCGGTGGCGGTGACGGGGGAGCGGTCGGTCGTCGTCGGCACGGACGACACGCTGTTCCGGGTCACGGCCCGCGCGCTGCCCTGACGGTCGCTGCGCCGGTGTTCACGGTGCGGAGCTCCGGTACGCCCGGCACATCACGCCGCCGGGGCAGGGCTCGTCCGCGGTGCTCGTTCCTGTCACGCCGCCTGGGCAGGGCTCGTCCCCGTCACACTGCCGGGTCGGCGCTCGTCCCCGTCAGGCCGCCGGGGCCGGTGGGGCCAGTTGGTCCGCGAGCCAGGTCGGGACCCCGCCGAGCAGACGGAAGAGCCGGGTGGCCTCGGTGCGCAGACGGGATGCCTCCGGTTCCGGCTCGGTGTCCGCGAGGGCCGCCAGCGCCGGGGCCGTGCCCACCAGATAGCCCAACTCCTCGCGGATGCGCAGGGATTCGGTGAACCCCTGCCGGGCCTCGGCGAGTTCGCCGTCGCGCAGGGCGAGCGCGGCGAGATGGCGCCAGGTGAACGACAGCAGCAGCGTGTCGCCGTGGGCGAGGGCGCCGGTGTGGGCGCGGTGGTAGGCCGCGCGGGCGGCCTGCGCGGAGTCCGCGAGGTGTTCGGCGACCAGGCCCCGGCGGAAGTCGAGGAGCGGACGGCCCACCGCGTCCGGGGCGAGCAGTGCCGCCGCCCGGCCGAGGGCGGCTCGGGCCTCGTCGGCCCGGTCGCGTACGCCCAGCACCGTGGAGGCGTAGGCGAGTTGACCGCGCTCGCAGGCGGCGGCGCCTCGCTCGTCGTCGTCGCGCGCGGCGGCCTCCGCCGTACGCAGCGCGTCCTCCGCGTCGGCCCAGCCGACGCCGGTGAACAGGCAGCGTTCGACGAGGAGGGACGCGCGTTGCAGGGTCAGGGCGGCGGACGCCGCGTGGGGAGCGAGGAGGGCTGCCGCGTCCGTCCAACAGCCGCGCGAGCGCAGCCGCCATACCGCGGTCTGGAGTGGATCGTCACTTGCTGTGGTTCCGGAACCAGACATGGCGGTATACGCCACATTGCCCTCCCCAAGCGCGCCATTGTGCTGTTGAGTCAGACGGAATCAGAGCACGGATCGGGCTACGTGGCCAAGGGGTCTGGTGAATCAATTCACAATCACCGGGTGTTCGATCCACGAAGGCCGTGCAATTCCGGTGCGATCCGGGCGCTGCGGGCGCTTCGCAGACATGCGGGTGAACGCGTGTACGTCGCTTGACGGGTCATCACCGAACGCGGGCGGCGTAGCCGTTCCGCCCCCGACTCGCTGGTCGTCCGCTGCGGCCGCAGGCCGGCGCCTCCGGGGCCCGCGCCGGACGCGGCCTCCGGCGGACCCTCCGGACAGCGGGGAACGGCCTCGAACAGTGTGGAGCGGCCGCCCCCGTCAACGGTCTCGTACGGCCTGGGACGGCGGCCACCGTCCCGCGCCGGACGGGTGCCGGCGGGCCTCGGCCGGCACCGTCCGAGGCGGGGGCGGCCTGCGGCTCAGCTCATCCGCAGGGCCAGGAAGAAGTCGAGCTTGTCCTCCAGGCGCGACAGGTCCCGGCCCGTCAGCTGCTCGATCCGTCCCACCCGGTACCGCAGCGTGTTCACGTGCAGATGGAGCCGGCCGGCGCAGCGCGTCCACGAGCCGTCGCAGTCCAGGAACGCCTCGAGGGTCGGGATCAGTTCGGCGCGGTGGCGGCGGTCGTAGTCGCGCAGCGGGTCGAGGAGCCGGGCCGTGAACGCCCGGCGGACGTCGTCGGGGACGAACGGCAGCAGCAGGACGTGCGACGCCAGTTCGTGGTGGCCGGCCGCGCACACCGGCCCCGGGCGGGCGGCGGCGACGCGGCGGGCGTGCCGGGCCTCCTCGAGGGCGCCGCGCAGTCCTTCCGCGGAGTGGACGGCGGCGCTGACGCCGAGGGTGAGGCGGCCGTCGTCGGCGAGCCCGGCGGAGAGCGGTTCGCGGACCGACGCGAGCAGGGCGTCCGCGTGCAGCCCGGTCCCGTCCTGGTCCGGGTCCTGCTCGTCGGTCTGTCCCTCGGCGGGCTCGGCCGCCGCGGGGGGCACCGCGGGCAGCGGGACGAGCGCGACGGCCTCCTCGCCTGTGTGCGCGACGGCGATGCGGTCCGCGATCTCGGAGCCCGGGGCGGCCGGGTCCACGAGGATCTCCTCCAGGAGCGACTGGGCCGCCGCCCCGGCCTCGACGGGGGAACCGCCCTCCTCGTCCCACTCGACCCTGGCCACGACGACCTGCCAGTGGGGCGCCGTGCCGAGGCCCGGCAGCAGGACGGGGGCGGCGACGCGAAGGCGGGCGGCGATCTCGGCGGGCGGGGCACCCGTCTGGACGAGTTCCAGGACCTCCTGCGCCAGCCGGCGCCGAACGGTGCGGGCCGCCTCCCTCCGGTCCCGTTCGACGGCGATCAGCTGGGTGACGCCCTGCAGCAGGTCGAGCCGGGCGGCCGGCCAGTCGGACGCGTCCGCCTCCACGGCCAGCAGCCAGTCCGACAGCACGGTCTCCCGGACGTCCCGGGCGGCCGGCACGGCACCCCGGCCCGTGTTCCGGATCGGGAACAGCGAATAGGTGATTCCATCGAGGGTGGCGCGGTGCGGGCCGCGCCGTCCCGTGCGGGTCGCGGCCAGATGCTCGGCGGCCAGTCCGGCGCCTGTCCCGGGCGGCAGCGGTTCGCCCGCCCCCGCGATCCGGCGGCCGGTGGGGGAGAGGACCCAGGCGCGAAGGTCCAGGTCGGAGCCGAGGAGGTCGAGGACGACCTCGGGGCCGCCGCCAGCCGGACCCGAGGTCATCAGCCGGCGGTGGCGGTCGACCACGGCGGCCAGGTCACCGGCCCGCTCGCCGGAGACCTGGCGCACCACATGCTCGGTGATCGTCGCGAATGCGACGTCCTCGTTGACGGCGAAGAGCGGCAGTCTGTGCCGTTCGCAGGCCAGGACGAGATCGTCGGGGATGTCCCCGAGCTCCGCCTCGCCCGCGGCCAGCCCGACGACCCCCGCGCTTGCGAGAATGCGTACAAAAGGCTCGGAATCATCGGCGCTGCGCCGCCAGGCGAGCCCGGTGAGCACGAGTTCACCGCCCGAGAGGTAGCGGCTCGGGTCGCGAAGGTCGGTCGTCATCACGCCGCGGACGGTGCGGTCCAGCTCGTCGTCGCCGCCGAGCAGCCGCAGTCCCAGCGCATCGGTCTCCAGCAGTGCGCGCAGCCGCATCTCGTCGCCGCCGATCTGTCGTGTCGTGCCGTTGGACTGTGCTGAGGGGTGTGCCGATGGTTTCGGGAGGAAAACGGAGACGTTACCGACCTCCGTCTTTCGTTCGAATCTACAAGACGAGGGTGGCGACCAGCCAACTCCTTCATGTTTTCGGTGACTGCACCCGGCGAGGCGGTCCTTGTGTACTGGGCCACACCGCGTTAACAGGACATGAACATCCCGCCAGGGCCGGCCGTCCCCGGGCCCCAGTGAACGACCGAATCACGTAGAAGAGAGCCACTCATGGACTTCCTTCGCCCCGCCAGCTGGGAGGAGGCGCTCGCCGCGAAGGCCGAGCACCCCACTGCTGTGCCCATCGCGGGTGGCACCGACGTCATGGTCGAGATCAACTTCGACCACCGCCGGCCCGAGTACCTCCTGGATCTGAACCGCATCACCGAGCTGAGCGAGTGGGAAGTCGGCGAGGAGAACGTCCGGCTGGGCGCCTCCGTTCCGTACACGCGGATCATGGAGAACCTCCGGACCGAGCTGCCCGGCCTGGCGCTCGCCTCCCACACCGTCGCCTCGCCGCAGATCCGCAACCGCGGCGGCGTCGGCGGCAACCTCGGCACCGCGTCCCCCGCCGGTGACGCCCACCCGGCCCTGCTCGCCGCCGGCGCCGAGGTCGAGGCGGAGTCGGTACGGGGAACCCGCTTCATCCCGATCGACGCGTTCTACACCGGGGTGAAGCGCAACGCGCTCGCCCCGGACGAGCTCATCAGGGCCGTCCACATCAAGAAGGCGGACGGGCCCCAGCAGTACTCGAAGGTCGGCACCCGCAACGCCATGGTCATCGCCGTGTGCGCCTTCGGCATCGCGCTGCACCCCGGGACCCGCACCGTGCGCACCGGCATCGGCTCCGCCGCGCCCACCCCGGTGCGCGCCGGGGCCGCCGAGGAGTTCCTCAACGCCGCGCTCGAGGAGGGCGGCTTCTGGGACAGCGGCAAGATCATCACTCCCTCGGTCGCCAAGCAGTTCGCGGAACTCGCCTCCGGCGCCTGCAACCCGATCGACGACGTCCGCGGCACCGCCAGGTACCGCCGGCACGCGGTCGGCATCATGGCCCGGCGCACGCTCGGCTGGACCTGGGAGCAGTACCGCGGAAGCGGCCGCACGCTTGAAGGAGCTGCATAACCATGCGCGTGAATTTCACGGTCAACGGCCGTCAGCAGGAAGCCGACGACGTGTGGGAGGGCGAGAGCCTCCTGTACGTGCTCCGTGAGCGCCTGGGCCTGCCCGGCTCCAAGAACGCCTGCGAGCAGGGCGAGTGCGGTTCCTGCACGGTCCGCCTCGACGGGGTGCCGGTGTGTTCGTGCCTGGTCGCGGCCGGGCAGGTCGAGGGCCGCGAGGTCGTCACCGTCGAGGGCCTGGCTGACTTCGCCAGACAGCGCGCCGAGCACTCCGCGCACGGCGGTGCCTGCGCGACCGGCGCCCGCGGCGGCACCTCGCTGCAGGAGGCCCAGGCGTGGACGGCCAGGGGAACCGACTCGCAGACCGGTGAGGGGACCGAACTCTCGCCGATCCAGCAGGCGTTCATCGACGCCGGCGCCGTGCAGTGCGGTTTCTGCACCCCGGGTCTGCTGGTCGCCGCCGACGAACTGCTGGAGCACAACGCCTCCCCGTCCGACGCGGACATCCGCGAGGCGCTCTCCGGCAACCTGTGCCGGTGCACCGGCTACGAGACCATCCTCGACGCGGTCCGCCTCGCGGCCGCCCGCCAGGGAGAGGCGGTCTGACACCATGGCGCTCGACCCCCGAGTCACCACCACGCCGGCCGGCACCCCCACCAAGGTCACCCAGGGTTCGCAGACCAAGGGCGGCATCGGCGAGTCCACGCTCCGCCCCGACGGCACCCTCAAGGTCACCGGCGAGTTCGCGTACTCCTCGGACATGTGGCACGAGGACATGCTGTGGGGCCAGACGCTGCGCTCCACCGTCGCGCACGCCGAGATCCGGTCGATCGACATCTCCGAGGCCCTGGCCATGCCCGGGGTCCACGCGGTCCTCACCTACGACGACCTGCCCGCCGAGACGAAGAACTACGGCCTGGAGATCCAGGACACGCCGGTCCTCGCGCACGGGAAGGTCCGCCACCACGGCGAACCGGTGGCCCTCGTCGCCGCCGACCACCCGGAGACCGCCCGCCGCGCCGCCGCCAAGATCAGGATCGACTACGCAGAGCTGCCGCTGATCACCGACGAGGCGTCGGCGACGGCCCCCGGCGCGGTCCTCGTCCACGAGGGCCGCGACGACCACCACATCGGCCACGTCCCGCACCCGAACATCGTGCACCGCCAGCCCATCGTCCGCGGCGACGTGGCGGAGGCCCGCAAGCGCGCCGACGTGGTCGTCGAGGGCGAGTACGTCTTCGGCATGCAGGACCAGGCGTTCCTCGGCCCGGAGTCCGGTCTCGCCGTACCCGCCGAGGACGGCGGCGTCGACCTGTACGTCGCCACCCAGTGGCTGCACTCCGACCTCCGCCAGATCGCCCCGGTCCTCGGCCTGCCCGAGGAGAAGGTACGGATGACGCTCTCCGGAGTCGGCGGGGCCTTCGGCGGCCGCGAGGACCTGTCGATGCAGATCCACGCCTGTCTGCTGGCGCTGCGCACCGGCAAGCCCGTCAAGATCGTCTACAACCGGTTCGAGTCCTTCTTCGGCCATGTGC
The DNA here is from genome assembly GCF_030406905.1 of Streptomyces sp. HUAS CB01. Lineage (NCBI taxonomy): Bacteria > Bacillati > Actinomycetota > Actinomycetes > Kitasatosporales > Streptomycetaceae > Streptomyces > Streptomyces chengbuensis. The sequence continues at coordinate 6,220,149 of NZ_CP129137.1, forward strand.
ACCGCCACCCGGCGAAGCTGTACTACGAGCACGGCGCCACCAGGGACGGCAAGCTCACGCATCTGAAGTGCCGGATCGTCCTCGACGGCGGCGCGTACGCCTCGGCGTCCCCGGCGGTCGTCGGCAACGCCTCCTCGCTGTCGGTCGGCCCCTACGTCGTCGACGACGTCGACATCGAGGCCATCGCGCTCTACACCAACAACCCGCCCTGCGGCGCGATGCGCGGCTTCGGCGCGGTGCAGGCGTGCTTCGCCTACGAGGCCCAGATGGACAAGCTCGCCGCGGCACTGGGCATGGACCCGGTCGAGTTCCGGCAGCTCAACGCCATGGAACAGGGCACGATCATGCCCACGGGGCAGCCGGTCGACTCGCCGGCGCCGGTCGCGGAGCTGCTGCGCCGGGTCAAGGCCCGCCCGCTGCCCCCGGAGCGCCAGTGGGAGGTCGCGGGCGGCGAGGCCGATGTCCGGGCCCTGCCCGGCGGACTGTCCAACACCACCCATGGCGAGGGCGTCGTCCGCGGTGTCGGCTACGCGGTCGGCATCAAGAACGTCGGCTTCTCCGAGGGCTTCGACGACTACTCGACGGCCAGGGTGCGCATGGAGGTCGTCGGCGGCGAACCGGTCGCCACCGTCCACACCGCGATGGCGGAGGTCGGGCAGGGCGGCGTCACCGTCCACGCCCAGATCGCCCGTACCGAACTGGGCGTCACCCAGGTGACCATCCACCCGGCCGACACCCAGGTCGGCTCCGCAGGTTCCACCTCCGCCTCCCGCCAGACGTACGTCACGGGCGGTGCGGTGAAGAACTCCTGCGAACTGGTCCGGGAGAAGGTCCTGGAGATCGGCCGCCGCAAGTTCGGCTCCTACCACCCGGCCTGGGCCACCGCCGAGCTCGTCCTCGAGGGCGGCAAGGTCGTCACCGACGGCGGCGAGGTCCTCGCCGACCTGGTGGACGTGCTGGAGGACGAGGCCGTCGAGGTGGAGGCCGAGTGGCGGCACCGACCGACCGAGGCCTTCGACCTGCGCACCGGCCAGGGCAACGGCCATGTCCAGTACTCGTTCGCGGCGCATCGCGCGGTCGTCGAGGTGGACACGGAGCTGGGCCTGGTGAAGGTGGTCGAGCTGGCCTGCGCGCAGGACGTCGGCAAGGCGCTGAACCCGCTGTCCGTCCTCGGGCAGATCCAGGGCGGCACCACCCAGGGTCTGGGAGTGGCCGTCATGGAGGAGATCATCGTCGACCCGAAGACCGCGAAGGTGCGCAACCCCTCCTTCACGGACTACCTGATCCCCACCATCCTCGACACCCCGACGATCCCCGTCGACGTGCTCGAACTCGCCGACGAGCACGCCCCGTACGGGCTCCGCGGCATCGGCGAGGCCCCGACCCTGTCCTCCACGCCGGCCGTCCTCGCGGCGATCCGCGACGCGACGGGACTGGAGCTCAACAGGACGCCGGTACGCCCGGAGCACCTGACCGGCACCTGAGCCGCGGGGGCCGGGGGACCACCTTCCCCCGGCCCCCGGCCACCGGCCCGGGACCCCTCCCTGGCCACCCCCCCTCCGAGGGGGAACGGACTTCCGGGGACCCGTCCCCGGGCCGCCCGGCACCGCCCGTGTGCCCGGCACCAGCAACACCCGAAGAACTGCGGACCGGACCCCGCCGGGTCCTCCAGCAGACCGTTCGTCTCGGGCCGTCCCCCGGGTCGTGCAGCCAACGCAAGATCCCAAATCCCGCAGCTTGAGCCAGGCTTCAGGCGTCATGCGGGTGCCCCTGTGAACCTTGGGAGTAGGCAACCATGACCCAGTCGTCAGTGGAGCCGAGGACCACCGCGGAGGACGCCGGCCCCGGCTCGCGCGTCCCCGCCGGACGGTCCTGGCTCGACCGGTACTTTCACATCTCCGAACGAGGATCGACGGTCGCGCGCGAGGTGCGCGGCGGCATCACCACCTTCATGGCGATGGCGTACATCCTCCTGCTCAACCCCCTCGTCCTCAACGGCAAGGACGTCGCCGGAAACGTCCTCAGCCAACCGGGACTCATCACTGCGACTGCCTTCGCGGCCGCGGCGACCACCCTGCTGATGGGCTTCCTCGGCAAGGTCCCGCTCGCCCTCGCGGCCGGCCTGAGCGTCTCCGGCGTCCTCGCGTCCCAGGTCGTCCCCCAGATGACCTGGCCGCAGGCGATGGCCATGTGCGTGATGTACGGCGTGGTGATCTGCCTGCTGGTGGTGACCGGGCTGCGCGAGCTGATCATGAACTCGATCCCGCTCGCGCTCAAGCACGGCATCACGATGGGCATCGGCCTGTTCATCGCGCTGATCGGCCTGGTCAAGGCCGGGTTCGTCGGCAAGGGCGCGGAGTTCGGGCCGCCCGTCACACTCGGCGTCGGCGGCGAGCTCGCCGGCTGGCCGGTGCTGATCTTCTGCTTCACCCTGCTGCTGATCTTCATGCTGCAGGCCCGTGCGATACCCGGGGCCATCCTGGTCGGCATCGTCGTCGGGACCGTCGTCGCGGTCGCCGTCCACAACATCGCCGGTCTCGACGCCAAGGCCTGGAACATGTCCCCGCCGGAGCTCGCCGGCGGAGCCGTCTCCATGCCCGACTTCTCGCTGTTCGGACACGTCGAGTTCGGCGGCTGGGGCGAGGTCGGGGCGATCACCGTCGGTTTCATCGTCTTCACCCTGGTGCTCGCCGGCTTCTTCGACGCCATGGCCACGATCATCGGCGTCGGCACGGAGGCCAAGCTGGCCGACGAGCGCGGCCGGATGCCGGGCCTGTCGAAGGCGCTGTTCATCGACGGCGCCGGCGGCGCGATCGGCGGCATCTCGGGCGGCTCCGGCCAGACCGTGTTCGTCGAGTCCGCCACCGGGGTCGGCGAGGGCGCGCGGACCGGTCTCGCCTCGGTCGTCACCGGACTGTTCTTCGCCGCCTGCCTCTTCTTCACCCCGCTCACCGCGATCGTGCCGCCCCAGGTCGCCTCCGCGGCCCTGGTCGTCATCGGCGCGATGATGATGCAGAACGCCAAGCACGTGGACTGGGGCGACCGTTCCGTCGCGATCCCGGTGTTCCTCACCGTCGTGCTGATGCCGTTCACCTACAGCATCACCCCGGGTGTCGCCGCGGGTGTCATCTCGTACGTCGCCATCAAGGTCGCCCAGGGCAAGGCCCGGGAGGTGGGCGGCTTCATGTGGGGCCTGACCGCGATCTTCCTCGTGTTCTTCGCCCTGAACCCGATCGAAGGCTGGCTGGGAGTCCACTGACGCCGGCCGCGCCCTCCACGCAACCACGATTCCGAGGAGACCGAACATGCTGGACATCGCCGACGAGCTGGACCGGTGGGTCGGGCAGGGGCGTGACTTCGCCGTCGCCACCGTCGTGGCCGTCGGCGGCAGCGCGCCCCGCCAGCCCGGTGCCGCGCTCGCCGTCGCCGGCGACGGCACGGCGATCGGGTCGGTCTCCGGGGGATGCGTGGAGGGCGCCGTCTACGACCTGTGCCTGCAGGCGCTCGAGGACGGCCGGACCGTCCTCGAGCGCTTCGGCTACAGCGACGACGACGCCTTCGCCGTGGGGCTGACCTGCGGCGGGATCATCGACATCCTCGTCACCCCGGTCCGCGCGGAGTCTCCCGCCAGGGCCGTCCTCGCGGCGGCGCTGAGCGCGGCCGCACGCGGGGAGGCGGCGGCGGTCGCGCGGATCACCGACGGGCCCGACGAGCTGATGGGCCGCGCGCTGCTCGTCCGCCCCGACGGCTCGTACGAGGGCACCCTCGGCGGCCACCCGGAACTCGACCGGACCGCCGCCGGCGAGGCCTTTGCCCTGCTGGACGCCGGGCGCACCGGCACCGCGGGCATCGGCGAGGACGGCTCGCGCTGCGGCCGCCCGCTCACCCTGCTCGTCGAGTCCAGCGTCCCCGCCCCGCGGATGATCGTCTTCGGGGCCGTCGACTTCGCCTCCGCCCTGGTGCGGGTCGGCACGTTCCTCGGCTATCGGGTGACCGTGTGCGACGCCCGGCCGGTGTTCGCGACGAAGGCCCGCTTCCCCGAGGCGGACGAGGTCGTCGTCGAATGGCCGCACCGCTACCTGGAGTCGACCGAGGTCGACGGCCGTACGGTGCTCTGCGTCCTCACCCATGACGCCAAGTTCGACGTACCCCTGCTCGAGCGGGCCCTGCGGCTGCCCGTCGCCTACGTCGGGGCGATGGGTTCGCGCCGCACCCACGAGGACCGCAACGCGCGGCTGCGCGAGGCGGGCCTGGGCGAACGCGAACTCGCCCGGCTGCGCTCACCGATCGGCCTCGACCTCGGGGCCCGTACGCCCGAGGAGACGGCGGTGTCCATCGCGGCGGAGATCGTCGCCGGCCGCCGCGGCGGCAGCGGTGTCCCGCTGGCGGGCGCCCGCACGCCGATCCACCACGACGTCCCGCGCATACCGGCACCGGGCCGGACCGTCGGATCCGTCGCCTGAGACGGGGCCCGACCGCGTCGTCCCGGCGCACGCCCCGCCCGTGTCACGGGTACGACCCGGCCGCAGCCGCTCCCGTCGGGGTCCGTCGGCCCACGGGTGACCGGGCGGACAGAAGGGGCAAAAGTTAAAATCGTCGCATGGCTGAGCGGCCCGCAGCGCCGACCGCGCCCGAGCTGGTCATCGAAACCGACGGGGGCTCGACGCTCATGAGCCCGGGCCGGGTGTACCACGTCGGGCGGGACCCCCTGAGCGACATCGTCCTCGACGACGCCCGGGTGTCCTGGCACCATGCCGTCCTGCGGACCGTCGCGGACCACTGGACGGTCGAGGACGAGGACAGCACCAACGGCACGTACGCCGACGGCCGCCGCGTCCACGAGTGGGGCGTGGGGCCGGGCAGCGTCATCCGGTTCGGCAATCCGCAGGACGGCCCGCGCGCCGTCCTCGTGGGCACGGCTGCCGCCGAACCCGAGGCGCCGGCGCGGCCCCCGGCCCGCACTCCGCGCCCGGAACGGCCCGCGCCCGTCACCCCCGCACCCGAGCCCCGCGAGCCCGGGACCCCTTCACCGACTGGTGGCCGCACCCCCGGGTCCCGGCGTGAACCGGACGTCCCGCCGGCGGCCGGTACGCCGCCCGCCACCGCGGGGGCCGCCGCCACGAGCACGTTCCGGCAGCCCACGACCGTCCGCCCGCTGCCCACCCGAACGGTCCGCATCGGCCGCGCAGCCGACAACGACATCGTCATCGACGACCTCATCGTCTCGCGCCGGCACGCCGAGCTCCGCGCCCATCTGGACGGCCGCTACGAGATCGTCGACCTCGGCAGCCACAACGGCACCTACCTCAACGGCCAGCCCGTGACCCAGGCCGGGATCTCGGCCGGGGACACCGTCGGCATCGGTCACTCCACGTTCCGCCTCGTCGGGGACGAGCTGCAGGAGTTCGTGGACTCCGGCGAGATCTCGCTCGACGTCCAGGACCTCGCCGTCACGGTGGACGAGGGCCGCAAGGTCCTCCTCGACCACGTGTCGTTCCCGGTGGGGGAGAAGTGCCTGCTCGCCGTCGTGGGACCCAGCGGCGCCGGCAAGTCCACCCTCCTCAACGCGCTCACCGGGCTCCGCCCCGCCGAACACGGCACGGTCGTCTACGACGGTCGCGACCTGTACCGCGACTACGCCGAACTGCGCCGCCGCATCGGGCTCGTACCGCAGGACGACATCCTGCACGTCCAGCTCACCGTGCGCCGGGCCCTCGGCTACGCCGCCGAGCTGCGCTTCCCCGAGGACACGGCACCCGCGGAGCGCGACGCGAGGGTCGAGGAGGTCATCCGCGAACTCGGCCTGGAACAGCGCGCCGACCAGCCCATCCACAGTCTCTCCGGGGGGCAGCGCAAGCGGGTCAGCGTCGCGCTGGAGCTGCTGACGAAGCCCTCCCTGCTGTTCCTCGACGAGCCCACCTCGGGACTCGACCCGGGCATGGACCGCTCGGTGATGCACATGCTTCGCGGACTCGCCGACGACGGCCGCACGGTCATCGTGGTCACGCACAGCGTGCTCAACCTCGATGTGTGCGACCGACTGCTGGTCATGGCGCCGGGAGGCCGGATCGCCTACTTCGGCGCGCCCGAGGACGCCCTGGAGTTCTTCGGTTTCGACCAGTGGCCGGAGGCGTTCGAGGCGTTCGAGAACGACCACGACCGCGACTGGGCGGGGGAGTACCGGGCGTCGCCCCAGCACCGCCAGTACATCGCGCTCAGTCCCCAGCCACGGGCCGCTCCGGACCGCACGCCGGTGGCGGCGGCGCCACCGCCCAAGTCGCAGAGCTGGTTCGGGCAGTTGAGGACCCTCGTCCGGCGCTATGTGTCCGTGCTCAGCGCCGACCGCACCTTCATCGTGATCATGATCGCGCTGCCGTTCGGCATGGGCGTCATGGCCCGGGCCCTGGCCGGCAGCAAGCTCACCCTGGACACCACCATGGACGCCCTGCTCGTGCTCTGCGTCGGCGGCGTGCTGACCGGCGCGGCGAACGCCGTGCGCGAGCTGGTCAAGGAGCGGGTGATCTACCGGCGGGAACGGGCGGTCGGCCTGTCCAGATCCGCCTATCTGACCTCCAAGGTCGTGGTGCTCGGCTCGATCACGGTCGTCCAGGCGGTCGTCCTCACCCTCGTCGGCCTCGCCGGCGTCGATCTGAACGCCCCCGGCGGCAAGGGCGTGCTCCTGCCCCCACTGCTCGAGATCACCCTGGCCGTCGCGCTGCTGTCGTTCACCTCGATGATGCTCGGCCTCGTGATCTCCGCGCTGGTGCCCAAGGAGGAGGTCACCATGCCGCTGCTGGTGCTCCTCACCATGGTCCAGATCGTCTTCTGCGGCGCCCTGCTGAAGCTCGACGGCGTGCTGGGCATGGAGCAGCTGGGCTGGCTGGTGCCCGCACGATGGGCCTTCGCCGCGATGGCGAGCACGATCGACCTCGCCCGGATCGTGCCCGGCAAGGACACCGCCGATCCGCTCTTCGACCACACCGCCGCGGTGTGGCTGACGAACATGGGCGCGATGGTGCTGCTCAGCGTGGCGCTCTGGTTCGTCGTCGCGCTGCTGCTGCGGCGGCACGAACCCGCGGTCATGCGGAAGTGACGGGGTGCCGATGACCGAACCCGCCGCCGTCCCGGGCTTCAGCCCGACACACGTCGTCCCCGGTGACGGCCTGCCCACGTGGCAGGCCCCGGACGTCAGCAGCCCCAGCGCGCCCCTCGACCCGTTCCTGCCGGTCGAACTCGTCGACCGGCGCGGCGACTGGGGGCGCGTGATGTGCGCCAACGGATGGTCGGCGTGGGTGGACGGGCGGCTGCTCGTCGCGGTGCCGCAGGCGCCGCCGTCGGCCGGGCAGCCGCTGGACCGGGCGTCCGATCCGCAGCCGCTGCTCGCCCGGGCGGAGGAGGTGCTCTCCCAGTACCGGCGGGCCGCGGACGAACTCGCCGACGGCCGGTCCGACCGCGAGACGTTCCGCCGGCGCACCCGGGGCATGCGGCTGGGAATGGTCGTGGACGGGGAGACGCTCTGGCTGTACGACGCGGAGCACGAGCGGTGGGTGTACTGCGACGGCGCCCAGCTCGCCCCCTTCGCCGTCACCGCGGCCCCGCAGGCGCCGCGCGACTCCCCGTCGCAGCCGCCCCGGCGCACCACCGCACCGGGCCGGACGGCGGCCCCGGCGCCGCCGACGCAGATCACCGAGACGGGCCGCGGGCGGGGCACGACCGGCTGACGTCCGCGCCCGCCGCCGTGTCGGCCCACGGCCGCCTGCCGGGACGGCCGTACGGTCGCCGGAGCCTCCGCCCGGCACGGGGCTGTCCCGGCCGGCAGCGCGGGACGACCACGCCCGGCCGCCCCCGTACGGCCGCCGGCCGGTCCACGCCCGACGGGCAACCTGCGGTCCGCCGGCCCGTACCGTCCGCCGTGCCGTCCGCCGGCCCGCCGTGCCGTCCTCCGTGCCGCCCGCGGGCAGTCCCCGTGCGTGCGCCTGCGGCCCACGTGCCGACTGCCGGCCCGGCCGTACGTCCGTGGCCCGTCCGCCGGACCGCACGTCCACGGCCCGTACACCGGCCGTCCGCTCGTGGCCCGCAGCCGGCCCGCTCCGTCCGGCCGCGACGGGTCAGTCCCCCACCTCGCCCCGGCGCCGTACCGGAGCCGCCAGCAGGGAGCCGAGCAGTCCGGCGACGAGGCCCCAGCCGAGGCCGATGCCCACCGCCGCCCACAGTCTGGGCTGCAGCGACACCTCCCCGCCGAGCTCCGCGAGGTCGCCGACGCCGAGCAGCGAGAGCCCGATGCGCGCCGCGATCCGGCCGGTGAGGCACACGAGGAGCACCGTGAGGGCCAGGGCCACCCCCATGCGCACGGCGTGCTGCCAGGGCCTCACCCGGGCCGGGGAGCGCGCCGCCATGAGGAAGGCCGCCGCGGGCACCAGCACCGCGGCGACCACCACCAGCCACCAGGCCCGCCCGTCCTGCTGGGCCAGCGTGGCCACGTTCAGCGCGGAGCGGTCCTCCCCGCGCAGCACGGCGTCCAGCACCTGCGGCATCGGCAGCCCGAACGGTCCCTCGACCTTGCCGTCCCAGGTCGCGCCGAGGCCCAGGGTGAGCGCCGGCCAGGCGAGGTTGGGCAGTCCGAGCAGGACGACCGCGAACGTACGGCCAGGGTGGCCCTGGGTCACCGCGACCACGACGCCGGCGCACAGCCCGATCACGACGTACGCCAGCAGCAGCCACAGCATGGCGTACGCGGCCGGACGCACCGCCTCCTGGAACCCCACCAGCCGCGGGGGCAGCGGAGCCCTGCGGGACACGACGAGGGCCAGGGCGGTCACACCGATCAGCCACAGCAGTCCGTACAGCAGCGTGGGCCACGTCTCCGCGCGGAAGCCGACCCGGGGGGCGGCGTCCAGGAACTCGCCGATGTCGGCCAGCGGGGAGTCCTCGCCGAGCGGGACGCGGAACGTCTTCCGCGCCAGGGCGGTGAGGCCGGCGAGAGCCGCCAGCCACAGGACCGCCAGCCGCGCGAACCGGCCGAGGAGCTCGCGGGTCCCCGCCACGGCACGGTGCCGCAGCGGCCGCAGGAACGCCGACGCCGTCACCAGGGCGCCCACGAGGCTCACCGACAGAGGCATCACCGTGAGCTCGGCCTGCGTCCGGGCCACGAACCCGGCGTCCCCGGCGATGGCCACCTCACCGCCGGCCGCCAGGACCACGACCGCGGCCACCACCTGCGGGAACGCGCCGTCCGGCAGGCCCGTCGCCCCTGCCGCCCACAGGCCCGCGGCGGCCACGACGAGCATCGCGGCGAAGCCCGCCACGACCGCCACCAGCGCGTCGCGCCAGTCGCGCAGGCCGTGCGCGCCGCCGCGCCGGGAGGTGGAGGGCTGCTGGCTCACGGAGCCACCGTAAGCAGCGGGCACCTCCGCCGCGCGCCCGGCTGGTCCGACCGGTTCGGCTTGCGTGTCCCTGCGCCGCCGGGCACACAATTGGTGGAACAGCACCCTCGATCTCCGGCGCAGCCGGTGAAGCCGGGACCTCCGGGAACGGACGTCCCGGCCCGGGAAGTAGGGCGCGTGAGCGTGCAACCGCCGTCGGGGCCACCCGCAGGACCTCCTTCCGGCCCGCTCTCCGGCGGGGAGGCGACACCACCCGCGCCGCCCCCGCCCGCGCCCCCCGGTGGCGGGGGCGGCGGACCGGCCGGCCCGGCGGGTGCCGGCCCGGGAGGTACGGGCCCCTGGTGGCGCTCCGTCCCCAGGATCGCCGCGATCACCGCGGTCGTCGTCGCGGCCGCCGCGCTGGTCGTCGTGCTCACCCGCTTCGGCGGTACGGGCGACACCGGCACCGACGTCTACCTCCAGGCCGCGTCCGCGACCGGCCCCGACCCCTTCACCCGGTCGACGGCGAAGGTCGCCGAGACGCCGCAGCCGCGCGCCAAACTGCCCGCGTCGACGGCGAGTCCGTCCCCCGTCGGCGGCACCAACGTCACCCGGGGCGTCGACGGCGCGACGCCCGGCCTCTACGGCGGCACGGAGAGGACGGCCAGCTGCGACACGGAGCAGCAGATCCGGTTCCTCGCCGACGAGCCGGACCGGAACCGGGCCTTCGCCTCGGCCCTCGGGCTCGCGCCGGCCGCCGTCCCCGCGTACCTCCGATCCCTGACGCCCGTCACCCTGCGGATGGACACACGGGTCACGAACCACGGTTTCACCGACGGCGCGGCCCGCCCCTACCAGGCCGTGCTGCAGACCGGGACGGCCGTGCTCGTCGACGACCGAGGCGTGCCGCGGGTGCGCTGCGCCTGCGGGAACCCCCTGCTGCCGCCGGTCTTCGTCCGGGGTCCCGCGGAGCGGAAGGGCGACGCCTGGCCCGGCTACAACCCGGCCGAGACCGTGGCCGTCACCCCGGCGCCGCGGCCCGTCGAGGCCTTCGTCGTGTACGACCCGCGGGAACGGGACTACTTCGCCCGCGAGCAGGGCGACGACGGTGAGAAGGACAAACCGGCGGCACCACCGCGGGACCCCTCCACCCCGGTCCTCGTCCCGCCCGAGGAGGCGACCGCCGCCCCGTCCGACGAGGAGACCTCCGGGCGCCCGGAGCGCGAGAGCCCCGCGCCGGGCACCACGTCACCGCCGGGCCCGGCCACCGACGGCAGCGCCACGCCCGGGCAGCGCAGCCCGGGGGAGGAGACCTCGCCCGGCCGTCCCGCGGAGGGCACCACCGGCGGTGAGCCGCCGACCGGGCCGCCGACCGGCCCCGTGTCCGAGGAGCCGCCCGCCCCGCCGCCCGCCGGCACGCGGGAGCCCGCCCCCGAAAGCCCGCCCCCGACCTCGGGACCCGCGCCCCGGGAGGAGGAGCCCGTCCCGCCGTCGCTGCCGGACCTCGTCGTCCCTCCCGCCGGGACGGCGTCCTCCCCGGCGCCGGCGCCGTGAGCACGGCGCCGCCGACGGAGCCGTGCGGCAGCGGCACCTCGCCGGCCGGGCAGCGGGCGGAGGCGTCGACGCCGAGCAGCGCCCCGCCGGGCACGTCGAGCACGCTCACGGAGCCGCCCGGCCCGCGCAGCAGCGGGTGCGGGTGGCCGGCCCGGGCGATCAGGGCACGCCGGTTCGCCGGATCGAGGTGCACGTACACGCAGCCGACGAACGGTTCTGCCTCGAGGTCCATCAGGAGCCGGCGGGTGCCGGCCGTCACCTCACCGGGCGGCTTCCGACCGCGGTGAAGGCGCGGACGGCGGTCGACGGCCGCGCGGATCGGGCGGCGACCAGGAGGGGCGCGCGGGTTCGTGCGGCGCGGCAGCGCGGGCCGGCCGGGGGTGGCAGGGCCGCGCGCGGCGGGATGGGCGTGCGGTGCGGGCGCTGCACGCAAGCGGTCCGGCCCGGCTCGCCCGTCCGCTCCGGGGCACCCAGCCCGTGGTCCCCAGTCCCCGGACCGCCGCCGACGTCAGCGACTGCCGCCCTGGAACGGCTGGTCCTCCGCGAGGTGCGGGCGGCGCCGGCGGATCCGGGCCGCGAGCAGCGCCACGTCGTCCTCCGCGTGCTCGGCGTCCAGCTCCCGGACCACGGCGTCGGCCATCTCGTCCACGGTGGCCGTGCAGGGCAGCCGCAGCCGGGTCAGCCTCCGAAGCGAGTCGTCGATGTCCTCCCCCCGCCGCTCGACCAGGCCGTCGGTGTACAGCAGCAGCGTGTCGTCCGGCGTCAGCGGCCGGGTGACGAGCTCGTAGCCACCGACACCCGTGCCGAGCGGGGGCCCGGCCGGCACGTGCACGAGCTCGGCGTGCCCGTCGGGAGTGAACACCACGGGCGGCAGGTGCCCGGCACTCGCGAACGAGCCGAGCCCCCGCGCCGGGTCCACCCGGACGAGCAGACACGTCGCGGGCCGGGCCATGGTCTCGGAAATGGCGATGTCCAGCTGCCGCAGCACCCGGTGCGGCGGCAGATCCGCGGCGGCGACATCACGCAGCATCGAGCGGTACGTGTTCATCTCGACGGCCGCCTCCACCCCGTGCCCCATCACATCGCCCATGACGAGCAGCGTGCGGCCGTAGTGGAGGCGCACGGTCTCGAACCAGTCGCCACCGACGATGTTGCTGCTGCCCGCGGGCAGATAGCGGGTCGCGAAGCGCAGATTGGGATGGGGCTTGCCCGGCTCGGTCAGCAGGGCACGCTGGAGCTCCACCGACTTGCCCTGCTCGGCCGCGAACTCCCGGGCGTGCACGACGCCGACCGCCGCGCGCCGCGCCGCGTGCCCGGCGACGGCGATGTCGTGCCCGGTGAACGCGGCGCCGGTACGCGCCAGCAGCGCCAACCCGACAACCGGTGCGCCCCGTCCACCGCCGTCCGGAAGCCTGGTCAGGGGGACCGCGAGAACCGACGTGTTTGCGGCGGCGTCGTACTCCGTCGCGGGCAGCCCGGACTCGACGGCGCGCGCGGCGGCCGACTCCGCCGCCGGCCGGAGCCGTTCCCCGTCGGTGAGCAGTGCCACGGAACCGGACCCGGCGGCGCGGCGCATCATCGCGGGGGAGGGGCGTCTCGCCGGCGCTGCGCCGCTCTTCGGGGGCGGCGGCAGCAGGTCGACGACGGCGGCCTCCGCGATCCGCGAGCCCAGGAACTCCGCCAGTTCCCGGCAGGTGGCTGTCTCGTCGAGGCGGGTGCCTATCCGCTCGACGGCCTCGTCCGCCGCGGCGAGCCGGGCGGCGGCCGGGGACGGTTCCTCCTCGAGCCGGGGCGTGGACGTCTCGGCCACCACGCACATCAGCCCCGTGACGGTGCCCGCGTTCTCCAGCCGGAGGCAGGTGGTGCGGCAGCGCCCGCCGGGGCCGGTGACCCGGGTACGGGGGAGGCCGTCGGCGAGGACCTCGGCCGGCAGACCGGTGGGGGTGCCGAGGTACGGCTCGGCGGCAGGGCCCGGACGACGGCCGGCGAGAGCGGCCCCGGACTCGCCGGCGATCCGGAGGAAGGCGGGGTTCGCGTAGCGGTAGCGCAGATCCGTGTCCAGGACCACCACCCCGGCCGCGCTGCCCCACAGATCGTCGCCACCGGGCCAGGCACCGGTCGCGTCGGCGTCGGCCGCGGGGAGTCCGTGACGGCCCTGGAGCCGGTCCCGAGGGCCGGTAGCCACACGCTCACCTCCTCCCCCGCGGGGGCGGTGACCCCAGCTTCCTCCACAGCCTCCCCGCTCGCATCAGCTGACGGGGGCCTCCCGGCGGGGCCGGGCCCCGGACCGTACGGCGAGCCTATCCACGCGGCACCGGGCGGGCGGAGGCGCCCCCGGTGCCGCACCGCGGCGGCCCGGCGCCGTCCAGGGACAGCGCGAGGACGGCCCGGTCGTCGTCGTCGGAGTCGTCGGACCGGGCCGACCAGCGCTCCGCGTCGGTCCGTACGAACGCCACGACCGCCTCGGGGTCCGGCGCGCGCCCGTCCCCGAAGTGTTCGCCGAGCCGCTCCAGGACCGGGTAGAACACGCCGTTCGCGTCCCGTGCCTCGCTCACCCCGTCGGTGATCACCACGAGCACCTCGCCCGGATCCAGCCGGTGCGCCGTCGGGTCGTCGCCGTCCGCCGCGAGTCCGCCCAGTCCCAGGGGCAGCCCGGGGGCGGTGACCAGCCGCCGTGCGCCCTGCGGTCCGACCACCAGCGGCGAAGGGTGCCCGCGGTCGACGATCCGCACCTCGCCGCCGCCCGGCGGGAACTCCAGCACCAGCGCCGTCACGAACAGCTCCGGGTCGCCCTCGTCGCCGGACGGGCTGTTGCGGGCGATGCTGAGCTCCAGTCGCTCGGCCAGGCTGCTCAGGCTCTGCCACTCGTGGGCCGACACCCGGAAGCTGCCCAGCACCGCCGCGACCGTCTGGACCGCTTCCAGCCCCTTGCCGCGGACGTCCCCGATGATCGCCCGCACTCCGAAGGGCGTCTCGCACACGTCGTACAGGTCACCGCCGACGAGCGTGCCGCCTTCGCCGGCCTCGTAGAACCCGGCGGCGCGCACCGGCCCGAGCCGGGGCGGCACGGGCCGCAGCAGGGTCCGTTGCACGGCCTCCGCGACCGAGTGGGCCCGGATCAGATGCCTCCGGGTCCGCTCCCGCTGCCAGGCCAGCGCGACGCTGGCGACGCCGATGAGGAACGTGGCGGCATACACGGCCACATGGTGCTGCTCGTCGAAGTGTCCGGGGCGGCGGGCGGCCATCCACATCTGCAGCCCCAGGCACACCACGGCCGACAGCGCCGTACCCCGCGGGCCGCGCGTCGCGGCGGCCAGCGGCGGCACCGCGATGAGCATGAAGCTCACCGGCTCGCGGCCTCTGACGACCAGCTCCGCGAGCACGTCGACGGCCACCGCGGCCAGCGGCAGCCACCACACCCACGCACGGCGTGGGGACGGTGGCCGCAGCGCGGTACGGAGGCTCGGGGCGTCCACGGGGGCGCGCCCTACCGTCCGGGCCCGCCGGGACCGGACACGGAGTCCGCGGCACCGGCCGCCGTCGTGCCGGGGGCCGCCCGGCGCACCGCGTCGGGAAGTTCGGCCTCGATCCGGGTGAGCTGGGCGTGGAGACTGCGGAGCCACACGTCGAGGTCGACCAGCGCCGGCAGGGGCGGTCCGGCCGGCGGGGAGGGCGCGGCCCGCGTCCCGTCCGGCGGCGGGCGCTCGCCGGTGCACAGGGCGGCGAGCCGGTCGGTGGTCCGCGCCAGCGCCCGCGCACCGGCCCGGGCCCGGTCCGCGGCCTCCGGGGGCAGCGAGTCCGACGGCAGGTCGAAACGGGGCAGCCACTGGGCGCCGAGCAGGATCTGGTTCGCCGCGATCAGTACGCCGTGCCAGTCGGCGTGGACGGGCGCGCTGCCCCCCGGTTCGCTGCGGAACTGGTCGTAGGCGGACTCGGCGAGGCGCAGCCGGTGCAGTGCCGGCAGCGTCGGCGGCGGAGGGGCCGAGCCCGGCGGCACGGCCGTCAGGACCCCGACGGTGCCCCTGATCAGCGGGCCGCACTCGTGCAGCAGCCCGGCCATGGTCCTGCGCACCTCACGGCGGGCGCCGGCCGGCCAGGCCAGCATCGCGCACAGCAGACCGATGGCGCTCCCGGTCACCACGTCCACGATCCGCGCCTCGGCCAGCCGCCAGGACGCCGGTGAGATCTGGGCGAACGCGGTGGCCACCACCAGCGTGAACAGCCCCTGCGCCCAGGCGATGCC
Source organism: Streptomyces sp. HUAS CB01 (assembly GCF_030406905.1). Lineage (NCBI taxonomy): Bacteria > Bacillati > Actinomycetota > Actinomycetes > Kitasatosporales > Streptomycetaceae > Streptomyces > Streptomyces chengbuensis. The sequence goes on from NZ_CP129137.1 coordinate 6,235,308, forward strand.
GAGCAGCGGCCCGAGCGCGAAGGCGATGAGCATGCCCGGCGCGAGGATCGCGGCGTACGCCTCGGTGTGCTGTCCCAGACCGATGAGCAGGGCGCCCGCGGCGACGGCACCCACGAGGTTGCCGGCGACCGCCTTGCGGATGGCCGCCCAGGTCTGGCCGAAGGTGGTCCGGCTCAGCGTCAGCACCGCCAGCAGCACCCAGAAGCCGTGGGTCAGGTCCAGCGAACCCGCCACGAACCGGGCGGCCGCGAGGGCCAGTGCGATGCGTACGGCGTTCTGGAACTGCACCGAGCGGAGCGTCATGTTGCCGGTGACCCGGCGGAGCCACAGCTGCGGGGTGGATGCCTCGGTGTACCAGAACAGCTCCCGCGGCTCGATCGGCGGGGTCCGCCGCCCGTCGAGGCCGACCCGTACGGAGATCTCCAGGATCCGCACCGACTCGGCGACGGCCAGCAGTGCCGCCTGCCGGCGCAGCACCGGCACCGGAGGCACCTCCGCGACGGGTCCCGTCACCTGCCGCACCCGCATCTGCTGGAAGGCGTCGATCGCCTCGTCCATCCGCTGCGGGCCGGGGGCGGGGCGGCCCGCCCGCAGGGCGGCGGCGGTCTCGTCGCACAGGGACGCCACCTGAGGCAGCAGCGAGCCGGACGCGGTGTCGGCACGGTCTCCGTCGGGCCCACCGGCCCCGGTGCCGTCCCTGACGAGCCGGTGGAGTTGGCCCGTCTCGGTCTGATGGGCCAGTTGTTCCAGCAGCCGGCGGGCGGCGGACCCCGCCTGGGAGAGTCCGCGTGCCGCACGTCCCGGGCCCGCGGGCCGCTCCGCCGGCGGGATCCTGGAAAGCCGCAGCTTCGACCCGGCGGCCCGCAGGGCCTCGGGGGAGAGGCGGACGCGCCCCGCGATGGTGTCGCCCGCCGTGGCGACGGCCTCCGCGAGGGTCGCCCGGTACGTCGTGCCCGGCGGCTGCGGCAGCAGGTACAGCTCGCACAGCGCCAGCACCAGCACTCCGTAGGTGAGCCCGGCCAGCCGCAGCCACAACGTCTCGGGCTCGTACGGCGGGAAGCAGGCCAGGATGTAGAAGAGCTGGAGTCCCGGCGCCGCCCCGGCGGGCCGCGGCCCCCCGATCGCCCCGAAGGCGAGGAGGAAGCCCACGACGAGCATCCCGAGCACCGCCGCCCAGGTCGCCACCGCCAGCACGGTCCCCAGTGCCACCAGCACCAGGCCCACCGGCAGTGCCTTCAGCATCACCTCGGCCCGCTGCCGCCCGGACCCGGGGATCGAGGACAGCAGCCCGAGGGCGATCGGGGCGAACAGCGCGTACAGCGCCAGCACCGGGTCGTGGAGTCCGTACAGGAAGGGGTAGAACCCCGCGGTCGCCGCGAGGGACACCCGCAGCGACCGGTGCAGGATCTCGGTGCGCTCCGCCCCGGTCTTCACGGCAGGTCCCCGGGAGCGCCCGTGCCGGGCGGGGACACCCGGCCGATCATCCCGGTAGCGGCGGGTGCCCTCACCGCCGTCGGGCGCATGTGCGGGGCGGGCCCGGCGCCGAGCGCCGCGAGCACGACCGCCGTGAAGGCGCCCGTCCGCGCGGCCGGCGAAGACTCAGCGCGCATGAGCACGTTCCTCTCGGGCCGACGCCGCCGCGGCGTCGTGGGCGGGCCGGACAGCGACCCGCTGCCCATTGTCGGCCGCTCCCGTGGGGACCGCAGCCCGGCCGGCGCGGCTGGGGGCCGGCCCCGGTCGGACCGGGCCTGTTCGGACGGGCCCGTTCGGAGGGCCCGTTCGGACGTCGGTCCGGCCGCCCGGTGGACCCGCCGTCCCGTCCACCCCGTCGGGACGGCAGTCCCGGACGGCCCTGTGAGGGGCGCTGCCCGGTCGGCCGTGAGGACCTGTGCCCGGGACTACGAACCTCTGCCCGGTCGGCCGGACGGCCCTGTACGGATCGCGGCCCGATCGCGCCCGGTGGAGCCCGCCCGGGCCTCCGTCCCCCACCCCGTTCGGACGTCGGTCCGGCCCTCCCCGATCGCGGCGCGCCCCGTGCCAGGGTCACGATGGCAGGAACCACAGCAGCCACGGGGGCGGAGGCGGGAGGTCGTACGGGTGCAGTCGCTCCTGGTGCCGGTGGGCTTCGCCCTCGCCTCGGCGCTCAGCAATGCCATCGCCACCGTGCTGCAGCGCCAGGAGGCCCTCAAGGTGCCGAGCTCCAGCGGCTTCCGCCCGGGGCTGATGCTCGATCTGCTGCGCCGTCCGCTGTGGCTGGCCGGGATCGCCGCGGTCCTCGTGGCGGGGGTGTGCCAGGCGCTGGCGCTCAACACCGGCCCGCTGGCGATCGTCCAGCCGCTGTTCGTCCTCGAACTGCCGCTCGCCCTGATCGTCGCCTCGATCGTGATGCACCGGCACCTGCCCCCGTCCGGCTGGGGCGCCGTGAGCCTCGTCGTGGTGGGCCTCGGCATCGCCCTGGCCGCGGCGTCCCCCACCGGCAACCGCACCCAAGTGCCCCTGGACCGCTGGCTGCCCGCGCTCGCCGTCTGCGGAGGGGCGGTCGTCGCGCTCTCGGTCGTGGCCCTGCGGCGGCCCGTGGGGCGCACCCGCGCCGCCCTCCTCGGCACGGCCACCGCCATCAGCTACGCCCTCACCGCCGCGCTCATGAAGTCGGCGACCCACATCCTCGAGGACGAGGGAGCCGCGGCCTTCTTCACCTCCTGGGAGGTGTACGCCTTCGCGGTCACCGGTGGCACCGCGCTCTTCCTGCTCGAGAACGCCCTGCAGGCGGGCCCGTTGGTCGCCTCCCAGCCGGCGCTCACCCTCGGCGACGCCACCCTGAGCCTGCTGCTCGGCGTCACCCTCTACGAGGAGCACGTGCGCACCGGCTGGTGGCTGCTGCCGGAGCTGCTGGGCCTCGGCCTGATCACCGTCGGCGTCTTCACCCTCGCCCGGATCCCCCTCGCGGAGACACTCGTGGCCGCGGAGGAGACCTCCGAGGCCGCTCCTCCCCAGGCGGGGCAGCCCCTGCCCTGAACCGCCCCCCGTCGGGGATTCGCCGCCCGGCCGCCGAGGGTTCGCGGACGGGTCCGCCGAAGGATCCCGAATCGGCGCGCCAGGGGATTGAGGGAAGCGGCCGAGAAGCGTTTCATTGCAGGTGAAAGGGGCCGATTTGACGCTTCCGAAGGAGGCGGCCCGCATGACCACACACCAACCGAGCATCGAGCAGCACCCTGATCTCGCCGAGATGCGCGCACGCTTCGAACGCGCCACCGCGTCGCCGCGCGGCCAGGTGACCGAAACGCTGGCCCTCCTCACGGGCCTCTACCTCGCGGCCTCGCCGTGGATCGTCGGTTTCAACGGCCTCACCACGCTGGCCGTCACCAACCTGATCTGCGGCGTCGCCTACGCCCTGTGTCTGGGCGGGTTCGGCTCGGCCTACGAGCGGACCCACGCCATGGCCTGGTGCGCCATCGTGATCGGCGCCTTCACGATCTTCTCCCCGTGGATCGTCGCCGGGAACGTCGCCGTCACCGGCAGCGTCGTCAGCAACGTCATCGTCGGCATCGCGGCACTCTGCATCGGCGTGGCCATGGCCGCCATGACCGACCGCCCCGGCTCGCTGCGCCCCGCGCGGGCGTCCGGAGGCCGGGGCCGTGACCTCGGTCCCCTGAGCTGAGCCGCCCTTCACCGCGAAGGCCCCGGCCGCCCGGACAGGGCGCCCGGGGCCTTCCGGCTGGACGAACAGGGGCCTTCCGGTTGCACGAAGAGTCTCTCGGGCGACCACGCATGGTGAGCTATGTTGAGCGAGAGCGGGACGAGAGGGAGGCACACGGTGCCATCAGGGCAGCGGGCGCGCGCACAGGCGTCTGCGATCACGCCGGGAAGACAGACTCCGGACGCGGAGCCGGCTCCTGTGGAGAGGGTCCGCGCGCTGTTCGGCGGACACCGGCTGTCGCCCGGGCAGCGGCGGATCGCGCAGTACATCACGGACAACCTCACCGAGGCCGCCTTTCTGTCGATCACCGATCTCGCGGACCGCGTCGGCGTCAGCCAGCCGTCGGTGACGCGCTTCGCGTCCTCGGTGGGCTTCAGCGGCTACCCGGCGCTGCGGGAGGCGCTGCAGCCCATCGCGCTCAGCGCCGTCGCCGGCTCGCCGGAGACGGGCGGGAGCGGGCGCAACGAGCTGCAGACGGCGGTCGACGCGGAGATCGCGAACCTGGAGAGCCTGCGCCGGAGGTTCGCCGACACCGGCCAGGTGCTCGAGGTCGGCCGCGAGCTGGCCCGTTCGGTGCCGCTGACGATCCTGGGGCTGCGGATCTCCACCTCGCTCGCGGAGTACTTCGCCTATGCCGCCCGGCGGATCCACCCGGACGTACGGCTGGTCTCGCGCGGCGGGAGCGTGGCGTACGACGCGCTGCTGCAGTCGCGGGAGGCGGGCGGGACCTGGGTACTGGCCTTCGCGATGCCCCGGCACGCCAAGGAGACCCTTGCGGCGGTGCGGGCCGCCCGCCGTACGGGCCTGCGGACCGCCCTGATCACGGATCTCACCCTGGGGCCGCTCGTGGACGAGGTCGACGTGGCCCTGACCGCGGGCACCGGTTCACGACTCGTGTTCGACTCCTACTCGGCGCCCGGCGTCCTGTCGGCGGCCATCCTCCAGGCGATGGCGGACGCGGACCCCGAACGCACACAGCGGCGGCTGGAGCAGTACGAGCACGCCGCGGAGCAGCACGACTTCTTTCTCGAGGACTGACCGGCAGCACGCACACCCCCTCCCCCCGGTGGGAGAAAAGGGGGACTTTCATGCCCAGAAGCGCATGAATTTTTTCATGCTCTTGCTTACTTGGCGGTAAATATATTTACTGCGTGTGGCACTGCGGACGACACTCCTCCTCGTCGGCCCCACGGTGTTCTGTTCGGGCAATCCGCTCCCCTCGGATGCCCCCCGGCGGCTCCGGTCAACCCCTGGGCCGGAGCCGCCGGTCAACAGCCTTCACGAGCACGGCCCCGGCCAACGGCTCCCCGCACCGGCCGAACCGGCCGTACGCCCGCCGCGTCGCCCTGCGCGACGAGGTCGCCGACCTGGAGGCGGCGGGCACCTCCGTGATGCAGGTCGACGGACCCGCCCGACGCGAGACCCTGCCCCTGCGGACCGGGGAACGCGCCGGCTGCCCCGCCCGGGCCACCGAGGCGTTCCGGCTCACCACCGGCGGGGTACGGCCGGACACCCGGATCCACACCCACGGGTGCTACGCGGAGTTCGGCGACGCCCTGCAGACCGTCGACGACCTCGACGCCGATGGCATCAGCCTGGAGGCGGCCCGCTCCCACAGGCAGGTCGCCCGTGGACTCGCCGGCGCCGCCGGCGCCGGTCGTCCGGGCGAGGTCGGCCCCGGGGTCTACGACATCCACTCGCCGCGCGTGCCGGACACCGCGGAGGCCGTCGCCCTGCTGCGCGAGGCACTCCGGGCCATCCCGGCCGAACGGCTGTGGGTCAATCCGGACTGCCGGCTGAAGACCCGCGGCCGGCCCGAGACGAGGGCCGCGCCCGGGAACCTGGTCGCGACGGCCCGGGACCCGCGGGCGGAGCCGGCCCGCCGGCAGTCCTGACGCGCGAAGGGCCCGTGCGGACACCTCCCCGGTGTCCGCACGGACCCGTCCCCTCCGCCCACGACCGGCGGTTCAGCCGTTCTTGACGGAGTCGAGATGGGCGAACACCACGATGTTGTCCTTGTAGTCCTTGGTCTTCTTGTCGTACAGGCCGCCGCAGGTGATCAGACGCAGCTGCGCGGTCGGCGCGTCGTTGTAGACCCGCGCACTCGGGAAGGCGGCCTTGCTGAAGGTCTCCACCGAGTCGACCTTGAACGTGGCCACCTTGCGGTCCTGGCGGGTGATGTCGATCTTGTTCCCGGGCTTGAGCGCGCTGAGGGACTCGAACACCGCGGGTCCCGTCATGGTGTCCAGATGGCCCGCGAGGATGGACGTGCCCTTCTCGCCCGGGGTGGAGCCCTTCCCGTACCAGCCCACCAGGTTCTTGTCGTTGGGCGGCGGCGCGTTCAGCTGCCCGGCCTTGTTGAGCGTCAGCACCGTGAAGGGGGCGTTGACCGAGATGGCCGGGATGGCGATCCGCGTCGGGACGGAACGCGGCAGCGGCGGGTGGACGGGAGCGGCCTTCGGCGGGCTGACGGGGGCGGGGGCGGGCGAAGCGGGGCGGGCCTGAGGGGTGTTGGCCGCCTGGCCGCCGAGCGAGTTGTAGCAGAGCAGTCCGCCCAGCGCGGCCGCAACGACCGGCCACAACAGGGTCTGGCCGAGGGAGCGGGACGGCGCGGGCTCGGGGGGCGTCTGCGAGCCGAGCGGTTGCCTGGCGTTCATACGAGAGGCCTTTCGTGTACCGGGACGCAAGCGGGGATCGGGATCGGGGCGGTGAAAACGCATCGCCGCGGCCGCCGTCCGGTGAGGACGGCGGCCGCGACAGCGCAGCGAGCTGCAGGTGATGCGACCTCGATCAGGCCGAGGTACCGGTCACGCCACGACGGCGCAGCTTCCAGGCGCCGGCGCCGATGCCACCGAGCATGAGCAGCGAACCGGCGGCCAGGCTGCCGCTGTTCATCGCGAGGCCGCCGCCTCCGGCGTCGACGCCACCGTTCGGGTCGTCGTCGTCGTCATCGTCGTCGTCATCGTCGTCGTCGTCATCGTCGTCGTAGTCGTGGTCGTCCTTGTCGTGGTCCTTGTGCTTCCACTTCTTGTCGTGGTCGCCCTTCTCGTGGTCGCCCTTCTCGTGGTCGTCCTTCTTCTCGTAGTCCTTCTTCTCGTCGTCCTTCTTGCTGTACTCGTCCTTCTTCGAGCCCTCTTCCTGCTTGGACCCGTTCTCGTCCTTCTTCGAGCCCTCTTCCTGCTTGGACCCGTTCTCGTCCTTCTTCGAGCTCTCTTCCTGCTTGGACCCGTTCTCCTCCTGCTTGGAGCCCTGGCCCCACTCGTCGTTCATGACCGACGCGAGGAAGCCACCGCCGGCGTCGACGCCGCCCTTGGGCTCGTCGTCGTCGTCATCGTCGTCGTCGTCATCGTCGTCGTCGTGGTCGTCGTCATCGTCGTCGTCGTCGTGGTCGTCCTTGTCCCACTTCTTGTGGTGGTCCTTCTTGTCCCACTTCTTGTCGTCGTCGTCCTTGTCGCCCTTGTCGTGGTCGCCCTTGTCGTGGTCGTCCTTCTTCTCGTCGTCCTCGGCCACGGCACGGCTCAGGAAGCCACCGCCGGTGTCGACGCCGCCCTTGGGCTCGTCGTCGTCGTCATCGTCGTCGTCGTCATCGTCGTCGTCGTGGTCGTCGTCATCGTCGTCGTCGTCGTGGTCGTCCTTGTCCCACTTCTTGTGGTGGTCCTTCTTGTCCCACTTCTTGTCGTCGTCGTCCTTGCCGTGGTCGTCCTTCTTCTCGTCGTCCTTCTTGCCCTCGTGGCTGCTGGACGAAGAACCGTTGTCGTGGCCCCAGTCCTCGGCCAGGGTCATCGCGTAAGCGGTAGGTGCGGAAATCGTCAGGACCGCGGTAATGGCGGCCGAGGCGCACAGGGTGCGGGCAGAGCGCATGAGATCCCATTCCTTTCGCCGCCACTGCGAGGGCTGACACATCGTCGGCTCATCGGATCGCAGCTGCGACGAATTCACCGTCAGACGGATCGCGGCTTCGCACCAGCCGAGAACGTCGCATTCGAGGGACACCGTCCGCTCTTCGGGTGGCGACACGCCGACTATTCACTCTTTGGGCGGCAGCCAGACGATATGCGCCTTCGCGGCGCACTCCGGACCTCTCGCGATCCGGTTTCCCGCAGAACGGCAGGAGCGCTCGTCCGGCACTGCGAATTCCGTGTTCTTCGCGTTCTGCGCCTATCCGGAGACGGGTCGGCTTCGAACTACTCGTGTCACGGGCACGCGGCAGCGACGCCGTGCGAGTGCCGTGCCCGGCGGTCCGGACGGTCCCCGAAGAGGAGATCCGGAAGGCCCCCGGGAGAAAGGTGGGGTCAGATGGCCGTTTCCCTCCGGGTGCGCCGTTTCGCGGCCGGCGCGGCCGCCGCCGGTGTGCTCGTCGGCGGGGTCTCCGCGGCGTCCGCGGACAGCGCGGCGGCATCGTCCGCCCTTGCCGCCCCGACGCGGGTCTCCCACCTCGTGGGTGAATCCGGCGGCCCGGACTGGGACCGCTGCGAGTGGCGCAAGGGCCACTGGAAGGAGGAGTGGGTCAAGGACCACTGGGAGGACAAGTGGGTCCCGGGCCGCTGGGACTGCCGTGGTGGCGACGGGGGCGACTGACCGGCCGCGACCCGAGGCCGGCCGGGAGCGAGGACGAGTGACTGCTGAACGACGGGTGACTGCTGAACGACGGGTGACTGCTGAACAGAGAACTGGGCAGGTGACGTACGAGCGGTGCCCGGCGGACGTGACATGTCACCGGACACCCCGGCTCCCTCGTGGCTCCAGGCGTGCGGCCCCTTCCGATCGGTGGTGGCATGGTGACGAACGAGCCTGTACGGCACCCCTGGTGCCCACGAGGAGCGAGGGGGCGCGAGTGTCGCCACCTGATGCGGATCCCGACGCCGCCGAACAGCTGGCCAAGCTCGGACTGGACGAGCTGATGGTCCTGGTGGGACGCGGCGACCAGGACGCGTTCGTACCCGTCTACGAAGCGGTCAGTGGCCCGGTACTGGGCCTCGTCCGCCGGGTCCTGCGCGATCCGGCGCAGTCCGAGGAGGTGACCCAGGACGTGCTCGTGGAGGTGTGGCGTACGGCAGGCCGGTTCCGGCCCGAGCAGGGCAGCGCTCTGACCTGGGTCCTGACCCTCGCCCACCGGCGCGCGGTGGACCGGGTCCGGTCGTCACAGGCCAGGACCGAACGGGAGCGCAGAGTGGCGCTGCTCGAGTCCGCTCCGCCGTTCGACGAGGTGGTCGAGCAGGTCGAGACCGGCCTGGAGCAGCAGCAGGTCCGGCGCTGTCTGCAGTCGCTGACCGAACTGCAGCGGGAGTCGGTCGTGCTGGCGTACTACCACGGCCTCACCTACCGGGAGGTGGCCGAGCTCCTCTCCCAGCCCCTGGGCACGGTGAAGGCCCGGATGCGCGACGGGCTGATGCGGTTGCGTGACTGTCTGTACGAGGGCGAGGTACGGCCATGAGCGAGGTCCGGGACAGGAACGGCGACGAGTTGCACTCCGGCACCGGCGCCTACGTCCTGCACGCGCTGCCCGAGGACGAACGCAGGGCGTTCGAGGAGCACCTCGCGGCCTGTGCGGCCTGTGCGCGTGAGGTCGCGGAGCTCTCGGAGTCGGCGGCCCGCCTCGCCCAGCCGGTCACGGCCGTGCCTCCGGAGCACCTTCGGCGGCGGGTGCAGGAGCGGATCGCCGTCACCCCCCAGGCCCCGTACGCGCCGCGCGTCCCGCGTGAACACCCCGAGGCGGAGGTCCCCCACGCCCGGTCCGCCGCCGGTGAGCCGGCCCCGCCCCGCAGCCGGCGCTCTCCCGTCCCCCGGATCCTGCAGCTCGCCCTCGCCGCCTGCACCGCTCTCGCCGTGGCCTTCGGCGGCGTCGCCGCATGGCAGTACCAGGCCGCCGAACAGGCGCGTTCCCAGCTGCACTCGGCCGAGGAGCGGTACGCGGGTGTCGCCGACGTGCTCGCCGCCCCCGACGTGGAGCTCCACACGCAGCAGCTCGCGGACGGCGGCACGGGCACCATCGCGGTCTCCCGGAGCCAGGACGCCGCGGTGTTCTTCGCGACGGGAGTCCCACCGCTGCCGGTCGGCCAGACGTACGCCCTGTGGTTCAGCGAGGACGGCTCCTACCGGCCTGCCGGGCTGGTCAGCGGGGCCGAGGCGCAGGACATGCAGATGCTCTACGGTCCGGTCTCGGGGGCGACGGCCGTGGGCATCACGATCGAGCCCGTCGGCGGCTCGGCCCAGCCCAGCGGTCCGCCGCTCGGACTGATCGACATCCCGGCCTGAGCGGCCGAAGCCCGTCCGTTTCACACGGGTGGTGTGCGCCTGCGGTGTGCGCCCGCGCGCGAGGCGCGGCGGGCCCCGGCCCGGCCCGGTTCCGGCGGGCGTGCTCCGCGCCGGGGCGGTGCGCTGTGCCCGGTACGGGGCGTGCTGCGGGTACGCGCAGCCGGCCCTCCGGCGCGGGTGGGACGGGGCTCCGCGGCCGGACGGGAGAGGGTCCACGCCGGGGCAGCTCCCGCAGAGTGTGACCGCGCCCCTGCGCCGGCCCGCGGGTGCCGGTGACCGCCGGCCACTCCGCCTGCACGCGACCCGGTCCGGCCCGCAGATACCGGGCGCGCGGCGCGGCCCGCGGGTGCGCGATGCCCCGGATGGTCAGCCCGTGCCGAACGGTGCGACCTCGCCCGGGGCGGACCCGGCGACGTCCCGTCCCGCGACGTTGCCGGGCCGGTGCCCGTCCGTGGGTGTGAAGGTCACCGGCAGCCGCGCCGGGCCGCGCAGCCCGCCCGGCCTCCAGCGCAGCTCCTCCGGCGGCACGGCCAGCGCCAGGTCCGGCAGGCGGCGCAGCACGGTGCCGATGGCGATCTGGCCCTCCAGCCGGGCCAGCGGGGCGCCCAGGCAGTAGTGGATACCGTGGCCGAAGGCGAGATGGGGGTTGTCACGCCGGGTGATGTCCAGCCGGTCCGGGTCGGCGAACCGCGCCGGGTCGCGGTCGGCGATGGCCGAGGCGATCAGCACGGTCGCGCCACGGGGGACCGTCACACCGGCGATCTCGACGTCCTCGCGGGCGAACCGCGCGATCCCGGGGTTCACGGGCCCGTCGTAGCGCAGGAACTCCTCGATCGCCCCGGGGAGCAGCTCGGGATCGTCCCGCAGCAGGGCCAGCTGGTCGGGGTGGGCGAGCAGCGCCGCCACCCCGCTCCCGATCAGGTTGACCGTGGTGACGTACCCGGCGACGAGCAGCAGGAACGCCATGGCGATCAGCTCGTCCTCGTTCAGTCGCTGCTCCTCGTCCCGGGCGGTGATCAGCGCGCTCAGCAGGTCGTCCCCCGGCTGGGTCCGCTTGTCCGCGATGAGCCCGGTCAGATAGGCGCGCATCCGCTGCCAGGCCGCGTCCACCACGGCCGGGTCCGGCATCTCCGCCCGGCGCAGCAGCATGTCGTCGGTCCAGCGCTGGAACTCGTGCCGGTCGTCCACGGGCACACCCAGAAGCTCGCTGATGACGGTGACCGGGAGCGGCAGCGCGAAGTCCGCGACGAGTTCCGCCCGCCCGGCGGGCAGCAGGCCGTCGAGCAGCCGGTCGGTGATCTCCTGGACCCTGGGGCGCATCTCCGCCACCCGGCGGGCGGTGAACGCCTTGGAGACCAGCCGGCGCAGCCGGGTGTGGTCGGGCGGGTCGGAACGCAGCATGTTGCTCACCATCGACTCGCGCTCCGTCGAGGGCAGCTGCTGCATCAGCCGCGGGTCGGAGGCGTCGCGTACGTCGCTGCTCAGCCGGGAGTCGGACAGGGCCGCCAGGCCGTCCTCGTAACGGGTGACCAGCCAGGCCTCCAGTCCACCGGCGATCACGGCCCGGCGCACCGGACCCTCCTCGCGTAGCCGGCGGTAGAGCGGGAAGGGATCCGCGACGAAGGCCGGGTCGGCGTAGGGCAGAAGGACCGGCTGCTCGCTCATGTTGCCTCCCGGGAAGCGGCACGGACACCCATGCCGCGGTTGACCGTCTTGAGGGTATATGTCCAATTGTGGCTGACCCCGGGACACCACCGAAGGGAGCGGTTGCCATGGAGCGGACCACCTGCTGTGTGGTGGGCGGCGGACCCGCCGGGATGGTCCTCGGACTGCTGCTGGCCCGGGCCGGGGTGGACGTCACCGTCCTGGAGAAGCACGGGGACTTCCTCCGCGACTTCCGCGGCGACACCGTGCACCCCTCCACCCTGGCGCTGCTGGACGACCTGGGTCTGGCCGAGCGGTTCGCCCGGCTGCCGCAGCGCCGGGTGACGACGGTGCAGCTGCCCATCGGACCCGACCGTTCCCTGATCACCGTCGGGGACATCGGCGCGCTCCGGGGCACGTACAACTACATCGCGATGGTGCCCCAGTGGGACCTGCTCGACCTCCTCGTGGACGAGGCGGGCCGGGAACCGTCCTTCTCCGTCCGGATGAACACCGAGGCGACCTCGTTCCTCATGGAGCGCGGCCGGGTCGTCGGCGTCCGCTACCGCACCTCGGACGGCGGCACCGGCGAGCTGCGGGCCACGCTCACCGTGGCGTGCGACGGCCGGGGATCGCTGGCGAGGGCGCTGCCCGAACTCCGTCTGGAGAGCTTCAACTGCCCGATGGACGCCTGGTGGTTCAGGCTGCCCCGGCACGAGGGCGATCCGAGCGGGCTGGTGGGCGGGGTCGGCGACAGGTTCTTCAGCGCACTCATCGACCGCGGCGACTACTGGCAGATCGCCGCACTGATCCCCAAGGGCACCGACGCGGAGCGGCGCGCCGAGGGGCTGGACCGGTTCATGGCGCGGTTCACCTCGGCAGCCCCCTGGCTCTCGGACCGGACGCACGCGCTCACCTCGTGGGACGACGTGAAGCTGCTCGACGTACGGCTCGACCGGCTGCGGCGCTGGCACCGCCCTGGGCTGCTGTGCATCGGCGACGCCGCCCACGCCATGTCGCCCGTCTTCGGGATCGGCATCAACCTCGCCGTCGAGGACGCGGTGGCCGCCGCCCGTCATCTCGTCGGCCCGCTGCGCGAAGGCCGGGTGGGCCTCCAGGACGTACGCGGCATCCAGCGCCGCCGATGGCCCACCACCGCCGGCACCCAGGCCCTCCAGCGCCTCGCCCACGCCAGGGTCATCGAGCCCCTGCTGGCCGGGGAGCCCGCCTTCGGCAACCCCCGGCTGGCCAAGCGCGCGACCGAGCTCATCACCACCTCCCGCCGGTTCAACCGGCTCCCGGCCTACTTCCTGGCCTACGGCGCCCTGCGCGAACGACCGCCGAAGGAATCGGTGCGGCGCTGACGGCGGGGCGGTTCGTCGCGAAGGGGCGGGAGGCGGGACGGGGACGCGGGTGCGGTGCGCAACGGGTACGGGGCGGGGTGGGCGGGGGCGGGAGGGACGCGCCCGTACCGCACGGGTGCGGACGGGGCACGATTCGGGCACGGTGGCGATGGTGCGTCGTGCGACGCGGGTGCGTCTCGGCGGATGCCCCGCCACCGGGCGAGCGCACCGTTCCGGGTCGCGGCACCTCCGCGCCGGCCGCCGGGACAGCCGGGGTACGCGACGGGGGCCGGTGCACCCCCGGTCGCCGGGCGGCGTGTGACGTTCCGTCGGGACGGCGCCCCCGCGCCGGGCAGCCACAGGCAGCCACAGGCAGCCACGGGCAGCCGAGGCAGCCGGAGGTGGCCGGGAGCCGGTGCACACCCGGCTCCCGGCCGCAGCCGGCGTTGTGGCGGGGCGAGCCGCGCGCCGGACGGGCGCGGCCCGCACCTCAGTGCGTCGCGCCCGGGACCCGGGTGAGGATCGTGGCCAGGTCGGCGGCCGGCGGGAGGGTGCCGAAGGCGAATCCCGAGTCCCCGCCCAGGCGGGAGGCGCAGAAGGCGTCGGCCACGGCGGGCGGTGCGTGGCGGACGAGGAGAGAGCCCTGCAGCACCAGCGCGAGGCGCTCGACCAGCCGGCGGGCACGCAGTTCCGCGTCGGCGGTGAGCACCAGCTCGCCGCGCAGCGCGCGCCACGCCTCGTCCAGGCGCGCGTCCGCACCGGTGGCCGCGTCGATCTCCGCCCGGAACGCCTCCAGCGACTCCGGCTCGCGGACGAGCGCACGGAGCACGTCCAGGGCGTTGACGTTGCCCGAGCCCTCCCAGATGCCGTTGAGCGGAGCCTCGCGGTAGAGCCGCGGCATGCCGGACGCCTCGTCATAGCCGTTGCCGCCCAGGCACTCCAGCGCCTCGGCGACCGCGGCGGGCTGGCGCTTGCAGACCCAGTACTTCCCGACGGCCGTGGCCAGCCGCAGGAAGGCCCGCTCCTGGGCGTCGCCGCGCTGCGCCCGGTCGGCCGCACCCGCGACCCGGAGCGCGAGCGTCGTCGCGGCCTCCGACTCCAGTCCCAGATCGGCGACCACGTTCCGCATCAGCGGCTGGTCGATCAGCCTGGCGCCGAACACGGTGCGGTGCCGCACGTGGTGCGCGGCCTGCGCCAGCGCCGCGCGCGTCCCCGACGCCGAGCCCAGGATGCAGTCGAGCCGGGTCATGGTGACCATGTCGATGATCGTCCGGACCCCTTGCCCCTCGCGGCCGACCAGCCAGGCGACGGTGTCGTCGAACTCCGGCTCGCTGCTGGCGTTGCTGCGGTTGCCCAGCTTGTCCTTCAGCCGCTGGATGCGGAAGGTGTTGCGCGAGCCGTCCGGCAGCACCCGGGGCACGAGGAAGCAGGACAGCCCTCCCGGCGCCTGCGCCAGCACCAGGAACAGGTCGTTCATCGGAGCGCTCGTGAACCACTTGTGCCCCCGCAGCCGCCAGGTGCCGTCCGGCTGCCCGGTCGCCACCGTGGTGTTGGCGCGGACGTCCGTGCCGCCCTGCTTCTCGGTCATGCCCATACCGGCGAGCAGTCCCCGCTTGCTCCCGGGCGCCCGCAGCCCCGGGTCGTAGACGCGGCTGGTGAGCAGGGGCTCGTAGACGGCGGCGAGTTCGGGTGCCGACCGCAGGGCGGGCACGACGGCGTAGGTCATGGACACGGGGCAGCCGTGGCCCTGTTCGGCCGAGCTCCACACCATGAAGCCCGCCGCCCGGGCGACGTGCGCGCCCGGCCGGTCGTCGGCCCACGGCGCCCCGCCGAGGCCCTCGCTGATGGCCACGTCCATCAGGGAGTGGTACGAGGGGTGGAAGTCGACCTCGTCGATCCGGTTGCCGTAGCGGTCGTGCGTGCGCAGCTCCGGCTCGTGGCGGTTGGCCTCCTCGGCCCAGCGCAGGACCTGCTCCGATCCGGCGAGCCTGCCCAGGCGGTGCAGGTCGCCCGCGTACCAGTCGGCACCCTCGCGCCGCAGTCCCTCGAGCAGGACGGGGTCGTCCGCGACGTCGTGACCGGCGAGCGGCGGGGGCTGGTTCGTCACCTCGTGCGTACGGGCGGTGGGGTTGCTGCGCAGCGATGCGTCCGCGGTCGCGGTCATGGGGAGTCCTCCCGGATCGTAGGGGTCATGCCGCGGGACGGGCGCCCGCGCAGCGCAGGGACATCGCCACCAGCTCGTCCACCAGCCGGCCGGCCTCGGGGCCCTCCGCCGGAGCGGAGAGCGGATCCACCAGCACCTCCCCGATCGCACCGGTCAGCGCGGCCGCGGTGATCTCCGGGTCCTGCCGGGGGAGCAGCCCGGCGTCGACGCCCTCCCGGACGACCTCGGCGAACACGGCGCGGTAGCGACGCCGGAACTCCAGGCGCTCCTGGCCGACGGCTGCCTCGGCCGGTGCGGCGAGCAGCGCGTACGCCAGCCCGCGCCGCTCCATGGCACGGCGCGCGAAGACGCTGACGCCGAGGGCCAGCCGCTCCACCGGGTCGCCGCTGCCCTCCCGGAGCACCTCGCCGAGCACGTCGGCCTCGTGGCCCGAGGCGCGGCGGAACACCTCGACGGCGAGCGCCTGCTTGGAGGGGAAGTGCTGGTAGACGGAGCCGACCGACATGCCGGCCGCGGCGGCGACCGCGGTGACGGACGCGTTCGTCCACCCGGCCTCCGCGACCACGGACGTGGCCTGCTCGACCAGGTGCTCCCTGGCGGCGGCCAGACGGTCCTCGACGGCGGGCGTCCTGCGGTACGGCATGGAAACAGTGAACCACCGTTCAGTGCTTCGGGCCAGACCTGCCGGGGAGGGCCGCGCGACGCGACCACGCTCGGGCGCCCGTCGTGCGGGCGCCTGTTCCGTCGGGGCCCTGCGGGGTCGTGGTCGTGGTGCGGTGCGTGTTCCGGCGGGGCCCTGCGGGGTCGTGGTCGTGGTGCGTGTTCCGTCGGGGCCGCGCGGGGCCGGGGTCGTCGTGTGGTGCGTGTTCCGGCGGGGCCCCGCGGGGCCGCACGGGGCCGGGGTCGTGGTCGTGGTGCGTGTTCCGGCGGGGCCCCGCGGGGGCTGCCGGGGTCGTGGCGTTCGTTCCCGCCGGGTCCGTGTGGGTCCGCGGCCGTCGTGCCGCTGCCCGCTGGAGGGCGCTCCTCACCGCAGCCGGCCCCGCGGTCGGGTACGCGGGCGCGGGCCGTGAGCGGGCCAGGGCCGAGTCGAGCCCGAGCCCGAGCCGCGTTCGAATCGAGCCCGAGCCCGAGCCCGAGCCCCAGCCGAGCCCGGGGCGCGCACAGGTCGGCTCCGAGTCGCGTACGAGCCGGTGTGAGCGCGAGCCGAGGCCGAGTCGAGCCCGAGCCGAGGCCGAGTCGAGCCCGAGCCGAGCCCGGGTCGTGCCCGGGGCGCGCACAGGTCGGCTCCGAGTCGCGTACGAGCGGTGTGAGCGCGAGCCGGGTCCGGGTCGCGCGGCCCGAACGCGAAGTGCCGGGCGCGGGCTCGCGACAGTCGACATCGGCCGAAACTGTTTCGGCCCCACGGTCCCGCGGCCGCGCGAAACCGTGAACCCGCAAGCCCACGGACCAGCCGCCGCGCCGCGCCCGGACGCCGGCTCCGCACGGCACCGCCCCGGCGCACCCTCGCGTGGGCCGGGCAGGGCAGGGCCGGGCCGCGGCGGGGGAGGGCCCGCGGCGGGGAGGGGCCGTGGCACGGCCCTGGACCCGCGGAGCGCTCAGCCGCCCGCTCGCCCGGCCCGTTCCGCGGCGCCCCCGAGTACGCCCCCGAGCACGTCCTCGATCCGCCGCCACGCTGCCTCGTCCCTCGGGACGGCGGGCAGGCCACGGCCCCGGCCCGTTCCCCACGCCGTCGCGACGGCCACCGGATCACGTCCGGTCGCCGCGCCCGCGGCGAGCGCGGCGGCTCCCAGCGCGACGAGTTCCTCGGACTCCGGGATCAGCACGGCGCGGCCCGACAGGCGGCGGACGGTGTCGACCCAGAACCGTCCTCGCGCGCCGCCCCCGATCAGCCTCAGGGGACGCTCGTGCGCGGCGGGCCCGTCCGGGCCGCCGTCCCCCTCACCGCCGCCGAGGGGGAGTTCGTCCAGGGCGCGCAGCACGGTGAACACCGCGCCCTCGTACGCCGCGCCCAGCAGCTGACGCGGCGTGGTCGTGTGCCGCAGGCCGGTGAGCAGGCCCGAGGCGTGCGGGAGGTCGGGGGTGCGCTCGCCGTCGAGATACGGCAGCAGCACCGCCTCGCCACCCGGCTCGGCGTCCTCGCGGTCGAGCCCGAGCAGCGCGGCGACCTTGTCGACCGCGAGCGTGCAGTTGAGGGTGCAGGCGAGCGGCAGATGGCCGCCGTCCGTGGCGGCGAAGCCGGCCAGGGCGGGCGACGTGGGGCGGGTACGGGTGGCCGCGAACGCCGTGCCCGAGGTGCCGAGGCTGACCACCGGGTGGTCGAGCAGGCCCGCGCCGCCGAGGCCCAGCCCGACCGCCGCCGCCATGTTGTCGCCCGTTCCCGCGGCGACGGCGATGCCCTCCGGCAGGCCGAGAGCCTCGGCCGCCGAGCGGGTGAGGGACCCGATCCGTTCGGCGCCCGTCGCGGCGACGGCGGGCAGCAACGCCGGGTCGAGGCCGACGAGGGCGAGCAGTTCGGGGTCGTACGCGCCGGTCGCGGTCGAGTACCAGCAGGTGCCGGAGGCATCGCCCGGGTCGGTCATCGCGGTGCCCGCGAGCCGCTCGGTGAGGAAGTCGTGGGGGAGCCGGACGGCGGCCGTCGCGTCGGCGGTCCGGGGTTCGTTCTCACGCAGCCACTGCCACTTCGTGGCCGTCATGGAGGCGACGGGCACCGAACCCGTGCGGGCCGTCCAGGCGTCAGGGCCGCCGAGGGCCCGGGTGAGGGCGGCGGCCTGCGGGGCGGAGCGGGTGTCGTTCCAGAGCAGCGCGGGACGCAGCGGGCGCCCCGCGGTGTCCAGGGTGACGAGTCCGTGCTGCTGTCCGGCGACGGCGATGGCCGTGACGGCGGAGGCCGGGGCCCCGGACGCGTCCAGGGCGGAGGCGACGGCCTCGCCCAGGGCCCGCCACCACACCTCGGGATCGGTCTCCCGCGCCCCGCCCTCGCCGGTGACGGCGTGGGGCGAGCGCCCCACGGCGAGCAGACGGCCGGAGTCGGCGTCGATGACGGCGGCCTTCGTGGACTGGGTGGAACTGTCCACGCCGATGACGACGGGCGATGACGGCACTGCGCACCTCACTGGCCAATTCTGACTGTCGTTGAAACAAAATATGTCGAGGTCGGGAGGGGGCGTCAAGCCCTGCACAGCGGGGCAATACCGACACGCATGGAACTGGGTCCGGGTCTTGGCAGACGAGGGGCCCTGAGGTATTGGTTAGAGGGAAAACAAATTCCGGACCGTCGTCTCCCGAGGGGCAGCACCATGTCGGAGAAGTACACCCCCACCGCGCAGGACAAGTTCACCTTCGGTCTGTGGACCGTCGGCTGGCAGGGCCGGGACCCCTTCGGCGAGGCGACCCGGCCGGCCCTGGACCCGGTCGAGTCCGTCGAGCGCCTGGCGGCGCTGGGCGCGTACGGCGTCACCTTCCACGACGACGACCTGATCCCCTTCGGCGCGGGTGACGCCGAGCGCGAGGCCGCCGTCAAGCGCTTCCGCTCCGCCCTGGAGCGCACGGGCCTCACCGTGCCCATGGCGACCACGAACCTCTTCACGCACCCCGTGTTCAAGGACGGCGCCTTCACCGCCAACGACCGCGACGTCCGCCGCTTCGCGCTCCGCAAGACGATCCGCAACATCGACCTCGCCGCCGAGCTGGGCGCCACGACGTACGTCGCCTGGGGCGGCCGCGAAGGTGCCGAGTCCGGCGCGGCCAAGGACGTGCGGGTCGCCCTCGACCGGATGAAGGAGGCGTTCGACCTGCTCGGCGAGTACGTCACCGAGCAGGGTTACGACCTGCGCTTCGCCATCGAGCCGAAGCCCAACGAGCCGCGCGGCGACATCCTGCTGCCCACGATCGGCCACGCCCTCGCCTTCATCGAGCGCCTGGAGCGCCCCGAGCTGGTCGGCGTCAACCCGGAGACCGGACACGAGCAGATGGCGGGGCTCAACTTCCCGCACGGCATCGCCCAGGCGCTGTGGGCGGGCAAGCTCTTCCACATCGACCTCAACGGCCAGTCCGGCATCAAGTACGACCAGGACTTCCGCTTCGGCGCGGGCGATCTGCGGCAGGCGTTCTGGCTCGTCGACCTGCTGGAGACGGCCGGGTACGAGGGCCCCCGGCACTTCGACTTCAAGCCGGTGCGCACCGACGGCTTCGACGGGGTGTGGGAGTCGGCGAAGAACTGCATGCGCAACTACCTGATCCTCAAGGAGCGCGTCGCCGCCTTCCGCGCCGATCCCGAGGTCGGGCAGGCGCTCGCCGCGTCCCGGCTCGACGAACTCGCCCGGCCCACCGCCGCCGACGGGCTCCGGGGCCTGCTCGCCGACACCTCCGCCTACGAGGAGTTCGACGTGCAGGCGGCCGCGGAGCGCTCCATGGCCTTCGAGCGCCTCGACCAGCTGGCGATGGAACACCTGCTCGCCGTGCGCTGACGGCGGGATATGTTTCCCTGTCGCCCTTTCGTGAGCTGCAGTCCCCGGCCGGCACCGCCGTGACCGGGGCAGGTGGGGAGTGTGAACGTGTCACAGAGCGCCGCGGGAGCGGCCGCCCGCGGCCAGGCCCGGGCGCCGGCCGACCAGGTGGCGGTGCGCCGTGCCAACCTCGTCCGGGTCCTCGGCGAGGTGCGCTCGGCGGGCCCGCTGTCCCGGGCGACCGTGGCCCGGCACACCGGGCTGACGCGGGCCACGGTGTCCAGCCTCGTGGCGGAGCTGATCGAGCGCGGACTGCTCCGGGAGACCGACTTCCAGCAGGACGGCACCGTCGGGCGCCCCGGCCGCCGGCTCGAGATCGACGGCCGGGCGGTGGCGGCGCTGGGGCTGGAGGTCAACTCCCGCTATCTCGCGGCCTGGTCGACGGATCTGGCGGGCCGCACCCGGCACGAGCGGCGGGTCGTCCACGACGCCACCCGCGAGGGTGCGGAGCGCACGATCCGCGCCCTGGCCGCGATCGCGGCCGAGCTGCTCGACGAGGCGCGGGCCGCGGGGGTGCGCACGGCGGGGATCGGCGTCGCCGTGCCCGGCCCGGTGGACGCCGCCGACGGTTCGGTGCGCGCCGCGCCGAACCTCGGCTGGCGGGACGTCCCCGTCGCCCGGCTGCTGCGGGAGCTCCTCGGCCTGCCGGACGAGGTGGCCGTCGTCGTCGACAACGAGGCCAATCTGGCGGCCCTGGCCGAACGCGGCCACGCCGGCTCCCGCGCCACCGACCTGGTGTACGTCACCGGGGAGGCGGGCATCGGCGCGGGCATCGTCGCGGACGGCGGGCTGCTGCGCGGTGCGGGCGGCTTCAGCGGCGAGCTGGGCCATCTGCAGGTGGACCCGGCGGGCGAGACGTGCGGCTGCGGGCGCGTCGGGTGTCTGGAGACCAAGGTCGGGCTGACCGCCGCGATCCGGACCGCGGCGCCGGATCTGGCGGCGGACGGCCCGGCCGGCCCGGTCACGCTCGATCCACAGGAACTCGCGGGGGAGTTGCTGCGACGGGCCACCGAAGGGGACCCGCGGGCGCTGGGCGGACTGGACGAGATCGGCCGCTGG
Organism: Streptomyces sp. HUAS CB01; assembly: GCF_030406905.1. Classification (NCBI taxonomy): domain Bacteria; kingdom Bacillati; phylum Actinomycetota; class Actinomycetes; order Kitasatosporales; family Streptomycetaceae; genus Streptomyces; species Streptomyces chengbuensis. Next base: position 6,255,975 of record NZ_CP129137.1, read on the forward strand.
CTCGGCATCGGCCTGGCGATCCCGGTCAACCTGCTCAACCCCGAGGTGATCGTGCTCGGCGGCTACTTCGCGACGGTCGCCCCGTACCTGCTGCCCGCCGCGATGCGGGAGTTGCGGGAGCGGGCCGTGGCCGGCGACCCGGCGGTGGCCAGGGTCACGGGATCGGCCCTGGGCTTCACCGCGGCGGTGCGCGGTGCGGCCGGCGTCATCGTGGAGGAGGTCTTCGCCGACCCCGTCCGGGCGTGAGCCTCACTGACGCCGCGGGCCGAGGACGCAGAACTCGTTGCCTTCGGGGTCCGCCAGCACGACCCACGGCTGATCGCCCTGGCCGATGTCGACACGCTGTGCGCCGTGAGCCACCAGACGGGCCACCTCGGCGTCCTGGTCGTCGGGCCTGAAGTCGAGATGCAGCCGGCTCTTGGCCTTCTTGCTCTCGTCGAGCCGGACGAAGTCCAACCCCGGCAGGCGATCCGGCGCCGGGCGGATCTCGAACTCGTCGGCGGAGGAGTGGACCACCACCCAGCCGAGTGCCTCGGCCCACCAATGACCCAAGGCCACCGGATCTTCCGAGTGGACGAGCACCTGTTCCCATTCCAAGGCCATCCGCCGATCTTAGACCTGCCAGGGTCCGGAAGGCAGGCGGTCGGGTCTCCCTCTCGACGAGCCGGGGGTGAGCGCCTTTCCCCTCGCCCGGCCACCGCGGCCGCCGGCACCGCGACGAGCGCCGGCACCACCGCCGCCCGCAGGTCCGGCACACACCGGCGTTCGGGTTCCGGTCTGTTCCGGCCCGCACCGGTCGGCCTGCTCGCGGGACGGGACCCCGCGGCCCGCTGACGCCGTCAGTCCCGCGTCGCCGGCGCCGCCGTGCTGTTGCGGACGACGAGACTCGTCGCGAGTTCCAGCCTGGTGGCGGAGGGTTCCTCGGTCCGCAGTCTGAGCAGCATCTGCGCCGCCTCCTCCGCCATCTGCCGGAGCGGCTGGTGGACCGTGGTCAGGGCGGGGCTCGACCAGCGGGCGACCGGCACGTCGTCGTAGCCGACGACGGAGAGGTCGTGCGGGACGCGCAGCCCGTTGACGCGTGCCGCCTCCAGCACGCCGAGGGCCTGCAGATCGCTCCCGGCGAAGATCGCGGTGGGGGGCTCGGGCAGGCGGAGCATCTCCATGGCCCGGTCGAAGCCGCCCTCCACGTGGAAGTCGCCGTAGCGGACGAGACCGGGGCCGGCCTCCAGCCCGGCCATGCTCATGGCCGAGCGGTAGCCGTCGAGCCGGGCCAGGGAGCACAGCATGTCCTCCGGCCCGGTGATGATGCCGATCCGCCGGTGCCCGAGCTCGATCAGATGCCGGGTGGCCGCGAGCCCGCCGTTCCAGTTGGCCGAGCCGACGGACGGTACGTCGGGGTCGGGGTCACCGGCCGGATCGATGATCACGAAAGGAATGGACCGTGCCCGGAGCTGCTGCTTGACCTCCTGCGGGAGGGCGGAGAAGACCAGCACCACACCGATGGGCCGCCGCTGGAGGACGCCCTCGACCCAGTCGGGGGCCGGCGAGTGGCGGGTGCCGCTCTCGGTGAGCACCACGCTGGCCTGGTTGGCCTTGGCGACGTTCTCCACGCCGCGGATCAGCTCCATCGCCCAGATGCTGTCCAGCTCGTGGAAGACGATCTCGACGAGCGGCGCCTCGCGGGACGACCTGGCCGTGCGGCGGTAGGCGTGCGTCTCGAGGAGGCGCTCCACCTTGACCCGGGTCGGTGCCGCCACGTCCTGGCGGCCGTTGAGCACTTTCGAAACTGTCGAAATGGAGACGCCCGCCTTCTCGGCCACCTGAGCCAGGGTGATCCGGCCCATCTCCTCGTCATCGCGCATGACAGGAGCATAAGGCACGGCCAACCGGGCGACGGCAGTAACGCTTTGGTAACTGACGGGCCGAGGGTTGACCGTCCTGGTGAGCCCGCCTAGCGTCCCTTCCCGTGAACTTTCGGTAATGGTGCCGAAATAGTTTCGAAAGGCGACGCGATGAAGCAACGCGTACGGTTCCCCCGGGCCGCCGTCACCGGCGGTGTGACGCTGGCCATGGTGCTCTCACTGTCCGCGTGCGGCGGCGGCTCCGACGACGCGGCAGGCCGGGCCGACGAGATCCACGTCCTCGTCTACGGCGACGCGACCAACAAGGTCGAGAAGCAACTGGTCGAGACCTTCAACAAGACCTCGAAGGTGAAGGCGGTCCTCGACACCATCCCCGGCGCGGACTACCAGGCCAAGCTGCAGACGATCATCAACAGCAAGCAGGCCCCCGACGTCTTCTTCAACTGGGGCGGCGGCAGCATCAAGCCGTTCGTCGACGCCGGACTGCTGATGCCGCTGGACGACTTCATCGCCAAGGACCCCGGGCTCGAGTCCAACTTCCTCCCCTCGGTGTTCAACACCGCCGAGGTCGACGGCAAGGCGTACGGCGTGCCGATGCGCGGCACCCAGCCCGTGATGCTCTTCCACAACAAGAAGGTCCTGCGGGAGGCGGGCGTCTCCGCGCCCACGACCTGGGACGAGCTCCTCGCGGCCGTGAAGACCCTCAAGGCCAAGGGCGTCACCCCGATCGCCCTCGGCGGCGGCGACAAGTGGCCCACCCAGATGTGGTTCCAGTACGTCTACGACCGCGTCGCCGGACCCGAGCTGTTCCGCAAGGCCCTCTCCGGCGACAAGAGCGCCTGGGAGAGCGCCGACAGCAAGAAGGCGCTGGGCATGATCAAGGAGCTGGTCGACGCCGGCGCCTTCGGCACCAACTACGACTCGGTGAAGTTCACCGACGGCGGTTCGCCGGCGCTGCTGGCCACCGGAAAGGCCGCGTTCGAGCTGATGGGCTCGTGGGAGTACGCGACCCAGCAGGACGCCCACCCCGACTTCGCCGCGAGCGACCTGGGCTACGGCACGTTCCCGACCGTCGCGGGCGGCAAGGGCGACCCGGCCAACCTCGCCGGGAACACCAACAACTTCTACTCCGTGCTGAAGCGGACCAAGCACCCCGAGGCGGTCGCCGAGTTCCTGAAGCTCCAGTACTCGGACGAGTTCGTGAAGGCGCAGCTCGGCGTCGGCAACCTGCCCACCACCACGAACACCCCGGACTTCCTCGACACCTCCGCCAACCCGGCGTACTCGAAGTACCAGTACGACCTGGTCGCCAAGGCACCCGCCTTCCAGCTCTCCTGGGACCAGGCCTACCCGCCGGCCGCGACCACCACGATCCACACGGCCGTCCAGCAGTTCTTCAACGGCCAGATCGACGCGGACGGCTTCATCGCGTCGATGCAGTCCCTGCCCGCGGCATGACCTCCACCCCACTCACCGGAACACCTGACCCATGACCACTGCCACAGCGCCCGCCGTGGACAGCGAGCAGACCGAGCGGACCGCGCCGCCCCGCGGCAGGTCCGCCTCGGAAGTGGGCCGTCCGGGCTTCGCCTGGGCGGCACCCGCCGCCGTCTTCTTCGGACTCTTCGCGATCGTCCCGCTCGCCCTGGTCGTCGTGCTGTCCTTCGCCGGCTGGGACGGCCTCGGCCCGCCGAGGTTCGTCGGCCTCGACAACTGGAAGAAGCTCCTCGACGACCCCGTGATGCTGGAGAGCCTCTGGCTGAGCGTGCTGCTCACCGGACTCGGCGTGCTCGTCCAGACCCCGATCGCCCTTCTGCTCGGCGTCTGGGCGGCGGGCCACCAGCGCAACCGGGCCGTGCTGTCCGCCGTCTACTTCGTCCCGCTGCTGCTCTCGGTCACCGCCGTGTCGGTGCTCTGGAGGGCCGTGCTCGACCCCAACTTCGGTGTGCCGTCGCAGGCGAGGTGGCTGTTCGGCGACGGCAACCTGCTCGGCACGCAGGCCGGCGCCATCGGGGTGCTGGCGTTCGTCGGCGCCTGGCAGTTCACGCCGCTGCACACGCTCATCTACCAGGGGGCCGCCCGCGCGATACCCAAGGTCCTCTACCAGGCCGCCGAGATCGACGGCGCCGGCCGGTACCGCCGGTTCTTCCACATCACCCTGCCGCAGCTGCGCAACAGCATCATCACCTCGACGATCCTGATGGTGGTGGGCGGACTGACGACCTTCGACACCGTGCTCATCCTCACCCAGGGCGGCCCCGGCACGGACACCACGATCAGCGCGTACTACATGTACCAAAAGGCCTTCAAGAGCTTCGACTTCGGGGCGGGCGCCGCGGTGGCGCTGCTGCTCGTCCTCGTCGCCACCGTCATCTCCCTCGTCCTGGTCCGGCTGTCCGGATACGACAGGATGCGCAGCACCATGGAGGGCCTGTGATGCGGACCCGCCCGAACGTCCTCGCCGGATTCGGCTCGCTGGTCTGGCTCTTCCTGGTCGGCCTCCCGCTGTACGTGATGCTGATCGCCACGTTCCAGAGCCGGGCCGACTACGCGGCGAACGGCCCGCTCGCCTTCCCCGAGCGCTTCACCCTCGACAACTACGTCAACGACCTCAACGAGGGCTTCGGGCAGTACTTCCTCAACACGGTGATCGTCACCGTGTCGGTGGTGGGCATCGTCCTGCTCCTCGTCCCGCCGCTGTCGTACGCGATCGTCAGGAGCCGGGGCCGGACCACCACCGCCGTCTTCCGGCTGTTCCTGCTCGGCCTCGCGATCCCCTCGCAGGCCGTCATCGTCCCCATGTTCTACGTCATCAGCCAGGCCGGGCTCTACGACAACCTCATCGGCGTCATCCTGCCGACCGCGGCCTTCGCGATGCCGGTGTGCGCGCTGATCCTCACCGGTGTCATGCGTGACATCACACCGGATCTGTACGAGGCGATGGCCATGGACGGCGCCTCGTCCCGGCGCATCTTCCTCCAGCTGGTGGTCCCGCTCTCCCGGAGCGGACTGTCGACGGTCGTCGTCTTCTCGGCGCTCCAGGCATGGAACGGCTTCCTCTTCCCGCTCGTCCTGACCCAGTCCGCGGAGACCAAGGTCATCACCATGGGGCTCTACGACTTCCAGACCGAGCACGGGGTCGACATCCCCGGACTGCTCGCCGCCGTGGTCCTCTCCATGCTGCCCATCCTGCTCGTCTACCTGTTCGCCCGTCGTGCCCTGGTCCAGGGGCTGATGGGAGTCGGAGGAAAGTGACCGCCAACACCGACCACGCCCACGTCCGGACCGGCCACGGGACCCCGCGCTGGCGGGACACCTCCCTGGACGCCGGGACCCGCGCCGACGCCCTCATCGCGGAGATGACCCTGCGGGAGAAGATCGCGCAGCTCTTCGGCGTCTGGGTCGGCGCGTCCGACGAGGGCGGCGAAGTCGCCCCCCACCAGCACGACATGGAAGAGGCGGTGGACCTGGAGGAACTGCTGCCGTACGGCCTCGGCCAGCTCACGCGGCCCTTCGGCACCGCCCCGGTCGACCCGGCGCTCGGGGCCCTCTCGCTGATGCGGACACAGCGGACGATCGCGGCGGCGAATCGTTTCGGCATTCCGGCCCTCGCCCACGAGGAATGCCTGGCGGGCTTCGCCGCCTGGGGCGCCACCGCCTACCCCGTACCCCTGTCGTGGGGTGCCACCTTCGACCCCGCGCTGATCCGGGAGATGGCCGCCGCCATCGGCCGCGACATGCGCGCGGTCGGCGTCCACCAGGGCCTCGCGCCGGTCCTCGACGTCGTGCGCGACGCGCGGTGGGGCCGGGTGGAGGAGACCATCGGCGAGGACCCGTATCTCGTCGGCACCGTCGCCACCGCCTACGTCCGGGGCCTGGAGTCCGCCGGCATCGTCGCGACCCTGAAGCACTTCGCCGGCTACTCCGCCTCCCGCGCCGGCCGGAACCTCGCCCCGGTCGGCATGGGGGCGCGCGAGCGCGCCGACGTCATCCTGCCGCCCTTCGAGATGGCCGTGCGCGAGAGCGGTGTCCGCTCCGTCATGCACGCCTACACCGACACCGACGGCATCCCCTCGGCAGCCGACGAACGGCTGCTGACCGACCTGCTCAGGGACACCTGGGGGTTCACCGGCACCGTCGTCGCCGACTACTTCGGCATCGCCTTCCTCAAGACGCTGCACGGGGTGGCCGGCACGTACGGCGAGGCGGCGGGCGCGGCCCTCGCGGCGGGCGTGGACGTGGAACTGCCGACCGTCAAGACGTTCGGCGCGCCGCTGCTGGAGGCCGTCACCGCCGGGAAGGTACCCGAGGCCCTGGTGGACCGCGCGGTGCGGCGGGTCCTGGTCCAGAAGGCCGAACTCGGCCTGCTCGACCCCGACTGGAGCCCGCGGCCGCCCGCGCTGGGCCCGGCGGGAGAGGACGACCCACCCGGGACCGGCGGCACGGCCGGCGCTCCCGGCACCCCCGTCCCCGAGTCCGGCACCCCCGTCCCGGAGTCCGGCACCCCCGTCCCGGAGTCCGGGGAGTCCGGTACGGTCCCGCGCCCGGAGTACGGCGCGCTCCCGGGACCCGGCGGCCGCGCGGAACGCGGCTCGGTGGACCTGGACCCCGAAGGCAACCGCGCCCTCGCCCGACGGGTCGCCGAACGGGCCGTCGTCCTCCTCCACAACGACGGCACGCTGCCCCTGTCCCCGGCCCACGCCCCCGGCCGGCCGGCCGGTCCGGCCAGGATCGCGCTGATCGGCCCCAACGCCGAGTCCCCGACGGCCGTCCTGGGCTGCTACGCCTTCCCGGTCCACGTCGGCGGGCAGCATCCCGGTGTCCCGCTCGGCATCCGGCTCCCCACCCTGCGCGAGGCGTTGGCGGCCGAGTTCCCCGAGAGCGAGATCGTGGTCGCGACGGGCGCGACCGTCGACGGCACCGGCACCGACGGTTTCGAGGAGGCCGCGGCACTGGCCCGCGGCGCGGACATCGTGGTGGCCGCGCTGGGCGACCGGGCCGGGCTGTTCGGCCGCGGCACCAGCGGCGAGGGCTGCGACGCCGAGTCGCTCGCCCTGCCCGGCGTCCAGCAGCAACTCCTCGACCTGCTCCTCGGCACCGGCACGCCCGTCGTGGTGACGCTGCTCGCCGGGCGGCCCTACGCGCTCGGGCGGGCGGCGACGGGTTCCGCGGCCGTCGTCCAGTCCTTCTTCCCCGGTGAGGAGGGCACCGCGGCCATCGCCTCGGTGCTCAGCGGGCGGACGGCGCCGTCCGGACGCCTCCCGGTGAGCGTCCCGCGCCACCACGGCGCGCAGCCCTCCACCTACCTGGCCGCCCGCCTCGGGCACTCCAGCGAGGTGTCCAGCATCGACCCGACACCGGCGTTCGGCTTCGGGCACGGGCTGACGTACACCACGTTCGCGTGGGAGGCTCTCGTGGTGGACGGCCACGAGGCCGCGACGGACGGCGAGTTCAGGGCGGCGTTCACCGTCCGCAACACCGGTCCGCGCGAGGGCACCGAAGTGGTGCAGCTGTATCTGCACGACCCGGTCGCCTCGGTGGTGCAGCCCGTCCAGCGTCTGATCGGGTACGTACGGCTGGAGCTCGCACCCGGCCAGGCCGTGCGGGTCCACGCCACGGTCCCCGCGGACCTGGCCTCCTTCACCGGCCGCGACGGGCGCCGCATCGTCGAACCGGGGGAGCTGGAGCTGCGGTTCGCCGCATCCAGCACGGCCCCCCGGCTCGTCGCCCGGGTCACGCTCACCGGGCCCGTACGCGAGGTGGACCACCGGCGCCGACTGCACCCGGAGTTCGGAACGGAGCCCGTACGGGAGCGGTGAACCGGGCCGGACACGGCGGCCGTTGTGGACGGGGCGCCGTGTCCCGCACGCGGTCGGCACGGCGGGTACGAGGGCCCGTACGGCCGTGGTGAACCCGTCCGCGCACGGCGGCGGCCGTGGTGAACCCGGTACTGGAACGCCCGGCCGGGTGCGTACCCCCGCGGCCCCGGCCTCCGGCCACGGCAGCGTGATCCCTGCCGGGGCGGACCCGGCGGCACGGCGTGCGCCGGTCCGACGAGCCGGGTCCGGGATCCCGCCCCGGCTCGTCGGGTCCGTCAACCGCGGGCGCGGCGGCGCACGACCATCGGCACCTTGGTCGGGTGCGCCATCGCCGCGGTCGCCTCCCGCGGCGCCTTGCTGCCCGGGACCGGGCTCAGCTGCCACTGGCGCAGGACGGTGGCCAGGGTGATCGTGGCCTCCAGCCAGCTGAACCGGTCACCGATGCACTTGCGGTTGCCCGCCCCGAACGGCACGACGTGTTCGCGGGGACGCTCCGCGACGCGCTCGGGCAGCCAGCGGTCCGGGTCGAACCGGTCGGGGTCCGGGTACAGCCCGGGGTGGCGGTGCAGGGCGTAGAGGCTGATGAGCACTTCGGTCTCGGCCGGGATGTCGTAACCGCCGATCGTGACCGACTCGTTCGTGCGCCGCATCAGACTGACCACACCGTGCAGACGGATCACCTCGTCCAGAACCCTGGAGATGCCGGGCAGGCGGGGCACATCGGCGAAGGTCACGGGCCTGTCGCCGATCGCCTCGTCGATCTCGGTGAGCAACGCGGCCTCCACGTCCGGCCGTTGACTCAGGTGGTAGAGCGCCCAGGCGAGCGTGGATGCCGTGGTCTCGGTACCGGCGAACAGCATGGTGGTCAGCTCGTCGCGGACCTCCTCGTCGGTCAGGCCTGCTCCGGTCTCGTCCCGCGCCGAGAGCAGCAGGGAGAGCAGGTCCGTGCGGCCTTCCGGGTCCGAGGCGCGGGTGGCCGCGATGACGTCGTCGATCACGGAGCGCATCCGGGCGGCGGACCGGTCGAAGGCGCGCCAGATCGGCAGCCGGTCCAGGGCCTTGGGGGCGAGGGCCCGGAGCAGCATGCTGTTCAGGATGACGGGGAGGTCCTCGCGCACCGATCTGACGGCCGGCGCGCCGATGTCGGTGCTGAAGAGGGTGGCTGCCAGCGTCTCGATCGCGTAGGTGCCCATGGCCTGGTCGACGTGGACGACCTGACCGTCACTCCACGAGTCGGAGAGCGCCTGGGCCCGCTTGCTCATGACATGGGCGTAGCCTTCCAGGCGTTCCTTGTAGAACATCGGCTGGATCAGCCGGCGGTTGCGCATGTGTCCGGGGCCGTCGGAATTGGCCAGGCCGTTGCCGACCAGTGGCCGGACACGTTCGAACAGCCGGCCTTTGCGGAAGGAGCGGGCCTTCTTGACCATGACCTCGTTGACGGCTTCGGCGCTGGTGACCGTGACCACGGGCATGGTGCCGATGTCGAGCCTCAGCACCGGACCTTCGGCATGGAGGGACCGGAGGACCCCGAGGGGGGCCCGCATCAGCCGCGGTACATGACCGAGGCCGGGTATCCGGCCCTTGGCACGAGGTATGGATTCCAGTGACACGGGTGCGTCCTCTCGCGAGACGGTCTCGTGCCGGGACGCCTCCGGCCCGGCGTGGGGGGATGGTGGTGTACGCGACCGCAGGCCCGCGCCCACCGGTGAGGCATGCCGGGTTGAACTGCGGGAAGGGGGCAGAGGGGAACTGCCCTCGGACACCATCATGGTCATTTTCTCGACACATACCGACCGGGGAAAACATCGTTTTCCGTTGAACGATCCGGCGATCGACGGCACGATGCATCCGGCGCCCGTTCGCCGGGCGGTCCAACAGCCTCTCCGACAAGGACTATTGACTCCTTGTCGGGGCCGGGACCGCCAGGGATATGCTGCCCCCAGTGCCGATCTTGCTCAGTGGAGACCGGCAGCCGAGACCGCTGCTCGCGGTCAGCAGTGACGATCATGAGCGCCCCCGGCCGGCCTTCGTGACGGGGGTCGCTCCCCATTTCCGGAGGCCCCGTGACCCCCCAACCCCCGATACCCGCCGACGGTCTCGTGCCGCCGCCCGGGTGCCCCGCCCACGGCATGGCCGCCGGCGGGCTCCGGCGTCTGCCGGAGATCAGCGACCCGGCCAGCACGTACGAGGAGTTGCGCCGGGAGTACGGTCCGGTGGCCCCGGTCCTCCTGCACGGGGACATCCCCGCGTGGATCGTGCTCGGGTACCGGGAGAACCTCGAGGTGATGCGCACACCCCTGCTGTTCAGCCGGGACTCGCGGCGCTGGAACGCCTTCCGCGAGGGCCGCGTCCCCGCGGACTCCCCGCTGATCCCCATGGTGGGGTGGCAGCCGCTGTGCGTCTTCGCCGACGGTGAGGAGCACGCCCGCCTGCGGGGCGCGGTCGTCGACGGGCTGGCCCAGTTCAACCGCCGCGGCATGCGCCGGTACGTCACGCACTACACCCGTCAGCTCGTGAGCGGGTTCGGGGCGGACGGCAGTGCCGATCTCGTCCGCGACTACGCCGAGCCGCTGCCGATGCTGGTCGTCAGCCGACTGCTCGGAATGACACCGGACAAGGGTCCGCTCCTGGTCGAGCCGACGCTCGACCTGATGCGCGGCAGCGAGACGGCAGCGGCGAGCAACGCGCTCGTGACCCAGGTCCTCGAGGATCTCGTCGCGTACAAGAAGACCGCCCCGGGCAACGACCTGGCGTCACGGCTCATCCTGCACGAGTCGCGGCTGACGGACACCGAGATCGTCGAGCACCTGCGCCTGACCCTGGTGGCCGCCCACCAGGGAACGGTCAATCTGATCGCCCACACCCTGCGGCTCATTCTGACGGACCGCCGGTTCCGAGGCAGTCTCTCCGGCGGTCGGATGACCCTTCCCGACGCGCTGGAGCAGGTCATGTGGGACAACCCCAGCATCGGCGTGGTTCCCGGCCGATGGGCGACCTCCGACACCAAGCTGGGCGGCCAGTTGATCAAGTCCGGAGACCTGCTGCTGCTGTGCATCGCCGCGGCGAACGTCGACCCGGAACAGCGGCCCGACCTGAGCGTCCCGATGCACGGCAACCGCTCGCACCTCGCGCTCAGCAGCGGTCCCCACGAGTGCCCCGGCGGGGACATCGGCCGTGCCATCGCGGACACCGGCATCGACGAACTCATGTCGCTGCTGCCGGACATGCACCTGGCCATTCCTGAGACCGAGATCGGCATCACGGCGGATTGGCTCACCCGGCGGCCCTCCTCGCTCCCGGTCCGGTTCACCCCGCCCCGCTCGCTGGTCACCCCGCATCCGCCGTACGGCGCCCCGATCGCCGCCCAGCCCCTGCCCGCGGCGGCCATGCCGATGGCCCGGCGCGACGAGGAGCCGGCCCCCGCGGCGGCGGTCCACCGTTCCTGGTGGCGCACCTTGCTGTCGCGCTGAGCCCCGGGCGTCCGTGCGAGGGTCGGCGCTCCGCCGTCCCCCGCGGTGAGCGGGCACCGCACCAGGGCGGTGCCCGCTCACCGCGCCCGGACCCTTGGCGTTCCGTCAGACCTGGGCGAGGGTCTTCGACTGCTGCCCGTGGGTGCGGCTGCGGGGCCGGACGGTCCCCGGCCGACCGGTGGGCAGGTTCCACCACCAGGCGACCGCGGGGATGTCCAGCGGTTCCGGGCTCTCGTCCGTGGGTGTGTCGCGGAAGACCGACGGGATGCGTGCCGGGTCGTCCGGTGTCGTGTAGCGGATCGAGCTGATGCCCCAGTCCTGCGCCCCGCGGATGAAGGAGGCGAGGCCGGCGAGGTACTGCCTCAACTGCGGGCTGCCGTCCTGCGAGAGGTGTGCGCTCAGACGCATGAACAGGCACATCACACGGTCGCGTTGGGCGATCGCCGTGTCCAGGGCCTGCTCGGGCGAGAGGCCGTCCTGCTCGATCACGCGCAGGGCGTTCAGGTAGTAGCCGGTACCCTTGCGCTCCTTGTGGTACGAGAAGATGTCGTTGTCCCAGGTGATGACGAACGATGCCATCTCCTCGGCCGCGCGCACCGCCGTGCTGTCGCGTTCGTGCGGCTGGAGCTCGTAGCCGTGGCCCATTTCGAGCAGGGGGAAGACCACCGAGGTGGCGCCGTCGTACAGGCGCATCAGCGTGTAGTCGTTGAGGTCGGGCACCGTGCCCGCACGCCGGTGGGAGGCCTCCCAGACCACGGAGAAGAAGTACTCGCGGAGTGTGCCCACCCAGCGCGCCGTCTGGCCGGAGGTCCCGTAGCGGTCCGCCCGCAGCCGGAGATCGCGGAGCCCGGCGGCCAGCGGGTCGTCGGTGAGCATCGGCGCCTCGGGGTTCTGGGCGACGCGCAGCAGACGGTGGAGCGTACCGGCGAGGTCGCCCGGACGGCGGCCCAGTTCGCCCTCCTCGCAGTGTCCGTCATCGACCCCGAAGAGCCACAGGACGAAGTCGGCGAGGAGGGCGATCACCTCCTCGCGGCCTTCCGGCAGAATGCGGGCGGCGAAGGTGCCGATGTCCTGACGTACGAGCCTGTCGCGCAACTCCTCGGAGCCGATGCGAAACGTTTCCGCCCATGCGGCGGTTCGGATGTCGATCTCCGCGTGGCGCGGATGGATCGCCGGGGCTATCGGGGAGTAGATCGGCGGAACTGTCAGCTCGGGCCCCACGGCCGTCCTCTCGTTCGCTTTTTGCGCCAGGCCCGACGTGGCCGGCGCCCGGTGGTCGCACCGATCACTCTCACCTCGAGTGATCAACTATGGCGCATAGTAGCCAGCGCTGACGGCTGATCCAATAGGGCGATCCGCCGGTCGGGGTCCGGACAGGGCCGTGGAGCGGAACGCGGAGAGGGACACATCGGTCCAGTCGGGGGCACCGAACCGGCTGCGATACGCGGAAAACGGAATTTCCGGGCGCCTTCACGAACGCCCCGGGCCGGCGGCGCCGAAGCACTGCCGGCCCGGGGCGGTTCGTCCCGCGCATGGCGCGTTCCCGACCCACCGGGACGATGCCGGGCGCCCTACGGGCGCGGCCCCTCGGGGCTGGATCCGGCCGGTCCCCGGGCGGGCTCGCCCGTAGCCCCCGCCCCCGGCACTCCCAGGACGCCGGCCGCCGCGTCCGGCTGGGAGATGTGGGCGTTGCGCTCGTCGGCCCAGCCCTGCAGGGCGGTCATGCAGGCGTGGTCCAGGTGGCGCACGCCGGAGAGGTCGAGCTCCACATGGCGCTGCGGCAGCGCCTCCAGGGTGTCCAGGATGCGGGGCAGTCGCAGGAACGTGGCGTTGCCGGTGAGCCGGACCCGTACCGGCCCGATGCCGCTGTCGGCGACGGAGATGTGGACGTGGGACATGGCCCAGGCCGTCTTGACGACGGCGAGCAGCAGTCCGATGAGTACGCCCTCGAACATGTTCGTCGTCACGATCGCGGCCGCCGTGACGATCAGGATGACCGCCTCCCCGCGGTGGTCCCGCCACAGCGGCCGGATGTCCCTGACCGGGATCAGCTTCCACCCCGCGTGGATGAGGACGCCGGCGAGCGCGGCGGTGGGGACGTAGGACAGCGCCTGCGGCAGGAAGGCCGCGAAGAGCAGCAGCCACACGCCGTGCAGCACCCGCGACAGCTTGGTGCGCGCCCCGGCCTGGACGTTCGCGGAGCTGCGCACGATCACGGCGGTCATCGGCAGGGAGCCCAGCAGGCCGCAGACGGTGTTGCCGGCGCCCTGCGCCATCAGCTCCTTGTCGTAGTCGGTGCGGCGGCCCGAGTGGAGCCGGTCGACGGCGTTGGCGCTGAACAGGCTCTCGGCCGAGGCGATCAGGGCGAACGCCACGACCGTGGCCGCGAGTCCGACGTCGGCGAGGCGCGCCGCGTCGGACAGCCCGGGCGGCTGGATCGCGTGCAGCAGCCCCGTCACCTCCACCCGGGCGATCGGCAGGTCGAACAGGGCGGTCAGGGCGGTCGCCAGGCCCACCGCGACGAGCGCCCCCGGGACCATCCGCGCCCGTCCCGGGACGCGGGGCCACACGGCGATGAGCCGTGCCGTTCCCACGCCGACGGCGAGGGCCAGGAGGGCGTTCTGCGAGGTGACGGTGTCGACGACGAGCCGGGGCAGACCCGCGAGGTCGGCCAGGCCGCCGCCCGGTGCCTTGGCGTCCGCCAGGGCGTAGAGCTGACCGGCGATCAGGACCAGCCCGATACCGGCGAGCATGCCCTGGACGACGGCGAGCGAGATCGCGCGGAACCAGCGGCCGAGCCGAAGGGCGCCCAGCAGCAGCTGGATCAGCCCGGCGCCGAGCACGATCACGCCGAGCGCGGGCAGCCCGTACTCGGACACGGCCGTGAAGACGAGCACGGTCAGCCCTGCCGCGGGACCGCTGACCTGGAGGCTGCTGCCGGGCAGCAACCCGGTGACCAGTCCGCCGACGATGCCGGTGATGAGGCCGAGTTCGGCCGGGACGCCGGAGGCGACGGCCACGCCCACGCACAGCGGCAGGGCCACGAGGAAGACGACGAGGGAGGCGGTGACGTCGGCGCGGAGGGTGCGCCGAAGCTTGGAAGTGATCAGGGGCATGGCGTTCTTTCGGGAGATGAGGAAGGAACGTCGTGGGCATCCGGTCCGGTGCGGCCGGCGTCGCGGAGCGTGCGGCCGCAGGCGCCGGTGACCGGGGTGCCGTCCGGGATCACAGGGGCCGGAAGGCGCGGCCGCCGGGTGCGCAGGCCAGGACCTCGCCGGACTCGACCGTGTAGTACCAGGCGTGCAGCCGCAGCCGGCCGGAGTCCAGGCGCCGGGCGACGCAGGGGTACGTCCGCAGATGGTCCAGCTGGGTCAGGACGTGCCGCTGCACGGCGGGCGTCAGCTCCTCGTCGGTGGACGACGCCGGTGCGGGCTCGTCACGGCCGGTGCGGTGCCCGGCCCTGGTGAGCCAGCGACGTACCAGCGGCATGCTCCGGACGTCCTGCTCCCGCAGCAGGCCCTGGACGGCGCCGCAGTGCGAGTGCCCGCACACGACGACGTCGGGGACCTCCAGGGCCTCCAGCGCGAACTCCAGACTGCCCCCGACGGCGCAGGCCGCCCCCGGTCGCCAGGGGGGCACGATGTTCCCGGCGGTGCGCACCTCGAAGACGTCACCGGGCCGGGCGCCGGTGATCAGGGCGGGGATCACCCGGGAGTCGGAACACGTGATGAACAGGGCCTGGGGCCGCTGCCCGCGGGCGAGTGCCGCGTAGGCGTCCTGCTGGCCGGCGATCCGTGCGGGGAACTGCCGGGCGTGGTCGATGAGCGACTGCATGGTCGTACCTCGGTCTCTTCGATGCGGAACCGGTCTGCTTCGTCGAAGAGGGGTGCGCCGCGGTGGCCCTGACGCCCCGTGACGGGGCGTCGGCCGCACCGGTGTCCGTCCCGGGGCGTGCCGGGGTCCGCCCGGGCGGGTCGGGGAGGGACGGCGGAGTGCGGCGCACCTGCCGGTCAGCAGCGGAACGACTGCAGCGTGCTCAGGGTCGGCGCCGGTGCGGCGCCCGGATTCCGGGTGTGTCTCGCGGTATCGGCCGACGCGCCCGGCGGCGGGCCCGTCGTCTCGTCCGGGGCGCCGCCCGAGGGGCCGGTGTTCCCGTAACCGGGCCCGGCGGGGGCCTGCGCGCCCAGCGGGGCGAGCCGCGAGGGATGGTTGCGCGGGTCGTACTCGTCGTGGTGGAGCCCGGCGCCGTCGGCGCGGACGATCACGACCGCGGTGTGGGGGTTCCGGTTCTCGGTCGAGACGACGGCCGCCTCGGCCGGGGGTGCGTCCGGGGTGGCGCACAGCGGAGTCACCACGTGCAGCAGCACCGCGCAGATCAGCAGAATGCCCGCTGACATACGTGAGATCACTGCCGGACTCCTTGAATGTCAGTGCTGCGCCGGGCCGAACATTACCGTTCCTTTGCCACGGATTCCGGTTGATTCCTGCAGATTTTGCAGTATGTGGTGTTGTCAGCCTGGTTCGTCCGGTGTTCGTCTGCCACCGGTGGGCGTCCGTTCGCGGTACGGCGAGCGCCGTCCGCGGCCCGGCCCCCGGGGGGCGTGCCCCACCGAACCCGGTGCGGTACGCGGACCCGCCGTGGACAAGGCGCGGGTTTCTGCGATGATGTCCGCCGTAACAGGCGACGGCGGAACGAGGAAGCCGGTGTGAATCCGGCGCGGTCCCGCCACTGTGATCGGCGAGCGGACCCCGAACGGACCACTGCCCCCATGCGGGTGGGAAGGCCGGGGCGAGCGGTGACCCGAGAGCCAGGAGACTCACGCGGTCGCCTCCTCGAGCTGACTGGGGCGGATTTCCCCAGAGGGGAGGGCTTGTCGTCGTGCCCAGGAGGCCAGTGGACACCGGTCCGGTGCCGTGCCGGATCGTGGTGTGCCGGGACTGCTGCTGCGGCAGTCCCAAGGTGACCGGAGTCGACCACGCGCGGCAGACCGCGCGTCTCGCGGAACAGGCGCCGGTGCGGATCTCCGACTGTCTGGACGTGTGCGACCAGGCGAACGTCGTCGTCGTCCAGCCCTCGGCCGCGGGGCGTGCCGCCGGCGGCCGTCCGGTGTGGTTCGGTCTGGTGAACGATCCGGCCGCGACCGAGGACGTGGCCGCGTGGGTGCGGGCGGGAGGCCCGGGCCTCGCCGAGATGCCGGAGATCCTCGGGCTGTACGCCTTCACCCCGCCGCGGCGCGTCCGTTCCGGGCCGCTCCGTGACGCCGGCTGAACCGGCCATCCCCGCGGCGCACGACCGCTCCTGACGGGCACCAGGCCACGCCGGGCGCACGCGCGACCGTTTGCGATCGACGTACCACCACTTCCGTCGCCCCGTCGTCCGCTCCTCCGGAGCGGCGCCCGGAACCCCGTACGGCAGTCCTGCGCGACGCGCGCCGGGACCCGCCCGGACCCGGCCGCCCTCCGGCTCCTTCCCGCGCTGAGAGGACCCATCCCCATGAAGGGCATACGCCCGATGTTCCTGCTGCCCGCCCTGGCGGCGGCTTTGCTGATGGCCGGCTGCGGCGGCCCCGGTGTCCGGGAGGACGCCGCGCCGGCGGGCCCGGCCGCCGAGGGCTTCCCGTTGACGGTGGCCAACTGCGGTGTGACGACGACCTACCAGCGACCTCCGCAGCGGGCGGTGTCGCTGAACCAGCATGCGACGGAGGTCATGCTGGCGCTGGGTCTGGAGAAGTCGATGGTGGGCACGGGCTATCTCGACGACCGGATCCTGCCGGAGTACCGGGCCGCCTATGACCGGGTGAAGGTGATCTCCGAGGAGTACCCGTCGTTCGAGACGCTGCTCGCGGCGGAACCGGACTTCGTGTACGGGGGGTTCGGCAGCACTTTCGACGAGAAGGAGGGCCGCGGTCGTGCGGCGCTGGCGAAGGCGGGGATCGACTCGTATCTGAATGTCGAGCAGTGTCCGCAGGGGCCGGTGACGATGGCCACGATGGACGAGGAGATCCGTGGCGTGGCGAGGATCTTCGGTGTGCCGGAGCGTGCGGAGCGGGAGTTGAAGCGGCTGCACGGGACGCTGGAGGGGGTCGAGGGCCGGCTGGCCGGGGTGGAACCGGTGAAGGTGTTCGTGTACGACAGTGGGGACAGGACGGCGTTCACGGCGGGCGGGGCCGGGGTCGGCAACGAGATGATCGAGCGGGCCGGTGGGGTGAACCTCTTCGCCGATCTGGACAAGTCGTTCAGTGATGTGTCGTTCGAGCAGGTGGCCGAGCGGGCTCCCGAGGTGGTGGTGATCTACGACTACGGGGACCAGTCGGTGGAGGAGAAGAAGAGGTTCCTGCTGGCGCATCCGGCGTTGAGGGACGTGCCGGCGATCAGGAACGAGCGGTTCGCGGTGCTGCCGCTGTCGTCCACGGTCCTGGGTGTACGTGTCCCGGCCGGTGTCGAGTCACTGGCCCGCCGGCTGCACCCGGAACGCTTCAAGTGACGGGCACGGCGGGCACGGCGGGCACGACGAACGCGACGAACGCGACGGGGGCGGCGAGACGGGCCGGACCGGCCGCCGGGGCCGACGCCACCGGTGCCACGGGAACGGCCGGCGCCGGTCCCGGCCCCGGGGCGCCCGGGAGCGCGGGCCGGCGGGCGCGGGTCCCGTACCCGGTCGTGCTCGCCGTACTGGGCGCGCTGGTTGTCGTCGCGGCGACCTTCGGCATCGCCGTGGGCTCCATCGGCGTACCGGCCGGGCAGGTGTGGGGCATCCTGCTGCACCGGGTGCACCCCGCACTGGCGGAGCCGGACTGGACGCAGGTCCGCGAGACGATCGTCTTCGAGGTCCGGCTGCCCCGGGTGCTGCTGTGCGCGGTGGTCGGCGCCGGTCTCGCGGTCTGCGGGACGGCGCTCCAGGCGCTCGTGCGCAATCCGCTGGCGGACCCGATGCTGCTGGGAGTGTCGTCGGGCGCGTCGGTCGGCGCGGTGACGGTCGTGGTCTTCAACGTGGGCGTGTTCGGGGTGTTCTCACTGCCGGTGGCCGCGTTCCTCGGCGCACTGGCCGCGCTGGTGGCCGTGTACTTCCTGGCGCGGTCCGGTGGGCGGATGACCACGGTACGGCTGGTGCTGGCGGGTGTCGCCACGGCCGAAGTGCTGTCGGCGGTGGCCAGTTTCCTGGTCGTCACCTCGAACGACCCCCACAAGACGCAGTCGGCGCTGCGCTGGATGCTCGGCGGCATGGCGGGCACCACCTGGGCCGGCCTGTGGATTCCGGCCGGGGCCGTCCTGCTCGGCACGGCCGTGCTGCTCGGCGTGTGCCGTCCGCTGAACCTGCTGCTGGCGGGGGAGGAGGCGGCCGTCGCGCTCGGCCTGGACGTGCACCGGTTCCGCGCCTCGCTGTTCGTCCTCGTCGCCCTGATGATCGGCACGATCGTCGCGGTCAGCGGACAGATCGGCTTCGTCGGCCTGATCATGCCGCACGTGGTGCGGCTGCTGGTGGGCGCCGACCACCGGCGTGCCCTGCCCGCCGCCGCCCTGCTCGGGGCCGCGTTCCTCATCGCCGCGGATCTGGCCGCCCGTACCGTCATGAGTCCCGAGGAGATTCCCGTGGGCATCCTCACCGCCCTGGTCGGCGGCCCGTTCTTCCTCTGGCTGATGCGACGGAGGACGGCATGAAGGAGACCACGGCCGTGGGCGCGCCCGGAAGCCTGACCGTGGCGGACGTCTCGGTGGTCCTCGACGGCAGGGCCCTGGTGGACGGGGTGTCGCTGAGTGCGGCCCCCGGCGAGATCGTGGGCCTCGCGGGACCCAACGGCGCCGGGAAGTCCACCCTGTTGCGCACGGTCTACCGCGCGCTGCGCCCCACTTCGGGGCGGGTGCTGCTGGACGGCGAGGACGTACGGCGGATGCCGGGCAAGCGCCTGGCGCGCCGGCTGGCGGCCGTACTGCAGGAGTCCCCAGGGGACTTCGAGCTCACCGTGTACGACGTGGTGGCCATGGGCCGGACGCCGCACAAGCGGGCCTTCGAGGGGGACAGCGCGGACGACCGGGGCGTCGTCATGGCCGCGCTGGCCGAACTGGACGCCGCCGGGCTGGCCTCCGCGCCGTTCGGCCGGCTGTCGGGCGGGGAGAAGCAGCGGGTGCTGATCGCCCGCGCCCTGGCCCAGCGCGCGGGGACGATGGTGCTGGACGAGCCGACCAACCATCTGGACCTGCGCCACCAGCTCGACGCGCTCCGGCTGGTCCGGCGGCTCGGTGTCACCGCCGTCGTCGCTCTCCACGACCTCAACCTGGCCGCGGCGTTCTGCGACCGGATCTGTGTGATGGCCGGCGGCCGGGTCGTCGCCCTCGGAACACCGGGAGAGGTACTGACCCCCGCTCTCCTGGCCGAGGTGTACCGCGTGGAGGCGGACGTGGCCGAGCATCCCCGCACCGGCACACCCCACATCACCCTGCTCACCGGATCCGAACGGCCGCGCGCGGAGGGGTGAGGACGGACGGCAGGCGAGGAGGGGCGGGCCGGGCGCGGCCGGGGTCCCGCCCGGGCCGCGCCGACCGGGACCCCGGTCGTACGGGGAGGCCGGCGTGCGGGAGGCCGGTGGGGCGGGACCGTCGGTCGTACCGAACGCCGGTCGTACGGGACCCCTGTCGCGCGGGCTTCGGCCGGGCGCGTACCGGGCCGGACGGTGCCGTGGCTGCGACCACCGCCCGGCCCGGGGTCCCGGTGGTCCCGGTCATCCCTCCGGGTGCAGCAGCCCGCGCTCGTACGCCCTGACCAGGTGCTGCGGCACCCGGTGGGCGACGCCGTCCACGGTGACGGTCACCAGGCGGGGGGCGCTCGCCTTCCACTGTGCGCGGCGGTGCCGGGTGTTGCTGCGGGACGTCTTCCGCTTGGGAACGGCCATGGCGGTCCTCCTGGACAGGTGACGGAGGGGAGGGGAACGGTCGCCCACGCTACATGAAAATGGATCCCATTACTAAACAGAGGTTCGGCGGGGCGGTGTGCGCGGGCCGGCTCAGCCGTCCACGGGGAGTCCCCGGGGTTCCTTGATCCGCTTCATGATGATCTGGGAGTTGACCTCGGTCACGCCGGTGAGCGCCGTCAGCTTCTCGATCCACAGCCGCTCGTAGGCGCGGAGATCGCTCACCGCGATACGCAGCAGGCACCCCGGGCTGCCGAACAGCCGGTACGCCTCGATGACGTCGGGGATGCCCTGGAGGGCCGCCTCGAAGGACTCGACCACCTCGCGGTCGCGCGCCACCTCGATGGAGACCAGCACCTCGAAGCCCCGGTCGACCGCGTCCGGATCGATGACCGCCCGGTAGCCCTGGATCACGCCGTCCTGCTCCAGCTGCCGGACGCGGCGCATGCAGGGGGACGGGGTGAGGCCGACGCGCTGCGCCAGCTCCTGGTTGCTCAGCCGACCATCGTCCTGGAGCTCACGCAAGATTGCCCTGTCGATCTCATCCATGGCGCAATTATCCACCACCGTTACCGGGGATGTGGAGTCGAAGTGGCGATCAAATTGCGCACGACAACTTCTATGATTGCGGGGACTGCTCCGGCCACCCCCGGAGTCAGCCATGGGGCGCTGCCCGGCCGGAGCCATGAGCGAGGCCGGGCCGCGTGCCCCGTCGGGAACAGCCGCCTCACTGCGGCACGACACGGCACGAAGGAGGAGCGGGCACTGTGGGACGCATCGTCGTCATCAGCACCGGAGGGACGATAGCCAGCCGGTGGCAGGGTTCCGGGTTCGCCGCCGACGCGAACGGCGGAGAGGTCATGGCCACCGCCCCGCTGCCGGACGGCGTCAGCGTCGAGGTCGTCGACCTCTTCAGCGTGAACAGCCCCCGCCTCACGACGCATCACCAGCTGACCCTCCTCCGCACGGTCCACGAGGTGCTCGCGGACCCCGGCGTCGACGGCATCGTCGTCACCCACGGCACGGACACCCTCGAGGAGTCCGCCTTCCTGGTGGACCTCCACCACGACGACCCGCGGCCGGTGGTCTTCACCGGCGCGCAGCTCCCGCTCGGAGCGACGGACGGCGACGGGCCCGGCAACCTGCACGACGCCCTGCTGACCGCCGCGACGACCCGTGGTCTGGGCGTCGTCATCGCCTTCGACGGGAAACTGCACCCGGCCCGCGGCACGGTCAAGACACAGACCCTCGCCCCCGACGCCTTCGCCGACCCGTCCGCCGCCCGCCTCGGGAACATCGGCTTCGGCCGGGTCTCCGTCCTCCGCCCCCCGCGGCGCCCCGCCGCGCTACCGCTGCCCGCGGCGGTGGACGCGACCCCGCGCGTCGACATGGTCATGCACCACTGCGACGCCGACGCCCTCCTGCTCAACGCCGCGCTGGACGCCGGGGCCCAGGGCATCGTCCTGGTGGCCACCGGGGCGGGGAACGCGACCCCGGAGATCGCCGAGGCCGTCGCCGCCGCCACCTCCCGCGGTGTGCTCGTCGCCCTGACCACCCGCGTCCAGGCCGGCCCGGTCACCGAGATCTACACGCACGGCGGTGCCGTCGATCTCGTGGCCGCGGGCGCGGTGCCGACCGGCACGCTCCGTGCCGGTCAGGCCCGGATCGCCGTGCTGAGCGCGCTGCTCGCCACCGCCGACCCGCAGGAGCGGGACCGGGTGCTGCGCCACGCGCTGGGCGAACCGGCGGCCGCCGACGCCCCGCCGGCGGACCTGGCGCGGGTCCAGCCCCCGCTCGCCCCCTCCTCGGCCCCCTCGTTCCAACCCGAACCCGCGCACCCGGACCCGGCCGCGCGCATCCCGGTGCGTCCGTAGCCGTCCGCCCTCGTCACCCCCGAACACGCTCCTTCCCGCCCCCGCCCGCAGTCCTCCGACGCCCGTCCGTCCGTCCGCTCCTTCCCGCTCCAGGCCCGCAGCGCCCTCCGCTCCCGCAGTCTCCGACCGCCGTCAGTCCGCACGCACCGTCCCGCTCCCCGCCCGTCCGCGGGCGTCGCCCCGCCCGTCCACGGGCCCGGGGCCGGACCGTCCACGGCCCGGTCCGCCGCGGGCCGGGCCCGTCGACCCCGCGTACACCGACACGAAAGTCCGCAGCGCCATGCCCACGCACGACCAGGCCCACCCCGACGACCCGCAGCACGGTTCCCACGGCGAGGCGCCCGGCGCGTTCCGCCGCGAGCACGACCTGCTCGGCGAACGCGACGTCCCCGCCGACGCCTACTTCGGCATCCACACCCTGCGGGCCGTCGAGAACTTCCCCATCACCGGCACGGCCGTGTCGGCCTACCCGGACCTCGTGACCGCCCTCGCCTCGGTCAAGCAGGCCGCGGCGCTCGCCAATCGTGAACTCGGGCTCCTGGACGCCGTCAAGGCGGACGCGATCGTCGCCGCGTGCGAGGAGATACGGGCCGGGAAACTCCACCGCGAGTTCGTCGTCGACGTGATCCAGGGCGGCGCGGGCACCTCCACGAACATGAACGCCAACGAGGTCGTCGCCAACCGGGCCCTCGAACTCCTCGGCCACCGCAAGGGCGACTACGCCCGGCTGCACCCGCTGGAGGACGTCAACGCGGGCCAGAGCACCAACGACGTCTACCCCACCGCGGTGAAGATCGCCCTCGACCTCGCCGCCCAGCGGCTGCTGGAGGCCATGGAGGTGCTGCGCACGGCCTTCGACGCGAAGGCCGTGGAGTTCGCCGACGTCCTCAAGATGGGCCGTACGCAGCTCCAGGACGCGGTTCCCATGACCCTGGGCCAGGAGTTCGCCACGTACGCCGTCATGCTCGGCGAGGACCACAAGCGGCTCACCGAGGCCCGTGAGCTCATCCGGGAGATCAACCTCGGCGGTACGGCGATCGGCACCGGGCTCAACGCCCACCCCCGGTACGCGGCGCTGGCCGCCCGGAACCTGCGGGCCGTCACCGGGCTGCCCCTGACCGTGGCGGAGGACCTCGTCGAGGCCACCCAGGACGCCGGCGCGTTCGTCCAGCTGTCCGGCGTCCTCAAGCGGATCGCCGTCAAGCTCTCCAAGACCTGCAACGACCTGCGGCTGCTGTCCTGCGGTCCGCGCGCCGGCTTCGCCGAGATCAACCTCCCGCCGGTGCAGGCCGGTTCGAGCATCATGCCCGGCAAGGTGAACCCCGTGGTGCCCGAGGTCGTCAACCAGATCGCCTTCGAGGTCATCGGCAACGACATGGCCGTGACCATGGCCGCCGAGGCGGGACAGCTCCAGCTGAACGCCTTCGAGCCGGTGATCGCGCACAGTCTGCTCAAGAGCCTGACCCATCTGCGGGCCGGCTGCCTGACGCTGGCCGAGCGCTGTGTCACGGGCATCACCGCCAACCGGGACCACCTCGCGGCCCTCGTGACCCGCTCCATCGGCCTCGCGACCGCGCTCAACCCGCACATCGGCTACGAACAGGCCACCGCAGTCGCCCAGGAGGCGCTGAGCTCGGGCCGCAGTGTGCACGAACTCGTCCTCGCCAGGGGGCTGCTGACGGAGGAACAGCTGCGGTGCATCCTGCTCCCCGACAACCTGGCCCGCCCGCACGGCCGTCAGCCGGTCCGGGACGCCGGCTTCTGAGGCCGCGTCAGCCGGGCCCGTGACTCCTCGTCGACGGGAACGTACGAGACCGTCCGGGGGCCGCTGCCCGGACCGAGCGACGGATCCGCGTGGTCGAGTCGGCACGCCGACGTGGGCGTTGCGGATCTGCTTGCGCTTGCTCCGCACGGACACCGCCTCGTGCCGGTCCCACGCATCGCGGAACTCGGGGGGAGGCCGACTGCAGCCGCTTCAGCGGCACCTTCCACGCGGGCTCGGCCGGATGCCCGGCCATCGAGGCGCGCAACTTCGCGGTCACGGTCCGGCCGGTCTCCTCCAGGTCCACGACGGACGCGCGCCACTGCCCGTTCGTGCAGAGGGGGGAGCCGGGGGCGGCCTGTCCGTGCGTGCCGGGGAAAGCGCCGGGGCGGCCTGTCCGTATGCGCCGGTGGGAGGGCCAGCCAGGCCCGCCCGCCCGTGTCCGTCAGTCGCCGCGCCAGATGTTGTCGAACGCGGCCTGTTCGACGGAGCGTCGCTGCCGGATGGCCTCCAGCTGCGTCAGGGCGTCGAGGACGGCCGCCAGTACGGTGTCCACGTCGTCGGAGACGCCCGGGGAGTCGCCGGGGCCCGCCCCGGCCTCCCCGGTCCCGCCCTCGCCCTCGCCCTCGTCCTCCCGTCCCGCCCCGTCCTGACCGCCGGGCGCGCCGTCGCCGCGGAGCCCCACGGCGGACGCGAGGGCGGCCAGCACGGGTTCGTCCGAGGCGAGACGTTCGGCCGCCGCTCGCCGTTCCGGTGAATCGGCCGGTACGTCGCGACCGGCCCGGAAGGACAGCCCGCGGCGGCGTTGCCGGCCGAACAGCCCGTCCGCCTCGAGCGCGGCCAGGTACGCCGCGGACAGGCCCTGGCCCCTGCGCCAGAGCCAGTCGCCGACGCGTTCGTACGGCGCGTCGCGGTCCAGTGACGCCACGGCCTGGTCCAGCAGCGGATCGCCCGTGGCCGGGCCGAGGCCGGGCACGATGCGGTCGCCGTCCAGGGTGACGGCATCGGCGGCGAGCAGGTCGACGACCTCCGCGCCCGCGAGCGCGAGGGACAGATCGCCCTGTTCGACGGGGCGGCTCGATGCCGCCTCCATGGCGATGATCATCAGGTCCCGTGAAGTGGTCATGGATCACGTCCGCCTCGAGAGGGTGCCGGGGAAGCGGCGGCCGGTGCCGTCGCCACCGGCGGGCGACGGGGGCGGCCGCGCACCCCCGGAGGGTTGCCGGGCCGGCGGGCGTCGACCGGTCAGCCGGTGGTCAGGACCATCCGGAAGCGGGCGCCGCCCGACAGCATCTTCTGGTACGCCTCCTCCGCCCGACTCAGCGGCACGGTCTCGATCGTCGGGCGGATCCCGTGCAGGGCGCTGAACTCCATGGTGTCCTGCACGTCCTGCGCGGTACCGGATGGGTGGCCCCGGACGACCCGGCCGCTCAACAGCAACTGCACCGGATTGATCCCGAGCGCTTCGGGAACGGCCCCGATCACCACCAGTTCGCCGCGGGGCGACAGCCCGTCCACGGTGGCCGTGATGGCCGCGGAGTTGGAGGCGGTGGCGAGGACGACCTTGGCGCCGCCGAGGGACTGCAGGGCGTCCGCGACGGACGTGCCGGCGGTGCTGTCGACGTAGTGGTGGGCGCCGAGTTGTTTGGAGAAGTCGGCCTTGTCCGCCCCGCGGGCGATGGCGACCGTCTCGAACCCCATCGCGACCGCGTACTTCACCGCGAGGTGGCCGAGACCGCCGATGCCGAGCACGGCGACCAGGTCGCCCGGCAGTGCGGGGCTGCGCCGCAGCCCGTTGTACGTGGTCACTCCCGCGCAGGCCATGGGCCCCGCGTCGGCGGCCGTCAGCGAGTCGGGGATCCGGGCCAGGGCGTCGACCGGCGCGATGACGGACTCGGCGAACCCGCCGTCGTAGGCCCAGCCGGGCACCTTGAGGTTCTCGCACACGATGAAGTCGCCCTGGCGGCAAGGGGTGCAGTGGCCGCAGCTGCCGCCGAACCACCCCACGGCCACCCGGTCGCCGATCTGCCAGCCCCAGTCCTCGATGCCCTCACCCAGGGCCTCGATGCGCCCCGCGATCTCGTGCCCGGGGACCTCCGGGAAGGTGACACCCGGCAGTGCGGCCGTCACGAAGAAGGCGTCGCTGTGGCAGATGCCGCAGGCTTCGACGGCGATCCGTACGTGACGAGGGCCCGGCTGCGGCACCTCACGCTCGACGATTTCGAACGGGCCACCGGCGGCGGCTACCTGTGCGACTCGGTACGTACTCATCCGGATCTCTCCCAGGACAGCTCGGACGGCCCCCACAATCCAGCAGACCAGCTCCGGCCCGATCCCGCGCGCCGAGGCGGAACGGGGCAGGCGGGGCGCGCCGCGCCCGCTCGCCGGGGCCTCTCGAAAGGATCTCCGGCCGGGCGCGCTCGCCGGGTCTCCTCGACGGGACGCGCAAACCGGTGCAGCGCGAGAGGCCGGGCGGTGCAGGGCGAGCGGCCCCGGGCGCCGGGCGCCGGTCTTCTCAGCCCTCTCCGGTCTCGCCGGTCACGGACCCCTGCGGCGCCTGTGCCTGCCGGTGCTGCCGCGCCGGCGGTGCCGTCAGATGGTCGAGGGTGCAGGTGAGCACGAGCAGTCGTTCCAGGAAGAAGGGCCTGCGGTCGAGATGGAGCCGGGTGCCGGCCTCGGCGGCACGACGGTGGACCATCAGCAGGGCGGACAGCCCCATGGAGTCGCAGAGAGTGAGCCGGCCGAAGTCGAGACGGAGGTCGGTGAGCGCGGGCCGCCGGGCGAGAACGCGCTCCGCGCCGCTCGTCAGCTCACCCGCCGACTGGTGGTCCAGCGCGCCCGACACCAGGAACCGGAGGGTCCGCGGACCGGCCGCCCTGACGGTGAGGGCGAACGGGGGTGGGGGGAGGGAGGTCATGCGGGGCTTTCCGGGGCCTTGGTGCGGTCGGGGAGGGATCTCGAGGGTGTCGGCGTCGTCGGCGGCGCACCGAGCGGTCGGGTCGCCCACGGGGAGTCCCCCGTGCTGACGCGCCCGTCCGCACCACCCTTCCCCAGCGGGGCTTTCCTGTGCAACCGCCGTCATACGTCGCACATCAGCCTGAATTCCGTCAGGCGGGGGAGCGCGGAGCGAGGGGGACCAGGACCCTGATCGTCTTCCCCCCGCGCAGCGGGGTGATGTGGATCCGGCTGGCGAGCCGTTGGACGAGCGGCCAGCCGTAGCCCCCCACGGGGAACGGCTGCCCCTCCGGGCGGAGTCGCACGACGGGCGGGGCCGGGTTGCGGTCCCGCACCGTCAGCACCAGCCCCTCGCCGGTCACCCGTGCCGCGAAACCGGTGACGCCGCCGCCGTGCCGGATCGCGTTCGTCACCAGCTCCGAGGTGACCAGCAGAGCGTCCGTCAGCGCCACGGCAGGAGGCCGGTGCCGGGGCGTGCCCCGGAAGTGGTCCTCCAGCAGCCGTTCGACCCGGTCCCGGGCGGCGGCCGCGCTCGTCGGCACCGACGGCCGCGAAGGCTGGTGCCGCTCCCCGGCCACATCGCCTGACAGCATGTTCACCCCCGCGCAATTCTTCCTTCGCGAACGCCGCTTACCCAGAAGGATGCCTTCTTCACCCACCGGACGAAGGGTGTTCGCGCGGGGTCGTCCGGCCCGGGCGGTTCCCGGAGCCGTGACGCCCGGCCCGGCGGCACCGGATGCCAGCCGGGCGGGAACGGCGCGGCCCCTGGTCGGGGACGCGCCGCCCCGGTGTCGGCCGCCCGCCTGACGACCGTCCTCGACGGATCGCGTCGGTTCGGCGGACCCCGCCGTTGCGCGGGCCGTGCGGGCCGGTGGACCTCATGGTGCGCTGCTCCCGCGCTCGACGTGACGCCGCGTGGTCCTGCGGTGCGCGTGGACCGTGACGGCCGCGCGGAACCCCGGGGATGTGCGCGGCCGTCGAGTGGCGCACGGCCTCGCGACGGCGCGCGGCCCTCACGGATGGAGGGTGGCCGAGCGCTGCGGTGGAACGCGCCGGCCCGGCACGGCCCTTCGCTGCGAGACCGGTGCGACGTCGGGAACGCGGGGCGCCGCGGCCACCAGTTCCGCGAGCAGTGAACGGCCGGCGAGCATCGCCTGCCGCAGGCTCTCGACGTCCGCGGTCCCGGCGGCCGCCTGCTCGGAGGCGCTGCGCAGCCGACGGGCCGCGTCGGCGTGAGCGGGGAAGAGCACGGCCAGGGCACGCGTACGGAGTTCGGGTGAGGCGTCAGGAAGCCCGCGCGCCGTGGCGACCGTGTTCAGCAGCTCATCGGCCCTGATGGTGGCCTCGCCGGGCGACTCCACGAACTGCCCGGAGATCACGGCCCATTGGGCCAGGTACTGCTCGGCCTCACTCCGGCTCATGGGCTCCAGGCGCGGCCGGAAGGGCCGGCGACGGAAACGGCCGGGGTGTGTGCGCCGCACGGGCCGTGCCATGACGAGTGCGAGGATCATGGCGGCGGCCACCCCGAGGATGGCAAGCGCACCGATCGACATGACGTCCTCCTCTGCGGGGTTCGGGGATCTGCCGGTAAGGGATCCATCTCTCTCGGTGATCGTGTGCTACTGAGCGTTACCGTCATCGCTGCGGGTAAACCTCCGCTCCGCGACGGGTGTTCGGAGCGGAGGTCACGCGAAGCGACGCCGGGCCCCCGCGCAGCCCGGCACGGCCCCCGGGCAGGCCGTCCGGTGCGCGCCGGAGCGAGCAGCGGACGCACCGCGCCGGGTACGGCGCGGCGTCCGGCGGTACGAGCGCCTCAGGCGAGGGAGATGAGTACGCTGACGCGCTTGCCCCCGTGCGCCTCGGGGATGATCGTGACGCTCCGCGCCAGTCTGCGGATCACGCGCCAGCCGTGGCCGCCGACCCGCAGTCTGCCGCTGCCGTCCCCGAGGGAGGGGAGCTCGGGGAGCCGGTCGCTGCGGTCGCCCACGCTCACCCGGCAGCCCTCGTCGGTCAGCTCGACGTCGAAACTCGTCATGCCGCCACCGTGCCGGAGGGCGTTCGTCACGAGTTCGGACGTCACGAGCAGGGCATCGCCGACCACGTTCGGGTCGGAAGCACCGCGGGCGGGCAGCAGCCACTCCCGCAGCAACGTCTCCACCTTGGTCCGCGCCTGTGAAGGGGTGCGCGGCATCACGGATTCCGGACGGGTCGGCCCGGTCAGTTCATCAGCAGACATCCTCCACCGCTCCTTGCGTACGCGACGATACGCACGTGCTGTTCGTCTGACCGCGGGTGCACACGGCAAACCTCCGTCGGGGTCCCGGCCCGCGGCCGCCGGGACCGCGTCCCGGCCCTGCCACGCCCCGGAGTCGCACGGGCCGGCCGCGGGCCCGGGAGGGCGGCCCGGAGCCGGAGGGACGCAGGCGGGGGTGGGTGGGGGCGCCACGGGTCCCGGCGCGGCAAGGCCGGGGTTCCGGACGGAGCCCCGTGCGCATCCGCCGTGCCTCCCCGAGCGGAAGCATCCCGCAGGGGGCAAGGTGACAGAGGGCGGGTCGGGGGAAGCGCCGCTCCCGCGGGAATCGGAGGTTTGCATGAGCGGACAGGTCGACGACCGGGACGGCGAGGGTCTGCGCTGTCTGGTGACCGGGGCGACCGGGTACGTCGGCGGCCGGCTGGTGCCCGAACTGCTGGACGCCGGATTCCGGGTCCGCTGCATGGCCCGCTCGCCGGAGAAGCTGCGCGACCACCCCTGGGCGGGACGGGTGGAGACCGTACGCGGCGACGTCACCGACCCGGACTCGCTCGACGACGCGCTGACCGGCGTCGACGTCGCCTACTACCTCGTGCACGGGCTGCGCTCCGGGGCGTCCTTCGAGGAGGCCGACCGCAGGGCGGCCCGCTCGTTCGCCGCACGAGCCGCCGAGGCGGGCGTGAGCCGCATCGTCTACCTGGGCGGACTGACGCCCGCGGACGTGCCCGCCCGCGAGCTCTCGCCGCATCTGCGCTCCCGCGCGGAGGTGGGCGAGATCTTCCTGCGTTCTCCCGTGCCCGCGACCGTGCTGCGCGCCGCGGTCGTCATCGGCTCCGGCTCCGCCTCCTTCGAGATGCTGCGCTACCTCACCGAACGGCTGCCCGTCATGGTCACCCCGAGCTGGGTGAACACCCGCGTCCAGCCGATCGCCGTCCGGGACGTCCTGCGCTACCTCGTGGGCAGCGCCCGGATGCCCGCGGACGTGAACCGGTCCTTCGACATCGGCGGGCCGGACGTGATGACGTACGAGCGGATGATGCGGCGCTACGCCGAGGTGGCCGGGCTGCCGCGGCGCCTCATCCTGGGCGTGCCGATGCTGACGCCGAGGCTGTCCAGTCTGTGGATCGGCCTGGTCACCCCCGTGCCGCCCGCCCTGGCCCGGCCCCTCGCCGAATCGCTGCGCCACGAGGTGGTGTGCCGCGAGCACGACATCGTCCGCTACGTTCCCGACCCGCCGGGCACCCCGATCGGCTTCGACCGCGCCCTGGAGCTGGCACTCCAGCGGGTGCGCGACGCGCGGGTCACCACCCGGTGGTCCTCCGCATCGCTGCCCGGCGCCCCGAGCGACCCGCTGCCCACGGACCCCGACTGGGCCGGCGGCAGCCTGTACACCGACCGGCGCGCACTGGACGTCGACGCCTCGCCGGAGGCGCTGTGGCGGGTCATCGAGGGGATCGGCGGCGACAACGGCTGGTACTCCTTCCCGCTCGCCTGGGCGGTACGGGGCTGGCTCGACCTGCTCGTCGGCGGTGTGGGGCTCCGCCGCGGCCGCCGGGACGCCGCACGGCTGAGAGTGGGGGACTCGCTGGACTTCTGGCGGGTCGAGGAGATCGAACCGGGGCGGATGCTGCGGCTGCGGGCCGAGATGCGGCTCCCGGGCCTCGCATGGCTGGAGATGCACGTCGAACGCGGCGAGCGGGGCCGCACCCGCTACCGGCAGCGGGCCCTGTTCCATCCGCGCGGACTCCTCGGGCACGTGTACTGGTGGTCCGTCTCCCCCTTCCACGCCGTCGTGTTCGGCGGCATGGCGCGCAACATCGCCCGGGCCGCGGCGAAGGCCGGCCCGGCGGGCCCCGGCGGGCCCGAGCCCGTGCCGGAGAGCCCCCCGTCCGCCCGTGCCCGCTGACCGGTCGCACGGCCCTCGCGGCGCGGGGCGTCCGGGTGCTCCGGACCTTCCCGCATCCGGTCGGCGCCTGTCACCGGAACAACGGGTGGGGAGCGTCCGACGGCCCGGCCCGGCGGGCCCCGCACCGGAGGGCCGGTCCGCGGCCGTCCGTGTCCCGTCCCGGCCGGAGGCACCCCGCCTCCGGGCGGCCGGTCGTCGCCCCGTCGCCCTCACCCCCACCATCCGCCGGCCATCCCTGGAGCCCCATGAACACCGCGGTCGTCCTGTTCACATCCGACCTGCGTCTGCACGACCATCCGCCGCTGCGCGCCGCGGTCGCGTCGGCGGAGCGGGTGGTGCCGCTGTTCGTCAGGGACGACGGCATCGAGGCCGCGGGATTCGCGCCCGCCAACCGGCGTGCGTTCCTCGCCGACTGCCTGACCGACCTCGACGAGGGACTGCGCGAGCGGGGCGGCCGGCTCGTCGTCCGCTCCGGTGACGTCGTCGAGGAGGTCCGCGCGGTCGCACAGGAGGCGGACGCCGACGAGGTGCACATGGCGGCCGGTGTCAGCGGCTACGCCCACGTCCGCGAGGACCGGCTGCGTACCGCCCTGGAGAAGGACGGCCGCACCCTGTGCGTCCACGACGCGGTCGTCACCGCTCTCGCCCCCGGGGCCGTCGTCCCGTCCGGCGGGGACCACTTCGCCGTCTTCACGCCGTACCACCGGCGCTGGTCGCAGCAGGAGATCCGGGGCGCGCTCGCGGCGCCGCGCACCGTCCGGGTGCCCGCGGGCATCCGTTCCGAGCCGGTGCCCTCCCGAGCGGACGCGGAGAAGGCCGGGGGCGTGTCGGAAGGGCTCGCCCCCGGGGGCGAACGGGAGGCCCGCAGGCGGCTGAACGCCTGGGAGCGAGGCGGTCTCTCCCGCTACGACGAGCGCCACGACGACCTCGCCGGCGACGCGACCTCCCGGCTCTCGCCGCATCTGCACTTCGGCACCCTTTCCGCGGCCGAGGCCGTCCACCGGGCCCGGGCGGTGGGCGGACCGGGCGCCGAGGCCTTCGTACGGCAGGTGTGCTGGCGCGACTTCCACCACCAGGTGCTCGCCGCCCGGCAGGACGCGGCCGCCGCCGACTACCGGCCCCGGCACGACCGCTGGCGCTCCGGGACGGACGCCGAGGCCGACATCGAGGCGTGGAAGAACGGCCGCACCGGCTACCCCGTGGTCGACGCCGCGATGCGCCAGCTCCGCCACGAGGGGTGGATGCACAACCGGGGCAGGCTGCTGGCCGCGAGCTTCCTCACCAAGACGCTGTACGTCGACTGGCGTGTGGGCGCCCGGTACTTCCTGGAGCTGCTGGTCGACGGCGACCTCGCGAACAACCAGCTCAACTGGCAGTGGGTGGCGGGCACCGGCACGGACACCCGGCCGAACCGGGTCCTCAACCCCGTCCGCCAGGCCCGTCGTTACGACCCGGACGGCACCTATGTGCGCCGCTGGGTGCCGGAACTGGAGGACGTCGACGGCTCCGCGGTGCACGAGCCGTGGAAGCTCCCCGACGCCGCCCGCGCCCGGCTGGACTACCCCGGCCCGATCGTGGCGCTCGGCGACGGACTGGCGCGGTTCAAGGAGGGCCGCGGCACCGGCTGAGAACGGATCCCCTCCCGGGGCCGCCCACGAAACACCGAGGACACCCCGGATGCCCCGGACCCCCTGGACACCCCCGGACCAGCCGAGGAAGGTGACGGCGATGAAGACGCCCCGAAGGACGTACCCCGACGTGATCGTCGCGGGCGCCGCGGCCGCCGCTCCCAGCCGCACCCCGGGCCCGAGTCCGTCGGTGCCGGGCGCGGTCGTCCCGGGCCCGAGTCCGTCGGTGCCGGGCGCGGTCGTCCCGGGCCCGAGTCCGTCGGTGCCGGGCGCGGTCGCCCCGGGCCCGAGTCCGTCGGTGTTCGGCGGCGACGCCCCCGGTCGTGGCGGGTCGCCGCGCGGGGCGCGGTCCGAGGTCCACGGGACGGGCACCGGCGGCCGGGAACTCGTCGCGGCCCGCACCGTGCGGGGCGCCCTCCCGGCCATGGACCCGCCGTCGCAGCTGAACCGGTCCACGGTGACTCCACGACGGCTGCCCGTCCGCGGCGGCCACCGGGCCACGGGCACCGTCCGGGGCGCTCCGGCCTCCGGGACCCGGGCGGCCCGGGTCGGGCTCGCCGGGCGGGCGCGGTGAACGGCCGCCGGGACGGCGGACGGCCCGCCACGGCGGGGCGCCGCACCCGGGCCGGACACGATCGTCGTGCCGGTGACGACGACGTCCACGCGGTCGAGGGGGTACGGCTGCGCCGTACCATGGGCCGGGTGAAGGCCGACAGCCGCTCGGAGGGCCCGGCAGAGGACGGCGTCACCGCCGCGCTCAGCACCGGCGCGGTCGCCCGCAGGCTCGGCGTCGCGCCCACGACCCTCCGTTCCTGGGAGCGGCGCTACGCGATCGGCCCCGCCACCCGCGAGGACGGCCGCCACCGGCGCTGGACCCCCGAGGACATCGCCCGGCTCGAGGAGATGTGCCGGCTCACCGCCCAGGGCGTCCCGCCCGCCGAGGCCGCACGCGCGGCGATGAGCACCCCCGGTCCGAGCCTGCGCCGCGAAACGGCCGGACGGACCACGGAGGAGACCGCCCCCGCCTCCCGCGCGCCCGGCGGACCCAACGCCCTGCCCCTCGGGGACGTACGCCAGGAATGCCGGGGCCTGGCCCGCGCGGCCGTCCGGCTCGACGCCCCCGCCGTCGACGCCCTGCTGGACGCCGTGCTCGCCGAGCACGGTCTCGTCACCGCCTGGGAAGAGGTCATCGCCCCGACCCTGCACGCCGTCGGGCGCAAATGGGCGACGTCCGGCGAGCGTTACGTCGAGGTCGAGCACCTGCTGTCCTGGCACGTGTCGTCCGCACTGCGCCGGGTACGGCCCGCCGTGGAACGATCCGACGCGCCGCCCGTGCTGCTCGCCTGTGTCCCCGGCGAGCAGCACAGCCTCCCCGTCGAGGCCCTGGCCGCCGCGCTCGGCGAACGCGGCCTGCCCGCCCGGATGTTCGGCCCCGCGCTGCCGGCGGACGCGCTCCACGAGGCCGTGCGCCGTCTCGGCCCCGCCGCCGTGGTCCTCTGGGCGCAGTCCCGGTCGACCGCCGACCGTTCGCTCGTGCGGATCGTCTCCGGCGTCCACTGGGGCGTGAAGGGCGCGCGGAAGCGCACCTCCGTCCTCCTCGCCGGACCCGGCTGGGCGGGCGCCGCCTACCCGGGGACGCTGCGGCTGCACGGCCTGGGGTCGGCGGTGGACGTCGTCGAGGCCCTGTTCAAAGGCTGACCGGAGCACCCATGTCCCCTCGTGCGTCCCGTACTTCCCGTCCCCACCTGATCTTCGGGGACCAGCTCGGCCCCCGCTTCGTCGAGCCCGGCGCGGACGGGCCCGACGAGGACGCGCCGGTCGTCATGATCGAGTCCCGCGCCGTGTTCCGCCGGCGGAGCTTCCACCGCGCCAAGGCCCATCTCGTGCTCTCGGCCATGCGGCACCGTGCCGCCGCACTCGGCGACCGGGTCCGGTACGTGAAGGCCGGCACCTACCGGGAGGGCCTGGCCCGCGCCACGGGCGGCGCCCGTACGACGGTCCGCCACCCGACCTCCCACGCGGCCGCCCGGTTCGTCGCCGCTCTGCCGGACGTCGACGTCCTGCCCCCACGCGGCTTCCTCGTGCCACGCGAGGACTTCGCCGCCTGGGCCGCGGAACGGCACGGCGGCGCCCTGCGGCTGGAGGACTTCTACCGGTGGGTGCGTCGGCGGCACGACCTGCTGATGGACGGCGGTGAACCGGCGGGCGACCGCTGGAACTTCGACACCGACAACCGCGAACCGCCCCCGCGGGACAGGCCGACCCTCGGCGCCCCGGCGCCGTGGACGGCGCGGGAGGACGAGATCGACGAAGAGGTACGGCGCGACCTGGACGCCTGGGAGCGTTCCGGAGAGGTCTCCTTCACCGGCCGCGACGGCCCCCGGCTCTTCCCCGCCTCCCGCGCCGAGGCCCTGGCCGCCCTCGACCGGTTCGCCGAGCACCGGCTGGCCGGTTTCGGCAGGTACGAGGACGCCGTCCTCGCCGACGACCCCTGGATGAGCCACAGCCTGCTGTCCGCCCCGCTCAACCTGGGACTCCTCGACCCCGCCGAGTGCGTGGGACGAGCCGAAGCGGCCTGGCGCGAGGGCAGGGTGCCCCTGGCGTCGGCCGAGGGGTTCGTCCGCCAGATCGCCGGCTGGCGCGAGTACGTCTGGCACCTCTACTGGCACTTCGGCGAGGACTACCGTCGCCGCAACGTGCTGCGCCACCGCAGGTCACTGCCGGACTGGTTCGCCGGGCTGGACGCGGACGCGGTCACCGCACGCTGTCTGTCCACCGTGCTCGCCCAGGTCAGGGACACCGGCTGGACCCACCACATCCCGCGGCTGATGGTCCTCGGCAGCCGCGCCCTGCAGGACGGCTGGGACCCGGCCCAGGTCACCGACTGGTTCCACCGCAACTTCGTCGACGGCTACGACTGGGTCATGCTCCCCAACGTCGTCGGCATGTCCCAGTACGCCGACGGCGGGCTCATGACCACCAAGCCGTACACCTCGGGCGGTGCCTACATCAACCGGATGAGCGATCTGTGCGGCGGGTGCCCCTACCGGCCCGCCGACCGCGTCGGCGACCGGGCCTGTCCGTACACCGCGGGCTACTGGGCGTTCCTCCACCGGCACCGGGAGCGGCTGTCGCACAACCCCCGCATGGCCCGGCCCGTCGCCGGCCTCGACCGGCTCACGGACCTCCCCGAACTGCTGGAACAGCGGCGCGGGCGTCGGCGGTCGGCGCCCTGAGCGGCCGCGGGCCGGCGCCCTGCGTCGCGGAGTGAGCGGCTTCGGCCGACGTGGGACCGGGGGCCGCTGCGGGGCGACCGACGTGCCGTCGCGGGCGCGGTGAGGCGGCGCGCGAGAGGGCGCGGCGGATGCGGCCGGGACGTGCGGCGGAAGGCGCAGTGAGGCGGACGCGCGGCGGGACGGCCCGTGGCGTCGGCGGCGAATGGGGCAATCGGGCGCCCGTCCGCCCGTGTGCTGCCGTCGATCGCACCGTGCGCGTGGTCGACTGATCGGCACCCGACGCCTGCGGACGCCGCCGGACCCCACGGGCCGCCCGCGGCGCGCGGCGCGCCGCAGACGCATCCGAACGCCGCCCCTCCGGGGAAGGACGGGTGACAGCAGCCGACCGACGCGGAGGACCGCATGCACCGATCCGGGGCAACCGCACCGACCCCGACCGTGCCGAACCTCGGGACGGACCCGGACCCCGACACGACCGTGCCCTTCTCCGAGCGGCCGGACGCCGGCCCGGCCGTGGTGGTGGGCGCCGGGGACCCCGTGGCGGTGGACGCCGAGGTCCCCGCCCTGGTCGACGCCGACGTACCCGCCGCGGTGGGACGGGAGCTGGAGCGCCTGCTGGGGGAGCGGGTGGCGGGCGCCGCCGCGCTCGACGGCGTGTTCGCGGCCGATGTGGCCGCGCCCGTCGCCCGGTTCACCCTGGGCGGGGGGAGGCGGATGCGCTCCCGGTTCCTGTGGTGGGCGATGCGGGCCTGCGGGGGAGCGGAGCGGGAAACGCCCGCGGCGCTCCGCACGGCCGCGGCGCTCGAGCTGATCCAGACCTGCGCCCTCGTCCACGACGACGTGATGGACGGCTCTTCGCGCCGCAGGGGCGGGCCGTCGTTCCACGCCCGGCTGGTTGCCCGGTACCCCGGTACCGCGTCCCCGGGCGCCGCGGCGGCCCCCTTCGCCACCTCTGCCGCGGTCCTGGCCGGAGACCTCGCCCTGGCCTGGGCCGACGACATCGTCGCCGCGACGGACTTCGGCGGCGCCGCCGCGCGGTACGGGGTGCTGGAGAACTGGCGGGCCATGCGCACCGAGATGGTGGCGGGCCAGTACCTGGACCTCCACGGCCAGGCGACCGGCTCCCGTTCCGCCGCCCGGGCGATCCGCACCGCCTGCCTCAAGACCGCGCTGTACACGGTCGCGAGGCCCCTGGCCCTCGGCGCGGCGATCGCGGGCGCCGACCCGCGGACGGTCCTCGACCTGTGCGCGGCGGGCCGGTGCGCCGGTACCGCCTTCCAGCTCCGCGACGACATCGAGGGCGTGTTCGGCGACCCCCTCGTCACCGGCAAGCCGTCGGGCGACGACATACGCTCGGGAAAGCTCACGTACCTCGTCGCGGTCGCCCTCGCCCGGGCCGAGTCCCGCCCGGACCGCGCCGCCCTGTCGGTCCTCGAAAGCTCCCTCGGGAACGCGGACCTGACGGAGGACCGGCTGCTGCGCGTGCGCGAGGTCCTCAGGGACACCGGTGCCCTGGCGGCCGCGGAGGAGCGGATCGAACGGCTCCGCGCCGCCGGTGAACGCCGGCTGGACGCGGCCGCCCTGGAGCCGGCCCCGGCACTCCGGCTGCGGGCGCTGCTCGCCGCGGTCGCCGCCCCCACGGGCCCGGCCCGTGCGGTGTCCGCCGCACCCGAGGCAGCTCCACCCGCCGTCGGGCCCGCCGCCTCCGCACAGGCCTCGGCGGCCACGCATCCCGCGCACGCGGTGTCGCGGCCCGTCCGCCCGGCCGCCGGTCCGGCCCCGCGGCGGCCGTTGGGCGCGACCGCAGACAGGAGCAGCCGATGAGGACCGTCAGGGGCCGCACGGACCACGTCGTGGTGGTGGGAGCCGGGCTCGCCGGCCTGTCCGCCGCCCTGCACCTCCTCGGCGCCGGGCGCGCCGTCACCGTCGTCGAGCGCGACATGCTGCCCGGTGGCCGGGCGGGCCGGATCGAACGGGGAGGCTACCGCTTCGACACCGGCCCGACCGTCGTCACCATGCCCGAGCTCCTCGCCGACGCCTTCGCGGCGGTCGGCGACACGCTTCAGGAGCGGCTGGAACTCGTCCCCCTGCATCCCGCCTACCGGGCCGGGTTCGCCGACGGCAGCGTCCTGGACGTGCACACCCGCCCCGAGGCCATGGAGGCGGAGATCGAGCGCTTCGCCGGGGCGCGCGAGGCGGTCGGCTACCGGCGCCTGCGCGGCTGGCTGGAGAAGCTGTACCGGGCGCAGATGGGGCGGTTCATCGACGCCAACTTCGACTCGCCGCTGCAACTTCTCACCCCCGACCTCGCCCGTCTCGCCGCGCTCGGCGGCTTCGGCCGGCTCGACGCCGGGATCGGCCGCTTCGTCCACGACGAACGGCTGCGCCGGGTCTTCTCGTTCCAGTCGCTGTACGCCGGCGTCGCCCCGTCCCGGGCCCTCGCCGCCTACGCGGTCATCGCCTACATGGACACGGTCGCCGGGGTCCATTTCCCGAAGGGCGGAGTGCACGCCGTGCCGCGCGCCATGGCCGCCGCCGCGACCGACGCGGGCGGGACCCTCCTCTACGGGCGCACCGTCACACGGCTGGAGCGCACCGGCGACCGCGTCACCGCCGTCGTGACCGACCGTGAGCGGCTGCCCTGCGACGCCGTCGTGCTCACCCCCGACCTTCCCGTCACCTACCGGCTCCTCGGGCGCAGCCCGCGGCGGCCACGCGCACTGCGCCACTCGCCGTCCGCCGTCGTCCTGCACACCGGCACCGACCGCACCTGGCCCGGACTGGCGCACCACACCCTCTCGTTCGGCGCCGCCTGGAAGAGCACCTTCCGCGAACTGACGCGCACCGGGCGCCTCATGACGGACCCGTCCCTCCTCATCACCCGGCCCACCGCCACCGACCCGGCCCTCGCGCCGCCGGGGCGCCACGTCCACTACATCCTGGCGCCCTGCCCGAACACCGACATCGGTCCGGGGGCGGCGGACTGGCAGGACCTCGCCCCCCGCTACCGGGCCGCCCTGCTCGCCGAGCTCGACCGCCGCGGCCTCACCGGCATCGCAGCGGCCATCGAGGAGGAGTGCCTGGTCACGCCCGCCGACTGGGCCCGGCAGGGGCATGCGGCCGGCACGCCGTTCTCCGTGGCGCACACCTTCGCCCAGACCGGCCCGTTCCGGCCGCGCAACCTCGTGAACGGTACGGAGAACGCCGTCATCGCGGGCTGCGGCACCACACCCGGAGTCGGCGTGCCCACCGTCCTGATCTCCGGGAAGCTCGCGGCCGCCCGCATCACCGGAGCCCACCGGCCCGCCACGGGAGCCCGTCGGCCCGCCGCCACGGAAGCGCACCGTCCGCACGCGGCGGCTGACGACGCCCGCCGGGACACCGGTGGCCACGGAGCCGGCCCGTCACGGCCCGGCTCGGCCCCGTCCGACACCCTCCGCACTCCGAAAGGCGGGACCGCATGACGCGCCGGGAACTCGACGCCGCCGGCATCACCGACCCCGCACTGCGCGCCGCCTACACCGCATGCCGCCGGCTCAACGCCCGCCACGGCAGGACGTACTTCCTCGCCACCCGGCTGCTCCCCGTCGAGCGGCGCCCCGCGGTCCACGCGCTGTACGGCTTCGCCCGCTGGGCCGACGACATCGTGGACGACCTCGACAGCGACGCCACCACCGCCGAACGCGCGACCGCGCTGCACCGGCTGTCCGAACGCCTCGACACCGGGCTGCGCCTCGGCCACAGCCCGGAACCCGTCGTCCACGCCCTCGCGCACACCGCCCGCCGCTACGGCATCGACCACCGCCACTTCACCGACTTCCTCGCGTCGATGCGGAGCGACCTGGAGGTGACGGACTACGCCGACTACGGCGAACTGCGCCGCTACATGCACGGTTCCGCCGCCGTGATCGGGCTGCAGATGCTGCCCGTCCTCGGCACCGTCGTCCCCCGTGAGGAGGCCGCTCCGCACGCAGCCGCACTCGGAGTCGCCTTCCAGCTGACCAACTTCCTGCGGGACGTCGGCGAGGACCTCGACCGCGGACGCGTCTACCTCCCCGCCGATCTGCTCGCCGCCCACGGCGTGGACCGGGGCCTGCTGCTCTGGAGCCGCGCCACGGGCCGCCCCGACCCCCGCATCACCGAGGCCCTCAGGGCCGCGGCCCGGCTCACCCGGGGCGTGTACCGGGAGGCCGCGCCCGGACTGGCCATGCTGGACCCGGTGTCGAGGCCGTGCATCCGCACCGCGTTCGTCCTGTACGGCGGGATCCTGGAGGCGATCGCCGACGACGGCTACGCGTGCGTGCACCGCCGCGCCGTCGTCCCGCCGGCCCGCCGGGCGGCGGTCGCCCTCGACGGGTTCGTCAGGGTGGCCGCCGCCCGGCTCGCCGCAGCGCGCCTTCGGGACGCGCCGGCCCGGCCCGAACGGGCCCACCGGCACGGCACGTTCGCACCGACCGTGGAGGAGACGACCGTATGACGCGCCGCACCACGCCCGGCACCGGCCCGGGCCGCGGACGCCGGCTCCTGCGGCTGCGCCGCTCCTCCGTCGCGTGGGAACGTCAGCGCCCCACCTGGCGCGACGCCCGGCCGGCCCTGATCGACAGCGCGCTCAAGCGCGCTCTCGCCCGCCCGTCGGGGAATTGGTACGTCCTCGGCGACGCCCGCGCCGTCCGCCCGGGCGCCCCCTTCGGCAGGACCGTCGCCGGGGTCGAGGTGGTCGCCTGGAGGGACGCCGCGGGACGGCTCCTCGCCGGGCCGGGCGCGTGCCCCCACCTCGGTGCGCCCCTGCGCGACAGCCGCGTGCGCTGCGGCACGCTCGTCTGCCACTGGCACGGACTGGCCCTGGAGGGCGTGCCGTTCGCGGGATGGGAGCCGTTCCCGGCGTACGACGACGGTGTGCTCGCATGGGTCCGGCTGGACGAGGCCGGCGGCGAGGAGCCGCTGGACCGGCCGGTGCTGCCGGTACGGCCGAGGCCGGCGGCGTCGGTGGCCGCCGTGTACACCGGCACGGGCGTCTGCGAGCCGGAGGACGTGGTGGCGAACCGGCTCGACCCCTGGCACGGGGCCTGGTTCCACCCGTACTCGTTCGTCGACCTCACGGTCGTCGACGCCCCCGAGACTCCCCCCGAGTCCTCGGGCGGTGCCGACGCCGGCACGGCGGGTGGGGCCGACGCGTTCACGGTCGAGGTGTCGTTCAAGGTGGCGGGGCGGGTCGTCGTGCCGGTCACCGCCGTCTTCACGGCACCCGAACCCCGCACGGTGGTCATGCACATCACCGGCGGTGAAGGGGAGGGATCCGTCGTCGAGACCCATGCGACGCCGCTCGGACCCGACCCCCTCGGCAGGCCGCGCACGGCGGTCGTCGAGGCGGTGGTGGCCGTCTCCGACCGCCCCGGCTTCGCCGCTGCCCGCGCCGCCGCCCCCGCCCTGCGCCCGCTGATGCGCGCCGCGGCCGCCCGCCTCTGGCGCGACGACCTGGCCTACGCGGAACGCCGCTGGCACCTGCGGAGCACGGGCCGCTTCCCGGGCTGAGGGACGGGGCCGGGTCGGGTCCGTCCCGAAAGGCCGGCGTGGGGGCGCGGTCCCGCACGCCGGCCCGCCTCCCACCCGGCCGTCCGCACCTCGCCGTCTCCACTTCGCCGCCCCCACGGCCCCCAGCCGCGGCCCCCACCCCGCCGTCCCCCGCCTCCACCACGCCGTTCAGTCGTGAGCCGCCAGCCTCACCAGCCCCCGCAGCAGCGCCGATCGGCCCTTCGCCGGGACGGTGCGCAGGGGCTCTCCGCGGACGCCCCAGCGGGCGAGGAGGGCGTTGGCCGCCAGGAAGCCGCTTGTGGCGGCGCGCTCCATCAGGGCGACCGGAAGATTCGTGCGGACCAGGTCCCCTGCCACCATCAGGGCGGGATCGGGGGTGCGGACGGTCGGGCGGGCCTCATGGCCGCCGACGGGGAACAGCGGGCAGTCGTCACGCCACTCGTGCCGCTCGTCGACGATCCCGGCTCCGCGGGTCTCCGGGTACACCCGGTGCAGTTGCTCCAGCAGCCGGTCCCGGACGGCCGCCCGGCCGTCGTCGGTGCGGGCCGCGTAGGCGTGCAGCTCCACCACGGAACCGCCCGTCCGCAGCGTCCACCGGTGCGCCTCCCCCTCCCAGCGGTCGAGCACGCTGATGTTGTCCAGGTCGCCGTAGCCGCTCGTACCGAGGAATCCGGGCCGGTCCGCGGCCACGGGCCGGTCCAGCCAGAAGCGG
Source organism: Streptomyces sp. HUAS CB01 (assembly GCF_030406905.1). NCBI lineage: Bacteria > Bacillati > Actinomycetota > Actinomycetes > Kitasatosporales > Streptomycetaceae > Streptomyces > Streptomyces chengbuensis. The sequence goes on from NZ_CP129137.1 coordinate 6,297,888, forward strand.
GACACCAGGAACGGGGGCGCGGTGCGCAGCGCCGCGACGCGCGCCCGCCACTCGGCGGTGCCCAGCCCCGGAGACGCCCCGACCACCTGCTTCAGCCCCGCCGTGTCCAGCGCGAGCACCACCGCGTCGTGCGTGGCGGTGCCGTCCGTCGCGGTCACCGTGAGCCGCCCGTCGCGCGCGGGTTCGACCGAGTCGACCGGTGTCGCCGTACGGATCGTGGCGCCGTGGCGGTGGAGGTACTCCGCCAGCGGCTCCCACAGCGCCTGCGGGAACGGCTCCCGGGGCACGTCGAACAGCAGACCCTCGCTGGAGCCGAGGAAGTAGATGTGGAACATCAGGGCCAGTTCCGCCGCCGACAGTTCCCGCGGATCGGCGAAGAAGCTGCGGGAGAACACCTCGAAGGCGAGGTGCTGCGCGGCCTCGGGGAAACGGATCCGCGCCAGGAAGTCCGCCGCGCTCACCGAGTCGAGCCGCTCGTAGACCCGGGGCACGCGCACGTCCAGCAGGGGCAGCGCGGCTCCGGGGTCCATCCGCAGCAGGCCGCGCCAGTCGAACGACGGGCTGAGCGCGACGAAGCCCAGCGCGCTGAGCGGAGGGGTCCGCGGCACCCGCGCGAAGCTGTCGAGCATGCCGCCGCTGTGCCGCAGCGGATAGTCCGGCAGCGGGGTGAGCGCGTGCAGTCCCGGGTCAGTCCGCCGCAACAGCGCGCGCAGGTTGTAGTACTGGCGGAAGAAGGCGTGGAAGCCGCGGCTCATGGTGGCGACGGAACCGTCGGCCAGTTCCACGGGCCAGCCGGCGAGCCGGCCGCCCAGTCCGTAGTCGCGTTCGTAGAGCGTGACGTCGACGCCCCGCTCCGCCAGGGCGGTTGCCGCCGCGAGACCGGCGATGCCGCCGCCGACGACACCGACGTGCGGGGCGGGCCCCTCCACCCGCGACCGGCCAGGGCGGGCGGGCAGGACGCATGAGCGCCGGTCCCGGCCGTGGGCGACCGGGCCGCCCGTGCCGTCGTCACCGCCGGAGCCCGCCCGGGTCCGGCCGTGTCCCCCGCCGTCCACGCGCGCTCCTCGGCCGCCGGGTCCTGCCGTGCTGTTCATGCGTCCACCCCGTCCGCGGCCCGCGGTCCTGCCGTGCTGTCCACGCGCGCTCCTCGGCCGCCGGGTCCTGATGCGCCGTTCACGCGCACTCCTCGTCCGCCGCGGCCGGTACCCGCGCCACGAACGTGTGCGTGATGCCCGTGTGCCAGCCGGGCAGCGGCAGGACCCGGACCCCCTCGAAGCCCGCCCTCTCCATCCGTGCCGCGAACACGTCCGCCGTGTCGAAGTCGACGACGCTGCGCCACAGGTGCTCGTACAGCGAGCCGTCCCCCGAACGCCGGGCGACGGGCAGGACCAGCCCACGGCACACCGCCGTCCAGACGGCGCGGTGCGCGGGCCGGCCGCTGAGCGTGTACTCGTGGACGGCGATGCGCCCGCCCGGTGCCAGCAGACCGCGTACCCCGGCCAGCACCTCGTCCGGGTCGGAGACGTTGCGGAACAGGTAGGCGGCGAGCACGGCGTCGAAGGGCCCCGTCACACCGGCTCCGGCGAGGCCCTCGGCGCTGGCGTGGACGAAGGAGACGCCCGGGGGCCAGGACTTGCGCCGCGCCCGGGCGAGCATCCCCGCCGACGCGTCCACCGCCGTGATCTCCGCGTACGGGGCGGCCGAGAGCAGCGCGGCGGTCGACGCCCCCGTACCGCAGCCCAGGTCCAGCAGCCGGCTGCCGAAGCCTCCGTCCGGAAGCCCGAGCCGCCGGGCGGATCGCCGGAGCTGCCGGTGGTAGCCGGGGTTGGCCGCGACCAGGCGGTCGTAGGACCGTGCGGCGTGATCGAACGCCGCCGACAGATCGGCGTCGTGCAGCAGGGACATGAGCGGCTCCTCGACGGGCGGACGGCGTACGGCGTACGGGGCAGCGGACGTGCGGGCGGCGAACGGCGGAAACGGGGCGACACGCCCTAGCGGTCAGGGCGTCTGCGCCGATCGGGCACCGGCGGGCGACGGGGGAGCGCGGGCAGCTCGAGCACGGTCCTGAGCATCGGCCCGACAGGGGTGCGCAGCCCGATCAGGACGTCCTCCCACCAGCGGGTGCCGCCGTCGAGGAAGCGCAGCAGCCGGTGCGTCGGCACGTCGCGGAACAGCCCGGTGAAGAACGCGGCCCCGTCCACCCGCCCGGCGTCCAGGGCACGCAGCAGCACCGCGTCCATGAACCGCGAGCGCGTGGGATACGGCGCGGGGACCAGCGGGGTGCGGCCCCGCGCCAGCGCGTCGGCCACGGCCCGGGTGTGGCGCTGGGCCGCGGCGAAGGTGTAGCCGGTCGAGGGCCGGGTCGCCCCTCCCGCCGCACCGATGGGGAACACCGACCGGCCCGTCCGGCGCGGAAAGCGCGCGTCGGTCATCGGGATCACGCCCTGCTCGGTGGCGGTGACGCGGAACGGGCCGAGTTCCAGCACGTCCTCGGCGTAGTGGCGCAGGGCCCGTTCGTACGCGGCGGTGCCGAGGACCGACGGGGAGAACTCCGTGTACTCCACCAGGGCCTCCCTCGGTCCGAGCGGCAGGACGTAGCCGAACGACAGCCCCCGGCCGGGCTGCGGCGTACGGAAGTCCATGAGGTCCGCGACGCCGGCGTCGAACCGCGGGCGCCCGGTGCGCACGAACCAGCCGCGGAAGTGCTGGAGCAGAGTGGTCCGGGCGGGTCGCGGCCGCCGCGGCGGCCGCGAGTCGAACGCCCAGCGGGCTCGCAGCCGGAACTCAGCGCCGGTGCCGTCCCGTCCGCGCACCTCGGCGCCGCCCCCGGGCAGGTCCCGCAGGCGGTCGACGACGGCCTCGTACCGCAGACAGCCGGACCGGGACAGGAGAGCGCCGGTCCGCTCCTCGAAGTGCGCCGAGCGGATCATCTTGTAGCGCAGGGGCGCGGGCCGGACCGTCACCGCCGTGCCGTCCGGCGCGGTGACCCGCAGCCGGTCCCAGCTCGCCGCGAGGACGTCGTCGTACTCGCCGTCGGGCTCCTCCCAGAAGCACCAGGTGCGCGGGGGCGGGCGCAGCGGGCCCGCCGGCGCGTCGACCAGTGCGACGGAGGGGCGCGGACCGGGTCCCGTCTGCGTCCCGGGTGCGGTGAGCCGGCGGGCCAGGGACAGCCCCGCCGCACCGGCACCGACGATGACGACGTCCACGTCGTGCACGGTGGTCCCTCCCACGGCGGTAACGGCACGGTGGCCGTCCCGGGGGAGGGAAGGCCATGACGCTGATGCTTCCGCGTAAGACCCGCCGGCGGATGCAGTCACCCGGGGTGTGTCGTGGACCTCCGGCGCGCCGGGGGCGTCGGCCGGGTGCCCGCCTCACCCCGTCGTCGCGAGGGAGCGGCGCAGGGTGAGCAGGGCGCGGCGCATGTGGCTCTTGACGGTGCCGAGGGGGAGTCCGGTCCGTTCGGCGATCTGCGTCTGGGTGAGGTCGGCGTAGAAGGCGAGCCGTACCACGTGCTGCTGGGCGGAGGGCAGGTCCTGCAGGGCGCGCAGGACGAGCACCCGGTCGACGGCCTGCTCGGGACCGCCGCCGGCGGCGGGCGGCGGCGCGGGGGTGAGGAAGGACCCCGCGGCGGCGACGAGTTCGGCGCGCCGGCTGCGGGCGGCGAGGGCGTCGGCCACCTTGTGGCGGGTGATGCCGACCAGCCAGCCCGGCAGGCCACCGCGCCCCGGCCGGTAGCCGCGGCGTCCGCGCCAGGCGGCGAGGAAGACCTGCTGGGTCACGTCCTCGGCCTCGCGTTCGTCCCCCAGGGTCCGCCGGGCGAGCGTGTACACGAGGGAGCCCCAGCGGCGGTAGACGACCTCGAGCGAACCCTCGTCGCCCGCGACGAAGCCCGCCGCCAGTGCGGCGTCGTCACGCGCGTCGCCGGGACCCGGTCCTGGCGCGGGGCGCGGGTCGCCGGGGCGGGTTGTCGCGGGCGGGCGGTGGTCGCCGGGACGGGCTCCCGGCGTGGTGCGCGGGTCGCGGGGCCCGCCTGCCGCGGGCGGGCGGTGGGGCCTCGCGGATCCGACAAGGACCATGATCTCGGCTCCTCGTGCCGGGCCGTCGGCCCGGTGCTGTTCCGGACACGCAGCCCGCTCCCTGGGCCGGAGCGGGCCTGCCGTGCCTGGGCGCCTCGGTGCGCCGCAGCACGGTCAGACTCGTGCCGCGCCGCCGCCCGGACAACTTGCACCGTTTCTGCGTCGTAAAACGAGCCCCTCCGCGCCCTCCGCCGCGGGGCGTTCCGGCCGCCCCCCTGCCCCCGCCTCCCCGCCCGCAGGACCCGTCCGGCCCGCATCCGGTCGCCGCCCTCTGCCGGAAACAGTGAGGGGTCATGGACGACCCCGCCGCGTCGAGCCGACAACGACTGGATGTTTCATGGCGAAACGAAATGAATCCTCCTCTGTGGAGACGCTTGCGCAGCCGCTGGTGCTGCAGCGGCGCGGTGCGGGGAGTACGCCCCGCGCCCCGGGGTGCCTGCGGCGCACGCGCACGCTGACCGGTGACCGGTGACGGGGCATCTGGATCCGGTGGACCTGGCCGAACTCGCCCTGGGAGGCGGCGCGCTCGACGAGGTGCCCCCGCGCGTGCGGAAGCACCTGCGCGCGTGCGGCGCCTGCCGCAATGAACTCGACTCGCTGCGCCGCCTCGTACGGGCCGTGCGCTCGGCGACCCCGTCGGATCTGGTCGGACCGCCTCCGCCCGGGGTGTGGACCCGCCTCGCGCGCGAGGCGGGCGTCGGGCGGCGTGCCGTACCGGAAGGCGACGGGCCGGTCCGCCGGGAACGCCCGCGTCGGCCGGCGCTCCTGCTCGCCGCCGCCGTCCTGGCGGCGGTGGCGTGGGGAGGTGCCGCCGTACGGTGCCGCCGTCGTCGCCGGGAGCCGTGACGAGCCGTGGTCCCCGTGGCGCGGTGAGACAAGGCCCACTCCGTTCCCGGGCATGGACCGCGCGGCGTCGCGGCGGGGCCGGCCCCGGGGGGTGACCTCCGCCACCTTTCCGGAGCCGTGGCGTCCGCGCCTCCGGGTGGAATCCGGTGCGCTCCTGGCGCCGGACCGCAGGCCGCAGCCGGGACAGGGCCGCTGCGTCGCCGCACCGCCCCTCCGGCGCAGGGGGCCCGGCAGCGGTCCGCCGCCGCCGTCCTGCGAGGGTGAATGGACAAGATCCACGCGCCGTTTGACCTGATGGGGCCGGTACGGTCGAGCAGGAGCCGCGCGAGTGCAATTATTCGCGAGCGGCAAGTATTCTGCTTGCGCCCCACGGCCCGCGTGCGGCCGAGGGGAGGGGAGGTCGGCTGTGAGGAGCCCTGTCGGTGGGCAAGGTCCGGAGGTGCCGGGGCCGAGGGCGTCGGTCACTCAGGTGCCTCTGGCCCGGGTGTCACCGGCCGACCTCGCGCCCGGCGGCGATTCCTGCCTGACGGTCCTGCTCGTCGAGGACGACGACGGCGACGCGCTCCTGGTCGAGGAGACCCTCCGGGACAGCGGCCTGGTGGTCCGGCTCACCCGCGCCCGTTCCCTGGCCGAGGCGCGGCGGGAGCTGAGAGGGGAGCACGGCTCTCCCGCCCAGTGCGTCCTGCTCGATCTGCACCTGCCCGACGCCCAGGGCCTGGACGTCGTCGGCCAGGTGCTCGCCGAGTCGCCCCGCGCGGCCGTCGTCGTGCTGACGGGCCTGGCCGAGGAGGGCGTGGGGCTCTCCGCCGTCGCGGCCGGTGCCCAGGACTACCTGATCAAGGGCGTCTTCGAGCCCACCGTGCTGGCCCGCTCGGTGAGGTACGCCGTACAGCGCCGTCAGATCGAGCAGGCGGCGATGGCCCTGGAGGCCAGCCGGATGCGCGCCCAGGAGAACGCCAGGCTCGAACGGGGCCTGCTGCCCTCGCCGCTGCTGCACGGAGCCGGGGTGCAGGTCGTGTCCCGGTACGAACCCAGCAGGTCCCTCGGCCTTCTCAGCGGCGACTTCTACGACGTCGTCGAGGCGGCGGACGGCACGGTCCACGCCGTCATCGGCGACGTCTCCGGCCACGGCCCCGACGAGGCCGCGCTCGGCGTGTGCCTCCGCGTCGCCTGGCGCTCCTTCACCCTCGCCGGTGTCACCGGCACCGGTGTGTGCGAGCTCATGCAGAAGGTCCTCGTCGCGGAGCGCACCGGCGCGGAGATCTTCGCCACGGTCACGACCGTCGAACTGCCCCCCGGCATGACGAAGGCGAAGATCGTCCGCGCCGGTCATCCGCCGCTGCTGCTGCGTGACCCCGGGGGCGTACGGCTCGTGGAGACCGCCGTCGGCCCGGCGCTCGGTCTGCTGCCCGACGGCCTCTGCCACTGGCGGGAGGACCATCTGGACCTGCCGGCCGCCGGGGGCCTGGCCCTGTTCACCGACGGCCTCTTCGAAGGGCGCGTCAGCGCCGACGGCCGGCGGCTCGGCGAGGACGGCCTGCTCGCCCTCGCCGCCCGCTACACCGGCCGCCCCGCCGAGGAGTTCGTGACCGCCGTGATCTCGGAGACGCGGACCCTCTCGGCCGATCACGGGGGCCACAGCGACGACGTCGCCCTCCTCCACCTCGAATGGAACGAGCAGAAGTGACCAGCCACGAAGAACCGGGCGCCCGGACCGGCGCGCCGCCCGCGCAGCCTCGGCGCACCGTGCTGACCGTCCCGATCTGGCTGGGCATCGTCCTGGCCGCCATCCTGGTCGTGGTGACGGGCTTCGCCGTGGTGGGCGCGCAGTTGCTCGCGCAGACCGCCGCCGAGTCCGACGACCTCGTCGACCGCATCCAGCCCGCCCGTGTGGACGCCTACCGGCTGCAGAAGGCGCTCCTCGACCAGGAGACCGGGATGCGCGGTTTCGTCCTCAGCCGGGACCCCCGCTGGCTGGAGCCCTACACGCAGGGCCTGAAGGAGGAGGAGTCCGCCGAACGGGCCCTGCGCGAGGCCCTGGCCGGGGACCCCGCGCTGCTCGCCGCCGTCTCCGGTGCCGAGGAGACGGCCGAGAGCTGGCGGACCGGCCATGCCGAACCGCTCGTGGAACGGGCCCGCCGGGGAGCCCTGCCCTCGTCCGCGACGACGGAACTGCAGTCGAGCAAGGTCGCCTTCGACCGGCTGCGTGAGCGGTTCGACGACCTGAACGAGACCCTGACCGCCGAACGGTCCAGAGCCAGGGCGGAGATGCACCGCACCCGCACCGGCCACAACTGGTCCCTCACCGGCATGCTGGCCGCCTTCGTGGTGTTCGCCGCGCTGCTGGTGGTCGTGCTCCACCGGGCCGTCGGAAGGCCGCTCGGCGGGCTGCGCACGGCGGCCCAGCGGGTTGCCGACGGCGACTTCGAGCACCGCATCGAGCCCGGCGGGCCCGCGGAGACCCGTCACCTCGCCGCGGCCGTCGAGGCGATGCGCGTCCGTGTCCTCGACGCCCTCAGGGCCTCGCAGCAGCGCGAGGAACTCCTCGCCCAGCGCACAGCGGTCCTCGACGAGCAGGCGCTGGAACTGCGTCGCTCCAACGCCGAGCTGGAGCAGTTCGCCTACGTCGCCTCGCACGACCTGCAGGAGCCGCTCCGCAAGGTGGCCTCGTTCTGCCAGCTGCTGGAGAAGCGGTACGGCGACCAGCTCGACGACCGGGCCAAGCAGTACATCGACTTCGCCGTCGACGGCGCCAAGCGCATGCAGGTCCTGATCAACGATCTGCTGACGTACTCCCGGGTGGGACGCCTCAACGACGCCCGAGACACCGTCGGCATGGACTCCGCACTGGACGGGGCACTGGCCAATCTCGGCACGTCCGTGGAGGAGGCGGGTGCCGTCGTCGAGCGCCCCGACGACCTCCCCACCACCACCGGCGACCCGATGCTGCTCACGATGCTGTGGCAGAACCTGATCGGCAACGCGGTGAAGTTCCGTGCCCCGGACCGCACGCCGGTCATCCGGATCACCGTCGAGCCGGAGACCGACGGCGAGGTTCCGGCCTGGCACTACCGCGTCGACGACAACGGCATCGGCATCCCGGAGGAGTTCGCGGAGAAGGTCTTCGTCATCTTCCAGCGGCTCCACGGCCGGGACGTCTACACCGGCACGGGCATAGGCCTGGCCCTCTGCAAGAAGATCGTGGAACACCACGGCGGCCGGATCTGGATCGACACCGAGCGGACCGAGGGGACCCGGATCCACTTCACCCTGCCCGCCGTCCCCGTGGAGGAACCCCCGGCGGAGCCCGGGTCCCCGGACACGGGGACGGAGTCCCCCGGAGCCGGTACGTTCCCCGTCGGCCGCGCGCCCCTCACCACTGGAGATCACGTATGAACGCCACCAAGCCCATCGAGGTCCTCCTCGTCGAGGACGACCCGGGCGACGAGCTGATGACCCGCGAGGCGTTCGAGGACAACAAGATCGGCAACACGCTGCACGTGGTGCGCGACGGCGAGGAGGCCCTGGACTTCCTCTACCGCCGGGGCGCCCACCAGGACGCCCCGCGCCCCGACCTGATCCTCCTCGACCTCAACCTGCCCAAGTACGACGGACGGCAGGTGCTCGAGCGCATCAAGGCCGACGCGGAGCTCACCCACATCCCCGTGGTGGTCCTGACGACGTCCGCGGCGGAGGAGGACATCCTGCGCAGCTACCGGCTCCACGCGAGCGCCTACGTCACCAAGCCGGTGGACCTGGAGCAGTTCATCGCCGCGATCCGGAAGATCGACGACTTCTTCGTCACCGTCGTGCGGCTGCCCCGCCCCTGACGGGCGACCGCAGGTCACGCGGTCCCGGGCTCACGGGCCCGGCGGGCTGCGCGGCATTGCACGGAAGTCGCGGGCCCGAGGATTCCCCAGGCGAACCGGGGGCAAACGGGTGGCTGGCGAAAGTCACCCGAAAGGTGCGCGACGGTGCGCACCGTGCCGCGAAGGAGCGCCCATGAACCCCGGACAGTCGACCGCCGACGCAGACCGCACCGAAGGCAGACGGGAGACCGAGGAGGAACGCGCCGACCGCCGCTGGCAGGAGCTCATCCAGGAGATACGCGTCACCCAGACCGGGGTGCAGATCCTCTTCGGCTTCCTCCTCACGGTGGTCTTCACGCCCCACTTCCAGCGCCTGGGGCAGACCGACAAGACGATCTACCTCATCACCGTCGTCCTGGGGGCTCTCGCGACCGGGGCGCTCATCGGGCCCGTCGCCCTGCACCGGATCGTGTCCGGCCGCCGCATCAAGCCGCAGGCCGTCGTCTGGGCGTCGAGGCTGACGTTCACCGGGATCGTCCTGCTGCTCGCCACGCTCACCTCCGCGCTGTTCCTCATTCTGAGGGCCGCCACGCACGACGCGTTCGTCCCCTGGGTGGTCTCCGGGGTGCTGGCCTGGTACCTGCTGTGCTGGTTCGCCCTGCCGTTCTGGGCCCGAAGGCGTCATACGTCCCAGGGCTGACCCGCCGGACGCACCTCCTTGCGTTTTCGGTCCCGCAGGGAGGTGCCGTCGCGCGGATTCGGGGTAGGAGAGCGCCGACCCAGGGACGGCAGGGACGAACGGGACGACCAGCAGATGAGTTCGAGTGTGATCGGGACGGGCCACGGCGCCGCCGCGGCATGGGCCGGAAACGCGTGGGCGGGTGCCGTCTACGACGGCGGCCCGGGGAGCATCGCCGAGGCCCGTCGTTTCAGCGCGCAGTTCCTGGTGGACAGGCACGGCTTCGACCCGGCTTCCGAGGCGGTGGGTGCCGTCCAGCTGATCGTGTCGGAGCTGGTGACCAACGCGTGCAAGTACGCCCACGGGCCGTGCGCCCTCGATCTGGAGCGGATTCCGTCGGGCGTCGAGATCACCGTGTGGGACAGCAGCACGGCCCTGCCCCTCGCGCGGGCCGCGGACCCGGGCCGCGTGGGCCAGCACGGTCTGGAGATCGTCCTGGCACTGTGCGAGGGCTTCACCGTCCAGCGCGAGCCGGTCGGCAAGCGCATCACGGTGCGCGTCTCCTGCACCTGACCGCGTCGGCGCCTGGTGTCCGCCGGCTCCGACCGCTTCGTGCGGTCTCCGCGGTCGCGATCGCCGTTCGGCACCGGGCGCCTCAGGGGCGGGGCACCGCGTCCAGGCCGTCCCTGACGTCGAGGACCTGGTCGGCTCCCGTGATCTCCAGCAGCCGGCGCAGCTGGGGCTGCGGTCTCGCGACGCACAGGTCCGCGTTCTGATGGACGCGCAGCAGCAGGTTGAGAAAGGCCGAGTCGCCGAAGGTGACACCGGAGACGTCCAGGATCACCTTGGAGTGCTCCGTGGAGGCCGAGGTGAGCGCGTCGTCCAGAGGCGGAAGGCTGGTCAGGTCCAGATCACCGCGGGCGGCGATCACCCAGGCCCCTCCGGCCGCGTACTGGACGCCCACCGGTCCCTCTCCGTCCTGCCCGCCCCCGCCGTTGATGCGGGACTGGTCCTCGCTGCTCGCGTCCATGGGGGCGAGTATGCCCGTCCCCGCACCGCTCCGGTAGTCACGGGCCCGCCGTGCGGGCGGATCCAGCCGGACGGGTCGCTCCGTTCGGTGGCACGCCGGTCCGGCCGCACCGCCCGTGGAATCCAACCCACGGTGCCCGCACGCTTTTCCGGGCGCCCTCCGGGCAAAAGGACCCCTGGAAAAGGGAAATGGCACCTGCGTGTGCGGTGAATTCCCGGGTAAGCGGATTCCGGGAGGTTGACAACAATGGTTCCTTTGCTGCTCGTTCTACTGCTCGCCCTGCTTCTCTTCGGTGCGGGCTTCGCACTCAAGGCACTCTGGTGGATCGCGGTGATCGTGCTGGTGGTGTGGCTGCTCGGCTTCGTGATCCGCCCGGCGGCGGCCGGCGGCCGCCGCGGTCGCTGGTACCGCTGGTAGCCGTCACGCGCGTCGTACGCGTGAAAATCGGGGCCCCGACGCTCGGTCGGGGCCCCGATGGCTTTTCCGTGTGCGACGCGCGGGACCGCGCGCCGTCCCCGGGTCTTCTTTCCGTACCCCTCCCCTTAACGGTCTTGAGCCGGGGAATCCGGAATGGGCACGGGATTTCCGTGAACGGGAAAAGGGGTGAACGGGCATGGTCGGTAAAGTCGTCGAGTCGTTCCCTGCCGGTGGCCCGCGCGGCTCGTGGCCCGCGGAGGAATGCGCCGCCCGCCGACGTGAGCAAGGCATGTCCGCCACGGTGGTCATGGACCTGGAAGGCGACGCGTTCCTCGTCGTCGAGCCCCCGGAGCCCCCGGAGCGCGGCCGGGGCTGAGGGCGGCACGGTCCCGGCGCGGCGGGGTGGGCCGGAGGAGGCCGGGGCACCGCCCGCGCCGGGACGGCACACGCTCCGGGCGGGGCGGGACTCGGGCGGAGCGGGTGGGCCGGAGAGGCGGGGCACCGCGCGGCACGGTCCGGACGGACTCCGGCGTGGGGCGGCCGCCACCGCACCGGACGTCGGTCCGCGTACGGGAGGGACGCGCCCCATCCGCCCGGCGTTCGCCGCTCCCGCACCCACGCCGACGGCGGTGGCCCCCCGCACCCTTGCCGGGCTGGGGGGCCACCGCCGATCGTGACTCGTGCGGGCGCCGGCGGTTCAGCCGGTGCCGGTTTCCAGCAGGCCGGCGCGGAGCCGCTTGATGATACGGGTCAGCAGCCGCGAGACATGCATCTGGGAGATGCCCAGTTGCTCGCCGATCTGGGCCTGCGTGAGCTCCTCGACGAAGCGGAGGTGCAGGATCCGGCGGTCGCGGTCCTCGAGCTCGGCGACCAGGGGAGCGAGGGAGTGGAAGTCCTCGATGAGTTCGAGCGCCGCCTCCTCCTCGCCGATGAAGTCGGCCAGGGCCGCCTCGCTGTCCTGTGCGGTGTCGCCCGTGAGCGCGGCGTCCAGGGAGGCGGAGTTGTAGGCGTTGGAGGCCTTGCGGGCCTCGATGACGTCCGCCTCCGGCAGGGACATCAGCTCGGAGAGCTCCCTCACCGTGGGGGTCCGCCCCAGCCGGCTCCGCAGTTCCTCGGTGGCCTTGGCCAGCTCGACGCGGGCCTCCTGCAGCCGGCGGGGGACGTGCACGGCCCAGCTGGTGTCCCGGAAGAAGCGCTTGATCTCGCCGACGATGCAGGGCACGGCGAAGGTGGTGAACTCCACCTCGCGGGACAGGTCGAAGCGGTCGATGGCCTTGATCAGACCGATCGTGCCGACCTGGACGATGTCCTCCATCTCGTCCGCGCCCCGGCTGCGGAAGCGACCCGCCGCGTACCGGACCAGCGACAGGTTCATCTCGATGAGGGTGTTGCGCACGTACTGGTACTCGTGCGTGCCCTCCTCGAGCTGCTCCAGCCGGGCGAAGAACTGGCGGGAGAGGTCGCGTGCGTCCTGGGGGGCCACCTTGGACGGGTCCGCGATGGGCGCGATCCCGAGCGCGCCGAGTCCCGAAGTCGTCCCCGGTGCCGCGGTTGTCACTGCGGTCACGGCTGCCATGCCATCCACCCCTGTCGTCCGTATCTCCAACCCCCGTGCTCGGTCCGCATACCCGGGATCCCGGAGTGCATTCCCCTTTCTTCGCCGATCGGGCCGGCCGATCCGCGAACGGTGCGCGGCGAGGGCTCGCCTGTGACGTCGGCCCCGTTCACACCGGCTCCGTACGGCCGAACAACCCCGCGTGCCCCGGGGGGAGTTGGGTCAGGATCCGGCGGAGCAGGGCGTCGTCCGCCACTTCGGCGACGATCCCGAGCACGGCCGTGACGGCCCGCCGGGCCTCACCGAAGTCCTCGTGGTCGCGGGCCGCCACCGCCTCGACGAAGCCCCGGGGGGTGAGGGGTTCGCTCGCCGGCGGGCCGCCGGTCAGCAGCGGGCCGCACTGGTGCGGCAGCAGACGGGCGAGATCGCTGCGGTCGTCGCCCACGAGATGGGCGCCCAGGACGTCCAGGACGCTCTCGACCGCCCGGGCGGCCTCCTGGCGCCTGACGTACCGGCCCCGTTCCCGCACCTGGTCCAGCAACGCTTCCAATCGGCTCTGCATCACGCGCTCCTTGCCGTGGTCGTTCCGCCGGCCCGCGCCGGAGCGGCTCGGCCACTGAACGTGATCATCCGGCTACCCGTGATGGCGGACGGTAATCGTCATGGACGGTGCGGTACGACCCGAACGGCCCAGCGGAGGCCGGCCGCAGGCGGTCCGGGTTCCTCTTCCGGCTCCCCCCGGCTCCGTGCCGGCTCCTCTCCGTCGGTGTCCGGTGCGGGACAGAACGGACGGATCGCACATGAGGCCCCCGGGTGCGTGGTAGACGAACGGACGTCCCCGGGCGTCCGGAACGGCCGTCCCGTACGCGCCCGTGGGTGCTGCCCCTCGGCAGCCAGGCCTGAAGGGAAAGTGAACATGCTGGAGGAATCACCGTCGATCGTTCATGACGTCTCGGTCGCCGCGGCGGTCGGCCGCCGGACCCTGCCGCAGCGGCTGTGCGCCGCCTTCACCCAGTCGCTCGGTGCCCAGCGGGCGGCCCTGTCGTTCCTGCCCCGTATGGAGCACTGGCGGCTGCTCCACGCCACCGACGAACCGGCCCTGCGCGGCGAGGCCACGCAGTTCACCCTCGGTGACGGCCCGTCGGTCAGTGCGGCCCTGCGCATGCGGCCCGTCCACGTACGGGACATGCGCCGGGCGACGTGCCGCGCCGGATCACCGCTCCGCGAAGGACTCGCCGACGTCCGCCAGGTGCTGGCGCTCCCGATGTACGTCCAGCACACGCCCGTCGGTGTCATCTGTCTCTACTACACCGTCCGCGCCGAGGTGACGGACGCTCATGTCGCCGAAGGGCAGCACGCCGCCGGTCTCGCGCTCGACGCGCTGCTGCGCTGGCGTGCCGTGCACGGCAGCGACGAGTGCGAGTGCCCGGTGTGGACCACCGACACACGGGCGGCGCGCTGGGAGCGGATCCACCAGGCGGCCGGGTACCTCGCGGCCCGTGAGGACTGCCCGGTCGCCGAGGCGCTGTCGATGCTCCAGGCCGCCGGCGCGCGGGACGGACTCTCCCTGCTCGACGTGTCCGACGCGCTGCTCCAGCCGCGGGACGCCCTCGCACCCGACGTGCCCGCGGCCCGTGCGGGAGGCCGGGTGGCGGCGGCCCACGGCCCGGGGCCGCACACGGCGCTGCTGTAGCGGAGTCCCGCGCCGCGGGGGGTGTCCGCGGGGATACAGCACCGGGGCCGGCCCGGAGGCCCCGCACACGGCGCTGCGGCCGGGGGCCTTCCCGGCGGGAGGTCCGTACGGTCGGCGGCCGTACGGCGCCGGTGCCTGCGCGGGCCCGGGCGGGCCGGCTCAGCCGCGCAGCAGCTCCGTGCGCAGCCTGGCCAGTGAGCGCCGCAGGAGCCGGGAGACGTGCATCTGCGAGATCCCGAGCTCCGCGCCGATCCGGGACTGGCTCATGTCGTGCACGAACCGCAGGGCGAGGATCGTCCGTTCCCGCTCCGGGAGCGCCGCGACGAGCGGACCGAGCGCGGTCACGTCCTCCACGCGTTCCAGCTCCCGGTCGTCGAAGCGGACGTGGTCGCCGAGGGCGTCCACCGGGTCGCCGTCGTCGACGGGCGCGTCGAGCGAGGTGGCCCGGTACCCGTTGGCCGCCCGCAGTCCCTGCTCGACGTCCCCTTCGTCCAGGCCGAGGTGCTCGGCGAGTTCGCCGCACGTGGGCTCCCGTCCCAGGTCCTGCGCCAGCGCCGATCCGGCGGCCCGCAGGGCGAGCCGGAGCTCCTGCAGCCGGCGCGGCACCCGTACCGCCCAGACGTGGTCGCGGAAGTAGCGCTTGATCTCACCCGTGATGGTGGGCAGGGCGTACGTGGTGAACTCGACGCCGCGCGAAGGGTCGAAGCGGTTGATGGCCTTGATGAGCCCCACGGTGCCCACCTGGAGGACGTCCTCCCAGGACTCCCGGCGGACGTGGAGACGCCCGGCGGCATGGCGCACGAGCGTCAGATTGAGCTCCACCAGTGTGTTGCGGACGTACGAGTACTCGGGCGTGCCCTCCTCCAGCGCGTCCAGCCGTTCGAACAGCGGTGTGGAGAGGGCGCGGGCGTCGGCAGGCGCGACCTCGGTGAGGTCCGTGACGCCGTCCAGGGCGTCGCCGAGTCCGTCGAGTGCTCCGAGTCCGTCGGGTGCGGACCGCCGGACGGCGGGGGACGCGGCGCCCGGCCCGGGGTCGGCCGGGCCGGGCGCCGCGTCCATGCGCTGCCCGGGTGAAGAGTTGCGCGGGCTGTCCGTCGTCGGGCTCGTCATCGCACGCTCCATTCCTCACGGGCGCCCGCGGCCGCCACGAGCGCGACATGAAGCCGCCGCTACCCGATGTGACGACGACTACACGCAGGGTCCCGGGAATGGTGTCAGTGCGGGCTCAGGTGATGTCCGCCGGCATGCGTGACGGCTTCCCCGCGCTCACCGGTTCCCGGCTCAGCCGCCCGGGCCACCAGGCCGTGCGGCCGATGTCCCGCACCAGCGCCGGGACGAGCAGGGACCGGACGACGAGGGTGTCGAGCAGCACCCCGAACGCGACGATGAACGCGATCTGGACCAGGAACGCCAGGGGGATGACGGCGAGCGCGGCGAAGGTCGCGGCGAGCACGACGCCCGCGGAGGTGATGACCCCGCCGGTCGCGGTGAGACCGCGCAGGACGCCCTCGCGCGTGCCGTGCAGGAGTGCCTCCTCGCGGACCCGGGACATCAGGAAGATGTTGTAGTCCACGCCGAGGGCCACCAGGAACACGAACCCGTACAGCGGCACGGACGCGTCGGTGCCCGAGAACCCGAACACGCCCTGGAACACCAGCGCCGAGACGCCCAGCGTCGCGAGGAAGTTGAGGGCGACGGTCGCGACGAGCAGCAGTGGTACCAGCACGGACCGCAGCAGGGCGACCAGGATGAGCAGGATGACCACGAGCACGACGGGCACGATCAGCAGGCGGTCGCGCTCGGCGGTCCGCTGGGTGTCGTACTGCTGCGCCGTGTACCCGCCGACGAGGGCGTCCGCGCCGGGCACGGCGTGCACCGCGTCGCGCAGCCGCACCACCGTGTCCTTGGCGGCGTCGCTGTCGGCGGCGTCCTCCAGGGTGACGTCGATCCGGACCTTGCCGTCGGCCACCAGCGGCTCGCCCGCGCCGGGGCGCCCGGACGCGGTCGCGGGAGCCGCGGAGTCCACGCCGTCGGTCCCCGCGGCGGCTGCCGTGACCTCGGCGACGCGGCCGGCGTCGGCGATGACGACGGCCGGGTTGCCCGAGCCGCCGGGGAAGTGCTCGCCGAGAACGGCCTGTGCGGTGACGGACGGGGCGTCGTTCACGAAGATCTCGTCCAGCGGCACGCCCTTCGACACGAGGCCGGGGGCGAACGCGGCACACGCCAGCAGCCCGGCGAGCGTGGCCGCCCAGACCCTGCGCGGAGCACGGTCCACCAGCGCGGCCACCCGTGACCAGACACCCCGGCCCGATGTGCCGTCGCCGGCCTGCCGCCGGGGCCGGGCGGGCCAGTAGGCGGCCCGTCCGAGCAGGACCAGCACGGCCGGCAGGAACGTGAGTGCGCTGAGCACGGCGCAGACGATGCCGATGGCGCCGACCGGGCCGAGGGCGCGGTTGTTCGTCAGATCGCTGAAGAGGAGCGCGAGGAGGCCGAGGGCGACGGTGGCAGCGCTCGCCACGACGGGGCCGGTGGACCGGCGCAGCGCCGACCGCATGGCCGCGAACCGGTCCGCGTTCCCGGCCAGTTCCTCCCGGTACCGGGCCGTCAGCAGCAGGGCGTAGTCCGTGGCGGCGCCGATGACCAGGATGGAGAGGATGCCCTGTACCTGGCCGTCGACGCGCACGACGCCGCGGTCGGCGAGTGCGTAGACGACGGCGCACGCGAGACCGAGGGCGAGTACCGCGCCGGCGATCACGACCAGCGGCAGCAGCACGCTGCGGTACACGAGCAGCAGGATCACCAGCACGGTGACGAGGGCGACGGCGAGCAGCAGTCCGTCGATCCCGGCGAAGGCGTCGGACAGGTCGGCCTGCGTCGCGGCGGGCCCGGCGATGTGGACCGTCGTGCCGGGCACCCGGTCCGCCGCGTCGCGCACCGCGGCCAGGACGTCGGGGAGTTCCTCGCCGAGGTCGGGCCGCAGTTGGACGACGCCCTGGACGGCCCGGCCGTCCTCGGCGGGCAGGGCGGGGGACACCGTGCCCGTGGTGCCCGGCGCTCCCTCGAGCGAGGCGAGGGCCTCGGTCGCCGACCGCCGCACGGCCGTGTCCACGGTCCCGTCGCCGTCGACGGTCCAGACGACGACCGCGGGGAGGGTCTCGTCCTGCCGGAACGCCTCCCGGGCGTCGACGACCCGTGTGGACTCGGCGCTGCGCGGCAGGAAGGCCGCCTGGTCGTTGGTGGCGACCTCGCCGAGCTTCCCGGCGTACGGGCCGAGGGCGGCGCCGCAGCCGAGCCAGGCGACCAGCAGGAGGATCGGTACCAGCCTGCGGGCCAGTCGCGAGGAGGGGGACATGGCACTCCCGGTTGTGTGCGGTGGTTTCACCCGGTGCTTCGTTCCGGGCGCTCTTATTTCACCCATCGACTATCTCAATGATTGAAACAGTTTGGCATGTGCCGGTTCCGGATCTCGGGAGGGGGTCCCGGGACGGGCCCTGCGTCGGGTGCGGCCCGAGGTGACGGAGCGGCACGGTGCCGTGTTCCTCTTCGGGGCACGGGCCGCCGGCGGATGCTCCTCGGGGCGGTGGGTTCCGCGGTGGCCGTAGGCGGGCTCAGTCGCGGCCGGAGAGCCGGTCCAGCTCCTGGTTCATCGCGTTCAGAAAGCGCAGCACGACGGCCAGTTCGTCGCCGCTGAAGCCCTCCTGGGCCCGGGCCGTCGCCTCGGCGAGCGGCAGGAAGTGGGCGCGGGCGGCGGACCTTCCGCGTGCCGCGTAGTGCAGATGGACGACCCGGCGGTCCTTGCTGTCGCGGGATCGGCGGATGTGGCCGGCCCGCTCCAGCCGGTCGAGGCACGCGGTCACGGCACCGGACGTCAGGCCGAGGTGGTCCCGCAGCCGCCCCGGGGTCAGGGGGGTCTCCGAGTCCAGGATCGCGGCGAGCGCCTGGACGTCGGTGGCGTGCAGTCCCTGGTCGGCGGCGAATCCGTGGACCAGCCGATTCATCTCGCCGTTCATGCGGCGCAGTTGGACGGCGAACTCCCGCAGATCGCGGCCCGCCGCCCCCGGAGCCGCGCCGGTCCCGGTGGAGGTGGTGGCGGTGTCCGCCGGCCCCGTCTCGTTCGTACTCGCCACGCGCTCAGCCTATAGAGCCACGGGCCCGCGGTCCGCGCCGCCGGTCACCGGGGCGGCACGGGGCCGGGTGGGTGAGGCGGGCGGGCCCGCACGGTACCCGCGGCGAACGACGCAGCACCGATGCGACTCGTCCGCCGCAGCGCGGTGGCGCAGTCTGCAGACGGAAGGCCGGTCCGGGAGCGGAGGAACGCCGGACCGTGACGGAGCGGAACGCGAATCCGGCCGGGCGGAACGGCTCCGGCCGGGGAGGAGGGCCCAGTGAAGCTCAGGGACGAACTTCCCGTCGACCACGCTCTCGCGACCGTCTACCGCGTGGGCGCCGCCCTCTGCGGTGCGGTCCTGCTGGTCTTCGCCTGCCTCGGATTCGCCGACGGACTCGGGTTCTTCGAGACCGACGGCGCGCGGGTGGCCGGCATGTCCAGCAACGGCCTGCTCAGTCTGATCTCGCTGTGCGTGGGCGTGCTGCTGCTGGGCGGTGCGGTCGTGGGCGGGAACGCCGCGAGTACGCTCAACATGATCGTGGGTGCGGCGTTCGTGCTCAGCGGTTTCGTGCACCTGTTCCTGCTCGGCCGCCCCGCCAACATCCTCGACTTCGGCATGTCCAACGTCGTCTTCAGCTTCGTGATGGGCCTGCTGATCGTCACCTTCGGCATGTACGGGCGGGTCAGCGGCGGACTCCCGCACGACAACCCCTACTGGCGCAGCCGCCATCCGGAGCAGGCCGGCCGTGTGGCCGGCGCGCCCGGGCGGGTGCTCGAGGGGCCGGCGTCCACCCGCCCCCGGCACGTCCTCCCCGCCGGCCCGGCCCGAAGGCCCGCGGACCGTCCGTGATGCCGCGACTCCTGCGCACGCCTCACGCCGGACGTACCGCTCCGGCCCGGCGCCGGAGGAGGTCCGGGCGAGGTGCCGCGTCTCCCGCCGCCGCGCCCGTCAGGGGCGGGCCCGCGTCACGACCGGGCCCCCGCCCCCGCGGCGGCGGTCAGCGCCGACTCGACGTCGGCGTGGACCGCCGTCGTCAGGCTCAGCCCGGTGAGGTCGAAGAGCTTGGCGACGGGCGGCGTCGGCGCCGCGAGGTGCAGGTCGCCGCCCGTCGCCCGGGTCTCGCGGGTCGCCCGTATCAGTACGTTCAGTCCGGAGGAGTCCATGAAGCCGACGGCGGACAGATCCAGCACGAGGTGCCGGCGGCCGTGGAGGGCCTGGTTCGCCAGGTGGTGATGGAGGAGCGTCGCCGTGTCGACGTCCAGTTCGCCGCGGATCGTCACCACCGCCGTTCTGGGGTCGTGGATCTCGACCTCGACGTCCAGGTTCTGTTCCATGGGGGACATGCCTCCGCTTTCGGCTGGTTCGTTCGGCCGGCGCGTCCTTGCGGGCGCCGCGCGGCGTGGGTCGCACACCCGTGCTGACCGGAGGACGTGTGCCCCGTGTCGCCGCTCGCACACCTCCCCGGGCTGTGTTGTCGCCCGGATATCATTGTCACGTGACAAATGTTGCTTTCGATTCGTAGAATCACGTGCTCGTGCCCGGCGTTCTTGGCCTCGGAGTCTGCGGATGCGTGCACACTGACGGCATGCTGGGCTTGTGGTCCCGGCACGACGAGAATCGGATGACGTGGACAAGTTCGCTGCCCTCGAGCAGGCCCTGCGCGGTGCCGCTCCCCACACCCTGCTGGATGTGGTGAGTGCGGCTCTGGACGAGCGGTACGGCACCGCCGGGGTGGAGCTGCGGCTCGCCGACTACGGAATGCACTCCCTGCAGACCGTGGACCCCGGCCCCGGCGAGACGGAACCCGTGCCGATCCACGGCAGCCCCCAGGGGCGCGCCTTCGGCTCCCAGGAGCCGTACGTCACCGAGGAAGGCGACGGCCGGGTCGCCGTGCACCTGCCCGTCACCGTGCGCGGCGACCGGCTCGGCGTGCTGACGGTGCGCCTGGCCTCGGACGCCTTCACCGAGGCCGACCTCCCGGACCTCCGGCTGGCGTGCGAGGCGCTCGGCCACGAGATGCTCGTCGCGGAGCGCGACACGGACCTGTACGTCCTGGCCCGCCGTGCGGCACGGCTCACCCTCGCCGCCGAGATGCAGTGGCAGCTGCTTCCGGGCCGCGCCTGCGCACGGGACGAGTTCGCGCTGGGCGCCCAGCTGGAACCCGCCTACGCGATCTTCGGGGACAACTACGACTGGTCGGTGTCGGCCGGCCATCTCACCATGGCCGTCACCAACGGCATGGGCGACGGCATCGAGGCGGCCCTCCTCTCCAACCTCGCCGTCAACGCACTGCGCAACGCCCGCCGCGCCGGCCTCGGCCTCGCCGACCAGGCCGCCCTCGCCGACCAGGCCGTCTACGCCCATTACCGGGGCCGCGCCTACGTCTCCGTCCTCCTGCTGCGCTTCGACTTCGTCACGGGCGAGGTCGAGGCGATCGACGCCGGGTCGCCGAGGCTGTGGCGGCTCCGCGACCGCGAGGTGGAGCCGATTCACTTCGACGCCCAACTGCCGCTCGGCATGTTCGAGGAGACGGTGTACGTACCGGAACGGTTCACCGTGCGCCCGGGCGACCGTCTGCTGTTCGGCAGCGACGGCGTCTACGAAGCCCTGTCCCCGGCGGGCGAGTCGTACGGGCTGCGGACCCTCGCCCGTACGCTGCTCGCCACGAGCCTCCTGCCGCCCACCCAGGTCCCCGGGGCCGTGCTGCGCGAACTCGCCGGCCACCGCGGGGCCAAGCCCCTCGACGACGACGCGCTCGTGGTCTGCCTCGACTGGTACGGGCGCGGGGCGGGTTCCCGGGGCGGCACGGACACCGCGGACTGACCGGAGGGGACGGGCTCCGTCCGGAGAGCGGCGTACCGCGCGGGGGTCACGCGGGCCGCGCGGCACCGCCGTCCGGGCCCGGGCTTCCGTCCCCCTCCGGACCGGCGTTCCGGGCCTCGCCCGTCACCACGGCCTCACGGAAGCCGTGGAGGCCCTCCAGCAGCGCGGTACGGGACGCCGGGTCCATCGCCTCGATGGCCGCCAGCAGGACCTCCTCGCGCTGGGAGCGCAGCTCCGAGAGGTACGCCCGGCCGTGGCCGGTCAGGCGGATCGTCAGCTCCCTGCGGCTGACCGGGCTGGGCGTGCGCTCGACGAGCCCCATGGCCTCCAGCCGGTCGCACAGCCTGCTGACCGACGACGGCGCGGATCCGAGCACGTCGCCGAGCGTGCGCAGATTGATCCCGTCGGCACGCTCCAGGCTGTACAGCACGCGAAGCTGGGAGGCGGACACGGCCGAGGCGGTGTCCCGGCCCCGCTCCCAGAGGATCTCGAGCATCTCGATGACGTCGCACGCCGCCCGGGCCGCATCGGTGGCCCTCCGCGAGTGTGGAGCCGGACTCCTGCTCATGCCGTGACACTCCAAATCAGACGTGCTCGCCGATGCCGCGGATCCGGTGCAGCGCCCCCTGTCTCCCGCGCTTCGGCGCCGGGTCGGATCCCCGGGGCCGGGTCTCCGGTGGGCCGGTGTCGTCGCGCGGGCACGAGGCACGTACGTGGGGCAACCATATCCCTCCTCCGCCTACCCGCCCGGCCGCAGATCCTTGTGCCGGTGGGGGAGTGATCCGGTGTGGCCGACGTGAAGAACGGGCGGCCGTGGGACGGGCGGGACCGGCCCGCCCCGGGGGAAGTCAGGCGGTACGGGCGTCGCCGGCGGGGCGCAGCCCCGGTGCGCACCCCGTCTCGGCGAGCGCGTCCCGGAACCCCGAGAGGCCCACGAGCAGGGCTTTCGCCGCGGCCGGTGTCATCGCGGCGATCACTTCCAGCAGCGAGGCGTCCCGGCGCGCGCGCAGCTCCTGCAGGTACGTCCGGCCGCGACCGGTCAGATGGAGTTCCAGTTCCCGTCTGCTGACCTGGCTGGGCAGCCGCCGGACGAAGCCGAGTGCCTCGAGCCGGTCGCAGAGCCGGCTGACGGAGGGCGGGGCCGAGCCCAGCAGCTCGCCCAGGGTCCGGAGGTTGATGCCCTCGTCGCGGTCGAGGGTGTAGAGCACGCGGAGCTGGGACGCGGAGACCGGCGCGTACGGCACCTCGCGGCCCCGTGTCCACACGGCCTCGAGAAGCTCGATGAACTCGTGGCCCGCCACCGGGTCCTCGCGCCGCAGAGGCCGGGAAGCAGAGTGGTGAACGTCCATACCTTCCGACACCCCGAATTCGGTCGCCCTCATTTCGCGGGGCCGTGGTACCGCCGCAGATCCAGAGGCAGAGGCCCTCCCCGCCACCGCAACCATATCTTTTCACCGGCAGCGGACACCCGGGGCCACGGCAAACCGCTCGGTCACGGCCGTGCGGGACGGATGGTCCGCCGGGATGCGGGCAGGTGTCCGACGGCCGCCGACCGTGCGGCCGTCACCGGGGCGGCCGCACGGCCCGCTGTCGACGCGGGCCGCGGCACTCCCCTCGCGACAGGAGACGACATGCACGGTGACCGGACGCGGACCGGCCGGCCGCCGGCGGACGACGCCCGCCCCGGGGCGCTGCCCTCGCGGGACGACCTGTTCTCCGCCCTGCGCCGGACACCGGTGTCCGTCTGGAACGACGACGTCATGGACTGGGCCGCGGCACTGACGTACTACGCCGTCCTGGCGCTGATCCCGATGCTGCTGGTCACCGTCTCGCTCACCGGGCTGGCCGACGCCTCGGGTACCGGGGCCCTGATCGAGCGGGCCGCCGCGCTCGTGCCCGCCCAGACCAGGCCGCTGCTGGAGGGGACGCTGCGGGACCTGGCCGGGCGGCAGTCGCAGGCCTGGCTGGTGGCCGTGATCGGCTCCGTGGGCTCGCTGTGGTCCGCCTCCAGCTATCTGGCCGTCTTCCGCCGCGCCCTGCACGCCATGCACGGCGTCAAGGACCGGCGGTCCGCCTGGCGGACCGTGCCCCGTGCGGTCGTCACGGCGTGCGTCCTGCTGGCCGCCCTCGTCTCCAGCGCCCTGGTGCTCACCCTCAGCGGCGAGCTGGCCGTGGCCCTCGGAGGGGCACTGGGGGTCGACGGGGCGGCGGTCGTCACCTGGAACGTCCTCAAGTGGCCGCTGCTGCTCTGCCTGGCGGCCACGATGGTGCTGGTGCTGTTCCGCTCCGGACCGGCGCCCGCCCGGGGGAAGCGGAGGCGGGCGCTCGGAGGCGGGCTCGCCGTGCTGCTCTGGCTGGCCGCCTCCGCAGCGTTCACGACGTACACCGCCCACGTCGGCACCTACGACCGGCTGTACGGGCCGCTCACCGGGTTCATCGTCTTCCTGGTCTGGCTGTGGGTCTCCAACCTCGCCCTGCTGACGGGCGCCCAGTTCGAAGCCGAACTCGTCAAGGCGCGGGCGCGGCGGCCGCGTTCACCCCGCACCGGGCCGGTCTCACACCCGGGTGCCGCCGCGATACGGGACGGACGGTGGCGGAACGGTCGGTGACGGGGCGTGCGGCACCGGCTCGTGCGCCGGGGCCCCGAGCCCACCGGGCGCGACGAAGTACTCGCCGTCGCGCGGCCGGTCGGTCCGCTGGCGCGGCCGGGGCGCCGGCTCCAGGTGCGGGATGTGCTTGGAGCAGTGGACGTAGGCCTCGTCCACCGTGATGTGCACCCAGAACTCGGGCCGGCGACCGGGTGCGGTGTCCACGGGCAGACCGGGCCAGGCGCGCCGCTGGTCCTCGTCCGCCCGCAGCTGCGCGGCCCCGTTGACGTGCAGACCGATGTGGTCGTGGGTGAAGTCGACGAAGAGCAGGCCGACATGGGGGTTCTCGGTGATGTTCCCCGCGCTGGCGAGCACGCCGTTGCCGCGGTACTCGGGGTAGGTCAGCGTGCGGTCGTCGAGCACGGTGACGAAACCGGGCGGCCCGGCCCGGAAGGTGGTGTCGCAGGCCCCGCCGGCGTCCGCCGTCGACAGGAACATCATCGTCTGGCGGGTGATGAAGCCGGCCATCTGCCCGGTGAGGCGGGCCTGCACCTGGCGGTCGTAGAAGTCGCCTGCCTGTTCGGCGGTGCCGAGGAGTTGCTGGAGACGGCGTTCGCCGACGGAGCCGGAGGACTCGTGGGTGTCGTTCACGAAGGGCTCAGTCTTCCTGTGGGACGTCCGTTCGAGGGGTGGGCCCCGGCACTCTAACGCCGCCGGGAACACGGTGTCCCCGGCCGTACGGGCATACGGGCGAGCTTGTGGCGTCGTGTGAGGGACGCCTGAAATGCCGTGCATGAGGTGGTGATTTCGGGGCACATGGTGAGCACATCTGAAGAAGGAGTGGACGCTGTGTTGATGCCGGACCCCAAGGCGCTTCGGAGCCTCCTGGCGCGTTACGCGGACCTGCGCATTGCCGCACCGACGAACGACGAGAACCGTCGTGCCCTGGACGACGTGACCTACACGTTGTGCGTGATGACGGCCACGAGCACCATCGAGGACGCGATCGAGCGGGCCGACGCGCTGCTGGAGGGTGCGGCGGCAGCGGTGCCGGTGCCCCCGCCCGCCGGCGGCGGTCCCCTTCCCGGGCCGTCGCGGGAGACCGCCCCGCCCCGGGACGAGAGCGGCGTCACCCTCGTCGCCTGACCTCCGCGGCGCCGCGGAGGAGGCCGCCCCGGGGCGAACGGCGCGATGCCGTTCGCCCCGGGGCGGCGTTCTGCCGTGCGACGGGGTCCGCGCGTCAGACCGCCACGCCGAAGTCGGACACGATGCCGGTGAGCCCCGATGCGTAACCCTGGCCCACGGCGCGGAACTTCCACTCGTCGCCGTTGCGGTACAGCTCGCCGAACACCATGGCGGTCTCGGTGGAGGCGTCCTCGGAGAGGTCGTAGCGCGCCAGTTCGGCCCCGCCGGACTGGTTGACGACGCGGATGAAGGCGTTGCGGACCTGGCCGAAGCTCTGGCTGCGCGCCTCGGCGTCGTGGATGGACACGGGGAAGACGATCCTGGTGACGTCGGCGGGCACCGCGGCCAGGTCCACCTTGATCTGCTCGTCGTCGCCCTCGCCCTCGCCCGTGAGGTTGTCGCCGGTGTGCTGGACGGAGCCGTCGGGGCTGGTGAGGTTGTTGTAGAAGACGAAGTGCCCGTTCGAGGCGACCTTGCCCGAGTCGTCCAGGAGCAGCGCACTGGCGTCGAGGTCGAAGTCGGTGCCGGTGGTCGTGCGGACGTCCCAGCCGAGTCCGACCAGGACCGCGCTCAGTCCCGGCGCCTCCTTGCTCAGTGACACGTTGCCGCCCTTGGCGAGGCTCACGCCCATGCCGGTTCTCCTCATCTGTGCGACCGGGCGCAACCGCACCCGGTCGGCGGAACTGCGGACAGGGCAAAATCTACAGCAGTGTAGAAGTTGGCGGCCGGCCGACGCGCCGCGACTCGCCGTGAATCAGTACGATGAGGCCGCGAAGACGCGGACGACGCCGGAGGGAGACGGAGTTGGGCAACCGGGGAACGGCCGGCTCGCTCCCGGCGGGCGGCGGTCGCCGGCGCGGCCAGGGCGAGCTCGAGGCGCAGGTGCTCACCGTACTGAGGACCGCACCGGGCCCCGTCACGGCGGCCTGGGTGCAGGAGCGACTGCCCGGGGACCTCGCGTACACCACCGTCATGACCATCCTCTCCCGGCTGCAGGCCAAGAACGCCGTCACCCGGCAGCGGGAGGGCCGGTCGTTCGCCTGGGAGGCCACCGCCGACCAGGCGGGTCTCGCCGCCCTGCGCATGCGCCGTGTCCTCGACGGCGAACGGGACCGGGAGGCGGTGCTCACCAGCTTCGTCACCTCCCTGTCCGCCGAGGACGAGCAGGTGCTGCGCGAGTTGCTCGGCCACACGGACGACGATCCCGAGGAGTGACCGGGTGGGCGTCTTCGTCTTCCTGCCGCTGGTGCTGCCCCTGACGGCGTGGCCGATCGCGCGCCTGGCCGAACAGCATCTGCATCCCCGTACGGCCACGCGTCTGCTGGCCGGGGTCAGCGCCTTGATGGCCCTGTGCAGCACCCTCTGCCTCGCGCTCATCATGGTGGTGGGAACAGCGCAACTGCCGGGCAACCCGCTGCCGGACACCTGGTCCGACCCCGAGGTGCGTGAGGCGGTTCCGTACGACGAGGTCGTCGGCAAGGCGGCGATCCCCGCACTGATCGCCGTGGCCGCGGCCGCGGTCCGTACGGTGTGGCGGCACCACCGCGTGCGGCGCCGGGCGGCACGCGCCCTGGAGGGACTGCCGGCGTCGCCCGTCGCGGTGCTGCCCGACGACTCGCCGTACGCCTACGCCCTGCCCGGCGGCCGGGGGGCGGCGCGGGGCCGGATCGTGGTGTCCACCGGCATGCTGGCCCGCCTCGACTCGCGTGAGCGCCGCGCCCTGTTCGCGCACGAGCGCGCGCATCTGGTCGCGGGGCATCACCGCCACCTCCTCGCGGCCCGGCTGGCGGCCCGCGCGAACCCGTTCCTGCGGCCCCTGCACACCGCCGTGGTCTACTGCGCGGAACGCTGGGCGGACGAGGAGGCCGCCGGGGCGATCGGCGACCGGCGCGTGATGGCCCGGGCGGTGGGCAAGGCGGCCCTGGTCACCGGGGGCAGCCCGTTCCCGGTGCCGGCCGGTTTCGCCTCGGGGCCGGTGCCACGGCGCGTCGCCGCTCTGCTGGGACCCGTTCCGCCCGCCCGGACCTGGCCGCCCGCCTACACCGCGGCGGGCGCGGCGCTCTGGACGGCCGCGGCGGGGGCCGCGGTGTCCGCGCTGTCGTCGGCGAACTCGGCCGTGGCGCTGTTCCTGGTGCTCAAGGCGGCGACTCCGCTGTAGGAGGGCGGGCCGGCCGCCGCGCGACGCCGCGGGAACGCGGGGCCGGGCCGCGGTGGCCGTGGTACGGCACCCGGAGCCGGGGTGCACGGCCCGAGGCCGGCTTCGGGGGATCGTCATGCAAGGGCCTTCGGGGCAGTCGCCGTCCGGCCCTGAGCCGGCGTACGGCGTCGGCGCGTGGGCGCCGACGGCCGGCTGCGGCACTCGGACCCGGGGCGTACGGCCCGGAGGGCGCGCGGCGCGGCCGGGTGGGTCCCGCTAGTGGTGGTCCGGCACCCGGCACCCGGCGAGACCGTGTCCCGGGCGGGCGGCGCCGGGCGCCCGGCGTCCGCGCTCCCCGGCAGTCGTACGGTGCCCGGCGGCCGGGCGTTCCGCGCCGGTGCGGTGCCCGGCCGTGGCCGCGCGTGACCCTCGTCAGCCCTCGTCGCCGTCGCTTCCGGCCCCGTCCTCCTCGAAGGCGTCGCCGATCTCGTCCACGATCTCCGCGCCGACGATGCCCGCGCCCACGCCGACGGCGAGACCGGCCGCACCGGCGGCCACGGCGGCGCCCGTACCGGGGCCGTGGTGGTGGTGCCCGCCGTGGTGGTCGCCGTGACCGCCCTCGTGGCCCGTCCCGTGGAACAGGTCGTGCGAGGCGTGGCCGCCGTGCGACCCGTGCGCGACGGGGGAGGAGCGGTGCTCCAGCAGATAGTGCAGCCAGGTGCCGACCCTGGCGTTCCAGTCCGCGTGGCCGGCCTCCTCGTGGGCGACGGTGAAGCGGCCGACCGCGTCGTGGCCCCCCGCGAACAGCCCGCCGCGCCCGTCGGCCCGGAGGACCACCTCCATGCCGCCGGGGCCGGCGAGGAACGTGACCTCGACCTCGTCGACCGCACGGGCGTGCTGCGGGGGAGGGGTGAGCTCGATCTCCTGGTGGAAGGGCAGGGCGCCGCCGAGGTGCCCGTACACGATGTCGGCGGACCGGAAGCCGAAGCCGAGCTGCCCGAACGCCTCCAGGACCGCTTCCTGCACCGGGAGCGGACGTACGGCCAGCAGGTCCAGATCGCCCTTGTCCCGGGCGCCGGCCACGCCCAGTTCGGTACGCACGCCCAGCACGACGCCGAGGGCCTGGCCGTGCAGTTCGGTCACCGGCGTCTCCCAGGGCACGGTCATCGCGAAGGGGACGACGTGCCGTGCGCCCCGGTCGAGCCGGAAGCCGCCACCCACCGTGAACCGCTCGAAGGCGACGTCTCCCTCGTGCTCCCCGTGGTCACCCTCCGCTTCCACACGGGCGACGAACTCCAGGGTGATGTGCTCGATGTCGTGGGCGGCGTCCCCGCCCTCGAGGCGGACCTCGCCGGTGAGGCTGCCGCCCGGCGCGACGGCTCCGGGGGTGAGGACCGTGTCCACAGCCGGGCCTCCGACGCCGAGCGAGCCGAACAGTCGTTTGAACACCATCGTGGCGTTCACTCCTTCATGTACGCGTGGGTTCTGCGGGAAGCGGCGGCGCCGCGCGGACGGACCGGGGCCGGGAGCATCGGTGTCCGTCCCGGGAACATCCCGTACCGCCCTGGCGTTATCTACACGCATGTAGAAGCATAGGAGGGGAGCGCGCGCCGCGGACCGTGCACACGGGCGCCGGTGACGGAACGGCCGAAAACGCCTCACGGATGGCCAGTACAAAGGGAATGGCCAGGCGCTTTACCCGTCCTTTACCATGGTGCGGCGGACACTGTCCCGACCATGACCCCAGCAGGGCCGACCCCGGCCCATCGAGCAGCGAAGGAGCAGCAGACCCGCAATGGGTGAACCTCCCAGTCCCAGCCGTGCCCCGTCCCGCCCGCCGTTCTCCGAGGGCAGGGAGGTGGCACGGTGACCGAAGTGCTCCTGCTGCTCGTGGCCCTGGCGCTCACGCTGGCCTGCGCCGTGTTCGTCGCGGCCGAGTTCTCCCTCACCACCGTCGAGCGCGGTGAGCTGGAGCGTGCGGCCCGGTCCGGCGACCGGGGCGCCGAGAGCGCCCTCAAGGCCGTGAAGCGCCTCACCCTCCAGCTGTCCGGTGCCCAGCTGGGCATCACCGTGACCTCACTGGTGATCGGCATGCTCGCCGAGCCGTCCGTCTCGGCACTGCTGCGCGGCCCCCTCGAGGCGGCCGGACTGCCCCAGGGCGCCGTGCCGACCGTGTCGACGCTCCTCGGCGTCGCGATCTCGACCGTCGTCCTGATGGTGGTCGGCGAGCTCGTCCCCAAGAACTGGGCGATCTCGCGCCCGCTCGCCGTGGCCAGGGTCGTGGCCGGGCCGCAGCGCGGTTTCACCGCCGCCTTCGGACCGCTGATCCACCACCTGAACAACACGGCGAACCGGCTGGTGCGCCGCTTCGGGCTGGAGCCCGCCGAGGAGCTGGCGTCCGCCCGTACCCCCGAGGAACTGATCGCGCTCGTGCGGCACTCGGCACGCGAAGGCGCCATCGAGGCCGACTCGGCCGAGCTGTTCGTCCGCACCCTGCACCTGGGCGAGCTCACCGCGGAGAACGTCATGACGCCCCGCGTCGACGTCCGCGCCCTCGAAGTGCACGCCACGGCGGCCGACGCGGCGAACCTCACCCTCGCCACCGGTCTCTCCCGCTTCCCGGTCTACCGGGACAGCCTCGACGAGGTCATCGGCACCGTGCACATCCGCGACGTCCTCGCCCTGGACGAGGACAAG
The DNA here is from genome assembly GCF_030406905.1 of Streptomyces sp. HUAS CB01. Lineage (NCBI taxonomy): Bacteria > Bacillati > Actinomycetota > Actinomycetes > Kitasatosporales > Streptomycetaceae > Streptomyces > Streptomyces chengbuensis. Next base: position 6,327,532 of record NZ_CP129137.1, read on the forward strand.
CGTCCCCTGACGCCGATAGCCGACCTGGCGACCGCGCCCCTGCTGGTGCCGCACTCGCTGCCCGTGGACAAGCTCCTCGGCCGGCTGCGCAGGGCCCGCACCATGGCCGTGATCATCGACGAGTACGGGGGCACCGCGGGTGTCGCCACCGTCGAGGACATCGTCGAGGAGGTCGTCGGCGAGGTCCGCGACGAGCACGACCCCCACGAGACGCCCGACCTGGCGCCCGCCGAGCCGGCGCTCGACGGCCGCCCGGTGTGGGACGCCGACGGCAGCGTCCGCGTCGACCAGCTCCGGGAGATCGGCTTCGCGGCGCCCGACGGCCCCTACGAGACCCTGGCCGGACTGATCGCCGCCCGGCTGGAGCGCATCCCGACCACCGCCGACCGTCTCGACGTCGACGGCTGGCAGCTGGCCGTGCTCCACACCGAGCACCACCGCGCCGACCGCGTCCGCGTCACCGCCCCCGCGGCCGAGAGCGTGGAGGAGACCCGATGACCACCCTGCAACTGCTGATCGGTGCGTTCACGCTCGTCACCAACGCCTTCTTCGTCGGCGCCGAGTTCGCCCTGATCTCCGTGCGCCGCAGCCAGATCGAGCCCGCCGCGGTCAAGGGCAACCGCCGTGCCCGGACCACCCTCTGGGGCATCGAGCACCTGTCCGCGATGATGGCCACGGCCCAGCTCGGCATCACCGTGTCGTCGCTGGTGCTCGGCGCCGTCGCCGAACCGGCCATCGCCCATCTGCTGGAGCCTCCGTTCCACGCCATCGGCGTGCCCGAGGCGCTGATCCACCCGATCGCGTTCGTCATCGCGCTGACCCTGGCGACGTATCTCCACATGCTCGTCGGCGAGATGGTCCCCAAGAACATCGCCCTCGCCGCCCCGGCGCCGACGGCGCTCCTCCTCGGCCCCCCGCTGGTGGCGCTGACCCGGGCGCTGCGGCCGGTGGTCTTCGGCATCAACGCCTTCGCCAACACCCTGCTCCGGCTCCTGCGGGTCGAGCCGAAGGACGAGGTGGCCTCGGTCTTCACCGACGACGAGCTGGCCCGTCTGGTCAAGGACTCCAGCGAGGCCGGGCTCCTCGAACCGGAGGACGGCGAGCGACTCCAGGACGCGCTGGAACTGGGCACCCGGCCGGTCGGCGAGGTGATGGTGCCGCTCAACAAGATGCTCACCGTCGACGCCGGCATCACCCCCCAGGGCCTGGAACGGGCGTCCGTCGCCCACCGGTTCTCCCGCCTCCCGGTGGTCGCGGAGGGCGGCGCGATCCTGGGCTACCTGCACATCAAGGACGCCCTGGGCGTCGCGGAGCGCACGAAGCCCTTCCCGCGCACAGCACTTCACCCGATCATCAAGGTGGCCATCGACACCCCCCTCGACGACACCATGACCGCCATGCGGGGCGCCGGTACCCACCTCGCCGCGGTCACCGGCACCAAGGGCACGGTCATCGGCTTCGTCACCATGGAGGACGTGCTGGAGGAACTGGTGGGCCCGGCACCCGACGCGGTCGGCTGACCCGTCGCCCCGTCGCCCCGTCGCCCCGTCGCCCCGTCGCCCCGTCGCCCCGTCGCCCCGTCGCCCCGCCGACGCGCTGTCCCCGCGAACGCAACGACCGCGGGGCGCATCGGAGCCGCCGCACCGCCGTGAGGCGGGGCGGCGGTTTCGCGTTCGCGGGCACGAGATGCCGAGGGGCTGCGCCCGGACACGGGAGGAACGAGCCAGGACACGGGGACGGGGCACGCCCCGCGCGGACCGGAGGGCTCGGCGACAGTGCCCCGGTCTGCCGTCAGCGCGCGGCCGCCCCACGCCCGGCGGCACGGCCGAGGACGAGACGACCCACGGCCGCGACGGCCGTGGTACCGGTCACGACCCCCATGGCCGCGACGATCTGAACCGGCTGCTGCGCCCACGCAGCGGTCGCGCAGAGCACGGCCAGGAACGGCCCGAGGAGAAAGAGAACGCTGCTTCCGCCGGGTGCGAGGACGCGCACGGCCGTGTGGCGCACCAGCGGTACGGTGCCCGCGAGCAGGGCGCCGAGTGCGGCCAGGAGCAGCGGAGGGCGTGCCGAGGCGGCGATCAGCGCCGACACGCACAGCGTTGCAGCGAGCGCGTATCCGGCGCTCATCGCCCATCGGAAGGCGGGGGATGTGGCGACACCTCCCGGGGCGGGGCGCAGCCCGAGGACGATCCCGGACGTCCGAAGACCGCGGGCCAGATCGGCCACCAGGTCCTTGACGTCGCCCCCCGCCACGTCGAACGCGGTGACGACCAGCGCGAGGGTTCCGTGCAAGGACGGGCAGAAGAAGGATCCGCACAGCTTCGCCCCGGCACGCCCGTGCTGCCGGCCGACGGTACCGCCGAGCCGATGCCTCCGGCAGCAGCTCCGGAACCATCGCCGTCCCTTCCGGCCGTTCGCTTCCTACCCCCGCCCACTGTGCCGCGTCCCCTCCGCGGCCCGATCCCGGGGCGGCAAGGACGTGGCGGAGGCCGACCGAGCCCGCAACAGGCGCGAACGGCGGGAGTGGGGCGAGAAGCGGCCGCTCCCCGCTACAGCCAGCCCCGCCGCTTGAAGATGAAGTACAGACTCGTGCACACCGCCGCCATCAGCAGAATCGCGAAGGGGTAGCCGTAGTTCCAGTTCAGCTCCGGCATCGCGTCGAAGTTCATGCCGTAGATCGTTCCCACCAGAGTGGGTGCAAAGAGAATGGCCGCCCACGCGGAGATCTTCTTGATCTCCTCGTTCTGCTCGAAGCCCGCCTCCGCCAGCGCCCGCATCTCCGCGTTCTGCTCCTGCGTCACCAGGGTCGCGTTGACCGTCAGGATGTCCGCCAGCGCCTGGCGGAACCCGTCCACGCGCTCGCTGATGTGCGTGACGTGGTCGGCGACGTCGCGGAGGTAGCGCTGGAGCTCCTCGTCCGTGCCGTACTTGGCGAAGCCCGCCATCAGACCGTGCAGCATGCCGACCAGCGGCCGGGTCGCACGCTGGAACTCGACCATCTCGCGGGAGAGTTCGTAGATGCGGCGGGACACCGCGGGATCGCCGCCGAACACCTCCGTCTCGATCTCGTCGATGTCGTTCTGCACACCGGCGACGACGGGCGCGTACCCGTCCACGACCGCGTCGAGGATCGCGTAGAGCACCGCCTCGGGGCCGAGGGCGAGCAGTTCGGGGTCCGCCTCCATGCGGCGGCGGACCGCCGAGAGGTCCGGCGCCGCCCCGTGGCGGACCGTGATCACGAAGTCCGGGCCCACGAAGACGTGCAGCTCGCCGAAGTCGACCTCCTCCAGGGCGTCGAGGTAGCGGGCGGCGCGCAGGACGACGAAGAGGGTCTCCCCGTACCGCTCCAGCTTGGGGCGCTGATGGGCCTCCATGGCGTCTTCGACGGCCAGTTCGTGCAGGTCGAACTCCTCCGCCAGCGCCCGCAGTTCCACCTCGGTCGGCCGGTGCAGGCCGATCCAGGCCATGCCGTCCGGGTCCTCCCGCAGCAGCCGGAAGGTCTCGGCGAGCGACGACGGCGACGACACCCGGCGCCCGTCGCGGTAGAGAGCGGCCTGGACGACGCTGCGCCCTTCCTGCTCCTCGCGTGCCCACTCGGACGGCGCCGGCGCCGCGGGCTCGGGCGGCCTGGGCGGGGACGCGGTGGGGGGGACCCGGCGGCGCCACGACTGCCGCTTCGAGGCCGGGGCGGAACGGGCTCGTCGGGGCATCCTGGGTCACCTCCCGTGCGAGCGAGGCGAGCGCCGCGCTTCTGCGTACACGCCCCTCTACCCGCGTTCTCGCCGTGTACATGCGTTCCTGACCGGCACGGGCAGGATATCCGGGCTCGTCGGCGGCAGCATGGCGGGACCGCCGGTGGGCCCGCGCCGGGAGCGGCGGCCACCGCCCGCGGTCATGGCGGACCTGGCCGGGGCCGCCCGGAATCGACCCGTTCGTGGCCGGGCGCGGTTCCGTCCGAAACCGACCCGCCTCCGCCCGTGACCGACCCGCCCCGCCCGCAACCGGATCGTCATTGCGGACACAAGTCGACCGCAAGGCTGAGTAGCGTCCGGGTATGGCCCCGAAGACACCACCCGTGCTCGGCCCCCGAGCCCTCGGTCGCGCGACCCTCGCCCGTCAGCTGCTGCTGCGCCGCGACCCGGGGAACCGGATGACCGCCGAAGCGGCCGTCGAGCATCTGATCGGGCTCCAGGCGCAGAACGTCAGACCCCCGTACCATGCGCTCGCCGCCCGGCTGCACGGCTTCCGCCCGCAGGAGCTGTCGGGACCCATGGAGTCCCGCGCGGTGGCGCGCATGGTCACGATGCGTTCCACCATCCACACCCACAGTGCGCACGACTGCCTCACCCTGCGGTCCTTCGCGCAGCCCGGCGGACCCGAGCGCGAACTGCGGATGTTCACGAAGCGACTCGACGGAATCGATCCGGACCGGCTCGCCGCCGTGGGCCGGGAACTGCTCGAGGAACGGCCCCGGCCGGTCGGGGAACTCCGCGCGGCGCTGCTCGAACGGTGGCCGGACGCCGATCCGCTCGCGCTCACCACGGCCGTGCGCTGCATGCTGCCGCTGGTGCAGACGACGCCCCGGGGACTGTGGGGCAGGAGCGGACAGGTCACGCTCACCACCGCGGAGAAGTGGTTCGGCCGGCCCGTCGGTCCGGCTCCCGAGCCCGAGGCGGTCGTACGGCGCTATCTCGCCGCCTTCGGGCCGGCCTCGGTCAAGGACATGCAGGCCTGGTCCGGGCTGACGCGGCTCAAGGGGGCGTTCGAGCGACTGCGCCCCGAGCTCGTGACCTTCCAGGACGACAAGGGCGTCGAGCTCTTCGATCTCCCGGAAGCGCCCCGGCCCGACCCGGACACCCCCGCGCCGCCGCGTCTGCTCCCCGAGTTCGACAACCTCCTGCTCTCGCACGGGGACCGTTCGCGCTTCGTGCCGCACGCCTTCAAGGACCGTACGTGGAAGGGGAACCAGGCCCACTGCGTCCTCCTGGTCGACGGTCGCGTGGCCGGGATCTGGAGGACCGAGGAGCGGAAGGGGAGCGGCGGACGGACGACGGTCCGTGGTGGGGAGGCGGGCGGTGCCGTGACGCTCACCGTGCAGGGCTTCGTCCGGCTCACGGCGGCGGAGCGCGTGGCCGTGACCGAGGAGGCGGAACGCCTGCTGAGGATCGTCGCTCCGGGGGCCGACCACGACGTGCGTTTCGGGGAGTTCACGGACTGAGGCGCGACACCGGAGCCGCCGGGGGAGGCCGCCGCTGCTCCCCTGTGGCGGCGGCGGGGGAGTGCGTGGGTCCGGGCCGGCGTGGAGGAACACTCTCCTGCGGAGGGGGGCGGGGGAAACCGCCCGGGCCGGCGCGTGGCGGGCGGCACGCGGGCACGCCCCTGCGCGGGGGCACACGGAAACGCGCGTGGTCCCGGGCCGTTCGGGGCCGGCCCGGGACCACGACGACGTGGCGTGGCGCCGCCGTCAGAGCCCCACGTCCCGCCGCAGCAGGTCCTCGACGCTCTCACGCCGTACCAGGAGCCGCGAGCGGCCCTCACCTGCCACCGCCACCACCGGGGGACGCCCGGTCGCGTTGTAGCCGGACGCCATCGACACGTGGTACGCCCCGGACGCCGGTACCGCGAGGACGTCGCCCGGCCGTACGTCCCCGGGCAGCTCCGCCGCCTCCGCGAGCACGTCGCCCGCCTCGCAGTGCCGTCCGACGACGGTCGCCTCCCGCGTCGGGGCCTGCGTCGCCCGGCCGACGAGCCGCACCGCGTACCGGGCCCCGTACAGCGCGGGCCTCGGGTTGTCGCTCATGCCGCCGTCGACCGCGACGAAGACCCGCCCGGCGGACCGTTTCACCGACAGCACCCGGTAGAGGGCCACGCCCGCCGGTGCGACGATCGAGCGGCCGGGTTCGAGAGTCAGTCGCGGCACCGGTACGTCGAACTCGTGGCAGGCCCGCAGCAGTTCGCCGTCGATGCGGCGGGCGTAGGCGACCGGCGCGGGCGCCGGGTCGCCCGGCCGGTACGCCACCGCGAAACCGCCGCCCAGGTCCAGCTCGCGCAGGGCGATCCCGTACCGGTCGCGGATTCGGGCCAGGAACGCCACCAACCTGCGCACCGCCCTCGCGTACGGCTCGGGCGTGGTGATCTGCGAGCCCAAGTGGCAGTGGAGGCCCACGAGTTCCAGGCGGGACTGACCGAGGATCCGGGAGACGGCGTCCTCCGCGTCGCCCTCCGCGATCGAAAGCCCGAACTTCTGGCCCTCGGCACCCGTCCGGATCTTGCGGTGGCCGCCGGCGTCGATGCCCGGCAGCACCCGGATCATCACCTGCTGCGGTCCGGGCCCCTCCACCCGCGCCGCGAGGCCGGCGACCTCGCTCTCCGAGTCGATGACGATCCGGCCGACGCCGAGCCGCAGCGCGGTGCGCAGATCGTCCGGCGACTTGGCGTTGCCGTGCAGGACGATCCGTTCCGGCGGGAAGCCCCGGGCCGCGGCGAGTTCGAGCTCACCCGCCGAGCAGACGTCGAGCCCGAGCCCTTCCTCCTCGATCCAGTCGACGACGGCCCGGCACAGGAACGCCTTCGCGGCGTAGACGATCTCGGCGTCGGGCAGCGCACGGCGCCAGGCACGCGCCCTGGCCCGGACTTCGTCCTCGTCGAGGACGTACGTGGGCGTCCCGTACCTCTCCGCGAGGCCGGCCAGGGACACCCCGGCCACCGTGACGTCACCACCGGGGGCGGGGAGGGCGGACCCGGGCCAGACGGACGGGGGCGCGGACGCCGCGGCGGGGCCCGGCCCGCCGCCGGGCGGGGGTACGGCACGGTCGACGGGTACTGCGCTCATCGTCACACCTCCGGGGTTCGGCCGAGGAGCGTGCCGACGGCCGAGCCGGCGGGCCGCACGACGGGTGCGGCGCCGGTCACCCGCAACGCCCCGGCGGCGTCCGGGTCCCAGGGCCGGGCGACGCGTGCGCATGCGGCCGGGCCGTGCGCGGCCGGGGCCGTCGGCCGCGACGCGGGAACCGGGGCCGGGGCGGTGAGCTGCGGGTCAACGGTCACCGTGGTCACGCCCAGCGGCTCCGAGAGCGCCCGCAGCGCCGGCTCCGCGAGCCTGATCCACGTCTGCTGCGCACCGAGGACGCCGGTCAGGCGCCGTTCGCTGGTGAAACCCACGGCGGTGCGCACGCCGAGCGGCGTGCGCATGTAGCACAACTGGCGTCCCCCGGCAGAGCCGAGCCGAACGGGTACGAACAGCGGCCCTGCCGGCCGGGGTTCGTCGGGGTCCGCGTCCTCGACGACGAGATGGTCCATGGTGCCCTCCGGGGCGGAGTTCCGTTCGCCGTCCGTGTGCGGCGGCGCCTCGAAACAGTGCCCCGGAACCGGGCCCGGGCGGCGTACGGCGGTGGATTCCTGACGCGGCGCTGATCCGCGGGAGCCGTTCCCTGACGTACCCCTGACGGACCCGACCCGACCCGGGCCGGGCCGGACCTGGGCCGGACACATGCCTGTGCTCGCGCCGCAGCCGCGTGCCCGGGCCGCTCCCGGGAACTCCCGCCCGGCTCGCGACGCCCGGTGCGCGCACCCGCCGCGTCGTCGCAGCCATCCCGGCGCGTCCGGTACGAGGACGGTCCTCCGCCGTGCGGTTGCACGCGCTCGGGCGCCGCGAGCCTGCCCTTCGGGAGGTCGCCGCCGGTCCCCGAACCCGCCTCAGCGGAGCGAGCGCGGAGAGCCGCCTCCGGCGGAGCCGGAGCGCGCGGGGACGCCCGTCAGTCCGAGCGGCCGGTCGCCGCCACTGTCACCCCGAGCCCGATCATGGCGACGCCGCCGGCGCCGCCGACCAGCGACAGCCGGCGCTCCGAACGGGCGAACCAGTTGCGGGCCGCCGCCGCGCCGAGCCCCCACAGAGTGTCGGTGACCAGCCCGATCGTGATCGGGACCAGCCCGAGCACCAGCATCTGCGCCGTCACCCCGCCCTGCGAGTGGTCCACGAACTGGGGGAGCACGGCGGCGAAGAAGACGATGCCCTTGGGATTCGTGACCCCGACGACCGCGCCGTCCACCAGCGTCCGGAGATCACCACGCGCCCTGCCGGCCGGCGCATGTCCCTGCCCCGCCCCATCGGAGCCCTCCGCCGGTCCGCCGTCTTCCGCTCCGGCCGCGATCGCCGAGGCCCGCAGCTCCCCGCGGTGCCGGAAGGCCTGCACGCCGAGATGGACGAGATAGGCCGCGCCGGCGAACTTCACCACCAGGAACACCGTCGCCGACGTCTCGACCAGCGAGCCGATCCCCAGCGCGACCGCCACGACGAGGACGTACGACCCGACGACGTTGCCCAGCGCCGTCGCCACGGCGGTACGGCGCCCGTGCGCCAGCGCGCGTCCGATCACGAACAGCACGCTCGGCCCGGGGATCACGATCACCAGCAGCGACATGGCCGCGAAGGCGAGCATCCTGTCCACCGACACCATCCGTACCCCTCTCGGCGCGTCCCGCTTTCGCGTTCCCCGCCCGTCCGTGCCGCCCTCGCCGGGCGTCCCGCCGGCCAGGGCCCGCCGTCCTGCGACGAGTGCCGCCGTCGGCGCGCCACCCGTGCGACGAACGCCGCCGAACCGGGCCGCCGATCCCGGCCCTCGGGCGACGGGCGCCGCCGTCAGGGCAGCAGGCCCGCGCGCCGCGCCGCCACCACCGCCTCCAGGCGGTTGTGCGTGCCCAGCCTCCGCATCGCCGACCGGAGATAGGCCTTGACCGTCTCCGGGCGCAGACCGAGACGTTCGGCGGCGGCCGCGTTCGTGGAACCCGTCGCCACGCAGGCAAGCACATCCAGCTCGCGCGGCGCCAGGGCGATGCCCGCGTCGCCCACCGCGGACCCCGGTCCGGCCGCGGCGGTGAGCCGGTCGCACAGGGAGAGCAACTGTTCACGGAGTCCGGGGTCCGCGACCCCCGGAGCGAGCGCACGGAGCTCCGCGTGGATATCGCGCACCTCCTCCCGCACCCGGGCGCGCCCTTCGGGTTCCGGCGCACGCTCCGCCGCCACCAGCCGTTCGACCTCGTCGCGCACGACCAGGTTCTGCTCCACGTCCCGCGCGGCCGCGACCGCCGCGTCCAGCGTGCGGTCGCCGAGGGCGAGCGGCTGCCGCAGCGCCCCGTACAGCACGCCGCGCACCCTGCGGCGTACGACCACGGGTACGGCGAGCACCGAGCGCAGTCCCTCGGCCGCCACGGGTACGTCGTACTCGTGGCTGATGTGCCGGGCCTCGCGGTAGTCCGTGACGGCGCACGGGCGGGAGAGGGCGATGGCCTTGCCGCCGAGACCGCTGCCGGACCGGATCGCCAGCCCGCGCAGCGCTCCGGTCACCGCGCCGTTCAGCTCCGCTATCCGCATCCTGAGCGGCTCCTGGAGCAGCCCGCCGAAGGCCATCTGCAGACCGGTGGAACGGCGGAGCCGCAGCAGAGCGGCCCGTATCTCCACCGCGTCCGCCGCCGGCGTGGCCGAGCTCGCTGATGTCATGGGTTCCGGTCCTCCCGACGGCACACCATCCCCGCGAGGAGGAAGGAGCACCCCCGTACGGGGGTAGTGAGACCTGCGTCACTGATTACACGATGCTCGTGAGCGGTCCCGCAACGAGGAGGACACATGACGTCAGGCGACGAGACGGCGAGGTTCCGGGAGGCCCGGGACTTCCTGCTCCGGCACCGGGAGGACTACGCGGCGGCATACGAGGGCTTCGCCTGGCCCCGGTTCGAGCGCTTCAACTGGGCGCTGGACTGGTTCGACGCGATCGCCGACGGCAACGACCGCCCGGCGCTGCACATCGCCGAGGAGGACGGGACCTCCACCGTGCTCTCGTTCGACGCGCTGAGGCACCGCTCGGACCGGGCCGCGAACTGGCTCCGGCAGCAGGGCGTCCGCGCCGGCGACCGCATCCTGGTGATGCTCGGCAACCAGGCCGAGCTGTGGGAGACCGCCCTCGCCGCGATGAAGCTCAGGGCGGTCGTCATCCCCGCCACGCCGCTGCTCGGCCCGGTCGACCTGCGGGACCGGATCGAGCGCGGCCGGGTCCGGCACGTGATCGTCCGCACCGACGACACGGCGAAGTTCGACGAGGTGCCCGGCGCGTACACCAGGATCGCCGTCGGCGGTGGCGCCACCGGCTGGCTGCCCTACGAGGAGGCCTACGCGGCGCCGGAGGCCTTCGGGCCCGACGGTCCCACCCGCGCCGGGGACCCGCTGATGCTCTACTTCACCTCCGGCACCACCGCCCGGCCCAAGCTCGTCGAGCACACGCACGTGTCCTACCCCGTCGGGCATCTGGCCACCATGTACTGGATCGGCCTGAAACCCGGGGACGTCCATCTGAACATCTCCTCGCCCGGCTGGGCCAAGCACGCCTGGTCCAACCTCTTCGCTCCGTGGAACGCCGAGGCGACGGTCTTCGTCCACAACTACACGCGTTTCGACGCGGCCCGGCTGATGGCGGAGATGGACCGGTCCGGCGTCACCGCCTTCTGCGCGCCCCCGACGGTGTGGCGCATGCTGATCCAGGCGGACCTGACCCGGCTGCGCACCCCGCCGCGCGAGGTCGTCGCCGCCGGCGAGCCCCTCAATCCCGAGGTCATCGAGGCCGTGCGGCGGGCCTGGGGCGTGACCATCCGAGACGGCTTCGGCCAGACCGAGACGGCCGTCCAGGTCTCCAACAGCCCGGGCCAGCTGGTGAAGGCCGGCTCGATGGGCCGCCCCAGCCCCGGGTACCGCGTGGAGCTCCTCGACCCGGTCAGCGGGAAGCCGGGCGCGGACGAGGGAGAGATCGCGCTCGACCTGGCGGCCGATCCGGTGGGGGTCATGACCGGCTACCACGGCGACCCGGACCGCACGGCCGAGGTGATGGCGGGCGGTCACTACCGCACCGGCGACATCGGCGCGCGCGACTCCGACGGCTACATCACGTACGTCGGCCGCGCCGACGACGTCTTCAAGGCCTCGGACTACAAGATCTCGCCGTTCGAGCTGGAGAGCGCGCTCCTGGAGCACGACGCCGTCGCGGAGGCGGCGGTCGTGCCCGCGCCCGACCCGGTGCGGCTCGCCGTCCCCAAGGCGTACGTGGTGCTCGCGGAGGGCTGGGAGCCGGACGCCGACACCGCCCGCCGGATCTTCGAGCACTCACGGTCGGTCCTCGCGCCGTACAAGCGCATCCGGCGGCTGGAGTTCGCCGAACTGCCGAAGACCGTCTCCGGGAAGATCCGCAGAATCGAGCTCCGTGAGCGCACCGCTCAGGGCTCCCCGGCCGAGTACGACGAGGGGGACCTGCGATGACCCTGTCCTACACGCACGGCACGGGCACCGTCCCGCTCCTGGGCGACACGATCGGCCGCAGTCTGGCCCGGGTGATCGAGGCGCACCCGGAGCGGGAGGCGCTCGTCGACGTCCCGTCCGGGCGACGCTGGACCTACGCGGAACTCGGCGCGGACGTCGACGAGCTGGCCCGGGCCCTGCTCGCACGCGGTGTCGCCAAGGGCGACCGGGTCGGCATCTGGGCCGTGAACTGTCCGGAATGGGTGCTCGTCCAGTACGCCACGGCGCGCATCGGCGCGATCATGGTGAACATCAACCCCGCGTACCGCGCCCACGAGGTGGAGTACGTCCTGAACCAGTCGGGGATCTCCCTGCTGGTCGCCTCGCTCTCGCACAAGACGAGCGACTACCGCGCGATCGTCGACGAGGTCCGCGGCAACTGCCCGGAGCTGCGGTCGGTGCACTACATCGGCGACGACAGCTGGACCGCACTGGTGTCGTCGGCGTCCGCCGCCGGGCCGGACGAACTGGACGCCCGTGCGGCGGAGTTGTCCTGCGACGACCCGGTCAACATCCAGTACACCTCGGGCACCACCGGCTTCCCCAAGGGCGCGACCCTCTCGCACCACAACATCCTCAACAACGGCTATTTCGTGGGCGAGATGATCGCCTACACCGAGGAGGACCGGGTCTGTCTGCCCGTGCCGTTCTACCACTGCTTCGGCATGGTCATGGGAAACCTCGGCGCCACCTCGCACGGTGCCTGCATCGTCATCCCCGCACCGTCCTTCGACCCGGCCGCCGCACTCCGCGCGGTGCAGCAGGAGCGCTGCACGTCTCTCTACGGCGTCCCGACGATGTTCATCGCCGAGCTGAACCTCCCGGACTTCGCGACGTACGACCTGAGTTCGCTGCGCACCGGCATCATGGCGGGCTCCCCGTGCCCGGTGGAGGTGATGAAGCGGGTCGTCTCGGAGATGAACATGGCGGAGGTGTCCATCTGCTACGGGATGACGGAGACCTCCCCGGTGTCCACCCAGACCCGGCGCGACGACGACCTGGAGCGCCGCACCGGCACCGTCGGCCGGGTGCTGCCCCACATCGAGGTCAAGGTCGTCGACCCGGTCGACGGGGTGACCGTCCCCCGGGGCGAGGCGGGCGAGCTGTGCACCCGGGGCTACAGCGTGATGCTCGGCTACTGGAACGAGCCGGAGAAGACGGCGGAGGCCGTCGACGCCGGACGCTGGATGCACACGGGGGACCTGGCCGTGATCCGCGAGGACGGGTACGTCCAGATCGTCGGCAGGATCAAGGACATGATCATCCGCGGTGGGGAGAACGTGTACCCGCGTGAGATCGAGGAGTTCCTGTACGGCCATCCGAAGATCGCCGACGTCCAGGTGGTCGGCGTCCCCGACGAGAGGTACGGCGAGGAGATCCTGGCCTGTGTCATCCCGCGGGACCCGGCCGACCCGCCGACCCTGGAGGACATCACCGCGTTCTGCCGGGAACGGCTGGCCCACTACAAGATCCCCCGCCGGCTGGAGATCCTCGACACCTTCCCGATGACCGTCAGCGGCAAGGTGCGGAAGGTGGAACTGCGCACGGCGTACGGGCACTGAGGGCCGGCGGCCATCCGCGGGCTCGCGGTCACGGCCCGGCCGCCGATCGCGTCACAGAGGGCGCCGCATGCACACGCGGGGCCAGCGGTCCAGCCCGTGCACGGCTTCGGCCTTCCGGATGTTCCTCAGCCCCTCGGTGAGTTCGTCCTCGCCGAGGGTGCGGAAGCCGAGACGGGTGTAGTAGGGGGCGTTCCACGGCACTTCGGTGAACGTGGTGAGGGTGAGCGCGCACAGTCCGTCGTCCGTCGCCACAGCGGCCAGATGGTCGATCAGTTCCCGGCCGAGGCCGCGCCGTGCGACGTCCGGGTGGACGGACAGCTGCTCGATGTGTGCGGCGCCGTCCACGGGCTCGGTGAGCAGATACGCCACGGGCCGGCCGTCCCCCGTCTCGGTCACCCACAGGCCGCCGGACCTCCGGTACCGCTCCAGTTCCCCGAGCGGCGGGGGGTCGTCGTCCGCGACCGCGGCCATTCCGACGGAGCGGAAGGGCTCGCCGGCGGCCCGCTCGATGTCCTGGAGGAGCGGGAGTTCGCAGGGTTCGGCCGGTCGGATGCGCATACGGGGGAGTATCGCGCACCGGCCGGGCGTACGGGCCGGGCGCACGGCCGGACCCCCGACTCGGGCGGGCTTCGTCCCGTACGACCTCGGCCGGTGACGGTGTCCGGCGGCGGTGGACGGGGCGAACGGGGACGGTGCACGGTGCGGGCCGGGACGGTGCACTGCGCGGGTCGTGTTCTGCGCACGGCCGGGTTCGGTCCGCGGCCGCGGCCTGGTCGGGCCCGGTCCGTAGCCGGTTCCGGTTGCACGGGGCGGGTCCGGGAACGTGCACGGGGTGGGTCCGGGAACGTGCACGGCGCGGAGTCGGCCGGTCCGTGGACCCGCCGGCCGGTCCGCAGGCGACCGCCGCATCCGGCGCCGGCCGGTCAGGCGCCGGAGGAGATCAGGTCCCGCGCAGGGCCGTTCACCGGCTCGGGGGCGCCCGTGAGATCCATGACGAACAGCGGGACCCCGAGGTCGTCCGCCCGCGCTCGCGCGTCCGCCGAGTAGCCCGCGAGCGAGAAGAGGACGCTCCTGGCGGAGGAGTTGAGCCCGTTCAGCCAGAGGCATTCCACGGCCCGCAGGGTGACGGGCCGTGTGGTCGGGTCCACCTGGGCGACCAGTTCCCGCGCGCGCAGGTCGATCCCGGACGTCGTCCGTTCCTCGGGCTGGACGACCTCCTGGAACCCCAGCCAGCGCAGGTACTGCGCCGCGGCGGTCACCGCGTCGCGTGCCGTACGGATCGTGACCGGACGGAAGACGGGCCGGGGCAGCGGACCGGTGTGCGTGGGCACGGCCAGGGGGCAGTCCTCCTCCGACGGCCCGTCCGTGGAGCCGGAGGGCAGCGGGACCCGCGCCGGTGGGGCGAAAGGATCGGCCGGTTCCGCGTCCTGGGAGTCGAAAGCGCCCGGGGCGGGGGTGCCGGTGCCGCCCGGGCCGCCCGCCCCACCGGTCCCGGGTGCGAAGGGTTCGCCTGCGCCGCCCGACGCGGTGGCCGAGGTCCGGTGCGCCGCGGCCGCGCCCGCGGACGGCTCGGGTGTGGCGGTCACCGGCCGTACCGGGATGCGCAGCACCGTGCCGCAGGGGCAGCCGAGCTCCGGCTGCGGCCACTGGTCCTGCCGCGCGCAGGCCGGACAGCGCACGGTGACCCAGTCGTCGGTCCAGGTGCGGTGGCGGATCGGTTCGGCCGGAGCGCCCTGCAGCAGGGGCGGGGCGAGCGGTGCCCCGCAGGCGCACGGATAGACGGGTGACGCGAACGTGTGTGCGCGGCGGCACACCGGACAGCGCACCGGTACGTGATCTCCCATGTCCGTCCCCCTCCGGCGCTTCCGGGCACGCCTCCTGGTCCATCGTCCACCAACCGCGACTCCTTGGGGAGGGAGTTCGGCCATCGGCGGTCGGCCCATCCCTTGACGCCGTTCGGCCTGCCACCTACATTACTTCCGAATAGTAGAAGATGTCTTCCGTATTACGGAAGAAGCCGCGAGGCTGCGGAAGACGATCAGGGAACCAGCACGGAATCGACGCTCTCAGGTGGCGCGACAGAGCCCGATCCGCCAGGCCGAAGCAGGAGCACTCCATGCCTCGTATGACCGCCGCCCGAGCGGCTGTTGAGATCCTCAAGCGTGAAGGCGTCAGCCACGCGTTCGGTGTGCCGGGCGCGGCGATCAACCCCTTCTACAAGGCCCTGAAGGAGGGTGGCGGCATCGACCACACCCTCGCCCGCCACGTCGAGGGCGCCTCGCACATGGCCGAGGGCTACACCCGCGCCAACCCGGGCAACATCGGTGTCTGCATCGGTACGTCGGGTCCCGCCGGCACCGACATGATCACCGGTCTGTACTCCGCGATCGGTGACTCGATTCCGATCCTGTGCATCACCGGACAGGCGCCGACGCACGTGATCCACAAGGAGGACTTCCAGGCCGTCGACATCGCGTCGATCGCCAAGCCGGTCACCAAGGCCGCCACGACCGTCCTGGAGGCGGCACAGGTTCCCGGCGTCTTCCAGCAGGCCTTCCATCTGATGCGCTCCGGCCGCCCCGGCCCGGTCCTCATCGACCTGCCGATCGACGTCCAGCTCACCGAGATCGAGTTCGACCCCGAGACGTACGAGCCGCTGCCGGTCTGGAAGCCCGCCGCGACCCGCGCCCAGATCGAGAAGGCGCTCTCCTTCCTCCTGGAAGCCGAGCGTCCGCTGATCGTCGCGGGCGGCGGCATCATCAACGCCGACGCCTCCGACCTGCTGGTCGAGTTCGCCGAGATCACCGGCACCCCGGTCATCCCGACCCTGATGGGCTGGGGCACCGTCCCCGACGACCACGAGCTCAACGCCGGCATGGTCGGCCTCCAGACCTCCCACCGCTACGGCAACGCGAACTTCCTGGAGTCCGACTTCGTCCTCGGTATCGGCAACCGCTGGGCCAACCGCCACACCGGCTACAGGCTCGACGTCTACACCCGCGGACGGAAGTTCGTCCACGTCGACATCGAGCCCACCCAGATCGGCAAGATCTTCGCGCCCGACTACGGCATCACCTCGGACGCCGGGGCCGCGCTCGAGCTCTTCGTGGAAGTCGCCAAGGAGCTGAAGGCGGCCGGAAGGCTGCCCGACCGCTCCGCGTGGGCCGCCTCCACGCAGGAGCGCCGGGCCACGCTGCAGCGTCGTACGCACTTCGACGACATCCCCATGAAGCCGCAGCGCGTCTACGAGGAGATGAACAAGGTCTTCGGCCCGGAGACGCGCTACGTCACCACCATCGGGCTCTCCCAGATCGCCGGCGCGCAGATGCTGCACGTCTACCGGCCCCGACACTGGATCAACTGCGGCCAGGCCGGGCCCCTGGGCTGGACCATCCCGGCCGCCCTGGGCGCGGCCACCGCCGACCCCGAGACCCCCGTCGTCGCCCTCTCCGGCGACTACGACTTCCAGTTCCTGATCGAGGAGCTGGCGGTCGGCGCGCAGCACAGGATCCCCTACGTCCACGTCCTCGTGAACAACTCCTATCTGGGGCTGATCCGTCAGGCGCAGCTCGGCCTGGACATCGACTTCCAGGTCAACCTGGAGTTCGAGAACATCAACTCACCCGAGCTCGGCGTCTACGGGGTCGACCACGTCAAGGTCGCCGAGGGCCTGGGCTGCAAGGCGATCCGCGTCACCGACCCGGGCGAACTGGGCGCGGCCTTCGAGCAGGCCAGGAAGCTGGCCGCCGAGCACCGGGTGCCGGTCGTCGTCGAGGCGATCCTGGAGCGGATCACCAACATCGCGATGAGCCGGACCGCGGACATCAGCGACGTCACCGAGTTCGAGGAGATCGCGACCGAGCCGGGCCACGCGCCCACGGCGATCCTGCCGCTCAAGAGCTGACGCGCCGTCCTGGGTCCGGACGTCGGGGAGTGGTCCGCCGGCCCCTCCGCCACGTCGTCGATCACCCGGTCGGGCAGGTTGCCCGACCGCCCGTCAAGGGGCGTGCGCCGACCGCGTCAGGCGCTCCTCCCGGTGTTTCCCGACGGCTCCGCGGGGGCCGGACGACCCGGACGCGTCCCGGACGGGCGGCCGCGGGCGGTCCGCCTCCGCAGGGCCCACCCGGCGAGGACCGCGGCCGCCGCCGTCGCGTAGGCGATGGTGCCCACGGTGTCGGCGTCCCCGGGGAACGCCCGGCCGGTGACGTACCTCGCCGCTCCCGCGACGGCGATGCCCAGCCATTCCCCGCGGCCGTCGAGGGCGACCAGGGCGACGACGAGCAGGGCGTACCAGGAATAGCCGGGGGTCAGGAGCAGGAAGGCGGTCCCCGTGACCACCAGCGCGCCGCTCCACGGCTGCTCCGGATCCCCGCGGAGGACCACGTACGCCACGACGGCCAGCATCGCCGCGGCCACGACCGGGAACGTCCAGTCGTCCGGCAGGAGCAGGCGCAGAAGCGCGTACCGGTTCCTGGCGGAGGCGTCGTCGTAGCCCTCCTCCCGGACGTAGCCGCCGAGGAAACCGAGGACCGAGCCCCGCGAGACCAGCACGTACGGCAGGTAGAGCACGGCGACGACGCAGGCCGCCGGCAGCAGCACGGCCAGGGCGTCCCGGGCGCGCCGCACACCGGACAGCGCGCCCGGAACCAGCACGGCGGGCAGCAGCTTCGTGGCGACGGCCACCCCCAGCAGGGCCCCGCCCGCCGCCCTGTGCCGGACGACGGCCGCCAGGGCTGCGACGGAGAAGAGCACGCCGAGGACGTCGACGTGGGCGTTGTTCACGGCCTCGACGGGCACCGCCGGGCACCAGGCCCAGTAGGCGGCTCTCCACGGCGCACCGCGGCGACGCAGCACCAGCAGCAGCGCGGCCGCGGTGGCGACCGAGAGCAGTGCCCCTCCGGTCTGCAGCGGCTTGTGCCGCGCGCCCTCGGGCGACAGGGCCTCGACCAGGAGGAAGTAGCCCTCTGCCACGGGCGGGTAGACGGTGTTCACCCGGGGCCGGTTGATCCGGGTGCACACGCCGTCGCCCACGGGCGCACGGTCGGGCCCGGCGCAGGCGGCACGCCCCTCGGGGAAGAGCCAGGCGTCCCGCAGCGGGGCGAGCTCGGGAGCCGCGGGGACGTGGTCGTACGGAGAGGTCCCGGCCGCCTGCACCCGGCCGTCCCAGGCGTACCGGTAGGAGTCGGTGCTGGTGCGCGGCGGTGCGACCAGACCCGTGGCGGCGACGGCGACCGAGCCGGCCATGACCAGCACCACCGCCGTCCGGGCGGGTGCCTTCCGCAGCGTCCACAGAGCTGCCGCGAAGACCAGCCAGGCGGCCGCGTACCACAGGGACAGCCGCCCGGGGGCGGAGTGGTAGTCGTCCGCGCGCACGGTGCCGACGAGTACGGCGACGAGGCCGGCGAGGAGCAGGACGGTCACGGCGGTGCGGCGGCTGGTCATGGCGCCCAGCGTGTCAGCGCCGCGGACGCCGGAACGGTACGCGCGTTGCGCCGTCCGCGTTCCGTAAGGTGTCCGGGCCGCCGTCCGGGGGCGTCGCGGCGGTCTCATGGACGGCATGAGACCGCGACTTCGGCCACCGTCCTTCTCCGGCAGACTCCACGACGCCCGAACGGCCACTGTCCTCGGCCGCTGTCTGGGCTTGGCGATCGCCGTGTGTTTCCTCACCGGCCTCGTCAGCCACTACCTGCAGCATCCGCCCGGATGGCTCGCGAACGAGCTGCCGCCGCGGCCGGTGTGGGGCTATCGGCTGACCCAGGGGCTCCACGTCGCCTCGGGCCTGGCGGCCGTCCCGCTGCTCCTCGCCAAGCTCTGGGCGGTGTACCCGCGGCTGTGGGTGTGGCCGGCGGTGCGCTCCCTCGGGCACGGGCTGGAACGGCTCTCGGTGGGGGTACTGGTCGCGGCGGCCGTGTTCCAGCTGTTCACCGGGCTGTTGAACATCGCCGAGTGGTATCCGTGGCCGTTCTCGTTCGTACCGGTCCACTTCGCCGTCGCCTGGCTGGTCGCCGGTGCGGTGCTGCTGCACGTGGCCGTCAAGGCGCCGCAGATCAGGGACCACTGGGGGCGGAGATCGCCCGGCACGCTCGCGCTGCCGCCGGAGGACGCCCCGGACCGCAGGTCGCTGCTCGTGGCCGTCGGCGCGGCGGTGGCCGCCGTGACCGTGACCACCGTGGGCCAGGCGTTCACGCCGCTGAAGAGACTCGATCTGCTGGCACCGAGACATCCCGGGATCGGCCCTCAGGGCCTGCCGGTCAATCGGACGGCAGCCGCCGCGGGCGTCACCGCCGCGATGGTCCGGGACTGGCGCCTGGAGGTGCGGGGACCGCGCCGCTACACGCTGACCCTGGACGAGTTGCGGGCGCTTCCGCAGACCGAGGCCGTCCTGCCGATCGCCTGTGTCGAGGGATGGAGCGTCTCGGCGCACTGGCGAGGCGTACGCGTCCGCGATCTGTTGGAGCGTGCGGGCGCCGCCCCTGACGCGGGGCTGCGGGTGGTGTCCATGGAGGCGCGCGGCGCGTACCGCGTGATGGAGATGGGCCGCGAGTACGCCCACGACCCGTCGACCCTGCTGGCCCTCGCCCTCAACGGCCGGGTGCTGTCGGCCGACCACGGTTTCCCGGCACGGATCATCGCCCCGAACCGCCCCGGTGTCCTGCAGACGAAGTGGGTCACCCGGCTGGAGGTCCTGTGAGGCCGCCGCGTGGAGGCACCGCGCCGCTCCGGTACGCGGCCGGAGGACTGGGTCTGGTGCTGATGGCCGTGGGTACGGCGCTGGTCCTCTCCGCCCGCGACGCCCGGGGGGTGGCGGTGTGGCTGGGCGGAGCGCTCGTCCTGCACGACGCGGTGCTCGCTCCGCTCGTCCTCGGCGTGGGGATGCTCGTCGCGGGCCTGCCCGCCCGCGGGGTGGTGCGGGGCGCGCTGGTCGTGGGCGGCTCGCTCGTGCTGGTCACGCTGCCGCTGCTGCTCCGGCCCGGTGCCCCGCCCAACCCGTCCGCGCTGCCACTGCCCTACGGGCGGAACCTGATGATCGTGCTGGGGGCGGTGGCCGGTGCCGCCTGCCTGATCCTGCTCGTCCGGCGGCTTCGGCGCGGGCTCCGGCACGTGGGGGAGGACGGTCGGCGACAGCGTCAGGTCCCGCGCCGCTGAGCGGGGCCGCGCAGTTCGACGAAGCTGCGCCCGGCCGTCGTCCACTGCCGGGCCGCGGTCCAGCCGGCACCGGCCGCGTGCTCGCGCAGGGCGCGGGCCCCGAGGCGCGCCCAGGGGAACGGGGCCCCGCGTTCCCCTCTGCCGTTGACGACGGTCACCTCGACGCGTTCGTCGGCGTCCTCGTCCTCGGCGGAGGTCTCGGCTATCAGCACCGCGCCGGGCGCGGTGACTTCGGCCGCACGCCGCATGAGCGCGGCCGGGTCCCCTCCGATGCCGACGTTGCCGTCGATCAGCAGCGCCGTCTCCCAGCGGCCCTCTTCGGGCACCGGTTCGAAGACCGAGCGGAGCAGGGCGGTGCCGCCGGCCCGGACCGTACGGGCGACCGCCTCCGGACTGACGTCGATGCCGAGTACGCGTCGCCCGCGTGCCTCGAGTGCGACGACGAGCCGTCCGGGACCGCAGCCGATGTCCAGCACAGGCCCGTGGCACCGTCCGAGCACGGTCCGGTCGGCGAAGTCCGGCCCCTCGCACCAGCGTTCCACCTCCAGGGGCAGGAGCCACCCGTCCCGGCGACGCAGGAAGAGCGGACCGCGCCCGGTGCGCAGCGCGTCCGTGTAGGGGTCGGCCTGCCACGCGGTCGCCGTCATCGAGGACCCGCAGGCGAAGGGCCGTCACCGGGCCGTGCGGCGGATGACCCGGTACGGAACCCGTCCGCGCGGGCCGGCCCGGGGGCCGCCGGGACCAGCCGTGCGTACACGGCCGCGAACCGGCTTCCCGCCGCCTCCCGGGCCACCAGCCGCGCGTCCTCGGCGGTGTCCATGTCGCGCAGGGTCGGCAGGTCGCCCACGCGCAGCCCGGCGTCGACCAGCCGGCGACGCTGTGCGGCTCCGGTCTCCGGCACGGACATGGGTACTCCGCGCAGCAGTTCCGGATCCGGCGAGGCCAGTCCCAGCGCCCAGAATCCGCCGTCGGCGGCGGGCCCGAACCAGGCGTCGTGCTCGTGCCACGCCCGCGGCGCGAGCGCAGGAGCGAGGAGGGCCGCCGAGAGTTGCGGGGTGTCCATGCCCACGAGCAGCGCCGGGCCCGCACACAGGGAGAACGCCGCGGCCAGCCGCTCGTCGAGCGGGCCGGCGCCCTGGGGCACGACGTCGAATCCCGCCGGCAGCCAGTCGCGGGCCGTTCCGTCCAGGACGAGCACACGTCGCTCCGCGGGAAGTCCGGCGACCACGGCAAGGGTGTCGGCCAGCGCGGCCTCGGCCAGGAGCGCGGCCTGCGCCGGGCTGTACGGAGGACACAGCCGTGTCTTCACCCGGCCCGGTACCGGTTCCTTGGCGATGACGAGAAGCGTGGTCACGGTGCACCACCCGCCTCGCCCAGCACCCGGCGCATGTCGTGCACCGCCTGCCAGGTGCCCCGCCAGGTTCCGGTCACCTTCGACTTGCCGGTCCGGGGCAGGTAGGGCACGTCCTCCTCCCGCACCCGCCAGCCGGCATCAGCGGCGCGCACCACCATCTGCAGCGGATAGCCGCTGCGACGGTCCGTCAGACCCAGCTCCAGCAGCCCCTCGCGGCGTGCCGCCCGGAGCGGACCCAGATCGTGGAGCCGCAGTCCGGTTCGCCGGTGCAGCATCCAGGAAAGCGCGAGGTTCCCCGCGCGAGCGTGCGCCGGGAACGCCCCCCGCCCGGCGGGCCGTCGCCGGCCCAGCACCAGGTCGGCCTCGCCCTCCGCCACGGCACGGACGAAGGGGACGAGGAGTCCGGGATCCAGGGAGGCGTCACAGTCGCAGAAGCACACGATGTCCGCCTCCGCGGCCAGCAGCCCCGCGTGGCAGGCGGCCCCGAATCCGCGCCGATCCTCATGTACGACGGTCGCCCCCAACTCCCGGGCGATGACGGCGGATCCGTCGGTGGAGCCGTTGTCGACGACGATGGCACGCCATCCGGCGGGGACGCGTTCGAGGACCCAGGGCAGTGCCCCGGCCTCGTTCAGACAGGGAAGTACGACGTCAGTGGTCACGACTGTCACCGTACGAATCGGCGGCGAACAAAGCGGACATCGACCCCTTACGAATCGCGGACGTCATCCTCCGTGAGCGGCGCCCGGTGTGCGCTGGGCCGCACGGGCGAACTCGGCCACGCCCTCACGGAATCCGGTGCGCGGCGACCAGCCCAGGTCGTGTCGCAGCCTCCGTGAGTCCGCCGTGATGTGCCGGACGTCCCCGAGCCGGAACTCACCGGTGACGACAGGGGCGGGACCGCCGCACGCGGCCGCGAGGGCCGCGGCCATCTCGCCGACCGTGTGGGGCTCCCCGCTGCCCGTGTTGTACGCGGTGAGGGCACCCGCCTCTCGTTCCGCGACCGCCTCCAGCGCCACGACGTTCGCCTCGGCGACGTCCCGGACGTGGACGAAGTCGCGCCGCTGGGCACCGTCCTCGAACACGCGGGGTGCCTCGCCCCGGGCCAGCGCCGACCGGAAGAAGGAGGCCACTCCCGCGTACGGCGTGTCCCGGGGCATGCCCGGGCCGTAGACGTTGTGGTAGCGGAGCGACACGGCCCGTCCGTCCGTCGCACGCGCCCAGGCCGCCGTGAGGTGCTCCTGCGCCAGCTTCGTCACGGCGTACACGTTCCGCGGGTCGCACGGGGCATCCTCGTCGACCAGGCCCGGGGTCAGTTCCGCGCCGCACCGCGGGCACGGCGGCTCGAACCGCCCCGCCGCAAGATCGGCCGCCGACCTCGGACCGGGACGCACCGCCCCGTGGTCGGGGCATGCGTAACGCCCCTCCCCGTACACGACCATCGAGCCGGCGAGCACGACCTGCCGTACCCGCGCCTCCGCCGCCGCGGCGAGGAGCGTCGCCGTCCCCAGGTCGTTGCAGGCCACGTAGTCGGGCGCATCGGCGAAGTCCTTGCCGAGCCCCACCATCGCCGCCTGGTGACACACCGCGTCCACGCCCCGCAGGACCGTGGCGAGCACCGCCGGGTCGCGGACGTCGCCATGGACGAAGCAGGTCTCCGGCAGGGCCGGAGGCCCGTGGTGCGCGGTGGGCAACAAGGCGTCCAGGACCACCGGTTCGTGGCCACGCCCGATGAGTGCCGAGACGATGTGTGCGCCGATGAAGCCGGCGCCTCCCGTGACGAGTACGCGCATGCCGCCGACGCTATGGGCCGCCTCCGCCGCCCGCCTGCTCCCACGCCAGGACGTAAGACTTCCGTCACCACGGCCCCCGCCGGCCCGGCTCGCGCGGGGACGCAGCCCGAGGGCCGACCGGCCTTCGTCGCCGATGTGTTGAGGTGCGCCTCAGGTGGGCGACACGGCAATGTATGGCATGTGCATCCCATTCCTCAGCAGATGCGGCGCCCGGCCGGCCACATGCTCGTCAGCGGTGACGACGCCCTCGCCCATCGGCTCGCCGGCGAACTCCGCGACGTCTACCGGCAGCAGGTGACGCTGCTCGTGCCGCCCAGCCGCTCGTCCAGGACCCCTCCCGCGGACGCGAACGCTCCCTCGGGCGGCCGGGCCCTCGCCCTGCTCGGCAGGGTGTCGGCAGGCATCACCCGTACGGGAGGGAGCCGCGCGGCCGTGAACGGCGGGGGCGGTCGTCCGGACGAGATGACCGTCGTCGAGACCGACGACCTCGACGACCTCGCGCTCCGGGAAGCCGGGGTGGAGACCGCGCAGGCACTCGCCCTGGTGCACGAGGACGACGAGACCAACATCCGTGCCGCACTCACCGCCCGCCGGCTGAACCCCCGCCTGCGTCTGGTGATCCGCCTCTACAACCGCAAGCTCGGCCAGCACCTGGAGGAACTTCTCGACCAGGCAGCCGTCCTCGCCGTCCCCGGGATGGCCGCGGACGACATCGACTCCTCCACCACCGTCCTGTCCGACGCCGACACCGCCGCTCCCGCGCTCGCCGCCACGGCCGTCACCGGTACCAGCAAGATCGTCCAGGCCGACGGGCTGCTCCTGCGCGCGGCCGAGAGGCCCCCGCCGGGGCGCGGTGAGACGGGGGATCCGGGACTGTGCACACTGGCGCTGCTGTCCTCCACGAGCAGCGACCCCGCAGGCGTGGAGGGAGCCGACGGCAGCGGATCCGACGGACCGCTCCTGCTGCCGGACGACGGGGCCGTCGCCGCGGCGTCCGGCCGGGGCACGATCGTGCTCGAAGCCGTCACCGGACCGGAAGCCGTGCCCGGGAGCCGGCTGAGCGGTCCCGCCCTGCCCTTCCGGGAACTCCTCTCGCGCCGAGTGCGCTGGTCGTTCGCCGGTGTCGGCGCGGCCGTCACCGCCCTGGCCGTCGCGTCCTGGCTCACCACGGGCGACCATCCCCTCCACGCCGCCTACGTCACGCTCCTCGACCTCTTCTCCATCAACGACCCCGCGGTCGGCGAGGACACCGACCGACAGGTCCTCCAGCTGCTCACCGGGCTCGTGGGCCTGCTCCTGCTGCCCCTGCTCGTCGCCGCGGTGCTGGAAGCGCTCAGCTCCTTCCGCTCGGCGACCGCCCTGCGCCGGCCGCCGAGAGGGCTGAACGGGCACGTCGTCCTGCTGGGTCTGGGCAAGATCGGCACCCGTGTCCTCGCCCGGTTGCGTGAACTCGGCACGCCCGTCGTCTGTGTCGAGAACGATCCCGAAGCGCGCGGAGTCGCGCTCGCCCGGAGACTGCGCGTTCCCGTGATCATCGGGGACGTCACGCAGGAGGGTGTGCTCGAGGCGGCCAGAACCCACCGGGCCCACGCCCTGCTCGCCCTCACGAGCTCCGACACCACCAATCTCGAGGCGGCGCTGTACGCCCGCTCGATCGCCCCCGATCTCCGGGTGGCGCTGCGGCTGTACGACGACGACTTCGCCACCGCCGTCTACCGGACGCTGCGCGCCGCGCACCCCGGGGCGCTCACCCGCAGCAGGAGCGTGACGTCGCTCTCCGCGCCCGCCTTCGCCGGTGCCATGATGGGCCGTCAGGTGCTCGGGGCGATCTCCGTCGAGCGCCGGGTCCTGCTCTTCGCCGCGCTCGAGGTGGCCGACCTGCCGCAGCTGGAGGGCCGCACCATCGCCGAAGCGGTCCGCCCGGGCATGTGGCGGGTGCTGGCCCTGGACATGAAGGCACCGGGCGACCGGCGTCCGGATCTCTCCGCGGCCCCGCCCGACGACGGGACGGAACACACGACCGATCTGCTCTTCGACCTCCACCCGGGGCATCTGCTGCGTCCCGGCGACCGGGTGGTCGTCGCCGCCACGCGCCGTGGCCTGGCGGAACTCCTCGGGCACCGGACCCGGTAGTCCGCGTTCCGGGCAGTCGGCGCTGCCGTCGTGCGCTTTGCTCGTGGGCCTTGCGGGGGTCCGCGTCGTGCCGGTGGGCCCTGGAGTGGTTCGCGTTCCGCTCGTGGGTCCCTGGACGATCCGCGCGGCCGTGGGGCAGGTCGAGCCGGTGGGGCGGCTATGTGGACGGGCTGGCCCCCGGCTGCGGCGGGGTCCGTAGGCGCGCGTACGGCGCGTCTGTGGTGGACTCGTCCTGTCGGCAGGGGCACCGCCCGCCCCGGCCGCCCGATCCGCCGCAGGCAGTACCGGAACCGACGGACAGGGGGGATGGTGAGGCGGACGGGATGCGGCGGCCGCCGGTGGGACGGTGCCGCCCCCGCCGTCCTCGAGCGCATCGGAGGGACACCGTGAACGGCTCCGCCTCGCTTCTGACCGTCGCCCTCGTGGCCGCCGCACTCGTGATCAGGACGGCCGTCGCGGAGCTGCGCAACCCCGGAAGCGCCCGTGCGCGGTGGGCCGTCGCCTCCCGCACCCGGGCCGTCACCGCGGGGGCGGTGACGGCGGCCGTGCTCGGAGTCGTCGGCTGGCGGTACGCGGGCCACGGCGCGGTGGCCTGGGCCGTTCTCGCGGGAGCGCTGGTCGTGGTCGTCGTGGACCGCCGCCCGCCCCCGGAGTGAACGCCCGCTGCCGCACCACCCGAGGACCGCAACGGCGCTGCCCGGCGGAGGCGCGCGCCACCCAGCCACACGACGCGCCCTCCACGAGGTGCGCGCTCAGGGGCGGTCGGGTCCACGGCGGGCCGGCCCCCCCGGCCTGCGCGGGGGCGGGGCCGGCCCGCGCCGGGTCGGGTTCTCCGCCCGCGTGTTCCTTCCCGGTCGCGTCGGGCGGGCTTTCCCGGAGGCTGCCGGGCCTGCCTTCCCGGCGGGCGCCGGGTGGTCCCGGAGCCGGCCGGGCGGGCCGTCGCCCCGGTCGACCGCCCGACGCCCCCCGTCAGCCGGTGATCTCGACCGCGCCGTTCTCCGCGGACTTGCCGCGCTCCCGCTTCGGGCCCTTCTGCGTGATGCCCCGCAGCAGCTCGGCGAGGTCGACCCCCGTGGTGGAACCCAGGAGTTCCAGACCCTGGGCGACGTTGTCCGCCACGGCGCGCGGCAGCTTGCCGGCTCCGTCGGTGGAGATGACGGTCATCTTGTCGATCGCGCCGAGCGGTTCGGCCGCCTTGCCGACCACCTGAGGCAGCACCTCGACGAGCATCTGCAGCACCGCGGCGTCGCCGTACCGGTCGAAGGCGTCGGCCTTCTTCTGCATGGCCTCCGCCTCGGCGGATCCCCTCGCGGCGATGGCGGCTGCCTCCGCCTCGCCCTCGATACGGACCGCGTCGGCGAGCGCCGCGCGGTGCGCCTTCTCGCCCTCACCGGTCAGGCGGGCCCGCTGCGCATCGGCCTCGGCCTGCTTCACCAGGGCGACACGACGCGCCTCGGCCTCCTGCTCGGCCTGGTAGCGGGCCGCGTCGGCCGGCTTGCGGACCTGGGTGTCGAGCTCCCTGTCCGTCAGCGCCGCCCGGCGCTCCGCGACCTTCTCCTGCTGGCTGAGGATCTCCTGCTGCCGGTCGGCCTCGGCGAGCGGTCCCGCCGCCGCGGCCTTCGCGGCGGCCTCGTCCGTCTCCGCCTTGATCTCGGCCTGCTTGAGCGCGAACGTCCGCTGCGCGACGGCGATCTCCTCCTCGGCCTTCAGCCGCGCCTGCTCCGAGGCCCGCCGGGCCACGGCCTCGGCGATGTCGGCCTCCTGCTTGGCCCGCGCCGCTTCCGGGCGCCCGAGGTCCTCGAGGTAGGAACCCTCGGTGGTGATGTCCTGGATCTGGAACGCGTCCAGCACCAGGCCCTGGCCCGAGAGACTGGCCTCGGCCTCCTCCGCGACCTGGCCGGCGAAGGCGGCCCGGTCCCGGATGATGTCCTCCACCGACATCCGGCCGACGATGGAGCGCAGCGCTCCGGAGAGCACTTCCTGGGTGAAGCCGACGATGCCGTTCTGCTGGACGAGGAAGCGCTGGGCGGCGGCCCGGATGGAGTCCTCGGACCCGCCCACCTTGACGATCGCCACGCCCTCCAGATTGGCCTTGATGCCGCGCAGCGTGACCGCGCCGCGCACGGCGACGGGGATGTGCCTGCTGGAGAGGTCGAGGGTGAACCTCTGCTGCACGAACGGGACGACGAAGACGCCGCCGCCGACGACGACCTTCTGGCCGCTGTTGTCGGTGAAGACCCGTCCGGTCTCGGGATCGGTGGACTTCTTGCCGCGCCGGCCCGTGATGATGAACGCCTCACTGGGGCCGGCGACCTTGTACCGCGTGACCACGACGAGGGCCAGCAGTACGAGGAGTACGGCGACTCCCACCACGGCGATGACGACTGGATTCATGGTGCTCCCCCCTGCCTCCCTGGGGCGGCAGATCACGTGGGTCGAATGGACGGGCGCCGGGGTGGATCGTCAGCGCTCGACGGGGCGGACGAGGACGGACGTGGCCGACAGGGCGGCCTCCACCCACACCTCCGCGCCCCGCCGGACAGGCGTGGCGGACCTGGCGGCGTACTTCACGGGCTGCCCGGCCACCAGCAGCAGCACCTCGCCGTAGCCGTCGGCCGGGATGGCGGTCACCACGGATCCTCCGGTGCCGAGGAGGTCCTCCCCCCGGGGAGCGGCCGCGGTCCGGTCCGCCATGAGTGCGCTGCTGAGCCGCCAGGTCAGCCTGGCCGCGAGCAGGCCGGCGAGCACTCCCGCCACCGTGGCGGCGGTCGTACCGAGACCCGTCGTGCCCAGCACGATCGCGCCGGTGAAGCCGAGCATCGAGACGAACCCGGCGATCGCAGGAAGCGACAGCCAGCCGTCGAACATGCCGCCCAGCGCCCCGTCGAGGACACCTTCCAGCACCCCGTCGAGGACGAGCGAGAGCGCCAGGAGGACGATCCCCGCGATGCCGAGGCCGAGAAACAAACCCATACCAGTACACCCCCCTGACCACCGGTCACCCCGCCGGCCGCATGGTCTCACGCACAACGAGCCGATCTCATTGCCGTGTTACGGCAGTCTTGACGACTTCTTGATGCCGTCCTCTCCGCGGCGCCGGGTCCCATCGGTGAGGCTCCCCCTCCGGGCGGCGGAGCGGGCGGCCGGCAGTCCGCCGAACCCGCACTCCACACGCCTTCCCCTGCCCGGGTGTCGCCGCGGCCCGATGCCTTCTACACGGAAGTAGAGTGCTGGGACCTTGCCGTGCCGCCGAGAGCGCGTACCGACGACGGGCGGGCGCCGACCCGTCCGGGGCAGTGGAGGGACGTCGACGTGAGTGATGCGCCCGGGCAGCACCCGGCGAAGACCCGAACGACCCCGACGGCGGCTCCGGTCCGCGGTCCCTCCCGCCCTCGTACCCGGCGCGGCCGGAGGGTGTCGTGGGCCGTGTCGGCGCTGGCCGCGCTGCTCGCCGTCACCGCGGCCGCCGGTGTCTGGGTCTACCGCGACCTGCAGGGCAACATCCACTCCGCGGACGTGGACAACAAGATCGGCGACGACCGGCCGCCCAACATGAGTCCCGGCTCCAAGAACATCCTCGTGGTGGGCTCCGACTCCCGGGCGGGAGCCAACGCCCAGTACGGCAGGGGCCTGTCCACCATGCAGTCCGACACGCTGCTGGTCCTTCACCTCGCCGCGAACCGGAAATGGGCGACCGTGGTGTCCTTCCCCCGGGACTCATGGGTGAAGGTGCCGGCGTGCGACCGCGGTGACGGCAGCACCTCCGGACCCCACCACGCCAAGATCAACGAGGCGTTCGCCATCGGGGGCGCCGGGGGCGAGGTCGCCGGAGCCGCCGCCTGCGCGATCAAGACGGTCGAGCAGAACACGGGACTGCGCATCGACCACTTCATGTCGGTCGACTTCCAGGGGTTCAAGGGCATGGTCAACGCCCTCGACGGGATGGAGGTCTGTCCCACGGCCGCGATCCGCGACAGGAAG
The DNA here is from genome assembly GCF_030406905.1 of Streptomyces sp. HUAS CB01. Taxonomy (NCBI): domain Bacteria; kingdom Bacillati; phylum Actinomycetota; class Actinomycetes; order Kitasatosporales; family Streptomycetaceae; genus Streptomyces; species Streptomyces chengbuensis. The sequence continues at coordinate 6,356,842 of NZ_CP129137.1, forward strand.
GCCCGCCTCGACATCCCCGCCGGCTGTCAGACCGTGAGGGACGAGGAGGCCCTGGGCTACGTCCGTGCGCGGTACGGCGTCGGCGACGGCTCCGACCTCGGCCGCATCGGCCGGCAGCAGGAGTTCATGCGCGCCCTCGCCGACCGGGCCCAGGAGAAGCTGACCAGCCCCGGCGCGATGTACGGGCTGCTGGAGTCCGCCACGAAGTCGCTCACCACGGACAAGGGACTCGCGGGAATCCAGCCCCTGTACGGTCTCGCCTCCCGGCTCAAGGCGATCCCGCCCGGCCGGCTGACGTTCGTGACCGTGCCCAACTACCCCCGCAGCATGGACGTGCCGTCCGACACGGCGAACGTCGTCTGGCAGTACCCGGAGGCCGCCGACCTGTTCACGGCGCTCGCCCGGGACGAGGAAGTCCGCAAGGAGGCGTTCGCGGACGCCCGGGCGAACCCCCTGTACGCGAGCGCCGTCCGGGTACGGGTGCTCAACGGCACCGGCACTCCGGGCCTCGCCGGCGAGGTCGCCCGGTCGCTGCGCCGGGCCGGATTCACCATCACCGGAACCGGCAACGCTCCCTCGCCGTCGGCCCGGACGTCGGTCACCCACCCGGCCGGACTCGGGCAGCAGGCCCGCGCGCTGGCCTCCCGGCTGCCCGGGGCCTCCGTCACGGAGAGCGCCGAGGCGCCGGAAGGGCTGGTCACCCTGACCGTGGGGGACGACATCGAAGGAATGCCGTGAGCCGCGATCCCGTGCGGCCCGGGGACCGGGCCGCACGGGGCTCGTACCCTGGCCCGACCCCCCTCACGCGGTACGGAAGCGGAACGCGCCCGTGGCGCCGCCCATGGTCAGCCAGACGTGGCCGGACTCCTTCACGAGCCTGAGCGCGACCCGGGCGCAGCCGGGGCAGCGGGCCGTGAGCCCCGGTTCGGGCCCGTAGACGTGGAGTTGGGCGAGGGGCCCGGCCATGGCGCACGTGGGGCAGCGCCACCAGGCCTGGGTGGGCTCGACGGAGAGGATCTCCGAGAGCGGGCCGGCCAGCCAGTTGCCGTCGCGGTGGAGGGGTGTGTCTCCCATGGCGTCCTCCCGGAGGGAATGAGTGGGCATCGGCCGGGTCCGGCGTGAGGCGCCGTCACCCGAAGCGTTCGGTGCGGATCGTGGCGGGGTCGCGGCCCAGGGCCACGAGCTGGTCGCTGACGGTCTCGACGAAGGCGGTGGGACCGCACACGAAGACGGCCCCGGCCCCCGCGAGCCGCGAGACGTGCCCGCGCAGGTCGTCGGCGGAGACACGGCCCGGCGCCCGGGTGCTGCCCGGGGCGGCCTTCCGGGTGTACAGGACGTCGACGTCCAGACGGTCGGACCCGCCGGTGAGCAGCTCGCGGTACCAGAAGTCCTCGGGGGTGCGCACCGAGTACACCAGCTGGAAGTCGCTGGCGGACTTCTCCTCACGGTGGGCACGGATCATGGCCGTCAGCGGGACGACGCCCGAGCCGCCGCCGACCAGGAGCACCGGACCGGTCTGTCCGGGCCGCCAGACGAACCAGTAGCCGAGGGGCCCGCGCACCTCCACGTCGGCGCCCAGCGGGAGCCCGTCGGCGAGATACGGCGAGACCTCCCCGTCGGCGACGGCCTGCACGCCGAGTTCGACGCGTTCCCCGTCGGGCGGCGCGGCGAGCGAGTAGCTGCGCGCGGCCTGGTAGCCGTCGTCGGCGGTGAGCCGTACGTCCACGTGCTGGCCGGGGAGGTGTCCGGGCCAGCCCGGCACCGTGAAGGTCAGCGAACGGGCGGTGGCGGTCTGCGGCACGCGCTCCACGAGGTGGGCGCGGCGCCATGCGGCGGCCATCGTCAGTCGTCCCAGGTGCGCTGTTCGCGCCACGGGTCGCCGTAGTTGTGGTAGCCGACGCTCTCCCAGAAGCCGGGCTCGTCCTCGAGCGTGAGCCGCAGCTCCCGTACCCACTTCGCCGACTTCCAGAAGTACAGGTGCGGCACCAGCAGCCGTGCGGGGCCGCCGTGTTCGGGGGACAGCGGGTAGCCGTCGTAGGTGTGGACGATCCACGCCTTGCCGTCGAGGAGGTCCTCGAGCGGCAGGTTGGTGGTGTAGCCGCCGTGGCTGACCGCGACGGCGTGGTCCGCGGCGGTCTCGACGTCCTCCAGGAACGCGTCGACCGGGACGCCCCGCCACGGGGTGTCGAACTTCGACCACCGCGTCACGCAGTGGATGTCGTGGACCGTGTCCTCCTGGGGCAGCGCCATCATCTCGTCCCACGTCCAGCTGCGGGATTCGCCGCTCTCGTTGGTCACGGTGAAGGTCCACGTGTCCGTCGGCACGCGGGGGGTGGGGCCGGCCGACAGGACGGGGAAGGACTCCGTCGGGTACTGCCCGGGAGGGAGCTTCTCCGCCAGACCGCGGCCTCGACCGTGAAAGCCGGGTGAGTAGGTACCCATACCGTCGCCTCCTGAGCACCGTTTCCGGTCGGGCCGGGCACGGAGGACGCCGCCTGCGCGGCGCGGGCGCGCCCCGGCCGTCGTGAGTGGTCTCAGGTTCCAGTGTCGGAGGGCGGGGACGGCACGACCACTCAGGCGGCCGCCGTCGCGCCGGCGACACCCGCGGCGGCCGGCGTGGTCCGCTCCACGGTCCGGGCCAGGTTCGCCAGCAGATTGCGGTGCCGTAGTTGGATGAAGACTTCCAGGGGCGCCACGTGGACGGTGCCGCCGAAGCCACGCAGCGGGTGCTCGTCCACGATGACCAGGGTCTGCTCACCCCAGGTGCGCAGTTCGATGCTGACACGGGCCGTGCCCAGCCGGCCGCTGTGGGCTTCCAGCTCCAGCCAGTCGGGGGGCTCGTGGCGCCGTACGACGGTGTAGCCCTCGTAGGACCAGCGGCCGACGGCGATCGTGTAGGCCAGGGCGGTTCCCACCGCGGGCCACTGCTCGTCGATCGGCCTCGTCGACGCCACCCCGGTGACCCAGTCGCCGTAGAGCCGGGGGTTCTCCAGCACGGTCCACACCGCTTCCCGGGACCGTCCGATGACGCGGTGCCGTACGGCCATGGCAGCGCCTTTCGCTCGTGTCCGCCCCCGAGGCGCGGGGCGCGGGGCGCGGACATCGTGGGAGCCGGCCTTCCGGTGCGGCCGGGGGACGCGCGCGCCCGGCGCGGTGCCGTACGCGCCCGTGCGTACGGGGCGGGTGTGCGCGGTCCGCCCCGCCCCGGACGGCTTGTGGAACGCCGGACCAGCTTGCCGAAGGGGGAGGATTCCGGCAACAGGAGACAGGTCGGGCACGGGCCGCCCGCCGGTGCCCTGCCGGGCCCTGGGCCGTGTGGCGACAGTCCCTCCCGGCCCGCGACGCCTGGCACGCCCGCTCGCTGCGTTGTCGGAGTCATCCGCGTACGTCCAGTACGAGGATGATCCTCCGTCCTGCGATCGCACGCACCGGACGCCGCAGACCCTGCCCCGGGGCGGACGGAGCTACTTTCGCCACACGGCCTGGTGCGGGTGAGCGGTGTCGTCGTGCGCCGGCGCCGACGGGACCTCCGGCAGGTCCGTGCCGGGTGGCGCCGCCTCGCCGGCCCGCACGGTGAACGCGGCGGTGCGGACGGTGCCGTCGTGCTTGAAGTCCAGGAACAGGCGGTACGTCCCCGCGCTCGGGGCCGTGGCCGTGAAGGAGACGGCCGGGCCGGGCCGGGTCCTGCCGTCGCCCGGTGCGCCCGCGGGGTGGACGTGGAGGTAGGCGAGGTCGCCGGAGCGCAGGGCCACGAGGTGGCCGTAGGCGCCGAGGTGCGGCTCCAGGTCGGTCACCGGGCGGCCGTCGCGGGTGACGTCCAGCCGGAGCTCCCCGGACGTGCCCGGTCGCAGTTCCCCGGCCAGGGTGACGGTGTAGCCGTCCACGACGGCCGTGGTGTTCGGGCGGGGTGCCGGTGGCGGGGCGTAGGGGCCGGCGGCGACGAGGTCCGCGCCGAGGGTGAGGCCCTCGGCGCCCTCGGCGGCGGGGGTGAAGTCGGCGAAGACCCGGTAGCCGCCGGCTGCGGGCAGGGTGACCGGGGCGCTCCAGGTGCCGTCGGCGGCCTGGACGGGATGCAGATGCCGGTAGGTGAGCAGATCACGGGAGGCGACGATGAGATGGAGTTCCTTCCCGTGGTCGCGCTCGAAGGCGGTGACCGGCCGACCGGACGCGTCGCGAATGGCGAAGCGCAGATCGGTGCCGCGCCCGGCGGTGAGGTGCGGGGTCCTCAGATCGAGCGTGTAGCCCCTTTCGGAGATCTGCAGACCCGAGGGCACGGCGGCGTCGGACTGCGCGCTGCCGCTGCCCGGTCCGGGGGAGTCGTGCGCGGCGTGGGCGGCCGGAGGGGACCCGGCGGGCACCGGACCTACGGCGGTGCCGACGCCGTAGGCGGCGGCGAAGGACGCGGCCAGGGCGGCGCCGAACGCGCCGGCCTTCCAGATCGTGTGCATCGCGTTTCTCCTTCGCGGTTCGCGGGCCCCTTCGGCTTCCTCTGACCATATACCCCTCTGGGGTATAAGCGTCGAGGTGCGGTCGCCTTGCCGCCGGATAGGGGTAGGGGGTATGTATGACGCCGACGCCAAGTGTACCCCTGGGGGGTATATAGTCTGCAGAGGTAGGATCGGGCGCCGGACGAGGGGAGCCCCGCCGGCGGCCGGCCCCGCCCCCATCCACGAGCTCAGGAGCAGGGATGACTGCCACGGTCCACGGCACCGCCGAGGTCGAACTCGCGATCGGCGGCATGACCTGCGCCTCGTGCGCCGCCCGTGTCGAGAAGAAGCTGAACCGCATGGACGGCGTGGAGGCCACGGTCAACTACGCCACCGAGAAGGCGAGGATCTCGTACCGCGACGACGAGGTCTCCGTCCGCGACCTCATCGCCACCGTCGAGGCGACCGGCTACACCGCGACCGAGCCCCCGCCGCCCCGAACCCGGCCTGGCGACGGAGACGGTGACGGCGGGACCGGCCCCGAGGACGAGCTGCGTCCGCTGCGGCAGCGGCTGGTCACCGCCGTCGTGCTGTCGGTGCCCGTCGTCGCGATGGCGATGGTCCCGGCCCTGCAGATCGAGTACTGGCAGTGGCTCTCGCTCACCCTGGCCGCACCCGTGGTGACGTACGCGGCCTGGCCGTTCCACCGCGCCGCACTCACCAACGCCCGGCACGGGGCCGCCACCATGGACACCCTCGTCTCGGTCGGCACCTCGGCGGCGTTCCTGTGGTCGCTGTGGGCCCTGTTCCTCGGCACCGCGGGCGAGCCCGGCATGACCCACGGCTTCGAGCCGACCATCGCCCGCAGCGACGGCGCGGGGAACATCTACCTCGAGGCCGCCGCAGGGGTCACCGCGTTCATCCTGGCCGGCCGCTACTTCGAGGCCCGCTCCAAGCGCCGGGCCGGTGCCGCGCTCAGGGCCCTCGTGGAACTCGGCGCGAAGGACGTGACCGTGCTGCGCGACGGCGGCGAACAACTCGTCCCCGTCGCGGAACTGGCCGTGGGCGACCGCTTCGTGGTGCGCCCGGGCGAGAAGATCGCCACCGACGGCACCGTCGTCGAAGGCTCCTCCGCCGTGGACGCGTCCATGCTCACGGGCGAGTCCGTACCCGTGGAGGTGTCGGTCGGCGACCCCGTCACCGGAGCCACGCTGAACGCCGGCGGCCGGCTCGTCGTCGAGGCCCGCCGGGTCGGCGGCGACACCCAGCTGGCGCGCATGGCGAAGCTGGTCGAGGACGCGCAGAACGGCAAGGCCGCGGCGCAGCGGCTGGCCGACCGGATCTCCGCCGTCTTCGTGCCCGTGGTGATCGCCCTGGCCGTGGGCACGCTCGGCTTCTGGCTCGGCGGCGGGGCGGGCTGGACGGCCGCGTTCACCGCCGCGGTCGCGGTGCTCATCATCGCCTGCCCCTGCGCACTCGGACTGGCCACGCCCACCGCGCTCATGGTGGGCACGGGGCGCGGCGCCCAGCTCGGCATCCTGATCAAGGGGCCCGAGGTGCTGGAGAACACGCGCAGGGTCGACACGATCGTCCTCGACAAGACCGGCACCGTGACCACCGGCAGGATGACCCTGCTCGGCGTCCGCACCGCCGAGGGGACCGACGAGACCGAGGCGCTGCGGCTGGCGGGTGCCCTGGAGCACGCCTCCGAGCACCCCGTCGCCCGGGCCGTCGCGACCGGAGCGGCCGAACGGGTCGGGGCGCTCCCGGTGCCGGAGGACTTCGTCAACGTCCCCGGCCTCGGCGTACAGGGCGTCGTCGACGGACACGCCGTCCTCGTCGGCCGTGAACGGCTGCTCGCCGAGTGGGCCATCGCGCTCCCGGCCGAGCTGGAGCAGGTCAGGGCCCGGGCGGAGGCCGCGGGCCGGACGGCGGTCACGGTGGCGTGGGACGGCGAGGCGCGGGCGGTGCTGGAGGTCGCCGACGCGGTCAGGCCGACCAGCGCCGAGGCGGTCCGGCGACTGCGCGCCCTCGGGCTGACGCCGATCCTGCTGACCGGCGACAACAAGGCGGTCGCCGAGTCGGTCGCGGCGGAGGTCGGCATCGAGCGGGTCGTCGCGGAGGTCATGCCCGAGGACAAGGTCGACGTGGTGCGCCGGCTGCAGCAGGAGGGCCGGACGGTGGCGATGGTCGGCGACGGGGTCAACGACGCGGCGGCGCTCGCCCAGGCGGACCTCGGACTCGCGATGGGCACCGGAACCGACGCCGCGATCGAGGCGGGGGACCTGACGCTGGTGCGCGGCGACCTGAGGGCGGCCGCGGACGCGATCCGGCTGTCGCGCAGGACGCTCGGCACGATCAAGGGCAACCTCTTCTGGGCCTTCGCCTACAACGTCGCCGCGCTCCCGCTCGCCGCAGCAGGACTGCTGAACCCGATGATCGCGGGCGCGGCGATGGCGTTCTCCTCCGTCTTCGTCGTCGGCAACAGCCTGCGTCTGAGGGGCTTCCGCCCGGCGGACTGAGGCCCCGCGGGGACACACCGCCGTGGCGTCGGCGAGGGTGGTGACACCTCGCGGGCGCCACGGCGGCGTTCTGTCGCCGTCGGTGCGCGGAGTGCGCCGGCGGGTAAGGACCGGCGACCCGGCCCGATGGCGACTCGTCGGGCGCCTTGGGCTCGCCGTCGGCGGTGGGGACGGAAGAAGGGGCACCGGGATGTGGGACGCGATCGAACTGTGGCTGCGCAGGGCCGGCGGGCCACTGCTGATCGGTGCGGTCATGACGGGCTGTGCGATCGCCCGTGACCGGTTGTGGCTGCCGTGGCGCGTCGTGGTTCTCCTCGGCGGCATCGCGGCGGTGGCCTGCTGCTGTGCCGAGACGTGGCGGCTGATCCGCTCCCGGGAACCGGCCGCGACGGTCCTGGACCGCCTGGAGGCGGCCGAGCGCGGGGAGGGCGGGGCGGGTCCCGCGTGACGGAGGCCGGTGAGCGCTGAGGTCGGCCGCCGTACGTGTCCGGCGGGCTGTGCGGCCGGCGATGACCGTGCTCAGCCGCGTACCGGCCACGGAGACGCGGTGAGGCTCCCGCCCGGACGCCGGAGGCCGGCCCGGACGGCAGGCGGGGGGTGCGCGACCGCGCCGAATTCCGGGCTGTCGCAGGGCCGACGCGCGGAAAAGGGCCGGGGGGTACGGAGCCGGGCCGCGCTCACGGAGAGGGTCCGGGGGTACGGAAACGGGCCGCCGGAGAGGTCCGGCGGCCCGTCGAAGACGATTTTCCGAGAGTGCGCGAGGCGTACGGCCCGAAGGGCGGAGTCGTGGCGCGCGTCAGTGGTACGCGTGGGCGACGGCGTGGCCCTTGCCGCGACCGATGAGCCACTTGTTGACCGGGGTCGTCACCACGAAGGCGACGACGAAGCCGCCCAGCAGCGAGGACCAGAACAGCGCGTCGGTCAGGTGTGCGTCCATCGCGCCCGGGACCAGGGCGATGATGCCGTTGTCGACGAGCTCCATGACGGCGATGGAGACCGTGTCGGCGGCCAGCGCGACCTTGACGGCACTCCTGAAGCTCACCCCGGCGCGCAGCACCGCGAACATCGTGAACGAGTAGCCGAAGAGGAACGCGAGCGTGATCGCGAGAGCCATCGTCGGCACGTTGTCCCACATCAGCGCCGTACCGATCACCATGCCGAGGATCTCACCCACGGCACAGCCGGTCAGGCAGTGCAGTGTCGCCTTCGCCGCCGTGCCCCAGGTGGCGCCGCCGTGCCCGTGGCCGGCGTGGTCATTGGGGCCGGCAGGGTCGCCGATACCGGCGGGCGAGCCGTGACCCTGATGCCCGGCCCGGTCGTGCGTGGCACCGGTGTGCCGGGAGGTGTGGTCCATGACGTCATCCCCATTTCGCGTCATTACCGTCCGGTGTGGCCCCCGTCCTCGGAGCCACGAGCTGGGTAACAGTATACCCCCTGGGGGTATTCCCGCATGGGGAACGGCGAGAAGACGGGGGAGGGGGTCCGGCTCGGACCCCCTCCCCTCGTCGCCGGGGTCAGTCCCGGCCGAGCAGCTTCCTCATCAGTGCGATCTCACCGCTCTGGGCGCTGATGATGTCGCCCGCCATCCTCTTCGCGGGCGGGTGGACGCCACCGGCCCGCTCGGCCTCGGCCATCGCCACCGCCCCCTCGTGGTGCTCGATCATCAGCTCCATGAAGGCGGTGTCGAACGCCTTGCCCGAGGAGGTCTCCAGCCGGGCCATCTGCCCGGCGCTCATCATCCCCTCCGCGCCGTGCGCGGAATGGTCCGTGCCGCCCACGCCGCGAGGTCCGCCATCTCCACCGCCTGCCGGTGGTGGGGGACCATGCCCTTCGCGAAGGCGACGTCGGCGGCGTTGTGCTTCCCGACGCCGGGGGAGGCCACCGCGGAGGGGGACGACGCCGCGTGACCGTTGTGGCGCTTCGGCGTCTCGCCGCTTCCTCCGCACGCGCCCAGGACGAGGGCGACGGCGCCGGTGGCGGCCACGGCGGTGGTACGGCGGACGAGTGAACGCTTGCTGTGCATGCTGGTGCAACTCCTTGTCGCGCGACCGGACTCGGGCGCGCGGGATCGCGGAAAGGGGCGTGCGAAGGCGCGGCGCCGCTCACCGGACGGGCCGGCGCGGGGGAGAGGTGCCGCGCGGGCCGCCCTATACGCGGAGGAGTTGCAGCTCGGCGAGGCCGGGCGGGGCGCGCCCGCCCGGCCTCGTCCGGCCGGCCCCGTCCGGCGCCGCGACCCTGGGCGCGGCGCCGAGCCCGGGGGCGCACGACCGGCCGGTGACCTCTGTGCGAAGGTCACCGGCCGGTCGCTCGGGCGCGCAGTGCGGGACCGTAAACCGCACCGTGCGCCTGGCCCGGGGAGGTGGTCGCCGCCCGACGGTGCGGGGCCGGCGCGACAGGACGTTCGAGCCGCCGGGCGGGGTTCCCGGGCTAGCGGAGCCCGGCCGCCGGGTCTCCGGAGCCGGCCGGGGAGGGCCTTCCCGGACCGGTCCCGGCAGGGCTCCGCCAGGACCGCGGCGGGGCGATGGGCGATCCGGCCGGCCCTCCCTCAGGTCTGGAAGGGAGCCGGGTCCGCCCGTACCACCGCACTGGCTCGCACGCCGCCGCGGTCCTCCGGCGGGCGCCGGCCGTGCGGCCGGCGCCGTGTCCTCGCCGTCGGCCACCCCTCATCCGGGCCGGCGGTTCGGACGGCGTACGCACACGGGACCTCCCAGTCTGCGTGCGTACGCGGTCTCGGTGTCAGCACCCCCGCCCCGGCGACACCACCGGTGCGCTCTCCGCGGGGGCGGGGGAGCGGGACGTCCGTCGTCGCGCAGTCCTCAGTCCTCGCGCAGGACGCGGACCGCCTCCTCAACGCGCTTGCCGTAGTCGGGGTCGGCGGCGTGGAAGTGGGCGAGGTTCTTCTCGATGACGTCGTCGCGGGAGACCTGGGACAGGCCGCCGGCGATGTTCGCGACGAGACGCGACTTCTCCTCCTCCGACATCAGGCGGTAGAGCTCACCGGCCTGGTGGAAGTCGTCGTCCTTGGCGTGCAGGGGCGCGGCGTGCGTGCCGGTGTGGCCGTACAGGGCCAGCGGGGCCGACAGGGCGGCGTCGGTCTGCACGGGGCCCGCGTACGAGTTGGGCTCGTAGTTCTTGTCGTGGCGGGAGCCGTTGCGGGTGGCCATGAAGCCGTCGCGGCCGTAGTTGTCGGCGCCGCCGGGAACGGCCTTCGGCGCGTTCACCGGGAGCTGGGTGTGGTTGACGCCGAGGCGGTAGCGGTGGGCGTCCGCGTAGGCGAAGAGGCGCCCCTGGAGCATCTTGTCCGGCGAAGGGCCGATGCCCGGCACGAAGTTGTTCGGGGAGAACGCCGCCTGCTCGACCTCGGCGAAGACGTTGTCCGGGTTGCGGTCGAGGACCAGCCGGCCGACGCGCTGCAGCGGGTGGTCGGCGTGCGGCCACACCTTCGTGAGGTCGAACGGGTTGAAGCGGTAGTCCGCCGCCTCGGCCGCGGGCATGATCTGCACGTAGAGCGTCCATGACGGGTTCACGCCGCGCTCGATCGCCTGGAGCAGGTCCGTCTGGTGCGAGTTGGGGTCCCTGCCCGCGACCTCGGCGGCCTGCTCGCCGCTCAGGCAGCGGATGCCCTGGTTGGTCTTGAAGTGGTACTTGACGAAGAAGGCCTCGCCCTCGGCGTTCGTCCACTGGTAGGTGTGCGACCCGTAGCCGTTCATGTGGCGGTACGAGGCGGGGATGCCGCGGTCGCCCATCAGCCAGGTGATCTGGTGCGTGGCCTCCGGCGCGTGCGCCCAGAAGTCCCACACGTTGTCCGGCTCCTGCTTGCCGGTGAACGGGTCGCGCTTCTGGGAGTGGATGAAGTCCGGGAACTTCACCGGGTCCTTGATGAAGAACACCGGGGTGTTGTTGCCGACGAGGTCGTAATTGCCTTCCTCCGTGTAGAACTTCACCGCGAAGCCGCGCGGGTCACGGACGGCGTCCGCGCCGCCGAGCGAGTCGGCGACGGTGGAGAAGCGCAGGAAGAGCTCCGTGCGCTTGCCGATCGTGTCCAGGAACGCGGCCCGGGTGAAGCCGGTGACGTCGTCCGTCACCTCGAAGTAGCCGTACGCGCCGGAGCCGCGCGCGTGGACGACTCGCTCCGGGATGCGCTCGCGGTTGAAGCGGGCGAGCTTCTCCAGCAGATGCTGGTCCTGGAGGAGGAGCGGGCCACCGACGCCGGCGGTGGCGGAGTTCTGGTTGTCGGCGACCGGAGCGCCGGACTCGGTCGTAAGCACGCGCTGCGTCATGGGTGGGAGGGCGGCCTTCCGTGCGGGAGCTGCTGAAGTGTCAGGAGCGTAAGTACGCGCCCGAGAAAACGTCAACAGTTTGTTGAAGTGAAGGAGGTGAATCCGGGCCGTGGCTGCGCTTGGGCGCGACAGGACAGGTGTCAGCGCAGCCACGGCCCGGACGTGTGCGGGGCCGATGACGGCCCGGGACCGGGGAACCGCAGGGTGGGGCGGGGTGGGCGGACGGCCGCTTCGGCTGCTTCGGTGCCGATCGGGTTCGATCGGGTCCGATCGGCACCGGGCGGGCGGATCCCCGGTCGGGTGGCGCCGGAGCGCGGGGGCGGGTGGGCCTCCGCCGACTGCCCCTCGCCGGACGGGCGGTTCTGGGAGGGCTTCTCCGGTCGGGCGGCCGGCGGGCGGGTCAGGCGACCGGCGAGCCCGACAGGCGCTCGACCGCGCGGAGCAGCGCCGAGTGGTCCAGGCCTCCGTCGCCCTGGGCGCGCAGGGACGCGACCAGCTGGGCGACGACGGCTCCGACCGGCAGCGCGGCACCGACGTTCCGGGCGGCGTCGGTGACGATGCCCATGTCCTTGTGGTGCAGGTCGATCCGGAAGCCCGGCGCGAACTGGCGGTCGAGGAAGTTGTCCTTCTTGCGGGTCAGCACGGTGGAGCCGGCCAGCCCGCCGTTGAGGACGTCCAGTGCCGCCCGCAGGTCCACGCCGGACTTCTCGAGGAAGACGACGGCCTCGGCGCAGGCCTGGATGTTGACGGCGACGATCAGCTGGTTGGCGGCCTTCACCGTCTGGCCGGAGCCGTGCGGTCCGCACAGCACGATGGTCTTGCCCAGGGCCTCGAGGATCGGGCGGGCCTCGTCGAAGACGTCCTGCTCGCCGCCGACCATGATCGACAGTACGGCCTCCACGGCGCCGGCCTCGCCCCCGGAGACGGGGGCGTCCAGCACGCGGATTCCCTTGTCGGCGGCGTTCTTCGCCAGGTCGACGGAGGTCTGCGGGGTGATCGAGGACATGTCGATCAGCAGGGCGCCCCGCTTCGCGTTCTCCAGGATGCCGTCCGCGCCGTACGCGATGGCCTCCACCTGGGGCGAGGCCGGGACCATGGTGATCACGACGTCGGCGTCCCCGACGGCCTCGGCGATCGAGGCGGCGGCGGTGCCGCCGGCGGCCGCGAGACGGTCCAGCTTCTCCTGCTCCAGGGTGTAGCCGGTCACCCGGTAGCCCGCCTTGATCAGGTTCTCGGACATGGGCGAACCCATGATGCCGAGGCCGATCCACGCGATGGTGGGCAGGTCGGATCGGGAGGAGCCGGCGGAGTCTGCGAGGGTGCTCATCGGGGTGCCTCTCTTGAAGCGGTGGTACGAAAGGGAGTCGGCGGGCCGCGGGCCGGATGTCAGTGCGCGGGCCGGGCCTTCTCGGGGAGCCAGTCGAAGGCGCGCGCGCTCGGACGGTCGCCGGCCTTGTACTCCAGGCCGACCCAGCCGTCGTAACCGGCCTTCCTCAGCCGGTCGAGCAGCTCCTCGAGGGGCAGCGAGCCGGTGCCCGGCGCGCCGCGGCCCGGGTTGTCCGCGATCTGCACATGGCCGGTCTTCGCCGCGTACGCGTCGATGGCGGCGGCGACGTCCTCGCCGTTCATCGACAGGTGGTAGATGTCGAGCAGGAACTTGGCGTTGCCGAGGCCGGTGGCGGCGTTGACCTGGTCCACGACCTCGATCGCGGAGGCCGCACTCACCAGCGGGTAGAGCGGCGACTCCGGCTTGTTCAGGGTCTCGACCAGCAGGATCGCGCCCACCTGCTCGGCCGCGTGGGCCGCCGTCACCAGGTTCTCCAGGGCGAGTTCGTCCTGGACCGCCGGGTCCACGCCCTCGACGCGGTTGCCGTACAGGGCGTTGAGCGCCTTGCAGCCCACCGACGCGGCGAAGTCCGCGGCCACGTCGATGTTGGCGCGGAAGCGGTCCGACTCCTCACCGGGTACGGAGAGGGCGCCGCGGTCCGGGCCCGGCAGCCGCCCGGCGTAGAAGTTCAGGCCCACCAGCCGGGTGCCGGAGTTCCTCAGCGCCTTCCTGAGGTCGTCCAGTTCGCTCTGGTCGGGCGTGGGGGTGTCGATCCAGGGCCACCACAGCTCGACCGCCGTGAAGCCGGCCGCCGCGGCGGCCGCGGGGCGCTCCAGCAGCGGGAGTTCCGTGAAGAGGATCGACAGGTTCACATCGAAGCGCTGGTCCGTGTATCCCATGAGGGGGTGCGCTCCTTCCGTATTGCGGAAACTCGTTTCTGCTTAATGGAAGATTGCCTGCAGTGGGGGAGAGCTGTCAAGACCGGGCCGCGATCTGCCCGCGATGCGGACCGCTTCCGGGCAGCGGCGGCCCGTTGGCGCCCGGCAGGCGAGGACGTCCCCGGCACGACGCGGCGGCCGGCTGCGTGCCAGAGCGCCCCCGGGCGGAGCGGGAGGGGCCGGGCAGCGCGTACGCGCCCCGTCCGGGCGGGAAGCGGGCACGGGAAAGCGCCCCCTGGGGGACGGTGACGGCCCTGCACGGCCGTCGCCGTCCCCCAGGGGGCGCAGCGCTTCCTTCCCGGCGGTTACAGCGCGTCGACCGCGCTGACCTTCCACCCGCCGGGGGTCCGGGTGAGCTCCATCCGGACCCGGTTCAGATCCACCCGGGGCCCGTCGACACGGGTACTCCTCGTCACCTGGTTGACGAAGAGCAGGACCACGGCCCGGTCCGGTGAGGCCGACACCACCGAGGCCGCGGGGCTGCCGCCGCCGGGCGGCGTCACCACCGAGGCCTTGACCACCCCCTGGTACTTCTTCGCCGTGGGTGCCACGACCTTCGTGGTCGTCCGGCGGTACTCCTCCAGGAACGGCCCGGTGAGATGGCCGCGGGCCGCGGCGAAGTCCCGGTCCAGATGCCGGTGGTCGTACGAGAGCACGGCCGGTGCCGCCTTCCGCGCCGCCGCCAGTGCCCCGGCCCGCCCCTCCTCCGCCTGCCGGCCGTCCGCGTACGCCGTGCCGAGCACGGCCGCGGCGATCAGCCCGGCGACGGTGAGCACGGCGAGTACCGCGCAGATCAGCAGCCGGCGCCGCGGGGACCGCCGGCCGCCCGGGACGCCGTCGTCCTCCGCCGGGGCGCCGGCCGCACGCGCGGCGTCCGGCTGCTCCCGGTCCCGCTCCACGCGGTCCGGCCCCCCACGGTCCGGCTCCTCCCAGTCGGGTGCCTCCCAGTCGGGCTCACTGCCCTCGGGCGGAGGGTCCTCGGCGCGCAGCGTCCGCCCGGACACCACACCGCCGGGACCGGCGGCGGGCTGTCCGGAGCCGTCGGTGCCGGGCGCTGCGCGCCGGCCGCCCCCGGTCTGCTGGGCCTGTTCGGCACGCTTGGCCGCCGCCCGGGCTGCGGCGGTCATGGAGCGCCGGGCGGGGGAGCCGGTGCCGCGGCCGCGGGTCGTCGTGTTCGCCACGGGGATTCTCCTCACTGGTGGTCGTACTGGCGTGACGGGGGCGGGGGTCAGCCGACGAACTCCACGTTCGACGTCAGCCAGCGGCCGCCCTCGAGCACGAGATCGAGCTGGAGCCGGTAGGTACGGGACTGGCCCTCCGGTGCGGCCGAGTTGGTCACCTTGCTGTCGGCGACGACCAGCACCCGGGCGGTGCGCTCGTCGGAACGGGCGATGCCCGCCTCCAGGACCTGCCCTTCGGAGACCGACTTGTTCGCGGCGACGAGCTTGGTCAACTCCGCCGTCTGCGCAGCGAACTGCTCCTTGAACTCGCCCGCCGCGCCCTTGAGGACGTTCGCGCTGTCCCGTTCGTAGTGCCGGTAGTCGAGCGAGGTGAAGTTCAGCGCCGACCGGCGGGCGGCGGCCAAAATGTCCTGTCGGCGCTGCTCGTCGGCGTGCTGCTCGTGCACCCGGAAACCGAGCCACAGGGACAGGGCCGTCGTCACGACGGTCGCCGACGCGAGCAGGGCGGCCACCGCCCTGCCGTGGCGGGCGGCGGTGACCGCCCGCGCCCCGAGCCGGCGGATCGCCCGCACTGCTCCCGGCACGGACCCCCTGCGCACACCGCTCGCCGCGCGGGTGGGGGCCGCGGCGCCGGGCGCCGGGCCCGTCTCCCTGACGTCGGCTGATGGGCCGGCCTCCCGGCCCCCGGCCGCCGGGTCCGTCTCCCGGGCGTCGCCCGCGGGGTC
Source organism: Streptomyces sp. HUAS CB01 (assembly GCF_030406905.1). Lineage (NCBI taxonomy): Bacteria > Bacillati > Actinomycetota > Actinomycetes > Kitasatosporales > Streptomycetaceae > Streptomyces > Streptomyces chengbuensis. Next base: position 6,372,242 of record NZ_CP129137.1, read on the forward strand.
GGTCTCCCGGCCCTCGGTCACCGGGCCGGTCTCCCTGACCTCGCCCGCCGGGCCCGTCGCTCGGCCACGGACCGCAGGGGCCGTCCTCTCGCGCCCGCCTGCCGGGTCCTTCGCTCCGCCACGGACCGCGGGCCCCGTCGTCCCGCCCCCGCCCACCGGATCCGCGCCCCCGATCACCGTGACCGCCGAGGCGTCCTCCGGGCCGGGCGCCGTCACGTCCGTCATGCCATCGGTCCCACGAGCAGCCATTGCCACGACTCCTTTCCGAACACGCTCTGTTCGCCGCCCGTCGAGCCGATCTCGACGGGCGTTCCGTCCGGTCCGGCGGCCGCGCCGGTCTCCGGGTCGTACGGGGTGACGTACGCGGCCGGGTCCGCGCCGCGGGAGCGCCCCGAGGCCCCGGGAACGTTCTGCGCACCGCGTACCGAGCTGGGGCCACCGCGCGGGGCCGAGCAGCGCGCGCCCGTGTTCGCCGGCCGATCGGCGGTGTCCGAGGGGTCGCGCCGCTGGGTGCCGTAGCCCTGCCGGCACGCCGGCGGGTCGTCCGCGTTCGCCACCATGCCGAAGTGGGTGGTGCCGTCGCCCGGGATCACCGTGTAGCTGCCCGACACCACCACGGGGAAGGTGACCAGCGCCTGCTCCACACCGGGCAGCCGGGCCACCGTGATCTGGCCGCCGCTGATCAGATTGCCCAGCAGGACCGGCAGATGGGGCCGGGTCTCCGTCAGCAGCGCGTCGACCTCCTGCGCGGCGGGCGCGCCGGCGCCGACGAGCCGGCGGATGTCGCCGTCGGAGGACTTCAGCTCAGCGGTGAGCGCCGCCAGATCCCGCGAGAAGGACCGGATCGCCGAGCCCTGCTCCACCTGGGTGCCGAGCACCTTCCGGGAGTCCTCGATGAGGGCGACCGTCTGCGGCAGCGACTCGGACGCCGACTCGACCAGGTTGTTTCCGGAGTCGACCAGCCTGCCCAGCTCCGGACCGGTGCCCGCGAACGCCTTGCCGAGCTCGTCGACCGTGATCCGAAGGTCCTTCCTGCCGACCGAGTTCACCAGCCGGTCCAGGCTCAGGACGACGTCCGTGGTGGGCAGCGGCACGCGGGTGTCGCCGCGGGCGATGACGCTCCCGTCGCGCAGGTACGGGCCGCCCGTTCCGCGCGGCTGCAGATCGACGTACTGCTCGCCTACCGCCGAACGGTTCGCCACCACCGCCACCGTGTCCGCCGGGATCCGGGCGCCGTCCTCGACGTCCAGGTCCACCGACACCCCGTCCCGCCCGGTGAGCCGCAGTTCCCCGACCCGGCCGACGGGCACTCCCCGGTAGGTGACCTCCGCACCCTCGAACACCCCTCCGGAGTCGGCGAGGTCGGCCCGCACGGTGTAGCCGCGGTCGAGGACGGCGTCCACCAGTCCCGTGTAGCGGGCCCCGACGTACGACACCCCGACCGCGGTGAGCGCGGCGAACGCCGCGAGCTGGATCCTGACCGTACGTGTGATCACGGCTGCATCCCCTTCAGCATCAGCTCCGCGAGGGCCGGATCGACCCCCGGCGGACGTCCGTCGCCGCCGTGACCGCCGACGTACGACGCGTGACCGCCGGTGCACACCGGCGGGCACAGTCCGCCACCGCCGCCCGGAGGCGGTGCGGGAACGGAAGGCCCGCCCGGCAGCGCCGTGGGCTCCGGAACGCCCGGCACGTCCGGGACGTCGGGGACGTCCGGGAGCTCCGGCGGCAGATCCGGCAGGTCGGGCAGTGGCGGGGCGTCCGGCCCGCCGGGTGCCGACGGCTCGTCGGCGAGATTGCCGTAGACCGAGGCGAGGTCGAGATCGGCGGTGATCCTCAGATTGACGTAGTCGCCGTGGATCGCGTCCACGGCGTTGCGCGGGAACGGGTACGTCGTCATCAGCTCCAGGGCGTTGGGCAGATCGTCACCCGCCTTGTTGAGCTGTTCCAGGATCGGCCGGAGGCTCTTCAGGTTCGCCACGGTGTCGTCCCGCGAGGCGTTGATCACCTGAGTGCCGGTCTTCCCCAGCTTCGACAGCGACGTGAGCATGGCCGTCAGGCTGCGCCGCTGGTCGGCGAGGACCTTCAGCGCCGGAGGCACCGTGTCGAGGGCCCCGGCGATGGTCTTCTTCTCCCGGGCCAGCCGCTTGGCGAGCCGGTCGACGCCGGCCAGCGCGCGGACGATCTCCATGCGCCGGTCGTCGAGGCCGCCGATGAAGGTGTCCAGCTCCGTCAGCAGGGACTTGACCCGGTTCTCACGGCCTTCCAGCGCCTTGTTGAGCTCGGTCGTGATCGTCTTCAGCTGGGCCACCCCGCCGCCGTTGAGCAGCGCGGACAGGGCGGACAGCACCTCCTCGATCTCCGGATTGCGGCCGCTGCGGGAGAGCGGGATCCGGGCGCCGTCCTTCAGCCGGCCGGCCGGGGCGGCGTCCACGGGCGCGGACAGCGCCACGTACTTCTCGCCGAGCATGCTGGTCTGCCGCAGTTCGGCCACGGCGTTGGCGGGCAGCTTCACCGAGTCCTCGATGCGCAGCCGCACCCGGGCGTGCCAGCCGTCCAGTTCGACCTTCTCCACCGCGCCGACGGTGACGTCGTTCACCTTCACCGCAGACTGGGGCACGAGGTCGAGCACGTCCCTGAACTCGACGGTCACCCGGTAGGCGTTGCCGTCGGCCGCCGCGCCGCCGGGCAGGCCGACGTCGTGCAGTCCGCTGAACTCACAGCCCGTCAGCAGCAGCGCACCGGCCGCCGCCCACACCGCTGTGCCGGTGCGCAGCGCCCTCATGCGCGGGCCTCCAGGATTCCGCCGAGCGTCCGGTCGACCGCGCCGGTCCCGGACACCGCCCGCGTGCCGGCAGGCCCGAGCTCCGGCAGGGAGTCGAACAGTTTCCGCAGGTCCGCGCAGTCCTTGCTCTTCGCGTCGCCGGTCGTCCGCAGCAGCGAGCAGAGCAGCGCCGCCGGATCCTGCGGATGGTCGGGGTTGTTGCGGGTGTCGAGCGTCCCGGCGGACGGGTTGTAGGCGTTCTGCAGGTTGGACAGTCCGGCCGGGGCGACCTCCAGCAGCTCCGCGAGCGCGGCGCGCTGGGTGACCAGCACCTTGGTGACCTTGCTCAGACCCTCCACGTTCGACGCCAGCGACCGCTTGTTCGCCCGTACGAAGTCGGACACGTCGGCGAGCGCCACTCCCAGGTGCCGCAGCGCCGCCGCGAGGTCCTTGCGCTCCGCGGCGAGCTGCCCGGCCACCTTCGCGAGGCTGTCGTTGAACGACCGGACGTTCTTGTCGTCGGCGGCCAGCGCCGCGGTGAACACCTGGAGGTTGCGGACGGTGGAGAACAGGTCCTGCCGGCCGTCGGACAGCGTGGTCACCGCCAGGGAGAGGTCCTCCACCGACTGGTGGATCGCGCCGCCCTGCCCTTCGAGGTTGTCCGCGCTCACACCCAGCAGCCGCGACAGCGCGCCCTTGTCGTTCGCGCCGCGCGGACCGAGCGCCTCCGACGTCGTGTGGAGACTGTCGAAGACCCGGTCCAGCTCCACCGGTACGGCCGTGCGCCGCTCCGGGATGACAGCGCCGCTGCGCATCACCGCGCCGTTCCGGTACACGGGCAGCAGCTGCACGTAACGGTCGCTGACCACCGAGGAGTTGATGATCGCGGCCTTGGCCGCGGCGGGGACCTTCCGCCCTGAGTCCCACTCCAGTACTACCCGCACCCGGCGTCCCTCCGGGGTGATCTCCTTGACCTCGCCGATCCGGACGCCCAGCACCCTGACGTCGGATCCGGGATAGATGCCGACCGTCCGCGGGAAGTACGCGGTGACTCGGACCGGATCTTCCCGCGGCCACAGGACCACGGCGCTCGCGGCGGCCAGCGCGAGGGCGGTCACCAGCGCGACCCTGCGCAGCACGGGTGTGCGCGGGACGCGTATGCGCGACAGGGGCGCTTTCACGAGGGACCTCCCGTCCGCGGGACCACCGGAGTGGCGACCATGTTCTGGATGTAGCTGTCGAACCATCGGCCGTTGCCGAGGGTGTTGGTGAAGACGCGCACGTAGGGCGCGAGCAGCCGCACGCTGCGGTCGAGAGCGGCCTGGTTGCGTTCGAGCATGCCGACCACCTGGTTCAGGCCCTTGAGCGCCGGCCCGATCTCCTTGCTGTTGTCCTCGACCAGCCCCGACAGCTGGATCCCCAGCGCGGCGGAGCTCTTGAGCAGGGCGTGGATCGCCGCCCGCCGCCGGGAGATCTCCTGGAACAACGCGTCACCGTCCTTCACCAGAACGGAGAACTCGCGGGATCGCTCGGCGAGGACCCCGCTGACGCCGTTGGCGTGGTCGAGGAGTTCGCGCAGCGCCCGGTCGCGGGAGGCGACCGTGCGGGAGATCTGCGACAGGCCCTTCACCGACTCCCGTACCTCGGCGGGGGAGTCCTCGAAGGTGGTGGAGATCGTGTTCAGCGCCGTGGCCAGCCGCTGGGTGTCGACCTTCTCCGTGGTCGTGGTCAGATCGCTGAAGGCGGTCACGACGTCGTAGGCGGGCGTGGTCCGGTTCAGCGGGATCTCGCTGCCCGGCCTCAGCCGGCCCGGGCCCTCGGGCCTCAGCGCCAGGTACTTGGCGCCCAGGATCGTCTTGACGCGGATGGCCGCACCCGTCCTGGTGCCGAAGGCCGGCTCGCCCTTGACCCGGAAGACCACCCTGACGTGGTCCCCGTCCAGATCCACCTCGTCGACCTTGCCGACCTTCACCCCGGCGATGCGGACCTCGTCGCCGGGCTTCAGGCCGCCCGCCTCCGAGAACGCCGCGGTGTACGTCTCGCCGTCGCCGATCAGCGGCAGGTCGTCGGCGTTGAACGCGGCGACGGCCAGCAGCGCCAGCGTGGTGAGGCCGACCGCCCCGATGGTCACGGGATTCCGCTCCCGGAACGGGATCATGCGCATCCTCAGGCGTCCCTTCATGCGCACCTCGCCCGGGCGACATGGAGCTCCGGTGTGATGACCTCCCTGGTCTTCGGCAGCACCACCCGGCCGTCGAAGTCACAGAGGTAGAAGTTGAACCAGGAGCCGTACGAGGCGGTCCCCGTCAGCTTGTTGAGCTTGTTCGGCAGCCGCTTCAGCACGCCCTCCACGGTCTTCTCGTTGTCGTTCAGCGTTCCGGTGAGGTCCCGCAGCTCCGCGATGTCGTCGCGCAGCGGAGGGCGGGCGTCCTCCAGCAGGCCCGAGGTCGCCTCCGTCAGCTCGTTGATGTTCACCAGCGACTCGCCGATCGGCTTGCGGTCGGCGGAGAGACCGGAGACCACCCGCTGGAGCTGCTTGATCAGCCCGGAGAACCGGGCGCCGCGCTCGTCCAGGGTCGTCAGCACCGTGTTGAGGTTGTCGATCACCGACCCGATCAGCTCGTCGCGGTCGGCGAGGGTGCTGGTGAGCGAAGCGGTGTGCGCGAGCAGGCTGTTCACCGTGCCGCCCTCGCCCTGGAGCGTCTTGATGATCTCGGTGGCGAGCTGGTTGACGTCCTCGGGGCTGAGCGCAGCGAACAGCGGCTTGAAACCGTTGAGCAGCGCGTTCAGATCGAGCGCGGGCTGGGTGCGGGAGAGGGGGATCAGGCCGCCGGCCGGCAGCCTCGTGCCGTCGCCGGGGCCCTCCGTCAGCGCGATGTACCGGGAGCCGACCAGATTGCGGTAGCGGATCACCGCGCCCGTGCCGGCGTACAGCGGGCGGTTCTCCGTCACCGTGAACGTGACCTCCGCCAGTGTCCGGTCCCGTATGCCGATCTCCCGCACCTCCCCGACCCGCACCCCCGCGACGCGGATGTCGTCGCCCTCCTCCAGGCCGGTGACATCGCTGAACACGGCCCGATAGGTGTGCTCGGGGGCGAAGGAGAAGGTGGCGATGGTCGCCGCGAGCAGCGCCGTCGCGAGCACGGTCACCACCGCGAAGAGGCTGAACTTGATCAGCGGCGACGCGGTCTCGCCCGCCCGTCGCAAACGCACCGACCTCATGCGACGCTCACCGCCGTCCCCCGGGCCATCGGGCCGAACAGCAGGGTGGCCACCGCGGGCACCTCGTCCGCGGGCACACCCATGACGGGCGCGACGAGCGACCCGACGGCGCGCTGCTCGGCCCCGGTCGCGGACACCGGCCTGCCCGCCGCTCCGCCCGGGGTGACCCTGGCGGTGCCGTCGTCCAGCTTCACGTCCGGTGCCGGGACCTGCGGCCGGGGCATGCCGTGGCAGTTGGGTCCTGAGCGCTCCCCCCAGCGGGGTTCCTCGCCGGGCCGGTACCCGGGCCGCGGACGGACGAACTCGAGGGTGATGTGCATCTTCCCGCCTCTGAAGGTCTGTTCCGACGCGGCCTCCTGCCTCACCAGCCCGTCCAGGAGGCAGGGATACTCCGGCGAGTAGCGGGCGAACAGCGCCAGCGTGGGGCGCGAGACCCGGCCCAGGGTGATCAGCCGCTCCCCGTTGTCGTCCAGGAACCCGTCCGCGGTCCCCGCGACGCCGGCCGTCGCGGTGAACATGGCGGCCAGCTGCTCCTGCTTCGCCACGACGGTGCGGCTGGTGGTGAGGGTGTTCCGCAGGATCCTCATCAGGTCCGGCGCGGCGTCCCCGTACACCTCGGCCACGTCCGCGAACCGGGAGATGTCCTCCTCGAGCGACGGCAGATGGGGATTGAGCCGGCGGAGGTACCCCTCGACCCGCGTGAGGTTGTCGCCGATCCGGTCGCCCCGGCCCTCCAGCGCGGTGGAGAACGCCGAGAGCGTGGCGTTGAGTTCGGCGGGGCGGACGGTGCGCAGCAGCGGCAGCAGATCGTTCATCAGCCGCTGCACCTCGATACCGGCCGCGGTGCGGTCCTGGGTGATGACGTCACCGGCGCGGATCGACCGCGCCGGGGGGCCGCCGGGGGCCGCCACCAGGTCGACGTACTTCTCCCCGAACAGCGTCTTGGGCAGCAGCCTCGCCCGGACGTCGGCCGGGATGCGCGGGACGTGCTCCGGGGCGAGCGCGAGGTCGAGCGTTGCCTTCTCCCCGTCGGCCCGCACCCCGCGCACCTCGCCGACCAGCAGCCCGCGCAGCTTGACGTCGGCCTGCGGCTCCAGCTGGTTGCCGAGGACGCCGGTCTCCAGCGTCACCCGGACGACGGGGGTGAAAGCCTTCCGGTACACGGCCACGGACAGCGACAGCAGCAGCGCCAGCACGGCGATGAAGACGATTCCGTGGATCCTCCGTCGGACACGCATCGGCCCTACCCCGCAATCCGTACGGTCGTGCTGGCGCCCCAGATCGCCAGGCTGAGGAAGAAGTCCAGGACGTTGATGGCGACGATGGAGGTGCGCACGGCACGGCCGACCGCGACGCCGACGCCGGCCGGGCCGCCGCTCGCGTGGTAGCCGTAGTAGCAGTGCACCAGGATGATCACGACGGCGAAGACGATCACCTTGCCGAACGACCACAGCACGTCGACCGGCGGCAGGTACTGCTGGAAGTAGTGGTCGTACGTGCCGGCCGACTGGCCGTGGTAGCCGGTCGTGATCGTCCGGGCGGCGAAGTACGAGGACAGCAGCCCGATCACGTAGAGCGGGACGACGGCGACGAACCCGGCGACCATCCGGGTCGTCACCAGGAACGGCAGCGACGGGACGCCCATCACCTCCAGGGCGTCGGTCTCCTCGCTGATCCGCATCGCGCCGAGCTGGGCGGTGAAGCCGGCCCCGACGGTCGCCGACAGCGCCAGGCCGGCCACCAGCGGGGCGATCTCCCGGGTGTTGAAGTACGCGGAGAGGAACGCGACGAAGTTGGAGGTGCCGAGCTGGTTGAGGGCGGCGTACCCCTGCAGGCCCACCTCGGTGCCGGTGAAGAAGGACAGGAACGCGATCACGCCCACGGTCCCGCCGACGACGGCGAGCGCGCCGCGGCCGAAGCTGACCTCGGCGAGCAGCCGCAGGACCTCCTTCCGGTAGCGGCGCAGGGTGCGTCCGGTCCAGGCCAGCGAGCGTCCGTAGAAGGACAGTTGGGCGCCCAGCTCCTCCAGGGAGCGCAGCGGTCGCCCCACGAGACGGTCGATCAGCGCCACGGTCAGCCCTTCTGCGGAACGACTTGGAAGTACACGGCGGTCATCACGAAGTTCGTGACGAACAGCAACATGAAGGTGATGACCACCGACTGGTTCACCGCGTCGCCGACGCCCTTCGGACCGCCCTTGGCCGTCAGCCCCTTGTACGAGGCGACGATGGCCGCGATCGCCCCGAACACCAGCGCCTTCAGCTCGGCCGCCCACAGGTCGGACAGCTGGGCGAGCGTGGTGAACGACGCCAGGTAGGCGCCGGGAGTGCCGTTCTGCAGGACGACGTTGAAGAAGTAGCCGCCCGCGACCCCGACCACCGACACCAGGCCGTTGAGCAGCACCGCGACCACCATCGACGCCAGCACCCGGGGGACCACCAGACGGTGGATCGGGTCGATGCCCAGTACCTGCATCGCGTCGATCTCCTCGCGGATCTTGCGCGCGCCCAGGTCCGCGCAGATCGCGGTGCCGCCGGCGCCCGCGATCAGCAGGGCCGTCACGATCGGCGACGCCTCCCGCAGCACGGCGAGCACCGAGGCCGCGCCCGAGAAGGACTGGGCGCCGAGCTGCCGGGTCAGACTGCCGATCTGCAGCGCGATCACCGCGCCGAAGGGGATCGAGACCAGCGCCGTCGGCAGGATCGTGACACTCGCGATGAACCAGGCCTGCTGGATGAACTCCCGTATCTGGAAGGGCCGTCGGGGCAGCGTCCTCAGGACGTCCAGCGCCATCGCGAACAGGCTGCCGGAGTGCCGGAGCGCCCCGGTGGGGGAGAGGCTCATGCTCCTGCCACCTCCTTGCGTCCGCGCAGCTCCGCCTCGCGCCGTGCGATGGCCTCCCAGCGGGGCGGCCGGGTGATGCCCGGGCTCGGCAGCAGTCGGGGGGTCATCCCGTGGGCTCCCCCGTCGTCCCCGGCTCCCGTGCCCCGGTCCAACTGCGCGAGCTCCCGCTCGACCTGGGCGGCGTCCTTCTCCTCCGCCATGCCGATGGGCCCCTGCATCCGGCCGTGGAGGAACTGCCGCACGACGGGCTCGTCACTGGTCAGCAGCCGCTCGCGGGGACCGAACATCACCAGCTCCCGGCGGAACAGCAGCCCGATGTTGTCCGGGACCTGGCGGGCGGAGGCGATGTCGTGGGTGACGATGAGGAAGGTGGCGTCGATCTGCGCGTTGAGATCGACGATCAGCTGGTTGAGATAGGCCACCCGTACCGGGTCGAGTCCCGAGTCCGGCTCGTCGAAGAGGATGATCTCCGGGTCGAGCACCAGGGCGCGGGCCAGCCCGGCCCGCTTGCGCATCCCGCCGGAGATCTCGCCGGGCAGCTTCTCCTCGGCGCCGATCAGACCGACCATGTCCATCTTCTCGAGGACGGTCCGCCGGATCTCGGTCTCGGACCTGCGGGTGTGCTCGCGCAGAGGGAAGGCGATGTTGTCGTACAGATTCATCGACCCGAACAGAGCGCCGTCCTGGAAGAGGACGCCGAACAGTTTCCGCACCTCGTACAGGTCGTGCTCGCGCAGCCGGGTGATGTCCCGGTCGGCGATCCGCACCGACCCCCGGTCGGGTCGGAGCAGCCCGACGAGCGTCTTGAGGAACACCGACTTCCCCGTGCCCGAAGGGCCGAGCATGACCGAGATCTCCCCGGCGGGCAGCGTCAGCGACACGTCCTGCCAGATGATCTGCCGGCCGAAGGACTTGGTCAGTCCCTCCACGCAGATCTCGACACCCATCCGGTACACCCTTCAGCCGTTGAGCAGCTCCGACACCTGCTCTACGGGGAGGGGCGGGGCGTCCGTCGCGGCGAGGACGAGATTTTTTCGCCGCAGGGCGGAGGGGTGCTCAGGGTCGCGCCGCGGTGCGTGCGCGCCGGGACGGGCGAACGGCTACGGAGGGGCCCGCCCGCGGTGCGTGCGCGCCGGGACGGGCGAACGGCTACGGAGGGGCCCGCCCGCGGTGCGGGAACGGCCCGGCGGGCGCGTTCCCGCGCGCCGGGGGTTGCGGGCGGGGCCTGGTCCGCGGGTACGGGAGGGTGCGGGGTGGGGCCAGGGGGAGTGGTGTCGCCTCCGGGACCGGCGGGTGCGGCCCGGCCCGGGGTCAGGGCGAGGGCGTCTTCCCCGGGAGCGACGGTGCGGACGACGGCTCCGACGGCAGGACCCGGTCAGGGACGCTGAGGGCCGGAGCGTCCGCGGTGGGAGCTTCGGCAACGGCCTGCCCGGTCACGGCGGGTGTGGGCGGGGTGTCCGGAGCGGTCGGCAGCCCGGGCAGCGCCGGCAGATCGGAGACCGCGGGCACCTTCGGCACCTTCGGTACGTCGGGGACCGACGGCACCGCGGGCGCGGGCACCGGCGGCAACGAGGGCAGCGCCGGGTCCGGCAGGAGCAGCGGCGCGACCGGTCCGGCGCCGGTCGGCCCGTCCGGCGTGGGCGTCACGGGGCCGGAGGAGGCCGTCGCCCCGTCGGCGCCGCGTGCCGCGTCGTCGGCCGCCGGCCACACGTCGGCCGTCTCGGACGTGGCCGGGGCCGGTCCCGGAGTGTCCCCCTCGTAGGCGTACGGCACGACGAAACCGGCGACCGCCAGTGTCGCCGCGGTCGACGCCGCGACCACCAGATGAGCGTGGCCGCCCGTCCGGGGCCGGCGCCCCAGCAGCCACAGGACCAGCCCCAGCGTGCCCGCGAGCGACGCGCGCAGCGTCCGCCGCGCCCGGGCCAGCAGCGACTCCACCGTCCGGTAGCTCAGCCCCATCTCCCGGGCGACCTCACCGACGTCGAGGTCCTCGGACTTCAGCCGCAGTGCCTCGGCCTGCCGCGCGGGCAGCTCACCGCTGCGCACGGCCAGCCACCTGGCCTCGGCCCGGTCGCAGACGACCTCGTCGACGGGCGCCGGCCGCGGCGCCACCAGCCGCGGGCTGCTGCGCACCTCCGCCTCCCGGTTGACCTGCCGGTACCGGTCGACGCACAGCCGCATCGTCACCGTCGTCAGCCACGCACCCAGCCGCTCGTCGTCGAGATGCGGGTTCTCCGCCGCGCGCAGCATCGCCTCGTGCACGGCGTCCTCGGCGTCCTCCGGGCTCATCGAACGCCGGCGCGCCACCTTGAGCAGGTCCTCGCGGTGGCTCCAGGCGCGCTGCCAGCGTTCCTGCGACCGCTCGCGCGGCGGGCCGTACGCCGCCCGATTCTCCAGCCCGCCCGAATGCGTCGCATGCGTGTCCGTCGCCATGAGGGCCCCTTCGCACTCACCCCGCCGGTCCCGTCCTGCCCGGCGGGGGGCGACATTACCGCCCGGTATCGAGGGTTGTGGAGGGGGTGCGGCGCATCGAGTCCGTACCGTTGCCGACCAGCGGATCCGTGCCCGAGGGCACTCCGCCGCCGGGCAGCGGTGTCACGGGCCCCGGGACGGGCGGCACCGGGCCGGCGGGGCCCGCGGGTCCCTGCGCGCCCCCCTCGGCGGGCCGGGGATCGGGGGCCGCGGTGGACCCCGGGGGCCGGGTGCCCTCCCCTCCGCCCGGTCCGTCCGGGCGCGCTGAAGCGGACGGCTGGGACGCGGCGGGCCGGGGCGTACGGGACGGCGCCGGCTGCGGACGGGGAGCGGCCGGACCCGCCGCTCCCAGGTCCGGCACCACCAGGTGTCCTTCCAGGAAGTAGGCGTACCAGGCCCGCACCGTGCGCAGATAGGCCCTCGAGCGGTTGTACCCGAGGACCGCGCGGTCCAGGTCGCCCGGGTCGGACAGGTCCCGTCCGCCCGCGCACAGATACCGGCCCGCGGCGAGCGCCGCGTCGTAGACGTTGGACGGGTCCGCGCGGCCGTCGCCGTTGCCGTCGGCGCCCCAGACCGCCCAGGTCGACGGGATGAACTGCATCGGCCCGACGGCGCGGTCGTACACCGTGTCCCCGTCGTACGCGCCGCCGTCCGTGTCCGTGATCCGCGCGAAGCCGTTGCCGTCCAGCCGCGGCCCGAGGATCGGCGGAGACGCCGTGCCGTCCGGGCCCACCCGGCCGCCGCGCGCCTGCCCGGACTCCACCTGGCCGATGGCGGCGAGCAGCTGCCGGCGGAGCCCGCAGCCGGGCGTGCTGCGCGACAGTTCCGCTTCGGCCCGCAGGTAGGCGGCGAAGACGGTGGAGGGGAGCGTGCCCCCGGTCGTCACCGCGCTCCCGTCGACCGCGCCTTCCGGGGCCATGCCCTCGCGCCCGCGCGGCCGCAGCGGCGGTAGTTCCGTGCGGTAGGCGGAGTCGCCCGAGACGCTCGGTCCGGGCGCCGCCGGTACCCCCTCCGTGCCCGCGGTCGCCGAGGGCACGGCCCCCTGCGCCTGCGAGGCGGTCAGCACCGCCATCGCCGCCGCCGCGACCGCCGTCCCCCGCACCGCTCTGCGTCCGTGACCCGTCAACACGGCCCACCCCTCCCTCGTCGTGCCGCCGCACCGTTCCGACCGGGGGTGCGGCTTCCGTCATCGGCTCTACGCGGGACGCGGGCGGATCCGTCGCACGGCGGCCGCTTCTTTCCGGTGTCGCTGTATTCCGGCACCGCCCGGCGGACGCCCGTGCGGGCGGGCTTAACGTGGGGGCATGCGATTGCGAGTGGAGTTCACGACAGAACCCTTCGACCTCGACGAGGCCCCGGCCCATGCGGTGGTCGCCCGCGAGGTCATCCAGGCCGCCGACCTGGACGCCGTGGACGTGGGCCCCTTCGGCAACACGGCCGAGGGCGGCGCGGACGCCGTGCTCACCGCAGTCGACTCGCTGCTGCGCCGGGCGTTGGGCGCCGGGGCCACCCGGGTCTCGCTGCAGGTCAACGTGATCGGGCAGCACGACGCCGCGCCGGCGGTCCGTGACGGCGCGGACGAGGAGGGGGAGCAGTGACCGAGCCCGGAGACCACCCTCTGGTCAACGCCGTGAAGCCGCTGGTGGACGCGATGGGCGCGGAGATCCTCCGCCCCGAGCAGGCCCAGGCGGACGATGTCGTCCTCTCCTGGGAGGGCGCCGAGGTGCTGGCCGTGCGGCTGCCGCAGCTGTCCGACTCGCTGGACCACATCCTGGCCGCCATGGAGCGGCGTCACGGCATGCCGCTGTCGGCCCTCGACCGCAAGGCGAAGCAGTCGGTGGTGCGGACGCTGGAGGCACGCGGGGCCTTCTCCGTACGGCACGGGGTGGAGACGGTGGCGAGCGCCCTCGGGGTCAGCCGGTTCACCGTCTACAACTACCTGAACAGGGAGAACGCCGCCAAGGGTGACTAGGTGGCCACGATCCGTACGCAGCCGCCGTCCATATGTCGGGACGGCGGCTTTTCTGTCCACGAAGTTTCAACAAAGTGTTGACGGGCTGTCGGGGGAAGGCGTTAGCTATCCGCAGCCCGTCCGACGCACCCTGCAGAACAGCCACGGAGGCTCCCGTGTCTTCGACTTCCGTACCGGGCCTCACCCGGTTCAACACCTCGACGGACAGCGAGGCCCAGGCCGTGCTGCACGAGGTGTGCGCCAGCTCGGCATGGGGCGGCGAGCTGCTCGCCCGGCGCCCCTACGCCACCGTCGAGGCCCTCTTCGCCGCCAGCGACGCCGCCATGGCCGGGCTGACCGCCGAGGACCTGGCCGAAGCGATGGCGGGGCACCCGCCGATCGGCCGGCCGAAGCCCGGGGACCCGACCTCCTCCCGCGAGCAGAGCGGGATGGCCGATGCCTCCGAGGAACTCAGGGCCGAGATGCTCGAACTCAACCTGGCCTACCAGGACAAGTTCGGCCATGTCTTCCTGATCTGCGCCACCGGCCGCACCGGTGAGCAGATGAGGGACGCCGTCCGGGAGCGGATCGACCACTCGCCGGAGCAGGAGCGCGAGATCGTCCGCGCCGAACTGGGGAAGATCAACCGGATCCGGCTGAACCGTCTCGTGGAGGAGGAGAGCGCATGAGCACCGACACCACGGCGTCCGTGTCCACCCACATCCTGGACACCAGCGTCGGCCGCCCCGCCGAGGGCGTCGCCGTCTCCCTGTCGGCCCGCGAGGGTTCCGGCGGCGAGTGGAGGGCGCTCGGGGGGTCCGCGACCGACGCGGACGGCCGGTGCAAGGACCTGCCGGCGCTGCCGGAGGGCACCACCCACGTACGGCTCGACTTCGAGACCGAGCCGTACTTCGCGAAGAAGCAAGCCGAGGCCCAGCAGGACGCCCCCGCGAATCGGGACAGCGGTGCGTTCTTCCCGGAGGTGGCGATCACGTTCGCCGTCGTGTCGGGCGAGCACTACCACGTACCGCTGCTGCTCAACCCGTTCGGCTACTCCGTTTACCGAGGGAGCTAGCAGACAATGACAGCCACATCCCGACCCGGCCGCCCCGTACTCCTGGGACAGAACCAGTACGGCAAGGCCGAGAACCGCGTCGTGAAGATCACGCGGGACGGCGACACCCACCACATCAAGGACCTGAACGTCTCGGTAGCGCTCTCCGGCGACATGGAGGACGTCCACTACTCCGGTTCGAACGCCAACGTGCTCCCGACCGACACCACCAAGAACACGGTGTACGCGTTCGCCAAGGAGCACGGCATCGAGTCCGCCGAGCAGTTCGGCATCCACCTCGCCCGCCACTTCGTCACCTCGCAGGAACCGATCCACCGCGCGCGCATCCGCATCGAGGAGTACGCCTGGGAGCGCATCGCGACCTCCGACGCCAACTCCAGGTTCATCGGCGCCGACGAGGTCAGGCACTCCTTCGTCCGCAAGGGCCAGGAGACCCGCCTCACCCAGATCACCTACGACGGGGAGTCGTGGGAGGTCGTCTCCGGGCTCAAGGACCTGGTCGTCATGAACTCGACGAACTCCGAGTTCTGGGGCTACGTCAAGGACAAGTACACGACGCTGCAGGAGGCGTACGACCGCATCCTGGCCACCGAGGTCTCCGGCCGCTGGCGGTTCAACTGGACCGACGACGAGCAGAAGGCGCCCAACTGGGAGAAGTCCTACGAGCAGGTGAGGAAGCACATGCTCCACGCCTTCGCCGAGACCTACTCCCTCTCGCTGCAGCAGACGCTGTACCAGATGGGCGCGCGCATCATCAACCACCGCGCGGAGATCGACGAGGTCCGCTTCTCCCTGCCGAACAAGCACCACTTCCTCGTCGACCTGGAGCCGTTCGGGCTCAAGAACGACAACGAGGTCTACTTCGCCGCCGACCGGCCCTACGGCCTCATCGAGGCGACGATCCTGCGGGACGGCGCCGAGGCGCGGATCCCGGTCGACCTGACCAACCTCTGACGGGCCGCCCCGGCCCCGGAGGCCGGGGGAGGTCGCCCGTCGGACGGGACCGGCCGCGGCCCCGTCCGTCCGACCGGACGGGGCCGCACCGGAGACGAGGGAGCAGGTGGTTTCCTTGACACGTGCACGTGGGGCGGACCGCCCGCGGCGGTCCCGCCCACCCGGTCCTCCCACCCTTTTCGGCACCCACGGTCCCCGGACCGTGGCACTCAAATCCTCCAGGGTCCTGCCGTGCCCGCACCGCCACCGAAAGACAAAGGACGCACCGCCATGGCAGCATCGGCAGCAGCCCCGCGCATCGTCATCGAGAACTGTTCGATCGCGACCGTGGACGCCCATGACACCGAGTACGCCTCCGGCCACATCGTCGTCGCCGGCAACCGCATCGAGTCGGTCGGTCCGGGCAGGGCGCCCGAGAACCTGGAGAACGTGGTCCGCCGCGTAGACGGCACCGGCCACCTCGCCACCCCCGGCCTGGTCAACACGCACCACCACTTCTACCAGTGGATCACCCGCGGTCTCGCCACCGACCACAACCTGTTCGACTGGCTCGTCGCGCTCTACCCGACCTGGGCCCGCATCGACGAGCAGATGGTGCACTCCGCCGCACAGGGGTCCCTGGCGATGATGGCCCGCGGCGGCGTCACCACCGCGATGGACCACCACTACGTCTTCCCGAAGGGCTCCGGCGACCTCTCCGGCGCCATCATCCGGGCCGCGTCCGGGATGGGTGTCCGCTTCACCCTGGCCAGGGGCTCCATGGACCGCAGCGAGAAGGACGGCGGCCTGCCGCCGGACTTCGCCGTCGAGACCCTCGAAGGGGCCCTGGCCGCCACCGAGGAGACCATCGACACGCACCACGACGCCTCCTTCGACGCGATGACGCAGATCGCCGTCGCCCCCTGCTCCCCGTTCTCGGTCTCCACCGAACTGCTCAAGCAGGGCGCCGAACTGGCCCGCCGCAAGGGCGTACGCCTCCACACCCACGGCAGCGAGACCGTGGAGGAGGAGAAGTTCTGCCACGAGCTCTTCGGCATGGGCCCCACCCAGTACTTCGAGTCCACCGGCTGGCTGGGCGAGGACGTGTGGATGGCGCACTGCGTCCACATGAACGACTCCGACATCGAGGCGTTCGCCCGGACGAGGACCGGAGTCGCCCACTGCCCCTCGTCCAACGCCCGCCTCGCCGCCGGCATCGCCCGGGTCCCCGACATGCTGAGGGCCGGCGTTCCCGTCGGCCTCGGCGTCGACGGCACCGCCTCCAACGAGTCCGGCGAACTCCATACCGAACTGCGCAACGCGCTGCTCATCAACCGCCTCAACCCGGTGCACCGCGAAGCCGCGCTGAATGCGCGTCAGGCGCTCCGCCTGGGCACGTACGGCGGCGCCCAGGTCCTCGGCCGGGCCACGCAGATCGGGTCCCTGGAGCCGGGCAAGCTCGCCGACCTGGTCCTCTGGAAGCTGGACACCCTCGCCCACGCCTCCATCGCCGACCCGGTGACCGCCCTCGTCCTCGGCGCGGCGGCCCCGGTCACGCTCTCCCTCGTCGACGGCGAGCCGGTCGTCGAGAACGGCCGGCTGCTCAAGGCCGACGAGGACGCCATCGCCCGCTCCACGCGGGACGAGGCCCAGCGCCTCGCGCGGATCGCCGCGCAGGCCTGACACCCCGGTTCTCCGGCCGAGGGGGACGGCCCTCGGCCGGCGGGCCGCGGACCCGAGCGGGGTCCGCGGCAGCCGCCTCCGGGAGGTGTGCGCCGACACGGCACACGCCTCCCGGAGACGGTGGTTTCTTTTGTGCCGGCATCCCACGGCACCTCCACACGGGCGCACACCAGCACCACCTGGAACACCTGCATCACGCATCACTTCTGACCTCCCTGACACCCACGTCGCAGCCGACGTGTCAACCGACCGGAGGAATTGCCGTGGCAGCCAAGCCAAGGTTCCGCAAAGACGCAGATGCCGCGCCCGGCGACCAGGAGCATCCCGCCCCCGGCGACCCGGCGCACCCGGGTGACGGAGACCGCAAACACCCGGTCGACGAGACGCTCCCGCCGTTCAGGATGTTCACCAGCGGCCTGCAGCACGTGGCCGCCATGTACGCGGGTGTGGTCGCCCCGCCCATGATCGTGGGGCCCGCGGTCGGCCTCGGCGCCCGGGACACCGCGTTCCTCATGGGCGCGAGCCTGTTCACCGCGGGCATCGCCACCCTCCTCCAGACGCTGGGCTTCTGGAAGGTCGGCGCCCGGCTCCCCTTCGTCAACGGCGTCTCGTTCGCCGGTGTCACCCCGATGATCGCCATCGGCAGGGACCGGGGCCACGACGGCATCGCAGTGATCTTCGGCGCGATCCTCGTCGCCAGCGTGCTGGGCTTCGTCCTCACGCCGTACTTCTCGAAACTCGTACGGTTCTTCCCGCCCGTCGTCACCGGCACCGTCATCACGCTCATCGGTGTCTCCCTGCTGCCCGTCGCCTTCAACTGGGCCCAGGGCGGCGACCCCGCGGCCCCCGACCACGGTTCGACGGAGAACATCGGCATGGCCGCGCTCACCCTCGTGATCGTGCTCGCGCTGCGGAGACTGCTGCGCGGGTTCCTGCAGCAGATCGCCATCCTCCTCGGCCTCGTCGCCGGCACGCTCGTCGCCGTCCCGCTCGGTATGACCGGCCTGGACGCCCTGCGCGGCGCGGACGTCTTCGGCTTCCCCACGCCGTTCCACTTCGGTGCGCCGCAGTTCGAGATCGCCGCGATCGTCTCCATGTGCATCGTGATGCTCGTCTGCATGACCGAGTCCACCGCCGACATGCTGGCCCTCGGCCGGATCGTGGACCGGCCGGCGGACGAGCGGATCATCGAGGGCGGGCTGCGCGCCGACACCCTCGGCAGCGCGATCAGCCCCCTCTTCAACGGCTTCATGTGCAGCGCGTTCGCCCAGAACATCGGCCTGGTCGCCATGACGAAGGTCCGCAGCCGCTATGTCGTGGCGGCAGGCGGCGGCATCCTGATCCTGCTGGGCCTGTGCCCCGTCGCGGCCTCCGTCATCGCCCTGGTCCCGCTGCCGGTCCTCGGCGGCGCGGGCATCGTCCTCTTCGGCTCGGTCGCCGCCAGCGGCATCCAGACGCTGGCCGCGGCGGCCCTGGAGAAGGGCGAGAACGCACTGATCGTGGCGGCCTCCGTGGGCATCGGGCTGATCCCGATCGCGGCACCGGAGTTCTACCACGCCTTCCCGAAGGACCTGCTGGTGGTGCTCGACTCCGGTATCTCGACCGGCTGCGTGGTCGCCATCGTGCTTAACCTGGCCTTCAACCACCTCGGCCGCGACCGGGCCCGGGCCGCCGGGGCGTCACCGTCCGAGGCGCACCGCGAGCCGGATCCGGTCCCGGTGCACTGAAGCGCCGCCGCCACTGGCGTACGGCGACGGCGCCCCGGCGCGCCGTCGCCGTCGCGGTGCGGCGTCAGGGACGGGTTCGGGCACGGCCCGTCGGCCCGTCGGCCCGTCGGCCCCCAAGCCCCCGACTCCCCGACTCCCCGACTCCCCGGCTTCCCCGGCCCCACGGAGCCCTGGGGCGGTCTGCGGCCGGACGGGACCTGGGACCCCGGTGCACGGGCCCCTGCCCCGCAGCCCCGTCTCAGTCCCCGGGACGCCAGTCCGGCCGGCGGCCGCTGAGGCCGATGACCCGGTCGAGCAGCGGGGCGTCGTCCGGTACGGGGACGACCGGGCCGAACATCCCGTCGCGGCCGCCGTCGTCCGCGGCCGGGGCCATCAGTCCGTACGACACCCGCAGACCGGCCTCGTCGGGCGTGTAGTCCTGGCCCGTGGCGCGCGCCAGGTCCCAGCCGTGGACCAGGAGCTCGTTGAGGGCGACCCTCCCCGCGGCCGCCGCCGGGAAGGTGATCCCGCCCGCCCGGGTGTCGCCGTCCCAGGCGCCGGGTGCACGCCAGGCGGTCACCAGCTCGTCCAGCAGCCTCGGCAGTTCCGCGCGCCAGTCGTCCGCCAGGACCCACTCCACGGCGCCCGGGTCGACCGCGGTCGACGGCCCGAGGTCCTTGCGCGCGGCGTCCCGGAAGGCCGCCGACAGCCCGATGACATGGGCGAGGAGTTCCCGTACCGCGTACTTCGGGCACGGGGTCGGCTCCCCGAGGCTCGCGTCCGTGACCCCCTCGGCCAGATGGGCCAGCGCGGTGGCCACCGCGCCCAGGTCCGGCGTCTCCGTTCCGGCCGTGCCGGTCGTTCCGGTCGTGCCGGCCGTGCCCGTCGTGCCGTCCATGCCGTCCATGCCGTCCACTCCGTTCCTGCCCAGCCTGCCGGGCGGGCTGTCCGTGCTGTCGGTCCCCAGGAAGTGCGGACCGATCGACGGGCCGGAACTCATCGGTGGGAGTCCCGCGGTGCCCGGCGCCGTGACCGGAAGGGCCCACCGGCTCCCGACACGCCCTGCACGGCGCCTCGCCGCGTTGCCGCCCCCGGGTGCGTCCGGTACGAGGGCGATGCTCCGCGGCGCGCCGCACCGCACCGGACACCCCGACCTTCCCGGCGGACCCCGGCAGACCTCCCCTGCCACGGCACAGCGGGCCGGACCCGCCCGCGGGGAACCCCGGGCGCGCCACCGCCGGGCCCGTACGGTGCCGCCGCGTCGCACGGTCCGGCGGCCGCTCTCGCCCGATCGGGCCATCCTCCGCCGGGCAAGCGCCCCTGCCCCGGTGTACGCCCATACGCTCCCCAGGTGACCCGTACCACTGCCCTGAACACCGGCCTCGACGCATTCCTCGACTGGGCGGAGACGGAGCGGAAGACCGTCCTGCCGCCCCGCCCCGCGGACGCGGTGCTGACCCTGCTGGCGCTGCACGGCGCCGACCGCCGGGCGGGCGTCCCCGAGCCGACGCCCGAGCTGGTGCGCCGGGTGCTCGCCGAGGACCTGCCCCTGCTGCTGTGGGCGAGCCCGGACGAGACCGACGCCGTCCCGTCCGTCCTCACCGCGCTCACCGACCGCGTCCGCGACGCCGGCCGGCTGAACGCCAAACGTCATGCGCGAGTCCTCGCCGCGGTCGACGACGCCGTACCCGTGTTCGTACGTGCCCTCGGCGACCCCCGGAATCTGACCTGGCCCCGCTGGTACGCGTCGCTGCTGCGGGCGGACGGGGTCGACGCGGACGACCCCGAGGCGGTGCGCGCCTGGCTGGCCGCGCTCGCCGCCGCGCCCCATGCGGAGCGGCCCGCGCTTCCCGAACCCCTGCACCGCTCGGACGTCACGGCCGCCACCTTCGCCGCCCGCATCCGGCTCACCGACGCGCTGCTGTCGGCCTTCGCCCACGACGTGGAAGGGCCCTCGCCGGCGGGGCCGCTGCTGCCCGCGACACCCGTCCTGGAGGCCGCCCGCCCCGAGGAGGCGCTGACGTCGGAGCTGGAGGCGCTGGCGGTGGCCCTGACCGACCGCTGGACGGCCGCGGGCCTCGCCGAGGCCCTCTCCGGCCCGTACGAGGGTCTCGCCCCCGGCCCCGAGGCGCTGCCCCATGTCGTCCTCGCCGACCGCTTCCTCGACGAACACCTCGACCAGCACGGGGACTCCGCGATCCCGCTGCCCCCACCGGCCGCCGTGCCCGGGTCCGGTGAGATCCGGGCGCTGCTGCACGCGGCCCCGCTGCCCGCGGCACTCGCGGCCGGGAGCGACGACGTCCGGGACCTCGCCGAGCAGTGCGGGTTCCCCGGTCCGGCGGAGGCCGTCTGGACCGACGGCACCCCGCAGGAACTCGTCGAGCTCGGTGCCGACGTCCTCGCCGCCGTCGTGGAGCGCATCGCCGCCGGGTCCGCCCCGGACAGCGCCGCCGACGAGGAGTACGCCCTCGACGCGGCGCATGTGCTCTACGGGCTGTACGCCCGCGGCGGCACCCCCGAGTCCGTGGCGCGCAAGGCGTCCGGCCACACCGACCTGACCGTCCCGCCCGAACTCGAGGACGCCCCCGCGACCGTCCCTGCCTCGGCCCCGCCCGGGTACGAGACCCCGGCGCTCGCCGAACTGTCCGCACTGCTCGGCCTCCCCGGTCTCACCGAGGAGGACCGCTCGGTGGTCGACGGCCCGGCACGTGCGCTCGCCGAGGTGGTCGACGAGCTGACCCGGACCGGCTGTGTCTTCCGCACCGGCGACACCTACGGGCTCACCCCGCTCGGCAACGCCGTCGTCCGCCACGTCCTCGCCGTGGGCCATGTCGCCGCGCCCGACGAGCACGAGATCACCTCGTGGGACGCCGCACGGACCGTCGCGGCCGTCCAGTACTGGCCACCGGCCGTCGCCGCGGCGGCCGTCACCGCGTGGACGACGGCCAGGGGCGCCACCGACCCGGTGTGGAGCGAGCTGCTGGACGCCGTCTCCGCGGCCAAGTCCGCCGACTTCTACCGCACGCTGACGACGGGTCTCTTCGACCGGCTGGATCGCGCGCGCATCCCCGACGGGCCCCTGCGGGCCGCCCTCACGGACCCCGTCACCGGCGCCCACGCCCACCGGCTCCTCCGCTCCCGGGGCGAACCCGCCGACGAGGGCCTCGTGCCCCTCACCGCCCGGGCCACGCTCCTGCTGGAGGACCTGGACGCCCGCTGGACCGCGGACATGCGGGTGTTCGTGGCCGCCGCCGACGAGGACCGCGCCCCCGAGCCGGCCCCCACCGCTCTCATCGACGCCTTCGACGAGGCCGCCGCCGGCTGGCCGGGCGGCGCCGCCTCCCTGCTGCCGGCGCTGACGGAGGTCGATCCGGCGAGCGCGGTCCGCGTCCTGGAGGACCTGCGTGGCCGTCACCCGGACGGCAGGGTGGCAGACTTGGCGGCACACGCCGTGAAGACGGCGAAGGCGACGGCGAAACGGTCCGCGGCACACCACCGCGGCACGGGAGGGTGAGGCGCCAGGTGCCCGAGGCGGACGAGGCGCCCGGACCCGGGGCGGATCGGGGAACGGCCGGGCACCGGCTGCAGATCGAGTACTGCACCCAGTGCCGCTGGCTGCCCCGCGCCGCCTGGCTCGCCCAGGAGCTCCTCGGCACGTTCGACCGATCCGAGCTCAACGAAGTGGCGCTGAAGCCCGGGATCGGGGGCGTGTTCGTCGTACGCGTCGACGGCGAGGTCGTCTGGGACCGCCGTGAGCAGGGCTTTCCCGAGCCCACCGCGGTGAAGCGGGCCGTCAGGGACCGGGTCGCGCCCGGGAGGACGCTGGGCCACAGCGAACGGTAGGCGGCGGACCGGCCTCCCGCCGCGGCGGTCTCCGCCGCCGTCGCCCCTGCCGTCGCCTTCGTTCGGTCCCCTGCCCTCCGCCCTCTTGCCCGGTGCGGCCGGACTGTGCGATACAGGTCTGGACCAATGCCCCGGCGGACGGAGGCAGTCCGGTGCAACGCCCCCTGTTCTTCCCCGTGTTGACGTGCGCGTCCGCACTGCTGCTCACGGCGTGCGGCGGCGACGCCCGGGCCGCGGACACCCGCAGCCCCTCCGTGCCGAGCGGCGTCACCGCCCAGGCGAGCAGTGCCACGTCCGTGCACGTCATGTGGGAGCACGCCACGGACGACACCGGCGTGAGCGGCTACGAGGTCTTCCGCGCCGGCACGAAGGTGAAGTCCCTCCCGGCGGCCACGCACATGACCGACATCGACGGCCTCGCCCCCTCCACCGCCTACGCGTTCACGGTCCGCGCCCTCGACGGCGCCGGCAACGCGTCGGCGCACAGCGCGCCGGTCCCCGTCACCACACTCGCCCCCGCCGTCGAGGACCGGCGCCCGCCCGGCCGCCCCGGAGCGCCGACGGGGCGGGCCGAGGGGAGCCGTGCGGTCACCCTGTCCTGGGGGGCCTCGGCCGACGACCGCGGAGTGACGGCGTACGACGTCTACCAGGCGGACTCCCGCATCCACAGCGTGCCCGGCACCACCACCACGGCCCGGGTCACGGGCCTGCGTCCCGGCACGGTCTACACGTTCACCGTCCGTGCCCGGGACGCGGCCGACAACACCTCACCCGACAGCGCCCCGCTCGACCTGACGACCGCCACGGCTCCGGGCGGCGGCCCCAACACGGCCCCCACCCGGCTCACCGCCGTCATCCGGCCCTCGGCGCCCCCGGCCCACGCGGTCGAGCTGACCTGGACACCCCCGGCCACCGGCGCCCCGGTCCGGGAGCACCAGCTCTTCCTCAACGGCAGACTCGCCACCACGATCGTCTGGGGGGCCGAACCGCCGCCCGGTCCGGCCACCTACACCCTCACCGTGACCGACCCGCCGGGCACCCGCTACTCGCTGAAACTGCGCGCCAGGCTCCCGGACGGGAACTGGGGGGACTTCTCGGCGCAGCGGACCGTGGTGGTGGGGGACTGAGGCGCGTCCCGGCCACCGCACCGGCGCCGCCCCCTGCTTCAGCGCACCGCGGAGGGCCCGCCGGTCGTCGTGGTCCCGGCCGCCGGGGGAGTGGACGGGCTCGCCGTGGCCGCGGCAGCCGGGAATACCGGCGACCTGCACCGGCACGGCGCTGTCGGCGGCGGTCCCGTTCCCCAGCCGGCCCAGGGAGTTGCTGCCCCAGGCGCGCACCGTGCCGTCACCCATGAGCGCCGGACTGTGGCTGTCCCCGGCCGCGACGGCCGGCGCGCCCGCCGCGCAACCCCGCGGGCCTGCCGCGGACGCACCGGGCACCGACACCGACACCGACAACACCACGGAAAGCCCCGCCAGCAGAGCGTCGGTCGACTTCCCGGCATGACGGTGCGCATCGACGGCAGGCCCGTCGGGCGGACAGGGGGCGGGTGGCACGGCCCCGGAACGCGGTGGTCCCCCGCGTGGGGCCCGCACGGCGACCGGGCGCACGCACGGTATCGGCGTCGGTCCTTCAGGAGGTCCGGAGCGGGGTGCCGGGGGCGGGCGACACGGGTACGAACCGCACCCGGAACATCTTCGGCCACCACTTGCCGGTCAGCAGGAACTGATCCGTTTCCGGGATCGCCGCGATCCCGTTGAGGACGTCCGTGCGCCGCCGCTCGGCCGCGCCGATCAGGCCGGACGCGGCGATCTCCCCCGTCACCCGTCCGCTGCCGGCGTCGATCCGTACGATCCGGTCGGTGGGCCAGACGTTGGCGTACACGAGGTCGCCGACGCACTCCAGCTCGTTGAGCCGGTCCACCCGCCGGCCGTCGAGGGTGACGACGACCGAGCCCGTCCTCCGGAGGGTCCCGGGGTCGCGGAACACGAGCCGGGACGAGCCGTCGCTCGTCACCAGACGGTCGTGCCGCGACTGGTGGCACACCCCCCAGCCCTCACCGTCGTACGGGACCCGGCGGAGCTCGGTCAGCGTCCTCGCGTCGCGTTCGATCGCGACGCCGTCGCGCCAGGTGAGCTGCCACAGCGTCGGTCCCATGACCGTCATCCCCTCACCGAACAGCGGCGCCGCCAGCCGCTCGTGCCGGGAGGGCGGGGCACCCGGCGGACCGGACCCGATCGCCGACCGGCCGCTGACACCCGTGCTCTCGTAGAGCCTGCCGTGGGCCATCTCCAGGCCCTGGGTGAAGGCGTCCGGGTCGTGCGGCAGGGTCTCGACGACCTCCACCCGCAGCCGCTCGACCGGCGCCGCCCGTCCGTTCACCCCCGGCGCCCCGTCATCGGCACCGCCCGCCCCGCAGGACGTCACGGCCCCCGCGGCGAGGACCAGGGCGGCCAAGGGGGCCACGCACGCGACACGCATGTCCCGCACCCTCGCACGACGCCCCGGCCCCGGGCGGTGTCCCTGCAGCGGCTCACCGGGGGATTCGCCCCCATGCCGTATCACCGTGCCGCGCTCCCCGGACGCGGGCGAGCTCCCGGACGGCGCGGTGCCGTCCGGGAGCTCGCCCGTACCTCGGTGGTGCCGCCGTGCGAGGCGGTCAGTCCGGTCAGCCCCGCTGCGAGGCGTTGCGCCGGCGCTTCGCGACGACCAGCGCGCCACCGCCGAGCAGCAGCAGACCGCCGGTCGCGGTCAGCAGGACCGCCG